>JBHYFG010000004.1:0-225167 GCA_051859645.1 Psychroflexus sp. | reverse complement strand
AACAGTCAAAAGTAAAAATGAAAACCTATAAATCAAAAATTCCTTGCATCGGTACCGATGCAAGGAATTAATTGTAACTTTGAATAGTAATAATCTGTATCGATTATTTAGGACTAGTCAACATTTAGTTTATTTTTATCAAATGGTGAATCTAATAAACCTAATATTGTTGAATCTGAAATCTTATTAGCGACTAATTTAATTAAACCAAAAAGAAATGATTTTATTATTTTTGAATTATCAGAGAATACTAAAAAAAAATTTGTTTCGAGGTTAGTTGGTAAACCTGGTGATACTATTGTTATATCTACAGGTGTTCTTTATAGAAATGGAGACATTATTGACAATGATCTTATATTATCATTTGATTACCTGATTAGCCTTAATCAATATTATGAATTTGTAAATAAAAATCTAATTAAAAGAGAGTTGTATTTAAGAAAAATAAGCAAAGATTCAGTCCTCATAAATTTACCTGAAAATATTGAGTTATCAGAAGCTATTCGAGGTCAAAAATACATTTGGTCAGAAACTGTTATTGATGAGAAAATCCAAAAAACTTATAATGAACCTTGGAATATAGATAATTTTGGAGAATTAATTATCCCTAACGATAAATATTTTTTTGTAGGCGATAATAGGCATAATTCTTACGACTCAAGATATTTTGGGTTTGTAGATAAAAAAGATTTAATCGGAGTTGTTATCTGGTGAAATGTAAAAACCCGTTATGGCAGATTTGCAAATCCACGCTTATGGAATTTTTAATTAAAACTCAAAAATTTTCATCCATGAATAGAACAGGAAGAGTAAGTAATACTGAAACACTTTCTCCGTAGATTTTGGCGGGAATAAATTCGGGAAGCAGCGATATAACTCTTCGTACTTCTTCTTCAAGCAAAGGGTGTGGTGCCCTTACTTTTACGTCTTCAATTTGCCCGAATTTATTTATAGTAAATCGAGTATAAGCTCGTATATTCCCTTTTAGCCCCGTGTTTATATCATGATTTATATGGCTTTTAAAATGTTGACTGAGTTCATTCTCAAAGTGATGTCGCTTTTCTATTTTGTCTAATTTTTTGGGTGTATCTGGAAATTCCGGAGGCTCGTGAACTAAGGAAATATGTACCGGTTCATCTGTGGAAGTTGCTTCAACAATCATTCCAACTACAATTTCTCCGTCTAATACAACATCTTCTACTATTGGTTGGTTTTGAGTGTTATCCTCTGTGTTTAATGAAGTTTGAATTGAGTCTATTGAAGAACTACAAACTTTATTTTTTATTTTTCCCATAAAAGGAACATCTTTAACATCAGTCATAAGCGTATCTACAACTTCAATACGATCAATTTTATGTTTGTTTCCCTGCTGGTCTTCACAGCTAAGTAAGGAAGTGCCCATCACCATTAATAAAGCCAATATAAAGTAGCGTTGACTCTGTCTAATCGTATCAAAATAGGAGGTAGGGATTTTTATATGAATACTATCTAATTGAGATTTTCTTACATGTCCACACAGCTTTTTCCCTTTGTTATCTTCCAAAAAATTACTGATTTCATTGCGACTCATTACGGTAAAGTCAATTACAGTTTTAGCGCAGGCGTCACAATAACGTCCTTTTTCAGTTGGCGTCATCAGATTCCAATCTTCATGACATGGAGAAGGAATACGAATTGAATAGTATTTGCTCATAACTAAGTGTGATTAGTTATGTTAATATCAATATTCTTGCCATAAGCTTTTTAGGTAGCTACATTAAGTACCCGATAGCGCGGATTTGCAATCCGTGCCAACACAGAATAAAAAATGTCCAGCGGTCACTGAGCGGTGTCGAAGTATAGACATGTGTATAACAACTCTTTTTTTAAACAAAAAATAGACTATATACATTACAATGCAGTAAAAGAAAAAATAGTTACTTCACCAGAAGATTATTATTTTAGCTCTGCAAGAAACTATGCGGAATTAGATTATGAATTGGAGGTGTTAATGCTAAATTTATTTTAACATACTTTACGGGCGCGGATTGCAAATCCGCGCTATCGGGGTGAAAAATAGGTAAAATTAAAAATACCTTATGTACGAGAAAAAAGCATAATATATCTTTTATATAAGATAAATATTCATTTTTTTATCTTTTATATAAGACAAATTTGTTTATTTTTGTCTTATAACAAAGACAAAATGAAAGAGATTTTCAAAAAAATAATCGTCAACAAACAAGAGTGGCTCAAGTCACTGCAACTCAAAGAAAGAGAATACAGTGTTGAACCTAATGCAAATTACGTTTTTACAGGATTAAGAAGAGCCGGCAAATCTTTTTTTCTATACCAAATTATTCAACAGAATTTCAACGAGAATAATTTTGAAAACGTCTTAATGATCAACTTTGAAGACGAACGATTGCTTGAGGTAAATACTGAAAATTTACAAGAAGCAATTGAAGCTTATTATGAATTGAATACAGTGCCACCTATTGTATTTTTAGATGAAATCCAAAACATCCCTCATTGGCAAAAATTTGTAAGAAGGCTTGCAGACGAAGGACTTCAAATCTATGTTACAGGAAGCAACGCCGAAATGTTGAGCGCTGAAATAGCATCTACTTTAGGAGGTAGATTTGTAAACAAAGAAATTCTTCCGCTTTCGTTTAGTGAATATTTGAAGTTTATGAACTTTAAGTATACTAAAAGAATGAAATATTCAACGTCAAAAGTTGAATTACTGCAACATTTTTCAAGTTACTTAAAATATGGCGGCTTTCCTGAGTTAGTCAATTTTCAAAACAAGAAAGAATTCTTATCAAGCGTATATCAAAAGTTGTTTTATGGCGATATAATTGCGAGATACAATATAGCCAATAGTACTGTACTAAAATTGTTGGTAAAAAAAATGGCAGAAAGTGTCAATAACGAAACATCTATCAATAGGATAAAAAACCTGATTAAGTCAACAGGTGTTTCTATTGGTAGTAACACTTTGTTTGATTATTTAGAATACTTGGAGTCGTCTTATATGATTGGTGCTGTAACTAACTATCATAGTAAGTTTTCAGAAAAAGAAACCAAAAAAAAATATTACTTTTTAGACAATGGGATTTTAAACTTATTTCTCATAGATCAAGACACTAAACTTCTAGAAAATCAGGTTTACATTCAGTTAAGAAGACTTGGTTGCTCCATCTATTTTTTAAAGCGAAATCACGAAGTTGATTTTTACGTTCCAGAAAAAAATTGGCTGATACAAGTTTCTTATAGCATCAGCGATAACGAGACTTTTAAAAGAGAAGTAAAATCGCTTACACTTTCTATGAAAGAAATGAATATTCAAAAAGCATACATAATTACTTATAATGAAGGAAAATCCATTAACACTGAATGGGGAGAGATTGAAGTTATTCCACTTTGGCTTTGGTTATTAGATGGCTTCGGCTCTCACTCTTGATAGCCTTAGGTATAATTTGAAAATTAACCGACTTTTTAGCTACATATTGAATTTCCCCATCTAGTTTATAAAGCCTATTTTTGCAAGCGGTAAGCACATACATCTTACCAACAAATTCAGCAGCATTTTATGGCAATAAATTTTCTTTCAGTCGAACAAGTAAGCAAATCTTATGGAATGCTTCAATTGTTTGAAAATGTTTCTTTCGGAATCAATCAAGGGCAAAAAATTGGCTTGGTTGCCAAAAATGGTTCAGGAAAAACAAGCTTGCTCAATATCATTACCGGGAAAGATTCACCCGATAGTGGAGAAGTAAATTTCAGAAAAGGACTGAAAGTCGGATACTTAGCGCAAGAACCTGAATTAGATGCAAATTTAAGTGTAGAAGAAACCATTTTTGCGGCCGATAACGAAGCGCTTCAAGCCATAAAAGCGTATGATTTAGCTTTGAAAAACCCGGAAGATGCCGAGGCTTACCAAGCTGCTTTCGAGCGAATGGACCAATACCAAGCTTGGGATTTCGAAAATCAATACCAACAAATACTTTCTAAGTTTAAGTTAACGGATTTGAACGCAAAAGTAAAAAGCCTTTCGGGGGGCAAAAAAAGCGTTTAGCATTAGCCAACTTACTACTCACCAACCCAGATATGCTTATTTTAGATGAGCCAACCAACCATTTGGATTTAGAGATGATCGAGTGGTTGGAGGAATATTTTGCCACCCAACAAATGACCTTGTTCATGGTCACGCACGACCGTTACTTCTTGGAGCGTGTGTGTAATTTTATTATTGAATTAGACGAAGGACAAGTCTATTCCTACAAAGGAAATTATTCCTACTACATCGAAAAAAGAGAGCAACGCATCCAAACGGAAGCAGTCGAAACCAATAAGGCGAAGCAGTTATTCAAAAAAGAATTGGAATGGATGCGTCGCCAACCTAAAGCACGTACCACCAAATCCAAGTCTAGAATTTCAGATTTTAGCGATATCAAAGAACGCGCTCACAAACGCCGTAAAGACCATGTAATTGAGTTGGAAATCAACATGGAACGCCTCGGAAGCAAGGTTGTCGAGTTACACAATATCAGCAAATCCTTTAAAGATAATACCCTTTTTGAAAAGTTCAATTACTTGTTTAAGCGGGGAGAACGCATTGGAATTATTGGTAAAAATGGAACAGGAAAATCTACGTTTCTGCATATTTTAAGCGGAAAGCTTCCACCAGATTCAGGTAAAGTCGTTCATGGAGAAACCCTTAAAATTGGCTACTATACCCAAGGTGGAATCCAAGTTAAAGAAGGGCAAAAAGTTATTGAAGTAGTAAAAGAATACGGCGAATTTATTCCGCTTCAAAAAGGAAGGAAAATTTCTGCTTCTCAATTGTTAGAGCGATTTTTATTCGATCCCAAAAAGCAATACGACTTGGTCGAAAAACTAAGTGGTGGCGAGCGTAAACGCTTGTATTTGTGTACGGTTTTAATTCAAAATCCTAACTTTTTGATCTTGGATGAGCCAACAAACGACTTGGATATTGTAACCCTAAATGTATTAGAAAATTTCTTGTTGGATTATCCCGGTTGTTTGATTGTAGTTTCCCACGACCGTTATTTTATGGACAAAATTGTCGATCATTTATTCGTCTTTGGAAATGGCGAAATAAAAGATTTCCCCGGGAATTATTCAGACTTTAGAGAAGTTGGAGACGAATTTATGAAAAAAGAAGAGGAAACGCCAACTCCTGAAATAAAAGCCCCATCTCCTGTTGAAGAAGCGCCAAAAACAAAGAAGTCACTTTCATATTTAGAGCAGAAAGAATTTAAAAAGCTAGAGCGCGACATAGCCGACTTAGAAAAGAAGAAAGTAGCTTTAGAACAAAGCTTCTTAGGTGAACTTACGCCTGAGCAAATCAAAGAAAATTCAATTGCTATCGAAGAGGTAAGTCAACAAATTGACACCAAAACAGAGGAATGGCTTGAGCTTTCTATGAAGATGGAGGAGTAGCTTGTTTCTTTCTAACTCTTTTTTCCTTGATAGATTTGTTCAAAATCACAAAGCCTATTACTCCAGCTAAGATTGAAGCAGAAAGTACACCTAGTTTAGCTTGAGTAGCGTATAATTCATTTTCGAAAGCTAAGGAAGTGATAAATAAACTCATTGTAAAACCAATAGCCGCTAAAAAGGAAACACCAAGAATCATTTTAAAATTGAGGCTTTTTGGTATTTTGTAAAATCCTAAAAACTTAAATAGATAAACAAAACTAACTATTCCCACTACTTTGCCGATTAGTAAACCTGCTCCAACTCCTAAGGCAACAGAGCCTGTAATCATTTCTAAAAAGTTGTCTTCTATTCGGACACCTGCGTTAGCGAGGGCAAAAATGGGCATGACCACAAAAGCCACCAAAGGGTGCATGCTGTGTTCTAGTCGTTGAAGCGGAGAAATTACTTCTTCTGTAGCACGATTAATTTGGTTGAGGTACATTTCTTCGTTCTTGCTTACAATGCAATCATGGTCACTACATTCAGCTCGCTCTAATCGTTTACCGAAGTTTTTAATTCTATCTAAGTAAATTTGTTTGTCAATTTTTACCGTTGCAGGAATCGTAAACGCGGCCAAAACTGCGGCAATCGTTGCGTGTACACCGCTCATCAAGAATGCTAACCAAACTCCGCCAATCCCAATAATGGAATAATAAAACGTACTTCTTATGCCTAGTTTGTTGGAAGCTATCATTAAACAAAAGAAAAAACCTCCGAGCAGAAGACTAAACGTTGAAATACTATCCGTATAGAAGAAAGCAATTATCGAAACCGCTCCCACATCATCTATAATGGCTAAAGCGGTCAAAAACACTTTAAGTGTGGTAGGTACTTTATCACCTAAAAGGTAGATAACTCCTAATGCAAAAGCAATATCTGTTGCCATCGGGATTCCCCACCCATTCATGGCATCGGCACTCGCATTTTGATTGAACGCAAAAAATATGGCTGCGGGTAGCAACATCCCACCTATCGCGGCAACAATTGCCATCAAGGCATCTTTGGGCTGAGCTAGTTCACCCGCCATGACTTCTCTTTTCAATTCTAAACCAATCACGAAAAAGAAAATCGACATGAGCCCGTCATCTACCCAATGTAAAATTGTATTCGATATTTTGAAATCTCCTATACTTAGATAAATCTTCGTGTTCCAAAAAGACTCAAAGCTATCGTGTAAAGGACTATTGGCGATTAAAAGCGAAAGAAACGCCATAAAAAAGAGGAGTATTCCACTTGAGGAAGATTTATTCATAAATCTATTCAGCGGATTGACTAACCAAGTTTCGTAAGCTCTGTGTGGCATAAAAGTTTCAATTTGAAGCAACTAAATTAAGAAATTCTTATGAAAGTTTGCGGTTTAGCCATTTTTTTGCTGTATATTTTTTATTTCAAACACTGACACAATCGCAGAATAAATAAGCAGCTATTCGATTTCGCTTTTTTGCAGTTGGGCATAATGCTAAAAAATACCTTTCTCTACAAAGTAGCTTAAAAATGATTAAATTTGCTTTTATATGAAAGATAAAAACCTTTATATAATAGCAGGATGCAATGGAGCAGGAAAAACAACAGCTTCTTTTACTATTTTACCTGAAATAATCGAATGCAAGGAATTTGTTAACGCAGACGAAATAGCAAAAGGACTCTCACCATTCCAACCAGAAAAAGTTTCTTTTGAAGCCGGAAGAATTATGCTAAAAAGAATTAGCGAACTTCTCAAAGAAAATGAAAGCTTTGCATTTGAAACAACTTTATCAACTAAAAGTTATAGAAACAAAGTCCTTTACGCTAAAAACAAAGGATATACGGTTACGCTTCTTTTCTTTTGGTTAAACAACGTCGAATTAGCAAAAGAACGAGTTAAAACAAGAGTTAAAGAGGGAGGTCATAATATCCCAAGTAAAGTAATAGAAAGGCGATACACTAAGGGAATTAAAAATTTGTTTGAAATTTATATAGATATTGTTGATGGAATACTGATTTTTGATAATTCATTTGGCAAACATGAATTTATAGCAAAAAAAATAGAGCAAGAAAAATTAGTGATTTTGGATAACGAAAAGTTTAACCGATTAAAAAATAGTTATGAGCAAGAGAGATAAACAAATAGAATTACAAAATAAAATTGTTGATGGACTTGAAAAGGTTTATGAAAAGCTTATAGAGTTTAAAAAGGAGAAAAAAAGTGAACTCGTAATAATGCAAGGTGAAAAGATTGTAAAAATTAAGCCTGAGTAAAAAGCAGTATGCCCAACAGTAGTTTTACCACAATTAGGCTTTATGATTGTTTCTTAATAACAACCTCAACAACTTTGTGGCTTTTGTTAGCTACTGATTTTTGCTAAGTTTTGAAAGAAATGCACCTCCATTAAAAGACTATACGTATTTTTGAAACTTACATCGTTAGATAGGTTTCATTTTTTCATCATGAGTTTACTTGCAGTACATCATTTATGCGTTTCGTTTCCTTCAGAAAAAGGATACACCCAAGTAATTCATGACCTTTCTTTTGATTTAGCGAAAAATGAAATCCTTGGTATTGTTGGTGAGTCAGGCTCGGGAAAATCGGTTTCTTCCCTTGCAATCATGGGACTTTTAAATAAAAATGCACATGTGGAAGGCAAATTACTTTTTCATGATAAAAACTTACTTCATTTAAGTGAAAATGAATTCAGAAAAATCCGCGGCTGCAACATCGCGATGATTTTTCAAGAGCCGATGAGTTCGCTAAATCCCTCCATGAAATGCGGGGAACAAGTGGTAGAAATGATTCTTCAACACCAAAAAACCACAAAAAAAGAAGCTTACCAAAAAGTAATTGAGCTTTTCGAAGAAGTAAGACTACCTCGACCAAAAGCCATATTTTCTTCTTATCCTCATGAAATTAGTGGCGGCCAAAAACAACGGGTGATGATTGCTATGGCGCTTGCCAATGAACCCGAAATATTGATTGCAGACGAACCCACAACAGCACTGGATGTAAGTGTGCAAAAAGATATTTTGAAGCTGATCAAAAAGCTTCAACAAAAACGAGAAATGAGTGTGTTGTTTATATCGCATGACCTTGAAGTGGTGGCTCAACTTGCCGATCGGGTAATGGTCATGTATCAAGGCAAAAAAGTTGAAGAAGCCGCTACTAAAGAACTGTTTAATTCGCCTCAAGAAACCTATACCAAAGCATTACTTTCATCGCGACCTAAAGCGAATGAACGTCTGAAGAAGTTGCCCACAGTTTCAGATTTTATGAATAATAGAACAGATTTTGAAGTGGTTTCTAGTGAAGAAAGAAAACAAAAACACTCTGAAATATACACCAAAAAGCCACTTTTGGAAGTAAAAAACTTAACTAAAACCTATGTAATTAAAGATAGTTTTTGGGCAAAACCAAGTTATTTTAATGCGGTAGATGAAGTTAGTTTTAGTTTATATGAAGGCGAAACACTTGGTTTAGTAGGCGAATCGGGTTGTGGAAAATCGACACTTAGCAACCTCATTTTAGGCTTGGACAAAGCAAGCGCAGGCGAAGTTTATTACAAAGGAAAAGACATTACCAAGTTGACTTCAGCTGAATTTAGAAAGCTCCGAAAAGATATACAATTGATTTTTCAAGATCCTTTTGCTTCGTTAAATCCTCGACTAAGCATCGGGAATGCAATAATGGAACCTATGTTGGTGCACAAATTATTCACTTCCAAAAAAGAAGCTCGTATTAAAACTGTAGAATTATTAGAACGTGTGGGTTTAACTGAAGCTCACTTCAACCGTTATCCGCATGAGTTTAGCGGAGGTCAGCGTCAGCGTGTGGGGATTGCGAGGAGTATTGCGCTTCGACCCAAGTTCATTATTTGCGACGAATCAGTTTCGGCCTTGGATATTTCTGTGCAAGCACAAGTATTAAATTTGCTAAATGAACTCAAGGAAGATTTTGGCTTCTCCTACTTATTTATTTCCCACGATTTAAACGTAGTTCGTTATATGAGCGACCAACTTTTAGTAATGAAAGAAGGAAAAATAGTCGAACGAGGCGAAGCAGACGAAGTGTTTTTCTCTCCCAAGCATGCTTATACCAAAAACTTAATTGAGTCTTCTAAATTGGAATAGTTCTTCTACAGTTTAAAAATGAATTGGTTAACAATTTTTCATCTCAATTATCCTGTATTCTTTCGATAAATGTTATTTATTACTTCATTTTAAAGTACATGACAAAAATTTATATTCGTTGAAAATCAAAGAATTATAGTGTATTTATTTTATTTGGTTATACGTTGCTTAATAAGCTGAACTTCTACAAATAGACTTCTAAAAGCTTGGCATTTGTTTCTGTGGTGTATTCAATTTCATTTAAAACAGAAGGGAGCAAAATTGTTTCGCCTTTTTTAAGCGGATATAATTCGCCTTCTGATGTAATGCTTAATTCACCTTCAACACAAATCAAGATTACAAAAGAATCTACCGATGAGTAGTTTTTTTCGACTTTACTACGTACATCGAGTATATTCGTCGTGAAGTAAGGTGTATGGATAAGCTTTGATGCCTCATTTTCTTGTGTTTCGTATGGAGTTGTATAACTTTCCTGTACATTAAAATCAATTACATCCAAAGCCAAATCGTTATGTAGTTCTCTTTCTTGACCTGTTTTAGCATCAACTCTATTGTAGTCGAAAATTCTGTAGGTTACATCGGAGGTTTGCTGAATTTCAGCCAACAAAACTCCTGCTCCAATTGCGTGTACACGCCCTGTAGGAATATTAAATACATCACCCGCTTTGGTATTTACAGTATTTAGCACATCTAATACTGTATTGTTTTCTAAATGAGAAAGGTATTCTTCTTGTGTCAATTCTTGATTGAAGCCTACAATAATTTCAGCATCTTCATCAGCATCCATGATGTACCACATTTCATTTTTTCCAAAGGAATTATGGCGTTCTTTGGCTACATCGTCATGCGGATGAACTTGAATAGAAAGTGGTTTTTCGGCATCAATAAACTTAATGAGTAGCGGGAAGTCATCCCCAAACGAAGCATAAACTTTCTCGCCGAGTAATTTTCCTTTAAATTCTTGCGATAAATCTTGAAGGGTTTTTCCTTGCAAGGAACCGTTGCTAACAAGGGTTTCATCTCCTTCTACGTTAGAAATTTCCCAAGATTCACCTATCATTTCACCTTCAAAACCTTTATTTAAAACAGTATTTAGCTTGTTTCCTCCCCAAATCCTGTATTTGGATATAGGCGTAAATCGAAGTGGATATAATTTCATATGTGTTGTATTATTTTATTGAATTCATCAAAAGATCAAAATTAATCAAATTAATGCTGTCTTTACAGCTTATTTGTTTTGCCTGATTCATGTCCACCAAAGTTGGTGTCTGATATTGCTCTAAGCTCTTCAAGCGACATGGTATTTCCTGAATCTTCTTTAAGCGCAAACAATTCTTTTTTAAATGATTCTATTAATTCGGCATGCTCTTCAGAATTCACTAAATTATTCATTTCTTTTGGGTCGTTTTTCAAATCATAAAACTCCCAAGTATCGATGTCATAATAAAAGTGAATAAGCTTATATCTGTCCGTACGTATTCCGAAATGCGGTTGCACATGATGCCAAAATGGGTATTCGTAATAATGGTAGTACATGGATTGACGCCAATCCTCAGGTGTAGAAGAAATCATGTTTTCAGCAAAACTTCTTCCTTGAACATCTTCTGGAATGTCGACATTGGTCATGGCTAAAAGAGTTGGAGCAATGTCTACATTCGAAATAACATTATCTACCACTGTATTAGGCTTTATTTGCTTTGGATAGCAAACAATGTACGGCATACGTATGGATTCTTCGTACATGAAACGCTTGTCATAAAAACCGTGTTCACCTAGGAAAAATCCTTGGTCTGAAGCATATACAACAATGGTGTTTTCTTCTAAATTATTTTCTTTCAAGTAGTCTAATACTCTACCTATATTATCGTCAACTGATTTGATGGTTGCCAAATAATCTTTGATATATCGCTGAAATTTCCATTCGTCTAGTTCTTTCCCTTGTAAATCAGGATCAGGAGTAACGATTTCTCCGGGTCTATTCCCGTAATCGTACCATTTATTCAGGGCTTTCCCGCTCAATGAATCAGGAGGAGTAAGCTTCATGTCTCTACGGTCAAAGTAATCCATGGTCATGTGCGTATTTCCTGCTGTTTCTTCCCTTCCTTTGTAATCATCATAGAAATTATCAGGAAGCGGAATGGTTAAATCGTCAAAAATTGTCTCGTATTTTGTGTCAGGAGCCCACTCGCGGTGCGGCGCTTTGTATTGAAGTAGCATACAAAATGGTTTGCTCTCGTCTCTTTCTTCTAACCAATTCATCGCAAAATCGGTGGTTATGTTGGTAGCGTAACCTTCTTCTTCTACATGAGTTCCATTTTCATTGTAGGTTGGATTCCAATATACCCCTTGTTCTCCTTTAAGGATATGATATTTGAAGTAGTCGAAACCTTGCGGCTCAGAAGCCAAATGCCATTTCCCAAATAATGAGGTTTGGTAACCCGCCTCTTGAAGTGCCTTTGGGAAAGTCCATTGCGAACCATCAAAATACCCGCCTTGATAATTTTTAAAATATCCGTGTTTGTGGCTATACTTCCCTGTAATGATGGATGCTCTACTCGGTCCACAAATGGCATTTGTGCTAAATAAGTTGGTAAGTATTGCTCCTTCGTTGGCAATTTTGTCTATGTTGGGTGTTGGCGCAATGTCTTTGAATCTATCACTATAAGCTGTTATTGCGTTAGTAGCGTGATCATCTGTCAAGATAAAAACAAATTTGGCCTTTCATCTCCTTTTGAATGTTCTGCAACTTCTTTTTGAGGTTCATCACAACCAATAAAAATTGAAAACAGACACAAAATCGAAAACAGGTTATTTTTTAACATAAGTAAGTAATTTAATGTACACAAATGTAGCCAAAACACTTACTTTTGGTGTTCAATTTTCGTTCAAAACAATCTATAAACTGACCAGAGTATATGCACGTTTCTTTACTTAGTCTGTAATTCCAAGGGGAGCAAGTAGTTCCTCTTTTGGGAAAATTAGTTTTTAATTTCTTTTTTTAGAATGAATTTGTTATTTTTGAAATATAAATCGACGCTAGTGATACCGCTACGCTACTCAATAAATAACTAAACCCACTTTACGAAGTGGGATTTTTTTTATTGAAATCTTTTATTTTTTCTTCTACAAAATGAAGTTCAGCTGGTTGAAGGTTTTTTAAGGTATTCGAACTTCCTGAGTGTTGTTTTTAAACACAAAATCCTTTGCTATTTGCCTGGCTTCAGAAACTTCATCATACCTAAGTTTTTGCCGTTTAAATAGGTGTTTTTTGTAGCTAATCCCGTCTTCTTCAAAATGAATGCGAAAATTATTTCTTCTAATGTACGGAATTAAGAACCATAAAATTCCCATACATATCATAGCTAGAAATTTGTTATCTTCTTTTTCAACTAGTGAAAAACTCCCAATTCCTAAGAAAAATAACCCAATAATAGGAGCGAAGTACATCATCCAACGTTCACTGTCGCCGTTTACATTATGCAAGGTTTTTGGGCCTATTTCTTTAGTTCTTTTCACTTTCTTCCATGCTGTTTAGTTCAACTAATTTATCTTCTAAAAAGCGGATGTCATCTTCTTTCAAAAATTCTTTTACCAGCCTTACCTCTTGTTCTTTGTTTCTAAAAATGAAATCGCCCACCAAGTAAACAGCTTGTTCAATATCCTTGTAATTCAATTTTTTTTTTGTTTTGCCAAATAATTTCCCTGAAGGATATTCGATGTAATCCTCCCTAAAAGTGATGTAATTTGTATTTCTTTTCCAAAAAGGTTCAGCTATATATAACAAACCAATTGCCACATTACCAAGCGTAATCCACGGCAAATTTTCCCACTGAAAAACACCAGAAATAATAAAAAAAGCTCCTGCAATTGGGAAGAAGTAATTTTTAAACTTTTGATTTTTGTATCCAACCTTTATTTTCGATTGGGTATTTATTTGTTTCATAAGCTTCTCTATAAAGATATTTAAAACTAAATTACAGCTTTTTAAAAAATATTCATACACTAGTTTTCTTAAACTTTCAGATTTAGTTAAGTACTTGCTATTTAATTTTTTGTAATTTTACAAGTTAAGTTTATTTAAATGCAGTACCTCGGTCAAGTAGAAAAAAAATTAGAACAATTCATTGCCAAATTTTACGTCAATGAACTTATAAAGGGTGGGCTTTTGTTTACCGCTTTTGGTTTACTGTATTTCTTTTTGATTGTATTATTGGAGTACTTTTTTTGGTTAGATAGTCTTGGTAGAAGCCTACTGTTTTTTGCATTTGTTGGGGTAGAGGTTTTCTTACTCATTCGTTTTATTGCTTTGCCATTGTTGAAGTGGTCAAAAATCTCCAAGGGAATTGATAACAATAAAGCAGCTGAAATTATTGGCCAACATTTCCCTGAGGTAGACGATCGCCTGACTAATTTACTTCAACTTAAAGACGAATTGTCAAAGCAAGATTCGGTATTTATTCAAGCAGCAATCGAACAAAAGTCTGCCCAACTCTCGCCTGTTCCCTTTCAATTAGCCATTAATTTTAAAACTAATGTTCGGTATTTGCCTTACGCGCTTTTTCCTTTGCTCTTACTTTTGGGCTTATGGATTTCTGGAAAAATTTCAAGTTTTACTGAAAGTTATAACCGAGTAGTAGATTATAAAACCTATTACGCGCCTCCAGCACCTTTTCAGTTTGTTTTAAAAAATAGCGATTTACAAGTTGAAGCAGGAAAATCTTTTGTTCTTCAAGTTTCAACCGAAGGCGATGTACTTCCTAGTGAAGTTTTCCTTCAACTAGAAGGGCAAACTTTCAGCATGAAATCAATTTCAGAAAATACTTTTCAGTATGCTTTTTCAAACGTAAACACGGCTAAACGTTTTCAGTTTGAAGGGGGAGGGGTACTTTCCCCAAGTTATCAGCTGTCGGTTGTTGATGTTCCTCGTTTACGAAACTTAACCTTAGAAGTTGTTCCTCCTTCTTACACTAAGCTTCCTTCTCAAGATTTAATAGGGTCTGGCAATGCTACATTCCCAGAAGGGAGTCAACTGCGTTGGAAACTTCAGTCAATCGCCACCGATCAGGTTGAGTTTTTCTGGAAAGATTCATTATATAATTTTACTTCTACACCTGAAAACTTTGAATTTCAAAAAAGAATTTACAAGAGTGGCAATTACCAACTACTTACGTCCAATACAAACAGAAGGCATTACGAACAACTAAGTTACCGCCTTCAAACAATTAAAGACCAAGCCCCAAAAATTATTGTAGAACAGCGTATAGATACTCTCGAAACAATACAATATTTTAAAGCCGTAGCCGAGGACGATTACGGTTTACGCAAGGCACAACTTGTATACTACCCAACGAATAATCCAGCGACTAAATTTTTTTCTGCTATTTCAATTCCCACTACCAATGTTGCTGAGTTTTTTTATACGTTTCCGAACGATTCCATTGCTTTAAATGAGGGTATTGCTTATTCTTTCTATTTTGAAGTTTTCGACAATGATGCTGTAAACGGTTCAAAATCAAGCAGAAGCAATACTTTTTCTTACCGAAAGAACACCAATAAAGAAGAAAGAAGAGATCGTTTGCAGCGACAAAGCCAAAGTTTGCAGGGGATGCAACAGTCTTTTGACCAGTTGAAGGAAGAACAACAAGATGCTAACCAAATTAATCAATTACAAAAAGAGAAAAATAAGCTTACTTTTTCAGACAAAAAGAAAATAGAATCGTACATCGAGCGTCAGAAGCAACAGCGTGAATTAATGAAAAAATTTACGCAGGATTTAAAGCAAAATCTAGAGAAATTTCAACCCGAAAGTCAAGACCCTCGAAAAAACGATTTGCAAAACAGGCTGGAAGAAAATGAAAAACGATTAGAAGAAAATCAAGATTTACTTGACGAGCTTCAAAAGTATAAAGATAAAATTAGCGAAGAAGAACTGAAAGATAAGCTTGATAATTTTGCTAATGAAAGCAAAAAACAAGAACGCACGCTTGAGCAACTTTTAGAACTCACTAAGCGTTACTATGTCGAACAAAAAGCAAAACAACTTGCAGAGGAATTAAATGACCTCGCCGAAAAACAACAAAAATTAGCCGAAAAAGATGCTTCAGTTAACGAACAGGAGAAATTAAATGAAGCTTTCGAAGATCTTCGAAACGAGTTAGATGAATTAGAAAAGGAAAACAATAACCTAAAAAAACCGTTGGACCTGTATCGAGATACGTATGATGAAAAAGATATTCAACGTGATTTAGACAAAGCGAAAGAAGCATTGCAAAGTGAAACTAATTCAGCCGATTCCAATCCCTCTGAGGATAATTCATCAGAGAATAATGCTTCAGACCCGAGCAGCAATGAAGAAGGTGGTTCAGAATCTGGAGAATCTTCACCTGAATCATCAGAGTCTGATGATGATAATTCGTCACCTTCATCTGCAGGCGCCAAGGAATCTCAAAAAAGTGCTGCTCAAAAAATGAAAGAAATGGCGCAGCAAATGGGTATGTCAATGCAAGGTTCAAGTGCACAACAACAAGCCGAAGACGCTGAAATGCTTCGTCAAATTCTTAGTAATCTGGTTATTTTTTCAGTAGAACAAGAATCGCTTATGCAAGATTTTAAACGCATAGGAAATGATAATCCAATTTTCGCCAAGAAACTTCGTAACCAAGCAGAATTACGTGAAAATTTCAAACATATTGACGATAGTTTGTATAGTTTAGCGTTAAGGAATCAAATGATTACTGAGCAAGTAACTACCAAAATCTCCGATATTCAATACCACACCAACTTAGCACTCGAAAGGTTAGCAGACAACAAGGTAGCTACTGCCACCAGTAACCAACAATACATCATGACTTTTGCTAACGACTTAGCGAATATGTTAGATGATTCGTTGGATCAAATGCAACAGCAAATGAGTGGAAGCGGTCAAGGTCAAGGCGATGGTATGGGTGAAGATGGCAATAGTCCTTCAGATCAGCTTTCCGATATTATCAAGAGTTTTGACGATTTGAAAGAAGAAATGAAAGGTCAAGGCCAATCCGAAGGCGAAGGCGAAGGACAAGGCGAAAGCGAGGGTGAAGGTGAATCCTCCGCAGACGGAAATCAAGGCGAGTCTGCTGGTCAAAACGGCGATTCATCCTCTGAGGATTCTTCTCAAGAACAAGAAGGAGGTTCTAGCAATGAAAAATCCGGAAATGATGGAGAGGAAGGTTCCTATGGCGAGAGCGAACAAGTAAGTCAACAACTCTATGAAATTTACAAAAAACAACAATTACTAAAAGATCAGTTGGAAGATCGAATTCAGGAACTAGGACTTCAGCGAGACTCGCGAAATTTAACCAAAAGCATGGAAATGCTGGAACGAGAAATGTTGATGTATGGTTTTAATGAACGCGTCCAAAAACGTATGGAAGAAGTAAAACACCAACTCTTAAAGTTGCAGCAAGCCGCACAAAAACAAGGCGAGGATAATAAGCGTGAGGCTACAACTAATTACGAAGACTTTACACCTCAAACTAACACTACTGATAAAGCAAAAGAATACTTTAATACTACTGAAATTTTAAATCGACAAGTCTTACCTTTGCAACCCAAATATCAACCATTGATAAAATCATACTTTAATGGCGACTTATAATGTAGAATTTAATTACGAAATCGATTTTAAGCTTTCTAACGAAGTTTTTTACGCAGAGTGGATAAATAGGTCGATTTTGTCAGAAAAGTTTATTACGGGCGACATTTCGTATGTTTTTTTATCGGATGAAGATCTTTTATCGCTTAATAAAAGTGAACTTAACCATGACTATTTAACGGATATTATCACTTTCGACTTGTCTATGGGTAAGTTAATAGCGGCAGAAATTTTTATTTCAGTAGACCGGGTTCGAGAAAATGCTGAGTCACTTGAAGTTTTGTTTGACGAAGAGTTAAGACGGGTAATGATTCATGGGGTTTTGCACTGCATGGGATACCGAGATAAAACGGACGCCGAATCACAATTAATGCGTTCAAAAGAAGAAGAAAAAATGAAATTGTTCCACGTGGAACACAATGTATAAGATTATGTTTTTAGATACATACGATGTAATTGTAGTCGGAGGAGGTCATGCCGGGAGCGAGGCGGCTGCGGCAAGTGCTAACATGGGGTGTTCTACCTTATTGGTGACTATGAATTTACAAAACATTGCTCAAATGTCTTGTAATCCAGCAATGGGCGGAATTGCAAAAGGCCAAATTGTAAGAGAAATTGATGCCCTTGGTGGGTATAGTGGTTTGGTTTCAGACTCATCTGCGATTCAGTTCAAAATGCTAAATCAATCTAAAGGGCCAGCCATGTGGAGTCCACGAGTTCAGAGCGACCGGATGATGTTTGCAGAACATTGGCGATTACGTTTAGAACAAACCCCAAACCTTGATTTTTACCAAGATATGGTAAATGGTTTGCTAATGGAAGGTGATAAAGTAACCGGTGTAATTACATCCTTAGGTATATCAATAAAAGCAAAGACCGTAATACTTACCAACGGGACTTTCCTTAACGGACTCATTCATATTGGAGAAAAGAATTTCGGTGGAGGAAGAGCAGGGGAAAGGGCTGCAACTGGTATTACAGAACAGCTCATCTCATTAGGTTTTGAAGCGGGAAGAATGAAAACAGGAACACCGCCAAGAGTAGACGGGCGTTCGTTGGACTTTTCAAAAATGACCGAGCAACCTGGCGACAATAACCCAGCTAAATTTTCCTACCTAAAAGAATCCACGAGGCTAAAAAAGCAACGTTCTTGCTGGATGACATATACATCTCCGCTTGTTCATGATCTGCTTCGTGAAGGTTTTGATCGTTCGCCTATGTTTAATGGGAGAATTCAAAGTATAGGTCCACGGTATTGTCCAAGTATAGAAGATAAAATTAACCGTTTTGCAGACAAAGACCGGCATCAAATGTTTATCGAACCAGAAGGATGGAATACTGTTGAATTCTATGTTAATGGATTTTCTACTTCCTTGCCAGAAGATGTTCAATTTAAAGCCCTAAGATCTGTTGAAGGTTTTGAGAATGTAAAATTCTTTAGACCAGGTTATGCTATTGAATATGATTTCTTTCCGCCAACACAACTAAAGCATACACTAGAAACAAAAATTGTTGATAATTTATATTTCGCCGGACAAATTAACGGAACTACAGGATACGAGGAAGCTGGTGCGCAAGGTATTATGGCGGGAATAAATGCGGCTTTAAGAGTACGTGAACAAGAAGCATTCGTTTTACAACGAAATGAAGCTTATATTGGTGTTTTAATTGATGATTTAATCACAAAAGGAACTGAAGAACCTTATCGTATGTTTACTTCACGGGCAGAATATAGAACATTACTTCGTCAAGATAATGCTGATTTACGTCTAACTGAGCGTTCTTATAGAATAGGTTTAGCAAAAGAAAATCGCATGAAACGTGTAGATGAAAAGTATTCAAAGGCCGATGCTTTTGTAAAATTCTTTGAAGATACGTCAGTCTCACCTGAAGAAATAAATCCGATATTAGAAGATAAGAAATCCTCTACTATTGCACAAAAAGGAAAGATGTTTCGACTTTTTGCTCGGCCGAATATTTCTATGGAGGATATGCTAAAAGTTGATGCTGTAAACTCTTTTGCTCAAGAAAATGAACTGGATGAAGAGATCTTAGAGCAAGTAGAGATTCAAGTGAAATATTCAGGTTATATAGAAAAAGAAAAGCAAAACGCAGATAAGCTTAATCGTTTGGAAAATTTAAAAATCCCTGATAATTTTGATTATTCTGTGCTGAAGTCGATGTCTTTTGAGGCGAGAGAAAAACTTAGCAAAATAAAGCCAGCAACAGTATCTCAAGCATCAAGGGTGAGTGGTGTAAATCCGAGCGATATTTCGGTTTTACTAGTGCACATGGGGCGTTAATTCGTATGTTCCACGTGAAACAATAGCGCTAACTTTTATGAAATCAGCTATATGCACCTGAAAGATTATTTCAAAACAAACGAGGAATTCGAGCTAAAACACAACAAGGTATTGGACATGTATACAACATGTCCAATACCTTCTGAGGATAAGATAGGATTTTATTACGAAGACAAGGCTTATATTTCGCATTCAGATTCGGTAAATTCTCCTATGGACTACATCTATAGTTTGGCTAAACAATACATGCTAAAGCGAAAACTAAAATGGG
Source organism: Psychroflexus sp. (assembly GCA_051859645.1). GTDB lineage: Bacteria > Bacteroidota > Bacteroidia > Flavobacteriales > Flavobacteriaceae > Psychroflexus. Next base: position 205,375 of record JBHYFG010000004.1, on the reverse strand, counting down.
TAAAATCCTACATCAGAAAAGGTAGTTTTTTAGACATTGGATGCGGTACTGGTGATTTTTTATGGTTGTTAAAACAAAATAAATTCTTAGTAAAAGGTGTCGAACCTAATAAAAAAGCAAGAAATATAACTTCTTCTAAAGGCATTCATGTATATTCATCTATCGAAGAAGCCGAATCTGAATCATACGATGCGGTTTGTCTATGGCACGCTCTCGAGCATATACCAGACCTTTCAAGTTTTTTTACTTCACTCAATAAATTCACTAAAATTGGTGGCTTTGTTTTTGTAGCAGTACCGAATTTTAAATCATTTGATGCGTCATACTATAAAAAATATTGGGCTGCTTATGATGTTCCTAGACACATTCATCATTTTTCTAAACAAGCAATAACAACTATTTTTAAAGAACATAATTACCAACTGTTACAAACAAAAGGATTACTACTAGATGCCTATTATGTTTCCTTACTTTCAGAAAAATACAAGGGAGGTAACTCTTTACTAAACGCGATTAAAATTGGATTTTTATCCAATTGGAAAGCAAGGCAAACAAATGAATGGTCAAGTGTACTATACATCTTCAAAAAACTAAAATAAAAGCCCTGTAATCATCTTTGACTAGAAATTAATACTTTGCTTTATATTAATGACAAAACGCGCTTAAAACGCAAAATTTGGAGCTAATTTTTATAATGAAAAATAATAAAAAATTTAATTTAAATAGATTTATCTTATGAAGTTAACATCAGTATCAGTTTTGCTTATCGTAGGAATTATGCTTTGTTCCTCCTGCGGCAATTCAAGTGAAAAAACAGCCTATATTAACAATACAGAAATTTTGAAAGGCTACTATAAAATGAAAGCTGCAAAAAAAGAATTCGAACAAAAAAACGAAAAGCTCGTAAAAGAAATAGATTCAATTTCGAATGATTTAATTCGTCAAATTGAATCATACCGTATGAACGAATCTAAAATGACAGCTCAACAGAAAGAGACCGAACAAGAACGCTTAATAGCACTACAAAACAAATTACAGCGCGAACAGCAACAAAAAAGTAGGGACTTAGAAGAGGATAGTGAAGAGGTTATTGAAGCCATCGTTAAAGAAGTAAGAGATAAAATTGCCAAATACGGTGAGCGGAACAATTACGATTATATTTTTGGATCAAACGAATCGGCAAATATTCTTTATGCAAAGAAAGGCAAGGATATCACCTTAAAAGTCTTAGAAGAACTAAACAAAAAAGAGGATTAATTAATCCTCTTTTTTGTTGCTGTATAAAGTTGAATACTTACTGATGTGTCTAAGGTAATTAATTGTAAGTAGTCCGAGTATAAAGGCGATTACCAAGAATACAGGTAAACTAATTTTCAGATTGGAAAATAACTTACTACGTTTAACTTCGGTACTTGTATCTATGGAAACTAGATGAATAACATCATCCTTTTGCTCATATCTTCTTAACTTCTCAAATTTTTCTTCAAGGATAACAGATTTATATTCAATCAAACTACTGATGTGCGAATTATCATTTAAAAAGAATCCCTGAGATGTTGGTGAAGGGTTAATTTTTTTCGATGTTGTTGTTGCAATTACAGAATCGATTTGAATTAACGTGCGATCAAATTCTTCTAACTGAAACTTTACATTTTCCAAGGATATTTTTCTGATCTGCTTGTAAAAATCGTTACTGTTTAGGTATTCAATTAACCGATGTGCAACAGCTAAAGCATCTGTGTCTTCTTCTGTAATTAACTCTATAGAATGGTATTTCTGTATTCTACCTTTTTTAAATTCTTCTTGAATCCAACTAAGTCGGTTATCTTTAACGGACTCCTTCAAAATGTCCATTAATTCTGTAGATCGCATAATTAAGCGCAAATCGTATATAGGTTCAATATCTAAAGAAATAACACCTTCAAAATATTCACCAAAAATATCTTCTAGCTCATCCTTTCTCTTTTTTGAAAAAAGGGAGTTTATATTTTCTATGTTTCTATATAAGAAATCACTACTATCAAAGTTAGGAATAACAACAATTTCGGTGCGTTTAAGCTGGACTTTTTTGGCGTCAAGAAAATATCCGGCAATTGCTCCTATGACCAATAATGAAAATATAACCACTTTATAGTTAACAAGAACCATAAGAAAGTCAAATATTCTTCCTTGAAAACGATTAAAACTATCTTTAATACCTTTAAATAATGAACCTAAATCTATTTCTTCGCTACTTTCTTTCTTACTCATTAAATCTGATTTTAGTACAAATAAACAATTTTTTCTGATAACCTAACTCAACTAATATGCATATCCAACAATTTCAATTGGCCAATGCTTTTAGTAAGAGCGGTCTTTATTTCCTTCTACAAAATTTATAAAGGCTTTGTTTACCACACGATTACCCCCTGGAGTTGGATAATTCCCAGTAAAATACCAATCACCAAGATTTTTTGGACATGCATGATGAAGTTGATCTACCTTTTGATAAATAACATTAACTTCGGCTTTGATGCCTTCTGTGCTAAGTAAATCAGCTATTTTAGCCGAAATTTCTTCGTCTGTAAACGAATCATAAATCAGTTTAACTTGATTTTGAATCTCATTAATCGGCTTATTGTTCTCTAACTTACATTTTTGGTAAACTTCTTCGACTAGCGCATAGTTACCTTGGTCTTTTAGTAAACTTAAAGCGGCTTGAAATGCAATAAAATCTTCCAAACGAGCCATATCTATCCCATAACAATCAGGATACCTGATTTGTGGCGCAGAGGAAACAATTACAATTTTCTTTGGATTTAAGCGATCCAACATACGTAAGATACTTTTCTTTAAGGTAGTACCACGAACAATACTGTCATCTATCACAACTAAATTGTCATTTGGCCGTACTACTCCGTAGGTAACATCGTATACGTGAGTAACCAAATCGTCTCGACTCGAATCTTCTGTAATGAATGTTCTAAGCTTGGCATCCTTTACGGCAATTTTTTCAGTTCTTAATCGGTGAGATAAAATTTCAGTTAAACGAGCATCTGTCAATTTCTCTTTTTCATCTAGAATGGCTTGGTTTTTTTGTCTGTTAAGCTCGTCTTGTGCAGCTTCAACCATTCCATAAAACGAAGTTTCTGCGGTGTTAGGGATGTATGAAAAAACAGAATTAACCGTGTCGTAATCAATTGCCTTTAAAACTTCTGGCATTAGTAATTTTCCTAATTCTTTACGTTCTTGGTAAATTTCAGCATCGCTTCCTCTAGAAAAATAAATACGCTCAAAAGAACAAGCTTTTCGCTCTAAAGGTTCTAGAATTTTTTTAATGGAAACTTTTCCGTTTTTACGAATAATGATCGCTTTTCCTGGGTCGAGTTCTTTAACCTCTTCAAAAGGTACATTAAATGCTGTTTGTATAACAGGTCTTTCCGAAGCAACAACAACAATTTCTTCATCTTTGTAGTAGTAAGCAGGTCTAATTCCTGCGGGATCTCGAAGTACAAACGAATCTCCATGCCCAAGCATACCCGCCATCGCATATCCTCCATCCCAGTCTTTAGCGGATTTTTTAAGGATTTTGGCAATGTTAATTTGTTCAATAATATGCGGAGATGCTTGCTGTTTATTGTAGCCTTCTTCTTTTAATTTTTTGTAGAGTTTCCTTACTTCTGAATCAAGAAAATGACCAATTTTTTCCATTACAGTAACGGTATCTGCCATTTCTTTTGGGTGCTGACCTAAGGAAACTAAGTTTTGAAATAACTCTGTAACATTGGTCATGTTAAAGTTACCCGCTAAAATTAAATTCCGGTGCATCCAGTTGTTCTGACGAAGAAACGGGTGAACACTTTCAATGCTATTTTTACCATAAGTTCCGTACCTTACGTGACCAAGGTATACTTCTCCTAAATAAGGCAATTCCTGTTTTTGAAGAGCAACATTCTCATGCAGAGAAGGTTTATGGGTTAATTGAGTATTTATTCGTTGATTAATCTGCGAAAAAATATCCTGAATTGGTTGGGCGGCATTCGATCGAACTCGACTTATGTACCTGTGTCCAGGTTCCATATTTAGCTTGATACTCGCGAGTCCAGCTCCGTCTTGTCCTCTGTTGTGCTGCTTTTCCATCATTAGGTACATCTTATTGATGCCATAAAATGCAGTTCCATATTTTTCTTTGTAGTACTCAAGAGGTTTTTGGAGCTTTAGTAAGGCAATGCCACATTCGTGTTTAATAGCGTCACTCATAATTAAAAGTGGGTAATATTAGGTAAAAAAAAGCCCCGAAAAATCGGGGCAAAAATTATTTTGTCAAGTTAATTTCGAATTGAGTTAAGGCCTTGAAATGAGAAAGTCTCTCTGTAAGCTCTTTCTTTTCAAGTTTTTGCATACGTTCTGTGCCAAATTTTTCTACACAAAAAGAAGCTAAATTAGACCCATGAATGATAGCATTTTTCATGTTGTTAAAACTGGTGTCTCCTGTAGAAGCTAAGTATCCAGAAAATCCACCTGCAAAGGTATCGCCAGCACCTGTTGGATCAAATACTTCTTCCAATGGTAAGGCTGGGGCAAAAAACATTTCATCTTTATGAAACAATAAAGCTCCGTGTTCTCCTTTTTTTATCACTACATAATCAGGTCCCATTTCTCCAATTTTACGAGCCGCTTTTACTAACGAATATTCACCTGAAAGTTGTCTGGCTTCTTCATCGTTAATAGTTATTACGTCAACTTTTGCAATTACTTCTTGCAGTAAGTCCCAAGTACTATCCATCCAAAAATTCATCGTATCTAGAACAATTAATTTTGGGTTTTGTACTTGATTGATGACACTTAGTTGAACCGCTGGGTGAAGATTACCAAGCATAACAATATCCGCATCTTTAAAGTCCGATGGTACTCTAGGTTGAAAATCTGCTAATACGTTAAGTTGTGTATCTAAGGTGTCTCTTGAATTCATATCGTTATGATACTTTCCGCTCCAAAAGAATGTTTTACCTCCTTTTACTTGCTCTAAACCAGTTAAATCGAGTCTATTTTTCTGAAGTAAGTTGATGTATTCTTCTGGGAAATCTTCGCCAATTACAGAAACAATTCCAGCTTGAACATTTTCGAATTGAGCAGCAGAAAGTCCAATATAGGTAGCAGCTCCTCCAAGTATTTTATCCGTTTTGCCAAACGGAGTTTCGATAGCATCGAATGCCACCGTACCAACAATTAAAAGTTTATGCGACATGTGTCATTTTTTTTGCAAATATAGGCTTTTAGCCATTTATCCTTTGTTCTTTTTCGTTTTCTTCTTTTTTCCTTTTTTAGCTTTTTGGCTAGGTGAATTTTCCTTTTTAGGGTGAACTAATTTCATTTCTTCTATCAAATGAGAAGCTTCACCATACTTATCTATAACAAATAAAATGTAACGCGCATCTACCATGATGTTTCTACAAATTTCAGGATCGTAAAATAAATCAGACATGGTTCCTTCCCAAACTCTATCAAAGTTCAGACCGATTAAATTTCCATGCGCATCGATGGCTGGACTTCCCGAATTTCCTCCTGTGGTATGGTTAGTTCCAATAAACCCAAGTGGCATTTTTCCATTTTCATCGGCATAAGTACCGAAGTTTCTAGTTTCGTAAAGGTCAATTAATTTTTGTGGAACATCAAATTCGTAATCTCCTGGTACATACTTTTCAATTACACCATCAAGATAAGTAACTGGTTGGTAGTAAACAGCATCTCTTGGTTGGTATCCTTTTACTTTTCCGTAGGTTACACGTAAAGTGGAATTAGCATCTGGAAAATAGCGCTCCTCTGGAAGCATTTCCATTAAGGCAGTCATGTATATTTTTTGCGTCGCAGCAATTTCCATTTGCCAAGCTTGGTAGTTTGGATTTAAATCGGTGTAAAATTCGGTGATATAAGCTTCGGTAAATTCAACAAGTACATCCTTAGTTAAATTTTCAATTACCTCATCTTTTGTGCCTTGAAGCAGTAATAAGCCGTCTGCACTTGCAAAAGCCGAATTGGCATAGATAGATTTTATTACCTCGGCAGATATAGTCGAATCGTATAATGGGAAAATTTCTTTTGAAATAGCTTTGTCTACATTTACATCATAATTTTTATACACTCCTTGTAGCATATTAGTGATAGCTGTTCGTGCTTGATTAAACTCATTATCTCCCTGAGCGGCAGCTTGCTTTAATTGATACAAGCGAAACGAAATTTGAAACAAGTCTGTATTGGTAAAAAATACTTCAAGAAAGTTTGAGCGTTTTACTGCGTAGGGTTCGAAAGCTGCATATTGTTGGTCAAAAGTGGCGAGTAAATTTCCGTATGTATCACCTTTCCCAGAAGCTTCAACAGCATCGGTAAAGCGTTTTTCTAGGTTTTTTTTAATTTCGATGGCCCCGCTTTTTTCAATCCCTAAGTTTTCGCCTTTCCACTTTTTCCAATAATTAGCAATTCGTGCTTGTTTAGAGGCGTATTTGATGCGTATTTCGTCATTTTCTTGCATAAAGGCATCCATTTTTTCGAGCGCTTTTTCGCGAATCAAAATGTTGCTTGGGTTTACTTTTTGAGTAATTTGCTCCACGGCTACAGCTGGAAGGTATTCGTTTGTACGTCCTGGAAAACCAAAAACAAGCGTAAAATCATCTTCTTCTACCCCGTCTAATGAAATGGGTAAAAAGTGTTTTGGAGTGTATGGGATATTATCTGGACTATACTTAGCTGGTTTGTTATCTTTGTTGGCGTAAATTCTGAACAAAGCAAAATCTCCTGTGTGTCTTGGCCAAACCCAATTGTCTGTATCCGAACCAAACTTCCCAATGCTCGAAGGTGGCGCTCCAACCAAACGGACGTCTTCAAACTTTTCTGTAATAAATAGGAAGTACTGATTGCCATCGTAAAATGATTTGATGTTGGCTTCTTGCCAATCTTCTTTTTGCGCCTGGTTAACAAGTTCACTTTCTTTACGATCCAAAGCTGCTTGTTTAGTTGCAGCATTCATATCTTCTGAAACCACAGAAAGCATAGCATCGGTTACATCGATAATTTCTATAATAAAGCGAGCAAAAAGGTTTTCATTTGGAAGCTCATCATCCTTAGACATGGCCCAAAAACCTTCTTTTAGGTAATCGTTTTCTAGCGAAGAATGAAACTGAATTTGTCCAAATCCACAATGGTGATTGGTTAGCAAAAGTCCCTGATCGGAAATGATTTCACCCGTACAACCGCCATTAAAGTGAACAATTGCATCTTTGAGGCTGGAGTTGTTTACATCGTAAATATCTTTGGCTGAAATTTTTGCCCCAAGGCGCTGCATTTCTTGTTCATTAGTCCCTTCTAAAAGCGAAGGAATCCACATACCACCTTGTTGCGCAAATAATGGGAAATACAATAGAAAACTAAAAATAATAACATACTTATTCATGAAGCATTGATTTAAAATTACTGATTTTATAATAAATGAAAACAAATACCATTTATCAATTGAAATTAAGGCTTTAAAAAGTCGTAAAATTACGAAAATGAAAGAGAAAACTATCTTTTTTATCATTTTGTAAATTCTTTTTTGATCAGAGGGGAATAAGTTTATTAACTTTGATACTATAAGAAAATGAATGAGTATTAAGTAGTGAGGCCCCCTAACCCCCGAAGGGGGAATGAAAAGTGAGAAGTGAGAAATGAAAAGTGAGAAATGAGAGGTGAGAAGTGAGAAATGAGAGGTGAGAAATGAGAGGTGAGAAGTGAGAAGTGAGAAGTGAGAAGTGAGAAATGAGAGGTGAGAAATGAGAAATGAGAAGTGAGAAATGAGAAGTGAGAGATGAGAGATGAGAAATATTAATAAAGAAAATCGAATAAAGAATAACGAAGTAGGAAGTTATAAATATAAAATACCAAATTTGAAATTTAATGAATCTAAACGCTCCATTTGCCAGAAGAAATCTTCTGAATAGAAAGAAAAAAGACCCAAATAGTTTCACCTTTACGGGACAAAGTTCTGCCCACACCTTAAGTGCACAGTTATTTAGTTACAACGCTGAAAATGTTCAAGAAAATTTGGAGGTAAATATTTCTAACCTAAATAAATTAGAAACCGAAAATAAGGTAAATTGGCTAAATATTTATGGTTTAAGCGATGCGGAAACAATTGCAAAATTCTGTTCCTCGCAAGGTATTCATAGTTTAGCTATCCAAGATATTTTAGATGTGTATCAGCGGCCAAAATTTCAAGCCTATGATAACTTTTCGTTTTTTACACTTACTTCGCTTTTACCCGAAAATGAAAGTAAAATTTCTGAACAAATAAGTTTTGTTTTTAATGCACAAGTACTTATTTCGTTCCAAGAAATGCCGGCTGATTTGTTTGATCATGTTCGTTATAGACTACGTGAAAACACAGGTGTTGTGCGTTCAAAAACACCAGATTATTTACTCTACACCTTAGTGGAAGCCATATTGGATAACTACTTTAAAACCTTAGATAAAATAGAAAACGATATTGAACATTTAGAGCTGTTTAATCCTGAAAAAAATCCTTCTCCAGAAGTATTACTGCGAATTGAAAGCTTAAAAAAATTAACTCACTTCATTAAAAAATCAATTCTTCCTGTAAAAGAATTTACCCAAATTGTAGAGCGCGAAAAGATTCCATTTATAGCCGAAAATAACCTTAAGTACTTTTTAGAAATTAAGGACTTGTGCTTTAGTTTAACCGATCAGTGCGAGATGATAAACGCATCTTTAGAGAGTGCTACAAATTTATTTTTCTCTATTCAAGGTCACCGCATGAATCAGGTTATAAAAATTCTAACCATTGTTTCTACTATTTTTATTCCGCTTACCTTTATTGTTGGTATTTACGGAATGAATTTTACCAATATGCCTGAGCTAGAATGGACCTATGGCTACTTGCTAATTATGCTTTTAAATCTAATGATTTTTGGTGGAATGTTGCTTTTTTTTAAGCGAAAAAAATGGTTTTAAAAAGCTTTTGATAAAGCCAGCTTAAGCGTGAATGTAGCGAGTTAACTGAAGTGATAAATCGGTAAAAACAATTTTTCCGTTAGCATTTCTGCTCACATGATAAGAAGCTTTTTCGAGGGCTTCAAAAATGGGTTGTATGTTATTTCCATGAACAAATTCAGCAAATTTTTCAAACTTAAAACCGCTGTCGTAGGTTTCCATAAATACCAATTGTTTAGCTTGGTAATTGTAGAGTAGCGCTTGCCTAAAAAATTGAATACAATAGGCCAAAAAGTTTCTTTGTGTTTCTCTGTTCTCTTTTGCAATGGTTTCTGACCAAACAAGTAACTCTTTTACAACTCCTTTATTCCCTTTCGCGCGAAATGCGGCCCTAACCCAGGTTATAAACCATTGCTCATAGCGTTTACGATCTGAGCTTGCGTCTAAAAGTTCCATGGCGTTAGCCAAGTTTCCGTCGGCTTGAAAAGCAACAGACATTGCTGTAGTTTCATCAATACCCTTTTTCTGTTGCAAATAATCTGCTACAACTTCGTTGCTTAAAGGAGGAAACTCTATCATTTGGCAACGCGAATAAATGGTTTGCAAGAGTTGTTCCGGGTGTTCGGAAAGAAGAATAAAATAAGTTTTCTCTGGCGGCTCTTCAATAAGCTTTAAAAGCTTGTTGGCTGTTGCAGAATTCATTTTTTCTGCAGACCAAATAATCATTACTTTGGCGTTTCCTTCAAAGGATTTAAGGGCTAAGTTTTTGTTGATTTCTGCCGCTTCAAATTTATTTATAAGCCCTTGTTTGTTTTCAATACCTATAAATTTATACCAATCAAAAATTCCTGCAAAAGGATTTTGCAACACAAAATTTCGCCATTCTTTAGCAAAGTATTTTGAAACAGGTTTATCAACTTTAATAAGTTCAGAATTGTTTACAGGATATACAAAATGTAAATCGGGATGAGCAAAATTAGTAATTTTAAGATCGCACGCTTTTCGTTTATCTCCTGCTAAATCGCCAGCAATAATTTCTCTTGCAAGCGCTAAAGCTACGCTTAGACTTCCGTAACCATAGTTGCCAGCAAACAGTTGTGCATGCGGAATCCTCCCTAAAGATAAGCTTCTTTGAAGGTGTGCTTTAATATGAGTTAACCCAACAATATCCTTAAAAAACATGTTGCGAAAGTAATTGTTTTAAGGCTTTACACCAATCATTTTGAGAGAAGATTTTGATATACATTTCACGGTTTTTAACCCATATCAATTTTTGCGTGTATGTAGTTTATGTTTTTGTTATTTTATGAAAATTCCAAAGAAAAGAATCATGAATACGAAGCTTATTATACAAGAATTTGAGTACTTTTGAAACTTAAAAATGCTATTCAAGTTTACAAATTAAATACCATAAGCAACATGAAAACAATTAACGACTTCAACTTTAAAAACAAACAAGCGGTAATTCGAGTAGATTTTAACGTGCCACTAAATGAGGACCGTAAAGTAACCGATAACAGCAGAATTGTTGGAGCAAAACCAACTATTTTAAAGATTTTAGAGGATGGTGGTTCAGCCGTTTTAATGTCTCACCTAGGAAGACCAGATGGAAAAGAAAATAAATACTCCCTACAACATATTGTCGCTGAAGTAAGTGAAGTGCTTGGTGTTCGTGTAAAATTTGCGCCTGATTGTAGAGGCGAAGTAGTACAAGAAATGGTAAGCAAACTTAGCAACGGCGAAGTTTTACTTATTGAAAACCTCCGTTTTTATAAGGAAGAAACCAAAGGCGACGAAGCTTTTGCAAAAGAATTAGCTTCTTTGGGCGATATTTATGTGAATGATGCTTTTGGTACCGCACATAGAGCGCATGCTTCAACTACTATCATCGCACAATTTGCTAAAGAAAAGTGCATGGGGTATTTACTTCAAAAGGAAGTTGAAAGTTTAGACAAAGTACTAAACTCGTCTGATAAACCCGTAACCGCTGTTATTGGAGGAGCAAAAGTTTCATCAAAAATTACGGTTATCGAAAATATTTTACCAAAAATAGACCATTTAATTATTGGTGGAGGAATGGCTTTCACTTTTATTAAGGCAAAAGGAGGAAGCATTGGTACTTCTTTGGTAGAAGAAGACAAACAAGAGCTTGCATTAGAAATTCTTGCTAACGCAGAAGCTCAGGGAGTTCAAGTTCATTTGCCTGTAGATTCTGTAATAACGAAAGAGTTTGCTAACGATACTGAACGTTCGGTTTGTCCTATAAACGAAATTCCGTCCGATATGATGGGATTAGATGCTGGTCCAGCATCTCGAGATAATTTTGCCGATGTAATTTCAGCTTCTAAAATTATTTTATGGAACGGGCCTTTAGGAGTTTTTGAAATGAGCAATTTTGCTGAAGGAACAAAAGCCCTTGGACAGTCCATTGTAGAAGCTACCAAAAAAGGTGCTTTCTCGCTTGTTGGCGGAGGCGATAGCGTGTCGGCAGCCAAACAGTTTGGTTTTGATAAAGGGGTAAGCTATGTATCAACAGGCGGAGGAGCTATGTTGGAAATGTTAGAGGGTAAAACTCTTCCTGGAATAAAAGCTTTAGAGGATTAAGGAATTATACCTGCTATTATTTTGAAATTACTATAAAAGAAAATAGCCTGTACCCACCCTTTCGGAAATGATTCTTTTCTTTCAATGAATTGAAAAAACAGGAAGGAAAAAGGGGCGATTTATTACGGTAATTTCAATTGGTAAATGGTGTTATATAAACAAAAAAGGCGACCGTATTTTCTGTCGCCTTTTTTGTTTTTTAAGTTGATGGCTTAATGGAAATAATACCAGTTATGACTCGAAATTACTAGAAAAGAAAATAGCCTGTCCCGACCGCTTCGGGAATGATTTTTTATTTACTTGAATTAGAAAAATCAAGCATAACCTAAGCTATGGTTTCTTTTTATAATGAAACAGGAAGGAAAAAAAGGGTGTTTTATTAGGGTAATTTCAATTGATAAACGCTAATAACCCTATTTTTTAAATCTCGATAGGCTAAGCATGTTCGTGCTTTTTTAACCTCCATTTTATTCCACTTAATTTTTCACACAAAAGAAGGTTTTCATAGTTCATCATAGCTAGGAGAATATGAAATGGAATAAGTAAAGTTCTGTCAAATAAAGAAGAAATCATGTACGAAACGAAATGAAGATTCATTTTATTTTGTGTATCTAATTCAACCTTAAATAGCTTCATTACTAATGATTTATTGAATAAAAACTCAACCAATGAGTAATAAATAAGATGAGTTATAAGAAATGTAGTCTTAAAATACGTAAATCCTATTGATGTAAAAAAACTAAACGTTAGGTGAAAAAAAACAGAAAAAACAAAGTATTCAATAAAAATTACAATCACCTTCTTCCTGTACTTCAAACTAATTTCGTTAGCCATCACTTTTACATATTTTCAACTATCACCGCATTAAATTTTAACTTAACTAAAGTTTAATCCCCCAATAAATCATAACCTAAATTTTTTCCTTTTTCTGTTCTTGGTACGCCCATTTTCATCCAGTGCGGCATGGGTTCATCTTTGAGGTAATAGTCAAAAAATTGCATCATCCGAATAGATAAATCTTGCTTGTTTTTCCATTTTCGTAAATTGTGTGCTTCGTCATTATATACCAATAACCAGCTTGGTTTGCCAAGCCTACGTAACCCCATAAAAAATTCAATTCCTTGGTAATAAGGTACCGCACCATCTTGGTCGTTGTGCATAATTAGCACAGGGGTTTTTATTGCGGGTACGCTAAATAAAGGCGAATTTTCTAGGTATAAGTCCAGCTCATCCCAAAGGGTTTTACCTATTCTACTTTGGGTTTGCTCGTATTGAAATTGCCTACTTAATCCAGACTCCCAACGTATTCCTCCGTAAGCAGAAGTCATATTGCTAACGGGAGCACCTGAACCAGCTGCGGCAAATTTATTGGTTTTGGTAATGAGGTGTGCAACTTGGTAACCACCCCAAGATTGACCTTGTATGGCGAGTTTTTCCGAATTTACATAAGCTCTTTTTTCCATGGCTTCTACACCAGAAAGAATACAATTTTCTGCGCTTCGTCCAGGGTATCCGTCTTCATATACAATGTCGGGCACAAAAACAAGGTAGTCATTACTAGTTAAGTAACTTATATTTACAATAGAAGCACTGGGTTGTGGCGAATAATATTGGTGTAAATTATCACTTCTACGCTCATAAAAGTAAGTAATCATGGGGTACTTTTGCGATGCATCAAAACCTTCTGGAAAATACAGTAATCCTTGCAAAGGCGTACCATCATAAGCCGTCCACTCGACTAATTCCACACTCCCCCAGAGAAAATTTTCTTGTTGTGGATTGGCTTCAGACAAGCGAACATCTTCCTGGCTTTCCATTAATAAAAATAAATCGGGATAGCTGTTGAAATCCATTTTTCGATACACCAATTGTTGCGCGTCTTTCGCTTTTTCAAATCCACTGAATTTGAAATTTCCTACAGGAATAAGCTCATTTAAGCCTTCTTCGTGTAAGCTAAACAAGCCTGCCGATTTGTTGTACTTATGGAAGCTTGATAGCAATAATCCTTTTTTCCAATAAGAAGCTAAGTTCATTTCTTCTTCCAGACGTAGGCTTCGGTAAACGGTCAAGTTTTCTCTTCCGTTCGTTAGTTTTTGAGGCGATAGGTTTCCTGAAAGGTCCAATTCCCATACATCAAATTGGTCGTAAACCAAGGCTTTTCCCTCGGAGGTAAAGCCACCAAAGCCATAACTTCCTGGCAAACTCGGCGAATCGTGTTCTTCATTAAAAAAAGCAACCTCTACTTCGCTAGTTAGGTTTTTTACTTCGTTGGTTTGAAGATTAATACTTCCCCAGTAAGCTTCATCAATATCATAAAATACCGCATAATTCCCTGTTGGGTCTTGAATGGGAGAACCGGAAATACCTTCAACTAGCAAGGTTTTTTCTCCCGTTAGCGCATTTACTTTATAGGCATCTCTACGCCATGGATACGCCCAAGATCGCTCCAATCGGTAAGCTTCATCAGTATAAGCCAACCAAATTTCGTGGTTTTTTTCTTCGTTAATATAAACCCCATCCAAGTTTTCGTCTTGTAACTGAAGGTGGGTATAATCGCTTAACTGTAACTGAAAAAGATAAGCCCTGGCTTCAAGTTGTTTAGCCCGAGCTTTTTGTTCGGGTTGAATTAGGTCGTCGGTATACGTCCAAACATCTACATCGGGAAGTTCTTCGTCTAAAACGGTAGTATCTTTAGGAAAGTATTGCCTTGGTCGCGCGTAGTAATACAGTCGCTCTTCGTCTTTCGAAAATCTCGGTTGCTGAAACTTACTTACCTCCCAATTTGCTGGTAAGGGGGTAAAAGTAGAGTCGATTACATGGGCTATTTCTTCGCCAGTAAAAACAAATAATTCGAAGGGAGTTGAATCTTTTTCTTCTTCTTTAGTAGCTAAGTAGGCTAATTTTTCACCCGAAAACGAAGCATTTAGCTGATGGTATTGGAAGTAAGTACTATCAATAAAACTAGCTTGCATTTCATCTATTTTGTACTGATACAACCCGATGTCTCTTTTCTTTTTGTCTTTGGAAAGGGAATAAAAAAATTGGTTCCCTTCGTCAGGCAAAGCGCTTTCTTTTAAGTGAAAAATCGTGTCCTTAGCCAAGGAGTTTAAGGAATATACCAAGTGGTAATCCTTGGTTAGGTGAAGGGGTTTTTCTTTTTGGGTAGGTTTTTCTTCTTTCTTTTTCTTCTTTTTAGTGGGTGTGGAATTTTCAGCTGTTTTTGGTGTCTCATCTTTATACTTTTCAACTAAAAACCATTGCGATGCTTCTTTTGGAAAGCTTAATTTTTTTACATTTTTAATGCTATCTACCACCTTTTTTTGGACAAGCGAGAATACTTTTAATTGAGGTTTTTCTTGCTTTTCTTTGGCTACCTTTTTCAACTTTTGCTGCCGTAAACTATCGTAAATGGGTTGTTCTAAAAACACCAGATAATCTTGTTCTTTCGAAATTTTTGCATTGGTTGCACGAGGAAATACATACTCCTCCTCGGTATCGATATAGCGCAAAACACTATAACCATCTCCGCGACCAGTGGAGGTTTTTACTTCGTACAGCAAGATGTTTCCGTCGGACGTAAGTTGGTAGGAGGAAACTTGCTTCCACAAATCGTAATCTTGGTGTGTAAGGGCTTTTTTTTGTTGAGCGATCAAGGCGAATGGAACCAGGAAAAGAAGGCTTACAATTTTTTTGAACATAACGTTAGTTGTTTTTTTCGGTTTCTTTTTTGAGTTGAAGTACTTCTGCTACATGTTGATTAGGAACTAATATAGAGAGGACATAATGTTGAAGTTTCCAGCGGTTGTCTTTCCAGACTAAAATACCCGAACCTCTGCAAAATCCCATGTGGTCGGAGTCCAATACTTCGTCAAACCAACACGTTTTGGCATTTTCACTGAAGTATAGGTTCCGCGATTGTGGCCTTAACTCCAAAGCTTTTCCTTGTTCAAAATAAGGGGAGGCAAAGGAGAAAAAATCAGGATAAGACCATACCTCGGAAGCATCGG
This sequence comes from Psychroflexus sp., assembly GCA_051859645.1. Taxonomy (GTDB): domain Bacteria; phylum Bacteroidota; class Bacteroidia; order Flavobacteriales; family Flavobacteriaceae; genus Psychroflexus. Next base: position 189,803 of record JBHYFG010000004.1, on the reverse strand, counting down.
TACCCACAAAAATAGCTTGTTCGTCAAAAACTGAAAAGTAGGCATCCGCATTAGCCGTTGATGCTGCTTGGTGCCAGTGGTCGAGAATTGTGTGTATTTCTTGCTGAAGTTTATCTGTTGGTTGGGCATACATACAAGTAAAAAATAGCATAACTACTGCAAAGAAAACTTTGTTAACTTGTAAATACATGAGGTTAAATTTATACTTAGTTGGACTAAAGTAAGCCCTTTTGGTTAAATTTCCTCGAAAAGAAAAACATTTTTAATAAAACGATAGCCTTTGATAAGCTATTGAAGCAGGTTATTTCTTGATTTTTATGGCTTAATCAAAGTCAGGTGTTTCTATAAAGGCTTCGTTTAGTTGAATATTGAGGTTATAAAAGTCAATTGGAATTTCCTCCGCTGTTTTTTTGATTTTTTCGATATTGGGTACTTGTTTTTCAGACAATTGATACAATACATTTGCTTTAGCGTGCAAGACTTGTAAGCGTGATTGAATAGGGACTTGCCTGAATTTTTTTGGAACGGTTTTTTGTAAGGTGTCCGCCGCCTGAAGGATGGTAAAAGAATTGGTCATAGCATCCTGAATAGTATATTCTTTCATGCGGTTTATTTCGCTCTCCATAGCGATATATTGAGCCCAATCTTCTGCAGTAGCTCTGGCTTCTTCCGACAAGTTAATGCTGTTTTCTGGAAAATTAATGGCTTCTTTTTTTTCTTCTTCAAACTGGTCCTGCATTGATCCAGCATTAGAATTCTTGTTTTCTTTTCCGCAGGAAAAAAAACCTAAAAGCAGAAGCCCAATTAAGACAGGGTATAGTTTATGTTTCATATGATTTTCTAGTTTTATGTTTATCACTTCCTACTTTGTTATTAGTTATTAGTTATTAGTTATTAGTTATTAGTTATTAGTTATTTCTCACTCCTCACTCTTCACTCTTCACTCTTCACTCTTCACTCTTCACTCTTCACTCTTCACTCTTCACTCTTCACATTTCTCACCTCTCACTTCTCACCTCTCACTTTTCATTCCCCCTTCGGGGGTTAGGGGCCTCACTTCTCACTGCGATGCCCTCTATTACGTATTTCACAAAAAAGCAATTACTAAAAAGACTTAAAATCAGAATTAACTAACTTTTGTGTTTTAAATTTGACTACTTTTCAATAAACCAACAAAATTAATAATTACTTTTGTAGCAAAAGGATAGTATATGACCCCAAAGATATTAATTATAGGCGCATGTGGACAAATAGGAACCGAATTAACCTTGAAATTGCGCGAAATTCATGGCAATCAGAACGTAATTGCTAGCGATATTCGCAATAGCACAGATGCAACTATGCAATTAGGTCCCTTTGAAGTTTTAGATGCGACAAATTTAGATGCTTTGGAAAATGTGGTACTTCATTACGAGATTGATGAGGTGTATTTAATGGCAGCTATGCTAAGCGGAACGGCCGAAAAGTTTCCGATGAAGGCGTGGAATTTGAATATGAGCACCCTTTTTCATGTACTGAATTTAGCAAAGGACGGTAAACTAAAAAAAGTGTATTGGCCATCTAGCATCGCAGTATTCGGGCCGAGCACACCGAAAGAAAATACACCCCAACAAACCATCATGGAGCCTTCAACTGTTTACGGTATAAGTAAGCAAACGGGAGAACGTTGGTGCGAATACTACCACAAACGTTATGGAGTAGACGTAAGAAGCATTCGCTATCCTGGTTTAATTAGTTACACAACACCTCCCGGAGGCGGTACGACCGATTATGCAGTGGAAATTTTTCATGAAGCGGTTAAAAATGGAAAATATACTTCTTTTTTGAAAGAAGATACAGCCTTACCTATGATGTACATGGATGATGCGATTCGTGCGACCATTCAGTTAATGCAAGCGCCGGCTGAACAAATTAAGCAGCGTTCCTCGTACAATCTAGGAGGAATAAGCTTTACGCCTCAACAACTTGCTAGCGAAATTAAAAAACACCTCCCTGATTTTGAGATTTCTTACGCACCCGACTTTAGACAAGCCATTGCCGATTCTTGGCCAAGTAGTATCAACGACGAAGTTGCAGCAGCAGATTGGGGGTGGAAACACGAGTTTGACTTGGCTAAAATGGTTACGACCATGATCGAGGGAGTTTCAGCAACTCAAGAAGCTTAAAAATAAGCCCTCAACTGCACATTTCCCGTATGAATAGCGGCGGTGTTTTCGCTTTTTCTGCCGAAGTAGGAAAGGTTTAAATCTAAAAATTTAGTGATTTTCTTCTGTACAAAAAGTGTCCACGTAAAGTTGTTATTGGGTTGCAAACCTTCCATCATCTGAAAGGCAACAGGCGTAAAGGATTGCCCTTCAAATTCGTTAAGGATGTAGGTAAACTCACCGTTAATCGTGTATTCTTGGCCTTTGTTGAAGGTAAACGAAGTACCTAGTTTTCGTTGGTTCAATCGTTCTTGTCCCTCCAACACATTTTCTTGAATTCGGTATTCGCCAAAGGCATCAAAACGGGTGTTTCCCGCTAACAAATAGGTGATTTTCGGTGCAAATCCGTAGCCTTCTAACCTGAAATTTCGATTTTCAAAATTCTCCGAAAAGCTTTCGGAAGTACTAAGTTGGTTCTGTAAACTCACCAACCAGCTTTCTTTGATTTTATGTAGGAAATTTAACTGATGACTTTCGGTGTTATTATCTTGCAAACCAATGCTTAACAAATTTCTTGCTTTCGACGAAATGTAGTTGTACGATGTCGTGTAGCGTTGTTTACCTCGGTTAAAAAACAAGGTATTACGCAAGTTCATGTTTAATCCCAATTGGTCGGCTTCACCTGAAGAAAAAGGGTTCCAATTAAAATCGTTCCCATCCCTCGCTACTTTTCTGTCGAGTAAGTACGAGGTTTGGTTGTAAAACTTACTCGCCAATTTTTTAAATCCTTCTTCTCCAGCCCATTTCCTAAAATTTAGGGTAACTTGTTGGCTAAAGCGATTTTGGTTGATGCGGACAAAAATTTGATTGGGAAGCAAAACACGAATATAGTTCGCTTCACCTGGAAATTGAGCCAATTCAAACTCGTCCAATTCTTGGATTCCATTTCCGTTGTAATCGATCCAAATGTATTGCCCGTCTCCTGGATTTACTTCCAAATAGGTAAATTCTTGTTGCGCAATACTTCCACTATTCGTTTCGTAAGAAGTAGTAAAATTTAGGATTCGATCAAACAAAAATTGATTGTACAAGATTCGTGAATTAATAGAATTTTCATCTGGAATTCCTTCTTCTTCATTTCGAAGGTTACGGTAATTCGCAAACACCGAAAGTTTTGCAGCTTCTGAGTTAACTAAGGTAGATTTTAAGTAATAATTTCGAGATTCGTTAACCCGCTGTAAGCTATTGTTTCGCAAGCTATCGTTTTCTCTAATTCGAATTCCTACCTCTACAAAAACATGGGTACTATCGCCACGACCTACAAAGGCTTCGTAACTTCTAAAAGCCTGAGTGTTAATGGTAAATTCGCTGCTTTCAACATTTACCTCTTCATTGTCTTCTAAGTTGTACTTTACCCCTACCCAATTTTTCTCTTTTATGCCATGAACCGCAAAAAGATTTGCTCTTTTGAATTCGGAATCCAAGACACTGCCATCTGTTTTTAAGTAACTTCCGTTGGCAATAAGTTGAAGTTTTCCTGTGCGAAATGCCGATTGAAAAAATTGTCGATTCCCTGTGAAGCTTTCTGAAAATTGAAGGTTCTGAAAGCGGTATTGAAATTTTCCTTTTTCCTGATGAAGCACATCTACACCTACATCGGTATATCGCTGGTCTCCTTCTTGGTTAAAAATGTTCCAGTCTCGCTGAAACTCCACGCTGTAAAGGCGTTCGATGCTTTGGTAGTTTTGTCCAATATAATCGAAGTTGGCATACGCGTCTAATTTCCAACTTTCTTCTTTATCAATAATTCGTTGAAGGCTTTGCAATTTGAAGGCCGCACCCTGATTATCGCCATTATCTAAGTTTGAGAACGTATTCCTATCAAAATTACTCACCGCTAGTTCTCCATCAATAAACGAATGTTCTCCATTTTTAAACGCTGCTTGCACGACACCCACTTGCAATTGTGTTGGCGCAAAAAGTTGGGTAACGGGTGCAAAATTTCCTTGCGGAATTCCGTTTACTCTCGGAACATACTCAAAAATCCGGCTAATACTATTGTTGTTGCTTACCACATAGTCTCCCTGATTAGCACCAACATTGGTAAATCGAACGCTAAATAACTCGTCGTTAGGGTCGTTGGAAAACACAAAAATTTCTTGACCATCAAAGAAATCTTTTCGGTATAGAATTCGGTTTTCAGAAAATTCGGAAGGCACGGCTGAAGGTGCTAACATTTGGTTTTGATCGTCTCCCGCTTCTTGAAGTACGGCAACTTGTTCGGGCGACAGGCTTTGTTGCAAAGGTTGGTTGCGCAAATCACTTTCGTTGTACACAAAACTACTCAGTTTAAATTTTTCATTGGTGTAACTACCTCCCGCCGTAGCAAGAATCCGCGAGTAATTTTGGTCGGCGTACTGGTACTCAATTACAATCCGCATTTCGGAGGTAATCGGGAATGTTGCATTAAAAATAATTTCACCTGCGTTGTAGTCAATCATATAATCTTTGTCTTCTCCCCGTTGCAAGCGAAGTCCATTCACAAACACCGCTTCACTTCCAGAGATAATAAGCACAAATAATTCGCCGTTTGGGCCAATTAATTTATACGGACCTTGGTTTCCTTCCTGACCTACCAACTCACTTCTTGTAAACACCCCTCGAACTAAAGCTCCTGCCCCAAAAACTTCGATGGGATTCGTGTCTTCTTGAAAGGTTCCCGAAACTAATAAACCTTGAATTTTTTTGGTATAAGAGGCAAAGAAGGATTCGGTTTGCACCATGTCTATATCTCCTGCACGAATAGCCCATCCTTTACCTTCGAGTTCGATAAATACTTGGTCAAATTCATTTAAACGTTGCGAATAACCGCCTTGTTGTGTGGGCACATTAGCATCTTTTATAGACGCTCTAAGGCTTACATCTTCAGATAGTTTACCTGAAATCTGAAGGTCTAGTTCGGAATTAACCACTGCATTTTGGTTGTTTCCTACACGTACACCTCGGGAAATGCTTCCACTGGTGTTTAATCCATCAAAAGGAACAAAATTTTTAGCCGCTCTGTTTCTGCCAATTTCATAACGTGCAGATTGCCCCGAATTATTCGCTACAATAATAGACTCATCTAAGTTTTGGTAGCGTTTTACTAAAAACGGAGGATAGACAGAGTAACTAATTTGAAGGGAATCATTTTTTGAAAAGGCTTCAGTTTTTAAAATCAACCTTGCTTTAGCAAAATTAATTTGGTACAAAGAAGTATCTATATCGCTTCCCGCTAGGTTTTTTAGAGAAAACTTAAGTGGACTTATACTCATGGTATCCAAGTAAGTAGTATCTCGAACAGGAATGTTTTTTTGTAAATAGGTAGCTTTATTTTGAGCTTTACCAAGCAGGCAAAACCCTAAAAGTAAACAACATAAAAACACTCGTTTCATGTAGGTAAAACTAAACTATTTTAAAAATATTGGATACGAATTCCATTTTGATTTTTCAATGATGAAAATTGACCCCTTTTATTTTTTTAAAAAGACATTCATTGTTTGTAAAATGAGCATTTAAAAGGGGATAAAATTCCCGCCCGAGAAGTAACTACTTCCCGCCCGAGAACTAAACACTTAATGCGCATTAATTTAAAAAGCCTTTTTTTTATGTGCTATATCTATTTAATTCATTTGTTTTTTTACACAAATGCACTCTCCTAACCACTTATGAAAGAGTGGTTTTTTTGTTTAAAATTTCTCATCTCTCACCTCTCACCTCTCATTTCTCACCTCTCATTTCTCATTTCTCATTTCTCATTTCTCACTTTTCATTTCTCACTTTTCATTCCCCCTTCGGGGGTTAGGGGGCCTTTCACCTCTCACCTCTCTTTTACAGAGTACATTCACTATCAATCAACTAAAGTAAGCTGTACTGAATGTTAATAACTATGATTTTATAGTCGAGTATAGTTTAGTAACTTTACGGCAAAGATTCTTTTTATGTACTTGATTTTTGATACCGAAACAACGGGCTTACCCAAACGTTGGGACGCTCCTATATCTGATGTAAACAATTGGCCAAGAGCTGTGCAGATTGCTTGGCAATTACACGACCAATGGGGTGAGTTAGTGGAAGCAAAAGATTATTTAATTCAACCAGACGGATTTGATATTCCTTTTGATGCAGAATCGGTTCACGGAATTTCTACCGCCCTTGCTCAAAAAGAGGGATTTCCTTTGGCTCAGGTACTTATGGATTTTAACGAAGCTCTTTCTAAAACCAACTTTATTGTTGGTCAAAATTTGGGTTTCGATATCAATATTATGGGCGCCGAATTTATTCGTGCTTCTGTAGAAACTAGCATGCTTCAAAAACCGGTATTGGATACTTGTACAGAAACCACCGCTGAACTCTGTAAAATTCCTGGAGGACGCGGGGGAAAATTTAAACTTCCTACCTTAACCGAGCTTCATCAAGAGCTTTTTAGCGAACCCTTCAACGAAGCACACAACGCCACCGCCGATGTGGAAGCTACAACCCGCTGTTTCTTTGAATTGGTAAGAAAAGGAATTTTCAGTATAAAAGAATTGCAGCAGGCTACAGGATATTTAGACGATTTTAGAGCGAAAAACCCTTCCGAAATTCAGCGAATAGGACTTAAGCATGTCAATTTAAAAGAAGCTTCTGCGGTTTTAAAAAAGCAAGAATCTGATGCTAACGAGGTAATTTCAGCCTCCGAAATAAAAGAAAATTTAGCCGATTTAGCAGAAGTTAATTTTGTACACTTACACAACCACAGTAAGTTTTCCATCCTTCAATCTACCATGTCTGTTCAGCAATTGGTAGAAATGGCCGTGCAACACCAAATGCCAGCAGTAGCCATGACCGACCATGCTAACATGATGGGGGCTTTTCACTTTGTAAAAGCCGCAAGCGATCATAACAAGAAAGCCGCCCAAGCAAAAGAAGAAGCAGATCAAAAAGGAGAAACGCCTACTATATTCCCTGTTAAACCAATTGTTGGTTGCGAGCTACATGTATGCGAAAATCACGCCGATAAATCCAGAAAAGACAACGGATACCAAGTAGTTTTTCTTGCAAAAAATAAAAATGGTTACCACAATTTAGCAAAACTTTCGTCTTTAGGTTTTACAGATGGGTTTTATTACGTGCCTCGTGTCGATAAAAAGTTAATAGAACAATACAAAGAAGATTTAATCGTACTTTCAGGAAATACCTATGGCGAAATTCCTAACAAAATACTTAATCTAGGCGAAAAACAAGCCGAAGAGGCATTAATTTGGTGGAAAGAAACCTTTAAAGATGATTTTTACATCGAACTGATGCGCCATGACCAAGAAGATGAAAACCGTGTAAACGAAACGCTAATTAAATTGGCACGCCAACATAATGTAAAAATAGTAGCTACTAATAATACCTATTATGCTTTGCAAGAGGACGCCAATGCACACGACATTTTGTTGTGTGTAAAAGATGCAGAAAAACAAGCAACACCCATTGGACGCGGAAGAGGCTTTAGGTATGGCTTGCCTAATGATGAATATTATTTTAAGTCTGCAGACGAAATGAAGGCCTTGTTTAAAGACTTGCCAGAAGCTATAAAAAATGCTTCTGAAATTGCCGATAAAGTCGAAGCTTACGAACTTGCCAGGGATGTACTTCTTCCAGCATTTGAAATTCCAGAAGAATTTAAACACCCAGATGATGAAGCAGACGGAGGTAAACGAGGTGAAAACGCATACCTGAGACACATTACCTACCTTGGTGCAGAAAAAAGGTACGGCGAATTATCCGATGCCATAAAAGAGCGCTTGGATTTTGAACTAGAAGTTATTGCCAACACAGGCTATCCAGGGTATTTTTTAATTGTAGAAGATTTGATTAGAGAAGCCCGTAACATGGGAGTTTCAGTTGGTCCAGGACGAGGTTCGGCAGCGGGAAGTGCCGTAGCCTATTGTTTAAAAATTACCAATATTGATCCGATAAAATACGACTTGCTTTTTGAGCGTTTTCTTAATCCAGAGCGGGTAAGTATGCCTGATATCGATATCGATTTTGACGATGAAGGTCGAAGCAAAGTTATGGATTACGTCATTCAAAAATACGGAGCTAATCAGGTTGCACAAATTGTAACTTATGGAACCATGGCTGCTAAATCTGCTATTCGAGATACTGCAAGAGCATTAGATTTACCGCTTTACGAAGCCGACAGAATTGCTAAATTAATTCCTGACATGACTAAGTTTGGAAAAATATTTGGGGTAGACGATAAAACGCTGTCGTCTAAGTTTAGAGCAGAAGATTACGACAAAATAAAGCAGCTTATTAGTTTATCCGAAGGTGATACCCCCGAGGCAGAAACCATTAACCAAGCAAGAATTTTAGAAGGTTCGGTAAGAAACACAGGAATACATGCTTGTGGAGTAATTATAACCCCAGACGACATTACCAAGTTTGTTCCTGTGCAATTAGCAAAAGATTCAGATTTATACGTTACCCAATTCGATAACTCCGTGGCAGAAAACGCGGGCTTGCTAAAAATGGATTTCTTGGGGCTAAAAACACTTACTTTAATTAAAGACACCGTAAGCATTGTAAAAGCAAAGCATAACATTCAATTGGATCCAGAGACATTTCCGCTAGATGATGTGCCAACCTATGAACTTTTCCAACGAGGGGAAACCGTAGGTATTTTTCAATACGAATCCGTTGGGATGCAAAAGTATATGAAAGAGCTTAAGCCAACTGTTTTTGAAGACCTTATTGCGATGAATGCCCTTTACAGACCAGGTCCGTTAGAATATATTCCAGACTTTATTAAACGAAAGCATGGAGAACAGGAAATTATTTATGATTTACCTGAAATGGAGGAGTACCTAAAGGAAACTTACGGAATCACGGTCTACCAAGAGCAAGTAATGTTACTTTCGCAAAAATTAGCCGATTTTACCAAAGGTGAAGCCGATGTTCTTCGAAAAGCCATGGGTAAAAAATTAAAGGATGTGCTTGCTAAGTTGAAGCCCAAGTTTGTAGACCAAGCCAAAGCGAAAGGACATCCAGAAGACAAGCTTGAAAAAATTTGGAAGGATTGGGAAGCCTTTGCAGCCTATGCATTTAACAAGTCGCATTCTACTTGTTACGCGTGGATTGCATATCAAACCGCTTACCTAAAAGCGCACTACCCAGCCGAATATATGGCGGCGGTACTTTCTAACAACATGAACGATATTAAGAAAGTTAGTTTCTTTATGGAGGAATGTAAACGAATGGGATTGAACGTTTTGGGACCGGATGTAAATGAGTCTTACTACAAATTTTCGGTTAACAAAGACAATGCGGTTCGCTTTGGAATGGGGGCTGTAAAAGGAGTAGGCGGCCCAGCTGTACAAACCATTGTAGATAACCGAAAAAATGAAGGAGCATATAAGTCAATTTTCGATATGGCAACCCGTATCGATTTGCGTGCTGCTAACAAAAAAGCTTTTGAGAGTCTGGCTTATGCAGGTGCTTTTGATACCTTTCCTGATACCCACAGGGCGCAGTATTTTCAGCCGACCGAAGATGGAGTTACTTTTATTGAAAAAGTGCTAAAGTATGCCCATCGTTTTCAAGAAAATAAAAACTCAGCACAAGTCAGTCTTTTTGGTGAAGCAAGCGAAGTACAAATTCCAGAGCCTGAGGTTCCGCCATGTGAGCCATGGCCAACCATGAAAAAGCTAAAAGCAGAAAAAGAAGTAGTAGGGATTTTTATTTCGGGACACCCTTTAGATGATTATAAACTAGAATTGAACGAGTTTTGTAATTTCCAGTTAGCCCACCTAAATAATTTAGAAAAAGTGCCGAAGGGAGTCGAGTTTTCTGTCGCTGGAGTGGTATCAGATGTCCTGCATAATGTAGCAAAAAACGGACAAGGTTACGGGAAATTTACCTTAGAAGGTTATGATGATTCGTTTGATTTCTTTGTATTTAAAGAAGATTACTTAAAATTTAGACACCTGATGGTTGTCGACCAGTTTGTTTACATGAAAATTTCGGTAAGCAATGGGTTCATGAATAAAAATACAGGCGAAATGGGTGCGCCAAGGGTGAGCGTAAAAGATATGCAACCCCTGCAAGATGTTCTTGAAAAAATGGCGAAAAAAATTACGTTAAACATCGAAATTAATTCTTTAGATAGTGAATTTTTGCAGGATTTAGAAAACATGTTAAAGCAAAACCAGGGAACTAATTCACTGTATATTCATTTGATGGATGCAAAACAAAACCTAAGCGTATCCATGTATAGTAAAAAGAAAAAAATTGCCATAACCAATCAATTGATCAAGGAAATTGAGCGTAAGAAATTAATTTACAAGATAAATTAATTCAATTTGATTGTGTAAATGTTTGATATATAAGTATGCAATAGTCTTCGTGATTAAGCTTGTAAAATAAATAGAAATTTGTGTGTTTCTTATGTTTGCATTATTTTTACCCTGAAAACTGGCAATGATGTCTGCCTTGAACCGTCTACATAAGACTAATGACGTCTACTAACATAAAAATAAATTTGTGTAGATGAATATTAGCGGTCTAAAAAAAATAATCAATGCATTTGAGCAGACTAACCTGTTGGTTTATTTTACCAAATGGTCTATCGTAGGTTTATTAGTGGGTGCTTTAGTTGGAAGCGCATCAGCAATTTTCTTACTATCCTTAAAAATGGCTACCAATTACCGAGAAGCCAATAATTGGATCATACTTCTTTTACCTTTAGGAGGACTACTTATAGGTTATACTTATTACTGGCTAGGAAAGGGAGTAGAAAAAGGGAACGATCTACTATTAGAAGAATACTACAAACCTAAAAAAACAATTCCTTTTAAAATGGCACCATTAGTACTTTTTGGTACTGTTGCAACACACTTATTTGGTGGTTCAGCAGGGCGAGAAGGAACAGCTGTGCAAATGGGTGGAGCAATTGCAGATCAGTTCAACAAGGTATTTAAAATGACTGAAATTGACAGGAAAATCTTGTTAATTATGGGAATAAGCGCAGGTTTTGCATCAGTATTCGGAACCCCAATTGCTGGAACAGTCTTTGCGTTGGAAGTGTTAGTTTTAGGAAGAATACGCTACGAGGCTATTTTTCCGAGTCTTTTTGTAGCAATAGTAGCCGATTATTTTTGTGCGGTGGTTTGGGATGTTCCGCATACCGTTTATGAAATTTCTGAGGTTGTTGAAATGAACTTGCAAAACCTAGGCTGGGCTATTTTAGCGGGCATATGTTTTGGGTTAACTGCCATGTTATTTTCTTGCTTTAAAGTATTTTGGAAAAATCAATTTTTAAAGATCAAATATGCACCTTTTAGGCCTTTTGTTGGCGGTTTTTTTATAGCAGGACTTGTTTTTTTAATGGGCACTACTAAATACATTGGTTTAGGAGTACCAATTATAGAAGAAGCATTTCACAGTCAACTCACCCCTTACGATTTTTTAATAAAACTCGTTTTAACAGCTTTTACACTTGGTGCGGGTTTTAAAGGAGGCGAAGTAACTCCGTTATTTTTTATAGGAGCTACTTTAGGTAACGCATTATTTTTGATATTACCACTTCCTATGGGACTTTTAGCAGGAATGGGCTTTGTAGCTGTTTTTGCTGGTGCTACAAACACTCCCCTTGCTTGTATGTTAATGGGGATAGAGCTTTTTGGTATTGAAGCAGGAGTTTTTATTGCAGTTGCCTGTGTAACTTCTTATTTTTTCTCAGGACATACAAGTGTATACACCTCACAAATTATAGGAAGTCCCAAACACAGAGCTTATCAACTATTTAAAGGAAAAACCATTAAAGAAAGGAATAATGAAAAGCTATAGTAGGATTGTTACTTACGTCCTTATTTGCTTGATTTTTATAGTCGTTTATTCATTTGAATATCTTCAAATGAATAAATTGGGTTAAAGCGTTGGTAATAAATTACTTTTAATTTAATCTTGTAAATACATCTATCCACCCGACAGTTGTAATACTTATAAAATAGGCGTCTTCTGTGGTGGTGGTTTTGTATTAAGTTGACATAAATGTTTTCTAGCAAAGTTAATAATTATAATACTTTTATCTTCTGAGTTGGAACGGATTGCAAATCCGCGCTATCGGTTTTGTTTATGCGATGTTTGCCTAATGCTAAGTATAGGCAAAAGTAAAAGTAGTATGTAAAGTAGTGGTTTCATAAGTATTATAAAACAAAAACCGTTCCAAATATAGAAACGGCTTTAGTTTAATTTTTATCTATCCAATTGTAAAGATAATTCAAATCAAATCCCATTGAATCAAGATTAGTCTTTAAGTGAAGGGCTGGAATTTCTTTATATTGACCTCTAAAAGTAATTGTCCTTCTACAACCTTTACATTTCCAATTCTCATGTTTTGTAGTCCTGGCGTATTTACAATCATGTGCTTCAAGAAACCTTATCCAGTCTTTTAATTTTATAGGTCTGTTATTACCCAAAACTATGCGTAATTAAGGTTTTCTTTTTTTACAGATTCGGGGTTATCAAAGTTTTGTAAGATACCATTTTCATCCACATAAGATTTAGAAAATTTCTTTTTAAAGTAGCTATCTTGCTTAAAACCTAAAGAGTTTAATTCTTCGTAAAACTGCGATTCTGTTAAAGAAAAAAGATCATTAACATAAATGTCTAATGCGTCTCTTAAAGCTTCATCTAAATCCTTTTCATTATCTGAATAACTGGAAATATTTAAAGAAGGAATAATACCTACCCAGTAATCTCCATCTTTACCAATAAAAACTTTTAAGTTTGCTATTAAACTTTTACTTTTAAAATTTACTCTTAATTTATCTGTGTATTGCATGATATTTTGCTGATTTGATGATTAAATTCTTACAAAAAATAATTCTATAATATTAACAGCAATAATTTATTTGTATTTATTACGAAACAAATATATCTATTTGCGCAAATACAAAGCAATTAAAAAGTAACTAAAAAGCAATTTTAACTATAAAATTAATATTAAAATTAAAAGCCTCTTTAAAAACAGTATTTAAAGACCATAAACCTACTCCAAAAAAGCATTAAAAGCTTGCCTTCCTGAGGGATGGTTAAACATGCTTATGTGACCTTGATTAGGAATTTCGACCCATTGAATAGGCGCGCAATTTTCGCATTCTTCTAACTTTTCTTTAAAAATTGGCCACGAGTGCATTTGTATAGGAGAATCATTAAGCCCCTGAACAATCAATAATGGCGAGAGGTGATTTTCTGTAAAATGAAGCAGGGAGCGTTCTAAGTAAGCATCAGGATTTTCTGCCGTAGTTCCGTAGGTTTCTCGTAATAAATCACATTCCATTTCATTAGGAACTTGGTTGTTTTCTTCTAACTGACAACGAAACAATAGATTCAATGGTCCTGGAGCATTAGCGATAACCCCGTCGGTGGCATGCATGGTGTTTAAGCGAGTTACCAAATAACCTCCTTGTGAATGACCCGCTAAAAAAATACGATTGATTTGTACATCAAGTTCTTGCTCGGCCTTGTTTTTCACCCATAACAAAGCAGCTTCTGCATGTGCAATATTATCGCCAAAGAGTAAATTTTCTTCCGGGTAAGCTACACTTATCAACAACATATCTTCTCGTTGTAGAATGGTAGAAAAACGTTCCATAGCGTTATGAGCTCCCTCTATAATTCTGTTGTCGTCTCGCAAAGTTCCCCGAAAAATAAGTAATACATCTACTTCTTTTTGTGGTGGAAATTGAATAACTGATTCTACTTCAACACCATTAAAGCTGAGTGTTTTCTGAATTCGTTCGGTTGTAGTTTCTTGGATTTCTTCATCCGAGGACGAACAAGCAAACAACGGAAAGAAAATCAGTAATAAATAAGTAAGTTTTCTCATGGTATACATACTTAGGTTTTTAAACCAAATACAAATATATTTATTTATTTCTTGACCAAGGCACTTGCTTAATCTCTAAAAAGACTTATTTACTGTTAATAAGCAATGATTTTGCTAAAAAAAATTTTTGGTACAAAGGACACAAAGGTCTTCAAAATCATAAATAAAAAGTAATTAAGTTGTTAAATAGTAATAACCTGAGTTCGATTATTCTCACTTTGTCAAAACAGTTTTAAATAGCTAAGACTCGAACTTTTTTAAGACTAAATATCTGGATATTGCGGAATAATACCATTTACTCATCAACAAAAAAGGCTGAGAACATTCTCAGCCTTTTTAAACTATAAACAATGTTGTTTAATCTTTCTTAAACCACTTTTTAAAACTGATTTCAGTATTAATTAATGGAGCTATCTCTTCAATAGGGATACGCTTTTGTTCCATTGTATCTCTAAATCGAATAGTAACTGTATTGTTTTCTAAACTTTCATGATCTACGGTAATGCAAAATGGAGTTCCCGCTGCATCTTGTCTTCGGTAGCGTCTTCCTACCGCATCTTTTTCGTCGTAAATTACATTGAAGTCCCATTTTAGTTCATCTACTATTTTGTGCGCTAATTCCGGTAATCCATCACGCTTTAGTAAAGGAAAAACAGCAGCTTTTACAGGTGCTAAAATAGAAGGTAATTGCAACACGGTACGCGAACTTCCATCTTCTAGGTTTTCTTCTTTTAAAGAAGAAGAGAAAACGGCCAAAAACATTCTATCTAAACCAATCGAAGTTTCAATAACATAAGGAACATAAGATTCATTTAACTCTGGGTCAAAAAACTGAAGCTTCTTTCCAGATAATTGCTCATGCGCTTTCAAATCGAAATCGGTTCTGGAATGTATTCCTTCCAATTCTTTAAATCCAAACGGAAAATTAAATTCGATATCGGTTGCTGCATTGGCATAATGAGCTAGTTTTTCGTGGTCATGAAAACGGTAATTTTCTTCGCCTAAACCTAAGGATTTATGCCATTTTTGACGGTGTTCTTTCCAGTATTCAAACCAAGTTAGTTCTTCTCCTGGACGAACAAAATATTGCATTTCCATTTGTTCAAATTCCCGCTGACGGAAAATAAATTGGCGTGCAACAATTTCGTTTCTGAAGGCTTTTCCTATTTGAGCAATTCCAAAAGGCACTTTCAATCTACCAGTTTTCTGAACATTAGCAAAGTTTACAAAAATACCTTGAGCAGTTTCAGGTCTTAGGTACAAGTCTTGTGCCGCTTCAGCAGAAGCACCTAACTTGGTTGCAAACATTAAATTGAACTGCTTTACATCGGTCCAATTTTTCGAACCGCTTTCAGGACAAGCAATTCCTAATTCTTCAATAAGCGCTTTTACCGCTGGAAGATTTTCATCCGTAAGGTGTTTTGCTAAACGTTGTAGCACTTCATTTTTTTGTTCTCGATAGCGAATAACGCGTGGATTGGTGGTTACAAATTCTTCTTCACTAAAAGCATCACCAAAACGTTTTCTTGCTTTTTCAATTTCTTTTTGCGCTTTTAACTCAAATTTTTCAGCAAAATCTTCGACTAAAACATCGGCACGGTATCTTTTTTTCGAATCCTTGTTGTCTATCAATGGATCATTAAAAGCATCAACATGGCCAGAAGCTTTCCAGGTTTTTGGGTGCATCAGAATTGCAGCATCCAATCCTACAATTTCCTCGTGCATTTGTACCATACTTTTCCACCAATACTCTTTAATGTTGTTTTTAAGTAAAGCTCCGTTTTGACCGTAATCGTAAACAGCACTTAAACCATCATAAATTTCACTAGAAGAAAATATATATCCGTATTCTTTTGCATGAGCGATTACTTGTTTAAAAAAATCTTGCTGCGCCATAAGTATAAATAGTTAATGCATTGAAAATTGAAGCTACAAAAATAGAATTTTAAAACAGACATTTGCAAAAAGAAAGAAAGAATAAGGAGAATGATTTTACAAACTACTTCAATCTTTTAAAAAACAATTTCACAATAGCATCAAGTTTTTTATTTACGGTTATCAACACTATATTACTATATCATTTTTCTTTTTTAAAATTTAAAATAAAATTGAAGTATATGTATGTGTGTGAATAGCGGTAAAAGTTAGTTGGATAAAATTTGCGTAATTCTGTATTTACAATTTATTAAATGCTTATCAACATTAGTAAAATAAAAATAGATTTGAATATTAATTACTTAACTAGTTTATTAACAATTTTATTTTTTCTGTGAATTTAAAAATCTAGCTTTATTTTTTGTTTTGGTAAGCGTTAATAAAGTGGTTAATTACCGTTGATAAGTTTTTACTTCAAAACAAAAACTAATTTTGCATAACTGTTAAATTTGTTTATCAGCAATTTTTTTTTAATTCTCCAACTGAGTATACTATTTTTTACTCGATAACTTATTAACAGTTTTGTTAATATATATAATACTGAAAATCAATTATTTATAAAATTTAATTAACATTCAGTTTACCTTAGCTTAACATACGAAAAACCAACTACTTAGGTTTTTTAGTATCAAAGTAGCTTTTAATATATAGGTGTATTTTAAGCTTTATAAATTGATTAACATAAAAAACGAAGATAAATTTGTATATTGTGAGTGAACCTTAAATATATAATAAATTATGTCAAATAACACAGGAAACACATTAATAGCTTTAGTAACTGGTGCGCTTGTTGGTGCGGGATTAGGAATTTTATATGCCCCACAAAGTGGAAAAAAAACCCGTAAGCAATTACGTAAAGAGGCGGAAAATGCAAAAAAAGTTTTAGAAGATAAGTATGACGAAGTAGCTTCTCAGTTAGCTGATTTTGCTGATTCTGCAAAATCTAAGTTCGAAAAACAGTTAGATTCTACTATATCTGAAACCAAAGCTAAAGGCGAAGATGTAATAGCACATCTTGAAAAGGAATTAAAAGCCTTACAAGAAAAAAATGAAAATTTAATGAAAGAATTGAAAGCTAAAAAATAAGCTATGTTTGACCAACTTAATCAACGCTTTCAGGATATTTCTGAGGAAACTAGGGAATATATTGAAACAAGTATTGAATATTATAAACTCGATGCTTACAAAAAAACTGCTAAAGGTACCTCAGCATTATTGAGGTACTTTTTTGTACTTGGTGTTTTTCTTTTATTTTTTTCTTTTTTAATGATTGGAATTGCTCTTTTTTTAGGCGACTTAATTGGTAGTTCGTTTTATGGATTTTTTATTGTAGCTGGCTTCAATTTGCTACTTTTTTTTCTTTTACTAACTAAAGGTAGAAAATTATTTGATAAGCTGGTGCTCACCATTTTTTCAGAAATTTTTTCAGATAAATCCTAGTTTTATAATACCAGTTGTGAGTTGAAATTAATAGAATAGAAAGCGATTTTTTTTTCTATATGTAAATTAGAAAAATTAGGCATAGCTTAAGTTATGGTTTCTTTTTAAAATGGAACTAAAAGGAAAAAGGATGTTTTATTACGGCAATTTCAATTGATAAATGGTATACCCAATTACAATATATTATGGTATAAAAGAATAATTATTCAAACAAATTAATTTAGAAATTTAATGAAAGCATATAAAAATTTTGATGAAATAGATAAAGAATTGAAGCTACTTCAATTAAGAGCTGATGTTGCAAAGCAGAAAGCTAAAATAGATGTACAGATGCTTCAACAAGAATTAAGTTTTGCTAACCTTGCAGCAGAAGCTGGAGCCTATTTTAGCAAAGGTTATTTATACAAATACATTATGAAGTTGATTTGGAAAAAGCTTAAGAAAAGCTAAGGTTTCTATCTACATAGTTAACTCTTTAACCCTTTTATTCATTACTTTGAACCAAATAGGAAGGAAAGCCGCAAGCATCATACAAGTAGGATATCCGAAAGGAAGTTGTGGACTTACCTCGTGGTATTCTAAGGTTTGGTATTTCTTTTGCGCACGGAAGTGGTGGTCGGAATGGCGAGTAAGCTCGTACAATAAAATTCTACCCAACATGTGGTTGGAATTCCACGAGTGGGTTTCTTTTACTGGAACATATCTACCACTTTTTCGTTGCTTACGCTGCAACCCATAATGCTCAATATAGTTTATAGTTTCTAGCAATAAAAAGCCGATTATCCCAGCTATTACTGCCATTCCTAAGCCTTTAGTCCCAAAAATCAAAAAAACAAGTATTGCATAGGTAATTTGAAGAAATGTGTTGAGGTACATCTCATTACTGAGTAAAGAATAGCGATTAGAAAACGGAATTTTAGATCCCAGTTTCCAAGCATTTAAGTATTGTCCTACAACAGATTGAAACCAAAATTGATACAGATTTTGGTTCAACTTTGCTGTTGCAGGATCTTCTGGAGTAGCTACTTTGTTATGATGTCCGTAATTATGTTCGATGGTAAAGTGTGAATAAAAACTCGGAATTAAAAGTAACTTTGCTAACCAAGTAGCCAGTAAATTATCCCGATGACCTAACTCATGCGCTACATTTATTCCGTTACTACCCAAGATAATTCCCATGCTAAATAAGACGCCAATTACTTCCCAAATAGCTACATTCTGCTGTGTTATCTGAATTAAACCTAAGCCTAAAATAACATACACTACGACTACATTTAAGTATAGTAAAACATCAAAAAAAGGATGTACTTTCTTTTTTTGATATTCTTCTTCAGATAAATTTTCGGTAGCCTCTGGCGAAAAAATTTCAATTATTGGGATTAATCCAAATGTTACTACTGGAGTAAGAAACGTCCATATACCGAGTTGTGTTAATCCAAAGAAAGCACAAACTGGTAACAGGTAAGCTGTCAAGTATTTTAAATCCTTACTATTCACAGTTTCAAATGTAGTAAAACTTAAGTCTATTTCAAAGTTTCAAATTGTTCATCAAAGCCTTCATTTTTATAATGAAACAGAAAGGAAAAAAGAGCGTTTTATTACGGTAATTTTAATTAGTAAATGGTATTATTCCGCAATATCCAGATATTTCATCTTAAAAAAGTTCCTATCTTACAATTTAAAACACTTTTGAAAAGTGAGAATAATCGAACTCAGATTTATAGTATACCAATTTGATGTTTAAATTGCTAAGGCATAGCAATTGCTTATCTAATGCATTTAGTAAAGCTAGTAATAATTCATATTTTTACTGTTTAAGATAGCTTTTGTAGATATTTTTTTTTAGGTTAGCAAGCTGATACCAAATTTAATTCAACTTAACATAAACTATTGGTGTAAAGAAAAAACCTGTTCCATGAAACATTCTTTTATTCTTCTAATTTTTGTTTTTTTAGTTCAAAAATCATTTACGCAAAATTATCCCTTTAGCGAGGTAACTTTAGAACAACTTCAAGAAACAGAACATCCACTCGAACCAGACGCAAAAGCAGCTCTCTTATTTAAGCGGGCTTATTCTGGGTTTAATAATTACTATAAATCAGGTTCTTTTTTTTCTTCTTTTGTTTTGCAAAAAAGAATTAAAATCTACTCGAAAGAAGGATTTGATTTAGCAACCGTTCAAGAAGAATATTATACAAGTAGAAATTTTAAAGTTACAGAAGCAAGCATTTATCAGTTAAGAAATAATGAAATAAAGAAAACCACACTTTCTAAAAATGATTTTTTTATTCAGAAAACAGGAAAAAACAAAGAGAAAATTAATTTTACATTTCCAGATGTACAAATAGGAGATATTATTGATTTAGAGTTTCAATTAAATGCAAAAAAAGACTTTATATTACCCGTATGGTATTTTCAAGAGGATATACCCATAAATTTTTCAGAAATCTATGCCCAAATTCCTGGTGCCCTTAGTTTTCGAGAAAATACCATAAAACTTGAAACCAATCCACAACGGTATAATCCTCAAGAACATCCAGAGGAATTTACAACTGACCAAATTAAGGCATCTAAAAAAAATCATGTGTTTAAATACACGGTAGAAAATGCTCCGTCTATACAAGTAGAACCTTGGTTATACAATCCAAAACGTTACTTGGATAAGTTAGATATTCAGTGGGTAGGGGTTGCTAATTCAACGTCAAAAACCAATACCTTTTATAATTCATGGAATTATGTGGTGGAATCGTATTACACCAAGTCCAAAATAGATCCACAAGTAAATAAATCCTTTTATTTCAGTAAGGATATTAGGGAACGTATGCTAGATATACCGAGAGATCAACAAGTGCATTGGGTACTAAACTTTTTACATGAAAAGTTTAACAAAAAACCAGATGAAAATTCTCCAAGATATTCTTTAGAAGACAGTTACAAACATTCATTAGCAACGGACTATCAGCTTGATCAGCATTTTATATACATGCTAAGGTATTTAGGATTTAAAGCTTTTCGCGCTGCTACGATAAATAGAGTAAACCGCATTTTCACCACGGAAAGTTACCCTTATTTAGACACCTATTTTGTGGCCGTTTTAGAAAATGACCGATGGAATTTTTACGAACCTTCGGACCCTTTATTACCAAAAGGATTTTTACCAGCATTTTACTACAATAAAAAAGTACTTATTTATGATGTTGAAATGGAACAACCACTCATCAATTTTACCCAACCGGCTAATACTATTGAAGAATGGAAACTAGATTTTACTATTGAAAATCCTACAGAAGCTACGCGCCAAATAGAAGTACAAGTCACTAAAAATTCAACTGGATTTGAAGCATTTATGCACCGAAGTTTGTTTAGAAATTTAGATAATTTAGATGAATATATTACTGCTGTAGAAGAAGATTTAGCAACTGGAAAAATAGACAATTACCGTATTTACAATGAAACGAACCCAGACGAAGAACTTAAAGAAGTATTTAGTATTCAGTTAGAAGATGCTTACCAAGTTGTGAACCAACAATTGTTTATAGAGCCATTATTATTCCTTTCTACATCAGGAAATTTGTTTAAAAGTGAAACCCGACTTTACCCAGTAGAGTTACCCTATCCATATACTAAACGAATTAAATCTACCTTTACAATTCCTTCGGGATACGAGGTAGAATTTTTACCAGAAGCGCAACAAATACCTGTTTTAGGAGCAAAAGCAGACTTTAGAATAAGGTACATTTTACACGAAAACAATAGTATAGAAACGCAATACAGTTTAAGTTTCCGAAAAGCAGATTTTTTAGCGAGCGAATACCCAGAACTTAAACGCTTGTTCGATGAAATTAGCAATATAGAAACAACCCCAATCATTCTTAAAAAAATAAATTAAATGCCATTTACCAAAACCTTATTTAGCACCGTATTGCTTTTATTTGTTGTTCAATTTTATACCATAGCCCAACCTAAGAAAGTAAAAAAAATAACCAAAGAAATGCTGGAGGAACAACAACATCCTACCTATACAGATGCTTCAGCTCAGGTTATTTACCAAAGTGGTTCCAAAAAATTAGATTTTCAAGAAGGCTTTTTCTTCGAAAATAAGTTTCACAGAATCATCAAATTTTATAAAAAAACTGGTTTTGATTACGCTACCTTTAAAATTCCTATAAGGAAAAATAACCAAGGACAAGAGAACAAAATTTTAGAGCTAAAACTAACAACTTATAACCTAGAAAACGGAAAAATAGTAAAGCAAAGTATTCGATCTAATGAAGGTTACATCATCGATAAAAACGATGATAAAGAATTTGTAATTACCGCAACCAACCTTAAAGAAGGTTCTGTGGTAGAGATAGAATATACCTTTATGGAATTTAGGTTAACTTACACAGAATTTTGGCCTTTTCAGCAAGCAATTCCTGTACGTAGTTCGGTATTTAGTTTCGAAGTTCCAGACTTTGTTCAATTTAAGGAAATTATAAAGCCTAAGGAAAAAATTCAAGTGTCAAAAGATACTAGACACCAAAAAATAGCTTCAACCGCATTGTCAGGTGGTGGAGGATTTGGAAATATTTTCGAATTAAAATTGAATAAAAATACCTATTGGACAGAACATCTTAGTCCGTTAGAAAAAGACGATTTTAGTGGAATATATTACAATTATTTAGTAGGTGTTCAGCACAACCTTATTTCTATAACTCCTCCAAATTACCAGCTTCATCGGTTTTTTAATAAGTCATGGGAAGATTTAGCTACTTATTTTGATGAAAGTGAACTTTATGGCGTAAAAACAAAAAAATGGGATGCTTTTTTACGTAATAATCCTGTTTTTGTAGCTAAGGAAGATAGCTCTGAAATCGAAAAAATGAACGAAATTTTCAAGCATGTCCAACAACATATGCGTAGCAACGAAAAATACGGTTTGCTTACCGAAGAAAAGTTAGCGAAGATTTATGAAGCAAGAGAAGCAAAACCTTCGCAAATTAATATGATTCTTACCGGTTTGCTTCGAGCTAACGGAATTCAAGCCAATAACTTAGTACTAGCTACCAAAGATATGGGAGAGTTAAAAGAGCCTAATATTGGACAAATTAATAAAAGCATTAGCATAGCTTACATTAATGACCAAGCTTATGTATTGGACGCTTCAGATACTTCCAGTTTGCCCAACCTAATTCACCCGAAACATTTTAACGGAAAGTCGCTAGAAGTGGGTGCAAACCAGTTTTTTGAAGTACATGAAATGCGCCCTAAAGGAATTTCCCAAAAAAATACAGAAATATATTTCATCTTAAATGAACATGCTGCTTATACCGGAAAATTTTACCAACAACTAACCAATTATGAAGCCTTATTAGCAAAAGGTAAAACAGGTATAAACAACCAAGGAAGTTTAGTAGATATAAATGAAATCATTCCTTTTCCGTTAGATAAAGTGAATTTACTTAACCAAGACGACGAAAGCATTTTGGAATTAAAGGGAGAATTTGACTCTGAAATTCTTCATTCAGGAACAGCAAACCTAATTACGGTTCAACCTTTTGAAGTTTTAAGAAATGAGTTAGAAAATCCGTTTACTTCAGCAGAGCGAAAAATACCAGCTATTTACCCTTTTCCGCTCTACCACACCTATGAGGTAAGTGTTCAAATTCCGGAGAATTTTCGACTTGTTTCTTTACCTGAAAATAAAAAAGTAACCCTTCCTGATTTTGCGGGAAATTTAAAAATAGAATATTCAGCAGAAGAAAATCAAGTAGTAAGCAAAATTACCTTTCAAATCAATACTACAGAAATACCCGTTAAACGTTTTTCTAAGTTGTATGAGATGTATGAAATTAAAAGTGAGGCTATTAACGAATCCCTGCTTTTAGAACGGGTTGAATAATTGATACCTGTATTTTTGTATCGTGGCTTGCTATAGTGGCGGGCAAAATAGCAATTCACTTTCGTCTTAGTATTCAAAGTTAATAAATAAGCTTAACCTCTCGTTTCAGCTCTAAAGCCACGCCATTGTTGCAAACTGTTGTTGGCATTAGTTATTATTATTCACCTAATTCTTTTTCAATTAGATGTATTTTTAATTTCAGCTCACGCAATTTTTTTTTAAGTTTATTCATTTTCCATAAATAAAAGAGTGAAAGAGTTATTGCCATGATAACAAAGTAAAATAATATAGCTTCATGATATTCTAATTTTTCAATCAGAGGTTGCCTTCCTCGCCTACCTGGTATATAGGGTGCAAAAAAAAGGAATATTACAACTACTCCAATAAAAAAAGGAATTTTCTTTTTTAGCTTCACTATTTCTTTTGAACAATCATCAAAATTATTTTTTGCTTGCTCAAGCTTATTTTTTATTGTCATATTCGGTTTTAGCAATAATTTTTAAACAGACTTAACGGCCAAAAAAATATTAAGCCTCAATTGTAAATACAAGATAAAAAAGTATATTATTTACTATAAAGATTTTGTTCGATATTGATTTTTCAATTGGATTATCACAATATTTCGTGTAGTACTTTTTTTTAAATTAATACCCGTAATTTCAATTGATAAACGGTATTATGCTCTAATAACAAAATGTTCCTTTTCTTGGCCTTTTCTAAAAAACAAAAACCCCCAATAAAAAGTATCTATACTTACGCTAACTCTCGAGTCTTTTATAAGTACTTCCCAAGCCTTTTCCATGTCTTTACTCCAATGAATATCGTCCAGTATTACAATGGAATCTTCGTGTAAAAAAGGGATAATTTTTTCCACATAACCAAGGCTAGCTTTACCATCATGGTGTCCGTCTAAAAATACTAAATCGAAAGTTTGCTGAGGTTGTAACTGTTCAAAAAATTCATTGAACCTTACTTGGTGTGTAACAATATCGTTTACACCTGCAAAATTAAACAGTTGTTGGGCTCTTTGTAAGGTGGCTGGACAAGCTTCAACTGTAGTTAGGTTAATGTTATTTTGTAACCTCATAGCTAAGCTTCCTAAACCTAAAGAAGTTCCTAATTCCAACGCGTTTTTAACTTCAAAGTAGGTCACTAACCGATTGAGTAAATAGGCTCTTTTTTGTTTGGTACCCGCGTTTTTTGCAATGGTAGATACTTTACGCCGGTGGCTAGAAAAAACACGAGACCCAGCACCAGCATCCAACATTTCGATAAACGAACCATCATTGTATAGGTTATCTTGTGCTTTGCTCCATTGCTGGTAAGCAGGATACTTTTTTGGGTCGTAAAAACACTTGGTTACTAAACTATAAACAAATGGAGAGTGAACGCCGTGTTGGTTAGTAGACTTACTTAAAAATCGAAAATATGCCCAAATTTGGTACCACATAAGGCTAGAAATTAATGCAAAACTATGGTTATATTATTCATCCTGCATTGCATTCCATCCTCTAGATTTTAATGCAATTGCGTTTCCTTCTCTTGTAATTAGTTGAATTCCGTTGGACTCCTCTGCCATGTGCCCGATGATGCTTAAGTTTGGATTCCCTTTTATTTTGTCGTAATCCTTTTGGTCTACACTAAATAACAACTCATAATCTTCGCCACCGTTAAGAACTACGGTTGTACTATCCAGTTGAAACTCTTCACAGGAAGATATAACGGCTTGGTCCAAGGGTAATTTTTCTTCGTATACAGATGCGCCAACTTTTGAGTGTTTGCATAAGTGAATTATTTCAGACGAAAGACCATCGCTAATATCTATCATTGAAGTTGGTAGCACACCAAGCTTATCCAACAATACAGGAATATCTTTTCTTGCTTCTGGTTTTAGCTGGCGTTCGATGATATAAGTGTAATGTTCAAGGTCGGGTTGATTATTTGGGTTTACTTTAAAAACTTCCTTTTCTCGTTGCAACACTTTTAGTCCCATGAATGCGCCTCCTAAGTCGCCAGAAACTACAAGCAAATCGTTGGGTTTTGCACCAGAACGACGTACAATTTTTTCGGAGGGAGCAGTACCAATAGCGGTTATGCTAATGGTTAATCCGCTAGGCGAAGTGGTAGTATCGCCACCTACTACATCTACCTGATACAATTCTGCGGCATGTAAAATTCCAGCGTATAATTCTTCCAATGCTTCAACAGTAAATCGGTTGGAGCAAGCGATAGATACTGTAATTTGTGTAGCTGTTGCATTCATCGCATACACATCAGAAAGATTTACCATAACGGCTTTATAACCCAAATGTTTTAATGGCATATAGCTTAAATCGAAATGAACTCCTTCTACCAACATATCTGTAGTAAGCACAATTTCATTGGCGTGTTTAAGAACAGCAGCATCATCTCCAATAGAAGTAATCGTAGACGAGTGAAGCGTGGGAAAGTGTTTGGTTAAGTGCTCAATTAATCCAAATTCGCCTAGTTCTGAAAGTTTTGTTCTACTTTGATCTGTATTTTCAAACATGGTATATTTTTTGCAAATATCGTAATTAAACATTACCAAAGCTTAGAAAATAGCTTGTTTTGGCTTGGAGTTTTAAACGATGAAGTGATGAAGCAATTATTTCTTTTTATAGGGCTTATGCTTAGCATAGCGACAGCGCATTCTCAGTACGTAAATGGTACTCATTTATCTGAACTTAAGGAACAGTTTTTAAGTGTAGATACAGACTATCCATGGTTTAATGTTCAGCTTCGAGCAAAAATAGACCTTGGACAAGAAGTAAGAGATACGCGTCGGAACAGAAACGTGCTCTCTAATGCTCATGGCGATGTGCTTCGGTTCAATTCGGAAGTACATTTATTTAATTATTTATACGAGTTTGGTTATGAATTTATGCAAGAATTGTTAGTTAATAAGGAGCATCGTGTGTACTTGTTCAAAAAAATAAACCTATCTGAAAAAAACCTACATAAGCCATAAAATGAAGTAATGCCTTTCTTTTTTAATAAATGTCGTGTACTAAATAAATGTCGTTAAAAAATAATTCAATTTCCCTTGGCTTATTTTAAACTTTCGGGTATTATTTTTGGAATTTTTCTGTAATTGAGCTAATTTCACGGCTAATCTAGCACCTATGATACGACTAAAAAACCTACTAATTGCACTTTCTATTATTGCAGCCTCTTTTTTTGTTTCGTATTTACTTTTTCCCACCAATGAAACCTTCAATTGGCGAATGAATTCAAAGGTTAGTTTATTTTTTAAGCCCGCATTTTACTACTTTTTACTTTCCTTTTTTATTCGAAATTTTGGTCGAGCTAAAATTAAAGAAGTTATCATGGTTTGTGGAGTGGTTTTTGCGTTTACGTTACTAGATTATTTCATTGCCGCAAAGAAAAATTTACTTATTGATGTAGGTTTAATTTTAGTTGGAGGTTTATTCACTTATGTTTTAGCGAGAATTACATTCATAAAGGATGTAAAGTAAGTGTAGATTTCTTTAGAAATACATTATTGTTTCAAAAAAAATACTACATTAGCCTCATAATATGAGGGTTATGAAAAATAAAACACTACTTTTTTGCCTCGTTCCATTTTTTTTAATGGCACAAAATCGAAAAATTGAAACAGTTCATGAAGCTTACATTGCTTATGAAATTACAACCCCAGGTGCTGAAAGGGATTTTGAAGAGTTTCTTATAACTGACAAAACCCCTGAAAAAGTAATTAGAGATTACTTGAATTACCATGCCTTTTCAGCGATTCAATTTAATACAGATAGCTTAAGTCCTTATCCTTTTCGGGTGCAATTAAATAAAGGAAATTGGATACTTTACAGTGATTACGATGCTGACTTTAAGCCCTCTAAAGAAGAAAAAAATTTATCCTTCGATTTTCCTATTCAACAGTTTTCAGATCAGTTAACTTTTGTTACTAACAAGAAAAATCAACAAGCCCTGTTTCGTTTAGAAGAAGAAATGTTAACCGATTTTTACGACGAAATAAAAATTACTAATCAACAAGAATTTTTTAAAAACTTAAAGGAGTATAACCACCTAAAAGCGCAAATAGATTCTGTTTTTCTTCAAGTTACCGATACGGAGTCGAATCAATTGTTCGAGGCAGAACAATTTGCAAATGAACTTGAGTATGAAATAGCTCAATTAATTCAAAGCTTACAAATAGAACGCATTCAGTTTGCTGTTAGAAGAAAAAATAAATGGGCAAGATTTGTTTACCTTCTTAACGACGATTTATTTATGCCCTACACTCCCTTTGTGTATGAGAATAGTGAAGATTTGCCACAAGCGGAATTGCCTTCTAATGAAGCGCAACAACCCGTTGTAGGTTTTTTAGCAATAAACTACAATGCAGTTGACTTCGAGTTTTTAGACTCTTGGGGTTACGCAATTAAGTTTAAAGATTTCAAAACAAAAAAAATTGGCTTTTATTACGGTGAAGGTGAACAAGAGCCATCATTGAGTGCCAATTATGACGAAATAAGGATAGAGCAGAAGACCGAATGTTTACTAGTCTCATCAAAAGGAAAATGGGGTGTATTTAATTTTAATGGAGAAGAAATACTACCTGTCCAGTACGATACTATTGAAATTATCTTTTTAGATTTTACTTACGGTTTGATATCACAAAAAAACAACCAATGGTCATTGGTAGACGCACAATTTGGTGATTTACTTTTAGAAAACAATTACCCTTCGGAAGAAGAATTAATGCAAGCTTGGAGAAATAGATAAACTAGTTAAAACTGAATTACAAACGGATTTCGTAAACCTTTGTATTGGTCTAAAGTTGCTGTAATTGAACCTACTAAAATCTGCGCTTCAATTTTTATGGGTATTTTGTTGTGATCTTTAGTAATCCAAATGGTTACTCCTTCTTCTTCTTTGAAAATTCGGTCGGCTTGCACATAGGGTTTAAAAATGAGTGTTTCTACTTTCCCAAACTTAGTTTTAATCGTTTCTTCTCCAATATATTTTACCTTAAAATTGAAATTTTCTTCGTCAAAAAATAAATTCAAAAAAAACTCGTCACCTATCTTTAATTTTTTGATGTCTACCTTGTTTCTTAAATAGTACAAGGCAGACAACATATCTTGGGTAAGCGGCATAATTTCGTGTTCTGAAACCTTATTGTGTTTGTAATTATGTACAATAGCTTTGTTTTCTTTCGGAATAAAATCTATCATTTTGTCTTTAGTGTGTCCACCTTCAGAAGTTTGCCTTATAAATTTATACGTAAGACCATCTTCTTTAGAAATGTAACTTTCAAAGTTATTTCGCACTTTAAAAAAAACATCTAACATGCCCGTTGTTTTTCCAAAGCCTGAAATATGGTACATAGGATCGCCTTGCAAACTTGAGTTTTTTACACTCATTGTAGCCTCAGAGGTGTTAAACCAACCATATTTTATTTTAAACTTTAGCCATTCCCCTTCTTGAAAAGCTGGTTTGACTTGTGCTGTTGCTTGTAAGCAAAGGAACACAAAAACTAATGTAGTTAATTTATTCATGGTTGGGTTTTTGATAAGCTAATCAAAAGCCATTCCAAAAAGGAATGTTTATTACATTTCGTTCAACATGGCCGATATTTCGTCAAGTTTAGGGGTTAGTACAACTTCAATCCTTCTGTTTTTAGCTTTTCCTTCGGCGGTGCTATTTGAAGCTACAGGAGCATGCTCTCCCTTACCAGCTGCTGTTAAATTTTGTGGATTAATAGCTTTGTTGGTAAGTAATAGTTTTAATACTTCGGTGGCTCTTTTGGTAGATAAGTCCCAGTTGTCGGTTAATTGTCCTGTTCCTCGATACGGGTCGTTATCGGTATGTCCTTCAATAGAAACAGCAATATCTGGGTTAGCAGCAAGTACTTTTCCTAACTCTTCTACTGCTTTTTTTCCTTCACTTCCCACAGACCAGCTGCCTGAGCTAAACAATAATTTGTTTTCCATAGAAACATAAACCTTTCCGTCGCGTTGTTCTACACTTAGTCCTTTTCCTTCAAAATTAACCAATGCACGAGAAAGGTTTTCTCTTAAATCGGTCATTTTTTGCTCCTTATCGGCAATTAGTTTTTCAAGCTCATCTACTCGTTGAGATCGAGAAGCTAAGTCGCTTTGTAGTTTTTCTAAACGTGCTTGTTCTTGGGATAAAGCTCGTTCTTTTTCTTCTAGCTCCTTCAAGAGTTCACGGTTTTTCTGAGCATTTTCAGCCAATGCAGATGACGAATTTTTTTCTAATGCATCGTATGATTTAGATAAATTCAAGAAATTGGTTTGCATGTTGGCATACTTCAACCTAAGCGCCTCTTCTTCCTCCTTTAATTGGTTGTAGGCATTTTCTAAATCCGTAAGAGAAGCTTGAGTTGTAGCTAAATTATCCTGGCAATCTTGGTAGTTCGTCGAAAGGTTTTCGTAGTCGTCTACCATTTGGTTGAATTGAGATTCTAAGTCTTTAAATTTTTTTTGGCTTACACATGAGCTAAGTAAAACACTTGCAAATGCAATTAAAGTGAGGATACGCATAGGTTTTCGGTTTTTAAAATTAAACATCCAAATATAATACAACTGGGCAATGGTCGCTGTGTTTAGCTTCTGTTAAAATTAAAGAATTTTCTATCTGGTCTTTTAGTGCTTCACTAACCAAATGATAATCTAAGCGCCAACCTTTGTTGTTTGCTCTTGCATTGGCACGGTAACTCCACCAAGAATAAGTAACTGTATCTGGATGCTTTAGTCGAAATGAGTCTACTAAACCAATTCCTAAGAAAGAAGATAGCCACTCGCGTTCTTCGGGCAAAAATCCTGAAACTGTTTTTAATCGAACTGGGTCGTGAATATCTATAGGTTCGTGGCAAATATTATAGTCGCCACAAATCACTAGTTTTGGAATTTTCTTCAAGAGTTGCTGTATGTAATCCTTAAAATCGTCCATGTAAGTAAATTTATAGGATAGCCTATCGTCGTTTGTTCCTGATGGGAGGTATAAACTCATAACAGAAAAGTCTTCAAAATCCAAGCGAAGGTTTCTGCCTTCAAAATCCATGTGGTCGATTCCGGTTCCGTAAGCAACGTTTTTGGGTTCTATTTTGCTAATAATACCTACGCTGCTATAGCCTTTTTTTTGCGCAGAAAACCAATAACAATAAGGATAGCCAAGTTCATTAAAAATGGCATCGTCTATTTGTTCAGGTTGCGCTTTAGTTTCCTGAAAGCAAATTACTGTTGCATCGGTAGTTGCAATCCATTCAGCTAAACCTTTGTTTAATGCGGCACGAATACCGTTTACGTTATAGGAAATTATTTTCATAGTCTAAGTTCTTAAATTCAATATGTAGTTTTCTGTAATTTCAAGTAATAATACCAATTGAACTTTAAAGTGAAGCTAAAATAAATTGAATTATTTGTTGATTTAATTAGGCAAAAAAATGAAGCATAGCCATAGCTACGGTATATTTTTTAACAACATAAAATCAAGAACGAAACAATTTATTAGTTTTATTTTATGGTTTTATTGGTGTAACCAGTATTACTTCGGTACGAAGATAAGTTTTAGCCAAAGAATAGCCTTAAAAGAAAATGCAAAATCTTGGTAAAAAGGAAATTTTGGTACTAGACAAAGCATTTGTACAATTAACTTAGTACAATTACCTTTGCAAGAATTCATAAATTTCAACAATGATTCAATCCATGACGGGATTTGGGAAAAGTCAGTTGCAACTTCCCACCAAAAACATTAGCATCGAAATAAAATCGTTAAACAGTAAGTCTTTGGATTTAAACGCTCGCATGCCGGCGCAATACCGAGAAAAAGAGCTTCAAATGCGCCAACTTATTGCGAAAGAATTAATTCGCGGCAAAGTAGATTTTAGCATGCAAGTTGAAATTACAGGCGAAGAAACCAGTGCTAAAATTAATCCTTCAGTTGTTAAGGCCTATATTAAAGAACTTAGAAATGTAGTAACGGTTGGTTCAGATGAAAATGCTAAGCTTTTAGAAATTGCATTATCGCTACCAGATGCTGTTTCTACCGATAAATCTGCCGTTGAAGAAAGCGAATTCAATTTAATTATGCAATCTTTAATTGAAGCGCTTCAACGAATAAATGAATTTCGTTTAGACGAAGGGCGTGCTTTAGAAAAAGATTTTGTTCAGCGAATTGAGCGTCTTCAAGAACTACTAGTAGAAGTTGAAAAAATTGATCCCGAACGCATTGCTTTACTCCGACTTCGTTTAAAAAATAGCATCGATGAATTAAAGATTGAAGTAGATGAAAATCGATTTGAACAAGAATTGGTTTTTTATATCGAAAAATACGATATTACCGAAGAAAAAATTAGACTCGACAATCATTTGAAATACTTTTTGGAAGGCTTACATTCTAGCGACTCTAACGGAAAAAAATTGGGTTTTATAGCTCAAGAAATAGGACGAGAAATCAATACCATTGGGAGTAAATCCAACTTTGCACCCATGCAAAAGTTAGTGGTGGAAATGAAAGATGAACTAGAGAAAATAAAAGAACAACTTCTTAACGTACTGTAATGAATCAGCAAGGAAAATTAATTGTTTTTTCGGCCCCTTCAGGTTCTGGAAAAACTACCATCGTTCGGTATTTGTTAAATAAAGAAGAGCTTAATTTAGATTTTTCTATTTCTGCAACTTCTCGTGCTCCACGTGGACACGAAAAACACGGCGTCGATTACTATTTTATATCCCTAAAAGAGTTTAAACAACACATTAAAAACGAAGACTTTTTAGAGTGGGAAGAGGTGTATCGCGATAATTTTTACGGTACCCTAAAATCTGAAGTAGAACGTATTTGGGCACTAGGAAAACACGTAGTATTTGATATAGATGTGGTTGGTGGTTTAGATATTAAACAAATTTATCCCGAAAGAACACTTGCTGTATTTGTAAAACCTCCAAGTATTGAGGAGCTAAAAATCAGGCTAAAAAAACGCAAAACCGAAACCGACGATAAAATAAATATGCGGGTAGCAAAAGCATCTATTGAAATGGCAACTGCCCCCCAATTTGATCATATTATTATAAACAATGAATTGAACGTAGCACTTGAAGAGGCTTACGATTTAGTAAAAGAGTTTGTAGAGAAATAATACTGAATATTCAAGTTAGAGGTGAGGCCCCCTAGCCCCCAAAGGGGGAATGAAAAGTGAGTGAAGAGTGAAGAGTGAGGAGTGATGAGTGATGAGTGATGAGTGATGAGTGAGGAGTGAGGAGTGAAGAGTGAGAAGAGAAATAATATCTTTGCTTTCTTTGCGTCTCTGCGGTTCTTACTCAATACTGAATAAAAAAGCCTGAATGTGATATAAGTAAGGTGAAGAGTGAAGCGGGTATATCTGCTAAAATACAGGATAATTAATACACATGAAGCATATAGGACTTTACTTTGGAACATTTAATCCCATACATATCGGGCATTTAATTATTGCAAATCACCTGGCCGAACAAACCGATTTGGATGAGGTTTGGATGGTTATTACTCCACAAAGTCCGTTTAAGAAAAAAAAGAACCTTTTAGCTAATCACCATCGGTTGGAACTGGTATACCGAGCGGTAGAACGTTTTGATAAAATAAAACCTTGCGATATAGAGTTTGGCTTACCAACCCCAAATTATACAGCAAAAACCCTTGCTGTACTAACTGAAAAGTACCCTGATAAAAACTTTAGTTTAATCATGGGCGAGGATAACCTAAAGACGTTTCATAAATGGAAAAACTACGAGCATATTTTACAAACCTACCAAATTTATACATGCCCGCGTGTTGGAGATGGTAGAGTACCCGAAATTTTTAAAAGCCATCCCCATATTCATTTTACTAACACTCCAATTATCGAAATTTCTGCTACCTTAATTAGAGATAGTATAAGAGAAAATAAGGACGTGCGACCACTTTTACCAAATGAAGTCTGGTTGTATATAGACGAAATGAATTTTTACAGAGGTTAATTATCATCGCCTAAAAGTAATTTTAATTGGTAAATGGTATAAATCACCACGAGGATGATTTGTTTAACCCGGGTTTAATCTACCGAATGACGCTACTTACTTAGCCGTTTATTCTTTTGAAGATAGTCTAATGAATACACTGGGTTTAATTGATAAACGGCATAAGCAATAGTTGCGCGCCTTCCTTAAAACTGAGCTTTGCGTTTTTGTAAAAAAGCTTGTGTTCCTTCTTTAAAATCGTCAGTTCCAAATGCTTCACCAAAAGCTTCAATTTCGGAAGTAAATCCGTTTACGCCATCTGTGTAATTATCATTCACAGCCTTTATAGCGGCACTAATGGCTACCATGGAGTTATTCATAATTTTAGCAGCAACGGCTTTCCCTTTTGCTATCAATTCCTCTTGTGGCACAACTTCGTTAACCAAGCCATATTGGACCGCTTTTTGCGCTGGTAACATTCCGGCAGTCATGATCATTTCCATAGCGATTCCTTTTCCAACTAGCTGAGGTAAACGCTGTGTACCTCCATAGCCTGGAATAACACCTAAGGAGGTTTCTGGTAATCCCATTTTTGCATTTTCGCTTGCAATTCTAAAGTGGGCTGCCATTGCTAATTCCAATCCACCACCAAGTGCAAAACCATTAACTAAGGCAATAACAGGTTTGGAAAAATTAGCGATATAATCAAACACTAAACGATGTCCATCGGCAGCTAATTTCTTCCCCTCTTCTACCGAAAAATCTGCAAACTCAGAAATGTCTGCGCCTGCAACAAATGCTTTTTCGCCAGCGCCAGTAAGTAAAATCACTTTTACATTTTCGTTTTCACGTAAATTTGAAAAAACCTCGTGTATTTCTGCTAGCGTTTCTCTGTTAAGAGCGTTAAGTTTAGTTGGTCGGTTAATCGTTACTAAGGCTATATTATTTTCAATACTTACCAATAAGTTTTCTGCTTTCATCTGTTTATTTTTTTAGTTTGTACTGTTTTTAATGCATATTCGTTCAATTCAACAAATTTAAAATTCACTATTTTATGCGAAGATTCTTGCCTTGCTTAAACACTTCGAGTAAAAATAAAACTCCTAATAGTTATTAGTAACATTCTACTACTTTTAGTAGTTTCAAGCTAGGCATTTCATTGTTTCTAGTTCATAAAATTAAACTTTTGGAAATTGCAATGTAAATTTAGTTCCTTTATTTAGTTTGGAGCTAAGATTTATAGTTCCTTTATGAGCTTCAATAATGTTTTTTACCATGCCTAGTCCTAATCCCATTCCACTGCTTTTGGTGGTGAATTTGGGTTCGAAAATTCGATCGAAATTTTCTTCTTCAATACCAATACCATTATCTATCACTTTCAGGAAAACGTTTTCATGATCTGCAAACACCTCTACAACAATAGTTGGATTTTCTATGTCTTGTGTTGCTTGTTGTGCGTTTTTCACTAAATTAGTAACCACTCGAATAAGTTGGGTTTTATCAAAATTAGCATAAACATCCTTTTCCGCATGAATAAAACGAAGACTTTTGTCGTTAAATATCTCCAACGCCAATCGAACAGTTTCAGAAACATTCACTACCTCATCTTGCTGCGCTGGCATTTTTGCAAAACTTGAAAATGCAGCGGCAATAGAGCTCATGGTATCTATTTGCTGAATTAATGTTTCGCAAAAGTCATGTAATTTATTTTTCCAATTTTTAGCCTCAGGATCAAATGAACGTTCAAAACTTTGTACACTTAATCGCATAGGGGTAAGTGGATTTTTAATTTCGTGAGCCACTTGTCGTGCCATTTGTCTCCAAGCCGCCTCTCGCTCGCTTTTGGCAAGCTCTTCTGCGCTTTCTTCCAGCTCATCTATCATCTGATTATAAGCTTTTATAAGCGGTAAAATTTCAATGCTCGCATCCTCCGTACTAATTTTTGGATTAGCTTTTTCGAAGCTGGTTTTTAAAATTTTATCGCTTATTGCTTTCAGGGATTGTGTAATATTATTCGATAAAAAATAGGCAAGTACAATAGCTGCTACTAACATGAATAAGTAAACTTGAGATAACCGAACTAAAAATTCTTTCAACTCTCGCTCCATAAACCCATCGTCTTCAATATAAGGTAAATTAAGTATCCCTATGGGTTTAAAATAATTATCTGTCAAGTATGAATAAGAAGATTGGTAACGTTGTCCATTTAAAGTAAAGCGCTCCACGTAGTTTCGGTCTACAGATTCTTCTAAAGCGTCCAAAACATACTCAGGTATTTGCTTAGCGGTACTATCTTGGTAAAACGATGCAAAAGAAGATTTTCTCAGTACCCCATCCAAATCGTAAATATTTATTTCTTCGTTGTGAATTTCTTGGATTTCAAAAATTTTCTCTTTAAAAATCAAATACAAATTTTCACTATCCAAAGGGTAGGTTGTATTCCTGAAAACATACTCAATATTGGAATGTATAGCCTTTTCTTTTCGTTCTAATTTATCTATATGCAACTCTTCAGCTTCTTCTTTGTATTGCATAACGGTAATTCCCGCAATAAGCACAGAAGCTCCAAGAACGAGCAAAATCATAGATATAAAAATCCGAAACCGTAATGAGCCTTGAAAAAAATTCATATTAGTGGGATTGTTTTTGCTCTCGAATACGTTTATATAATTTAATTCCTAACATAAGTAGTACGGCAAGTCCAACCAAGCCAAGCGTTCCAAAAATCCAATTGGTCGTAGATTTGGTAATTACTAAAAACACAACGGCAAATAAAATGAGCGTTGCTCCCTCGTTATAAATCCGCATTCCGTTGGATGTCCATTTAATTACATCCACCTGAAACTCCTTATAAATTAAGTGTGTTTTAATATGGTAGGCAAAAAGTGCAACAACAAAGGCAAGCTTAACATGCATCCATCCTTGGCTCATCCATCCAGGAACTAAAACAAGTAGCCAAACCGCAAAAAGGGTAGCTAAAATAGCAGATGGCCATGTAATAATATTCCACAAACGCATGCACATGATTTTAAATTGTTGGGTAAGAATTTCTTTATCTGGCGAGGATTTTTCAGAGGCTTCAATATGGTAAATAAACAACCTGGGCATGTAAAAAAGTCCTGCAAACCAAGTAACCACAAAAATTAAATGAAGGGATTTGATGTAATTGTAATACTCCACGTGCTGCAATTTTAGTCAAATATACGACTTGCAAAGAAGATTCTACAAAACTAGTGCCACTTTTACTGAATAAATCGAGTCCCGTATTAATTTTTTGGGCGTGTTCCCGTGAAAAACGGGAACCGGGCTATCCGCTGCAAGTCCTCACTCGTTCCTCGTTGTGGGCTTTTCACTTCTATCCCTCACGCAATGACCAACATGATTTTTCTAACAACTAGCCAATACGAGTCCCATTGGCAACCTTTCTTTCCGGTTGAAGTAATACCACAGCTTCACCATTAACCCCACCTAAAACAAGACACTCACTCATGAAATTTGCGATTTGTTTGGGCGGAAAATTAACTACTGCAACCACTTGCTTGCCAATCAGCTCTTCGGGTGTATACAGCTGAGTAATTTGTGCAGAAGTTTTCAGTTGACCCAAAGGACCAAAGTCCAGCAGCATTTTGTACGCAGGTTTTTTAGCCTCCTTAAAAATTACTGCGGAAAGTATGGTTCCAATTCTCATTTCAATCTTAGAAAAATCATCCCAAGAAAGGTTTTTATCTGCTAACATGCTTAAGGTACTACTCTTTTTTATTTCTTCTATCCTTCAGTAATTTTAGATAGGCAATATAAATTACTAAAATCAGCAAAGTTGCGCCAAGAAAAAACCAGTTTTCAGCAATAAACTCCATAAAATTATCGGGTGTATCCCTTGCAGGTCTAGGCTTTGGTAGTTCAGATTGCATAAAAAATTAGTCTTTTTTACGTTGTTGTTGTTTTTTCATTTCTTCGCCAATTTGGCTAGAAGCGGTAAACGAAGCAATCATGTTGTTTAGCATTTCTGATCCCGCTTGAGGCGAGTTAGGTAGGAGAATTAAATTAGAATTAGTTTCTCCGCCAATGGCCTGAAGCGTATCGTAATGTTGCGTAACCACAATTAATGCAGAGGCTTCTTGCGAGTTGATGCCTACTTTATTTAGCACCTCTACACTTTCTTCCAATCCGCGCGCAATTTCTCGACGTTGGTCTGCAATACCTTGACCTTGTAAGCGCTTGCTTTCTGCTTCGGCTCTTGCTTTTGCTACTATTTTGATGCGTTCTGCTTCGGCTTCAAATTCAGCAGCTACTTTTTCCCTTTCTGAGGCATTAATGCGATTCATGGCAGCTTTTACTTGCTCGTCAGGATCGATGTCGGTTACTAATGCTTTTATAATGTCGTAGCCATATTCTTCCATGGCATCATTAAGTTCAGCTTTTACTGCGTTTGCTATATCGTCTTTGCGTTCAAACACATCGTCTAGACGCATCTTTGGTACTTCTGCACGAATCACATCGAACACATAAGAAGTAATTTGAGCCCCCGGACTTTCTAATTTATAGAAAGCTTCATACACCCTTGTTTTAACTACTTTATACTGAACAGAAACTTTCAATCCAACAAACACATCGTCCTTTGTTTTGGTTTCTACAAACACGTCTAATTGTTGTACTTTTAAGTTAATTCTCCCAGCGACTTGATCAAAAATAGGTATTTTGAATTGCAATCCCGAATTTCGTACTACAACAAATTTCCCAAAGCGTTCGACAATGGCAGAGGTTTGCTGTTTCACTACAAATACGGCTGAAAAAGCTAAAAGCACAAGAATTACGACTAGAAAAATACTGAAAATAGATTGTAACATACGATAAATGATTTAAGTTTGGTTAAAAATAAGGTTTTTAGTCGAATATTTCAGCATTTAATGCAAAAAACAATAACAACTAGGTTTCTTGCTCCAAGTGTCGTTAAATTTTTTGTAAGGTGTTTTATCATTCCTTGTTAACTAACTTTTTTTGTACCTTTCGCATATGCAAAATCAACTCACATCTATAGTAGCTAGTTTCAATTGCGATGAGGCGCAAAACGAAGAATACCTACTACTGAAATTACAGGATTTAGTTGCAATTTTGCGTCCTCAGCCTACAGAAGAAAAATCATATAGAATAGACCAATTTATTTTTTTTTAGAAGAAAACCCAAGTCAAAGACAAACGCTAGCTACTTGTTTAAAGCAGATGTTTTCAGAAAAAAAGTTTGTTTCACTTTTAACCGATACAGGGATACCTCAGGCATCAGATTTCTTTTTTGAAGTAAAAGAAAAGATGGTGGCAAAACTTATTCCTTCTCAACCTCCTAAAAATCACCTTGCATATTATTTTAATCATATTTTTCACAAAGTGCAAGATGCCGAATGGATTGCTTCAATTTCTAAGCATCAGCTGCTAAAATTAGCTACATTACTTGAGCTTTCAAGCATGCAGAAAAGTGCTTCTGCAGAGGGTACTTTGCCACAAGTTTTGTACAGTTTAGAAATTTTAACGCTTCGTTTGTCGGGTAGAGCTATGGAGAGTAGTGTGGTCCGAATGGTTCCAGAATACAACAATTTAGAAAGTCCATTTGTTGGGTTTCAAGACGAATTAAGTCGGTTTCAACACCAACTAATTACTAAACCAGAACTGCTAATTAACCCTGAAAACATAGATTACAAACAGCTGAATGTTTTACTTCAATAGTGTAAAGATTATGTCGAACTTGCTTATAAAAATGCTGAAAAGTTTGGTATTTCACTTCGTGTTAATCAAGATTTATTGCGCATAAAGCGTCAATTGGAACGTATAGAGGAGGTCTTACCGCTTTTACAGGCAACCTCTGCAGATGAGCAATTACTTCAAACCGCCAATTTATTCCGTAAGCTAGTCTTGCTAAATTCAGTAAAAGACAACCTTAGCAACTATTTAAGTGAAGGTACAAGGTTGTTGGCGCATGAAATTACCCAACAAACAGCCACTACTGGCGAACACTATATTACCGCTTCAAAAAAAGAATACTTTAAAATGTTTTTGACCGCATTAGGAGGAGGTATGGTGGTTGGCGTAATGTGCTTGACCAAAACGCTACTGTATAAATTAGACCTTAGCGCTTTTGGGAAGGCATTTGTCATGAGTATGAATTATTCGTTAGGCTTTGTTATTTTGTATTTACTTTCGTTTACATTGGCTACCAAACAACCAGCAATGACGGCTACAACTTTAATCGAAGCGCTCGAAAAAGGGTTTAAAAGCGATGGGAGCTTGAAAACAAGCACCAAGCATTTGCTACACTTTTTGCACGTGTTTTCCGCTCTCAGTTTATAGCATTTGTCGGAAATGTATTAATGGCTTTTCCAGTAGCTTTAGGCGCGGTGTATCTTTTAACTTTAGTTGTTGGAGATAATTTAGTTGCTTATCGTTCTGAGGTATTACTTGAAGATTTAAACCTCACGACCTCACCTTTACTTTTTCACGCGGCAATTGCTGGAGTTTACCTTTTTTTAGCAGGAATAATTGCAGGCGTTATTGCTAACAGAAATAAATTTAATCATTTTTATTACCGCATCCAAGAGCATCCCTTTTTAAAACGTAAACTTGGCAAACATAAAACGGAACAAATAGCTTCATTTGTAGAGCGAAAATGGCCAGGTATTATGTCTAATTTTTGGTTTGGAGTTTTTATGGGAAGCACAGGTGCCTTAGGTAAATTTTTAGGAATTGACTTAGGGGTTAGGCACATTGCTTTTGCAAGCGGTAATCTCGCTCTTGGTATTTTTGGCGAAGGGATGAATGCTTCATTGAGCCTACTACTGTGGAGCTTACTAGGTATTGTGGTAATAGGCGCGATTAATTTTTCGGTAAGTTTTAGCCTCTCTATGATTTTAGCATTCCAATCGCGTAAAATTCCATTTAAAGAGTTTACTTCGGTAGTTAAATCTGTTTTTGTTTACTTTAAAACGAATCCATTTCTTTTTATATTTCCAGTAGAACAGCAGTCCAATTAAATTTCATACCATTTTTAAAAAAATGAATGATCTAAACAGCTACATTTAGCGGCTAAGTAGCTGTAATTGTAAAAGAAAAAGAATTTTTTTCAGGGAAATTTCAATGCAATAATTCAATAAATGAACTACCTTTAGTTGTTATGAAAGAATAATTAGTAATTTTAACTAAAATTCAAATCATGCATCAAAAAAAGAAAACCATCATAAGTACCATGCTTTTATTGGTTTGTGTAAACTTTGGTTTTTCACAAGAAAAATTCATTATTCACTGTAAGCATTGGGTAGATGTAGCCACTAAGGAAATACACGGCGAATCTTCTGTTTTTATTAATGGCAACAAAATTGAAGCTGTTGTCCCTGGAATCAATATGCCAAGAAGCATGGAGTATGAAGTCATAGACCTTCGTGAACATACCCTAATGCCGGGTTGGATAGATATGCACGTTCACCTAGAAAGCGAAACAAGCCCAACAAAATACATCGAACGTTATCAAGATGATGAGTCGGACATCGCCTACAAATCTGTAAAATTTGCAGAAATTACGTTGAAAGCAGGTTTTACTTCCGTACGTGATTTAGGCGGAACGGGCGTAAATATTTCTCTTAAGAAAGCAATCGAAAGAGGCGATGTAAACGGACCTCGTGTTTTTACCGCAGGAAAATCCCTCGCTTCAACAGGAGGACACGCCGACCCAACCAATGGAAGTAGTCGAAAACTCATGGGAAACCCCGGGCCTAAAGAAGGAGTGGTCAATGGTATAGAAGATGCCAAAAAAGCGGTGCGTCAACGCTACAAAAATGGAGCAGATTTAATTAAAATCACCGCAACAGGAGGCGTTTTAAGCCAAGCTAAAAGCGGCGATAACCCACAATTTACAGTAGAAGAAATAAAAGCAATTTGCGAAACTGCCAACGATTACGGGTTTCATGTAGCCGCACACGCACATGGCGATGAAGGAATGCAACGAGCTATCTTAGGAGGGGTTACCACTATTGAACACGGAACAAAAATGAGCGACAAAACCATGGACATGATGAAAAAGAATGGTGTTTATTTAGTCCCCACCATTACCGCAGGTAAATTTGTATCGGAGAAGGGCGCAGAGGATGGGTATTATCCTGAGATTGTGAGGCCAAAAGCACTTGAAATTGGTCCAAAAATTCAAGGAACATTTGGAAAAGCCTATAAAAAAGGAGTGAAAATTGCCTTCGGAACCGATGCGGGTGTTTTCCCTCATGGTAATAATGCAATGGAATTTATCTATATGGAAGAAGCAGGAATGCCTTTGCTTGAAGTTATTCAAAGCGCCACACTAACACCTGCAAAAATCCTACGAATGGAAGAAAGCCTTGGACAAATAAAAGAAGGTTTTTTCGCTGATTTGGTAGCTATCAGAGGAGAAGTTTCCAAAGAAAATATAGAAGCTTTCCTAAGTCCTGCATTTGTGATGAAAGACGGAAAAGTAATTGTAAAAGAAGAGTAAGATGCTGAACTAAATTCAGTAAAAAAATAAACTAATGAAACTAATTTACCTCAGCTTATTAACTAGCATGTTGCTTTTTGCAAGAATGCACCTACATGTTCAAAACACAACTTATATACAGGAAGTGAAAGAATTTCAAGAGGAATACGTGGAGCATTACACTAATCCTGAAACCTCTCCCTTCAAAAGTAATACTCACTTATTTAAAGGACATTCATTTTTTCCTATAGATAGTACGTATCGTGTTCAAGCTGTATTCACTCCTGAAAAATCAGACCTGTTTTTAGCGACTAGTACATCTCGCTATGCCGAATATACAAGGCTTGGGACGCTTACTTTTGAACTTCAAGGACAAACATTTTCTTTAGCTATACTTTATAACGAAGGTTTTTCTTCTAGCGAAGAATATGTAAACAAAGCTTTTGTGCCTTTTATGGATTTA
This sequence comes from Psychroflexus sp., assembly GCA_051859645.1. Taxonomy (GTDB): domain Bacteria; phylum Bacteroidota; class Bacteroidia; order Flavobacteriales; family Flavobacteriaceae; genus Psychroflexus. The sequence goes on along the minus strand of JBHYFG010000004.1, from coordinate 147,577 downwards.
ACCAACGGAGAAACTAGTTACACCAACGGAAGATATTGTTACGTAGATTTACCTAAAGAAGAAGGAGACATTGTTACTTTGGACTTTAATAAATCAACCAATCCTTATTGTGCTTATGTTTCAGGATACTCTTGCGCCGTTCCACCAGAGGAAAATAATTTGTCTATTGAAATTTTAGCGGGAGTGAAAAATCCAAAATAGTATTATTTACCGTTAGACTTCTATTCCTAAAGTTTTTCAAATTACCCAATAAGAAGCAAAGAGATTGTTTTATATAATGGATATTTGCAAAAAAATAGACCATTGCGCAAAAAAATATATATCCATTCATTTGCTTCTATTTCTTCTTTAGGTTCCTCTGAAGAAGATGTGTGGAATGCTTACCTTGATCCAAAAGCTTTTTTTCAAAAACAAGAATTTTCAGGAAAAGAAGAGTGGGTGAGTCAACTTCAAAAGAAGGAATGTGAGCTTATTGAAAACCTTAGAGAAGAAAACAAAAAATACAAAGAATTAGACCCTTCTGTGCTGTATGCAATTTTTGCAAGTCGGCAGTTATTGAAGGATAAAACTCCTCAAAACTTAGCCGTAAACATTGGCTCTTCCAGGGGAGCAACCACTTTATTTGAAGCCTATCACAAAGAATTTTTAGCTTCAACAGTAGCAAGTACGCTGAGTTCGCCCACCACCACCTTAGGGAATTTATCTTCTTGGGTAGCGCAGGATTTAGGCTCGGATGGATTGAGTATGTCTCATTCCATAACGTGTTCAACGGCTTTGCATAGCATATTGAATGCCGTCGCATGGCTAACTTCAGGCATGGCAGCGGATTTTTTAGTAGGAGGTACTGAAGCGCCACTAACCCCTTTTACCGTAGCTCAAATGAAGGCCTTGAAACTTTATTCTTCTTCAAAAAGCAATTTACCTTGTAGAAGTTTAGACTTTTCAAAAAAATCGAATACGCTTATTTTAGGTGAAGCGGCGGCTGTATTTCTACTTTCAACAAAAAAAGAAAAAGCTTTGTTTTCTCTATTAGGTGTTGGCTTTGCTACCGAAATAATCACTCATAATACCTCCATTTCAAGTGAAGCAATCTGTTTTCAGAAGAGTATGCAAATGGCATTGGATAACGCAGGATTAACCTCAGTAGATGCGATTGTTATGCATGCCGCAGGAACACAAAAAGGAGATGAAGCAGAGCTAAAAGCTATACAACATTGTTTTGAAGAAGTTCCTTTGATTACCACCAACAAGTGGAAAATAGGACATTCTTTCGGAGCTTCAGGAGCGATGAGTTTGGAGATGGCATTGCTCATGTTGAAGCATAATAAATTTATTCCAAATCCATTTTTTCAACAAGAAAACACCGACAAAAATTTACAACATATCATGGTCAATGCCGTTGGATTTGGCGGGAATGCGGTGAGCCTTATTGTGGGCAAGTTGTAAGACTTTTACCTGAACAACAAACAAGCACACAAGCATGATCAACAATTCAAATCAATTGAAGCTAAGTTGTGCAAAATCAAATTTAATAACCTTTCCAAAATTAAAGTTTGAATTGATTAACACAATTGGTTTAAATAATTTAACTCAATACCAACAAAGCTAAAAAGATTAGAAATTTAGCGACACAAGAAAATTACTGTAATACCAATTGAATTTAAAATGAAACCAACAAAATTGAATCGTTTATTCCAATAGGTTATACCAGTTGTTGTTTCAACAAGCGTTAAACAAATGTTTATTTTTTTTAAGACTCGGTCAACCAATAACTGACTTGTAATTTTGCAGCATGAACACGAAAAAACATATGTATTATTATTGGACTTTCTTTAGGAAAGGAACAGTCTAATGCGTATTGTTTAATACCAAACTAAAGCCTGTTCTATCCAGAACGGGCTTTTTTGATTTTACAAGTAAATGTGTATGGTTAACACGCTAAATAATTAAGGAATGCGATGCAGCACCTTCAACACGTCTTTCTTTAAGAAAAAAAACGTAGCTAGTTGTCGCATCGAAAAACACGAAAAATAATAGTACAAAAATATGAGATGCTTATTCCGAAGCTTTTGGACAGCATGACAACTAAAATAAAAAAATGAATCAAAATTTTGAGGCTTACACTACAGAAGACAAATGGGTTTGGAAAACCCTTTTTGAACGACAAGAAGCAAACATTCAAGATAAAGCTTCTTCACTTTATTTGAAGGCTTTAAACGAAATGAGCCCAGTTTTAAATGCACACAACCTACCAAAGTTTGAAGCACTTAATTCTTTTTTTGAAGCTTCCACAGGATGGCAAATTGAAGTAGTTCCTGGCTTAATTGAAGTCGAAGATTTCTTTTCGCTGTTAGCTGAAAAAAAATTCTGTTCTTCTACTTGGTTACGTTCCAAAGATAGCTTAGACTACTTAGAAGAGCCCGATATGTTTCACGACATTTTTGGGCATATCCCTTTATTAAGTCAGCCTGTTTTTTCTGATTTTGTATACGAATTTGGAAAATTAGGCGCGTCGGTTAAAGGAAATAAGCGGTTGCTAAAAGAATTGCAACGCTTGTATTGGTTCACAATTGAGTTTGGTGTAATTCAAGAAGGAGGTAAAATAAAATCGTACGGAGCGGGTATTTTATCTTCCTTCGGAGAAACCAATCAAATTCATAAAGGGGAAGCCAATTTTTTGGATTTTAATGTAGAGGAAGTATTGCAAAAAGAATTCAGAACCGATATTATGCAAACCGATTACTACGTATTATCTAATTTTGAAAGCTTACTTTCTTCGACTAAACAAATTACAAATGAGGTAGTTACATCTTCAATTATTCATTCATTTTAGCGACAAAGGCTTCAATTTGATGCATAAAAACTTTATCGAAGCGTTCAAAATAAGGTTCTCTAAAGGTGTATCCGTTTTGTAAAGCCTCTTCTGCTAAGTTAATGTAAAGACGAGCATCTTCTTTAAAATTGAGTTGTAAAAAAAGGTGTGCTAACTGAAAGTATGCTTCTGCGCTGGGTTGGTGGCGAGTAAAGTAAGTGAAATAGGGTATTGCCTTTTCATATTCTTCTTTTTCTGCCAAGCATCTACCTTTGTAAAAGACAAGTAAAGGGTCATCCATTGCATTAAAGCCCTGCTTTTCTTCATGGGTTTGGTAAGCTTCAAAAACTTCGATAGCTTCGTCTAATTTTCCTGATTTGTATAATGCTTGGCCTTTGAGTATTAGGCAAGATTCTCCATGACAACTTGCACCAAAATCATGGTTTGAAAGTTGCATTATCTCGTCTACTATTTTAATGGTATTGTGGTAATCTCTGTAAAAATAGAGGTAATTCCATGCCATGTAACTGTAATGTTCCAATAATTCTTCATTTGTTTGAGAGGCATCTACAGAGGCCAATAATATACGCATGGCTTTTTCGTGTTCTCCTGATTTTTTGTAGGAGTACGAAAAACGTTCTATATAACTTGTATTGCTTGGGTCTATGGCTAGTCCTATAGTGTTTAAATGGCGTTTTATGGGCGAAGTTTGCAAGAAATTATATGAAAAATCTACGTATTCTTTTCCGTACGAGATGTCACTTTTTAGTGAATCCAATTTAGGTGCATGAAGCGGAATTTGCTCTATATTGATGCGTTGAACTATTGATTTTTCTTGCACTGTAGCAGGGTCAGTCTCGTTTTCTGAACAAGCGACTAGCACACCAACTAAAAGGAATAAAAGCTTATTGGTTATGGACATACTTCGTTAATTTTTTGGTTAGTAACTCGGATAAAAAAAAACAATTTTGCGTCTTTTGCACCGCGGTAGTCTATCTTTTCTAGATTGTCCCAATCCTTCAACAGAAGTATTTTTTCTGTTATATGCTTTATAATTTCAGGGTTTACGGTTGTTTTTTGGTAGTTTTTATCTAAGATTTCTAAACCTAGTTTTCCAACTTCGCCATTGCAATTCACCGTAAAGTGTACATTTATAAGTGCATCTTTTTCAGTTTTAGGAGCGCCTTCTTGAAGGTAATTGAGTAAGTGGTCTAAGCCTTTTGCATAGCGAACTTCATCTCCAAAATAATAGGTACTTTGAAAGCTGTCTTTACATAAACTGTAAGGTTGGTAGTTTGTTGAAGTGCTTTTTTGAACCTTGGAATATAGCTTTGTTTTAGCTTCAAAATCGGTAAAGTAAACCAGCTCAATCTCGTTTTGTGTTGCGTTTTTTACTTGAAAAATGGGGTATGGATTTTCTTGCGTAGAAGGGATAAGAAAAAGTTGAGCATCTACTTCAAAAAATGAAAGTTCTACTTCTTCTGTTTCTGCATGAAGGAGTTTATTTTGGTAGTAGTACTCCCAAAAATAAACCCATCGATTTCCTTGAAATTGAATTTTCTCTTTAATTTCTATAGAAGAGTTTGGTGTTTTATTGGCATGTAAAGAAGTTTCAAAATAATCTTGGCCAACAAGCGATAAAAATTCTTCAGTCGAAATAGAGGCTCCTTTTGGCGTAGCTACATAGCTTTTGAAACCTTCGTTCTGAACAAAAAAGCGCAAGTCTTCAAACAGGGTGTAATTTTCGAAAGGAGCAAGCGAATCTTTGTTAGAAAATACAATTACTTCTTCCGTTTGGGAATCTAAATGAGCTAAAGCAACCGATTTTTCATTGTTCCAGAAGTCGTACTTCCAAAGGCTGTCTTCTTGTTGAATAAGTACTTCATGAAACGGCGATTGCGTACTTAAATTTGTCACCGAAGCCACATAGGTTTGTTTTTTATGAGGTGATTTTACTTTTTTTTCGCAAGCAATTAAGAAAGCTGAAAGGAGTAAAAACGGTAGAATAACTTTTTTCAAGATAGTGTAATTTATTATCCAAATTTAAATAAAAAAAACTCGGATTCAACAAATAAATGCAACTTTTAATTTCAGTATTCGATATTCTTTATTCAACATGCGTGTTTCATCTGTATAATTTATAAGTTCAAATTTAATAATTCAAACTTACCATTTCAAAAGTTCAAATTTTCACTTTTAATTTCAGTATTTGATATTCTTTATTCAACATACGTGTTTCATCTGTATAATTTATAAGTTCAAATTTATTAATTCAAACTTACCATTTCAAAAGTTTAAATTTTCACTTTTAATTTCAGTATTCGATATTCTTTATTCAACATACGTGTTTCATTTGTGAACGAATGTCGTTAGAAAAACAATTCACCTTTTACTGATAAACCTACCTAAAACAAAAGCATGAACACCTCAGTATGCTAAAGTTTACAAAAAAATAAGCTATATAAAAATCAGTTTTTTAACAAGAAATTCAGATTATAATGCTAGTTTTGTTGAGCATCAATTGCTAGGCAAGGCGTTGGAAGCAGTACATATTCCGCACACTTGCAATAAAAAACGCAGAGTTTTGGAGTTGTTCATTCAATTTAACCGCCCATTACCATGTAGTGCAAACGATTAAAACTAAAATTAAAATTGAAAAATTACCTGTTATCACTCCTGCTTTTAAGCTTGTTCTCCCTTAGTTTAAAAGGACAAATTTACCAGCCCGTAGATACTTTACACAACAAAACCGCCGAATTAGAGGCTTATTTTGATTCCAAAACCGAAATGCTTGTCGCCAACTTTAAGGAACTTCCCTCCTATAATAAAAAGGTGGTAAAAGATTTTTCGAAAAAAAGAAGCGAATTGGCAGAAGGTATTGCAGAAGGTAGCTACTTGCTTTTTGATGATGAGGTTGAAAATTATGTGAACCAACTACTTCAACAATTAGCGATTAAAAACAATATAAATGAAGCAGGATTACGTATTTTTGTGAGTAGAGAAACCAGTCCAAATGCACTAAGTTTAGGCGACGGCACTTTTATCATTACTATTTCTCTGCTAAATAAGCTAGCCACCGAGGGCGAACTTAATTTTGTTTTAGCACATGAATTAGCCCATTACCAACTTCAGCATTTAGAAAAAGACATGGACAAAAAAATGGCTTTTCTAAAATCTTCTGAATACAAAGAACAGAAAAAACAAACCCGCGGAAAGTACAATAAATTCAGTAAAAGCATTGGCTTTATTAAAGAGTTTAAACACGAAAGCATGAAGGAAAGTCGTCAAAAAGAATTTGAAGCCGACTCCCTTGGGTACCTTTTATTTAGCAATGTAACTTCCGCTAAACAAGAAGCGCTGTCGGCACTCAAAAAACTAGATTCCACTTACCTTCAAGAGTATTACCCTTTAAGTTTAGAGGTGTTTCAGTCGCATTTTACAACCCCAAACCAAGCCTTCGACGAAACTTGGACCGTAGGTTTTGACTTTTCAAGTTACAACTACAAGCGTGGCAAAATAGATATTTTTGGTTTCCATAAAGATTCGCTAAAAAGCCATCCAGAAATTGAAAACCGCGTACAAAAACTTCAACAAAATTTCCCTGAATTACGCTCAAAAAACACTTTTGCTCTAGTCGAAATTCCTTTTCAAGAAAAACGTAAATTAGAAGCAATCTTTGCATACTACTGCGCAAACGAATACGGAAAAGGAATTTACAACATCCTGCAATTGCAAGAAGAAGGCTTACTTTCGCCAGTTGAAGATAACTTCTCAAAACATATGCTTTATTTGTTTTATGATGGATTGTACAAAGCCAAAAGAAATTACCGTTTTAAAAAGTACGTAGACGAAGTAGATGTTACTAAATATACAGATGAATACAATTTATTTCTTACCATATTAGATAAAATGAGGTCTTCCGAACTAAAAGAAATGGCAACTAAATACGAAAGCTACCGCTAAAATAAACCCTAAACACCACAATACACATGAAAAAAATTGTACTTACCTTACTGCTCCTTTTTACGTTTATTTCAAGCTTTGCACAATTTATACCTGTTTTAGATACCAATGGCGAAGTGTACGGATACTTAACTTTGTATCGTCTAGAAAAAGTAAACAAGGATAAATCTACTTTTTTACTTAAGTTCCAAGACATTAATCTAAACGAGGTTTCGTCTACCTCCTTCGAAGCTTATAACTACAAGTTGAAAAGTGCCTTTTACAATGGCCAAGAAATTTTTATAAAAGTTTCCTACGGAAGTAGTTATTACTTGTTTAATCCTGAAACAGGAAAGATAGGCGAATTAAGGGAAATAAGCATCAAAAAAGGAGAAGTTATCGAGTCTATTTTCCCTATCCAAAACGAAGGGTTTGCTGCAATAACGAGTAATTTTGATACAAAAATTAATCACTTATACGCCATTAACAACCAACACGAGGAGCTGTATACTACTACTACTCTTTACACCATAGCTAAAAAGAAATCCATCGAAAGGTTTATTAAATTAGCAAGTAACGAAAATGTTGCCGTTTTTAATGTAAAAAGATACGCAAAAAGAAAAGCTAAAATAAGCACAAGAGAATTACTTATCATAAATGTTAAAACAGGTGAAGTAATAAAAAGCATTTCAATAGACGATAAAAATACAAAGTACGAATTTAAAAATGCACAAATCATTGACAATAAAATTGTGGTGTATGGCGATACTTTTAAGCCCAAAACAGCTACCATATCCGCTAAAACCACTGGAATGTTTAGGATTGTTTTAGATGTAGATGGAACTATAACCCACTCAAAAACCTTAACTTGGAAGGATGTTCAGCAGGTTGTAGAGGTAAGAAACGATGGCTATTTTAAAAAGCAAGGCTTTTTGTATACACACGACTTTAAGTTTGATAAGCAGACGGGGAATAGTGTTATGGCTGGTGAATATTTTCAATCTAACCCGATTTTTCTGTTGCTCAAAGATTTTGTGTTTTTCGAGTTTGATGAAGACTTCAACATTACCCAAGTTTTTGATGTAGAAAAGAAATCAAGAAAAATCATAGATGATGGTTACCCTGCACGAAACTTTTTTGCGTATGGGAGTTACCATCCTTATTACGCTTATCAGTTCAGTCATTTTTTAGAAGAGAAAAAAGGGCTTACCTTTTTCTACTTTAGTGTAGAAAAGATTTCTTTAATTTCTGGGGCAGAACTCACTAGTGGCTTGATTACCTATTACAATGGAGAGTTTGTAAAAAACAACATCGATTCAAAACTTTCGTTATTTGGATCCATGGATCAGGTTCCTTTTCTTATGCGAACAAAACCGGGTTACTTTTTGCTGATACAAGCCGATAAAGACGGCAAGGTAGATGTAAGGCAAGAAAAAATAGATTACTAAAAGACTTAGCGCTAGTTAGTGGCCTGAGTCGCCAAATGTTCAATCTAAGAAATAATTGGTATGGCTATGCTTTTTAAAGTAGGTCTGTTTCATGATGCTGAAAAAATCTTCGGCATCAAACCCATATAAAGGTTTAAAAAGGCTATCCTTTTTCACAAAATAAGGATAATGATAGCGTTCGTTAAGTAGCGAATCTGAAATATGTTGATGCACCCTAAAAGAAGCATGCGCTGGAAACTTCATCGGCCTTGCTTTTTCAAGGTAAAGTTCTTTATTCGCGTTATTTGTTGTATAATAAGGTGTTGCCCATTTGCCTTCAACTTTATAAACGGGTTGAAATTGATATTTTAGATGGAATAAATTTTCGCAATATTCCGAAACGTATATCAAAACGTGGCTATGGGAGGCAAAATTAGGAAATCCATAATGGTCGTAAGCAAAAAATTCAATAGTATCTTTGGTATAATTACCGTGCAGGTCTTGAAGAATTTTCAATTTAGCATTGAACTTGTAATCCATATTTATGTAGTTGCAATAGTAGGTCTCTTCAACTTCATTAACCTCTATAACTTCACCTACAAATACATATAATTTCGGGTTTTCATCTTCACATTCCACGTACTTCACACATTCTTCTGGTTCTAAAAAAACATAAATGCTATCCTTAGCCATTAAATCTTTTACCGAATGAACTTGTGGAATATACCTTGTAAAACTCAAGGGAGAATCAACGTATAGCGAATCTTCCAACTTAGCTTTTATGGTAAAGCTTCCGTCTTTTTTTGTGGATGTTGTATATCGCTCCCTTATCTTGTGGTAAATTGATGGGGAATCGCTGATGTTTAGTTGTTTACTATATCTATTTAAGGTATCATTAACTGAAATAACAAATATCTCCCCGTTAGTCAACGTGTCTAACGCATAGCCTTTAACTTCTACAAGTTGTGTATACCCGTTTATACTGAAAAGAATAAACAGGAATACATAAATAATTTTGTTCATAAAATTATACTTAAAATTAGTAATAAGAGCCCCCTCATATTCCTCCCGAAAATACTAATTTTATATGTTCGAAACAACACGATTTTACCGAACTTAATACTTATAAAATGCTAAGCAAAGTAAGTTCGTATTTCACTTAAGGTTTTTAATATAGCTTGCTTTTAGAGCCTTTCTAACCTTTTTTAAAAATATGCTTAATGAAAATTTATTACCGAAAAACTATTCCGAAAACGAATAACTTTATTCCAAAAACGAATAATTTTTTCGAAAAACGAATAACCACCAACCCCAAATCTCCCTACTTTTACCTCATCAACTAAAATCTTGCAAGAACAACATTTGACAAAAACTTTTTCATATAGGGCACTAAACCTTACTTATCTAAAGGCAAAAACTGCTTAGGAAAAATTATAAGTCGCTAAATCTTGTATGTTTTACCCACTTTTAGCGAGTTATATTTTTATAAATCGCTAAAAGCTGTATATTTGACCTACTTTTAGCGAGTTATAATGATAGGACGAAAAAAAGAAATACACCTTATTAAGCAGTTATACAGCTCTAAAAAATCGGAGTTACTTTGCGTTGCAGGAAGAAGAAGAGTAGGAAAAACTTACCTTATAAGGAATAGCTTGAAAGGAAAAATTGACTTTGAACTAGTAGGTATAAAAAACGCTAGCTTAACGCTACAACTTCAAAATTTTCAAATTCAATTAGGTAAGGTTTTTTCAATAATGGCACAGCCAAGAACAGTTCAAAATTGGTTGGAAGCTTTTGAGCTTTTAAGCGAATATGTAGAAAACCTTCCAAAAAAAGAGAAAAAAATTATATTCTTTGATGAATTTCCTTGGCTTGATAGTCCAAAATCAGGTTTCAAAACTGCTTTTGCCCATTTTTGGAATAGTTATGCATCCTCCAAAAATGTTTTGATAATTATTTGTGGAAGTGCTGCATCATATATGATTGATAAAGTCTTAAACGACAAAGGCGGACTACATAATAGGGTAACCAAGTACATTAATTTAAGTCCTTTCACTCTGGAAGAAACAAAGCTATTTTTAACCTATAAAGGAATTCAATTGAATACCTATCAAATAGTTCAACTTTATATGGTTTTTGGTGGAATTCCTCATTACTTAAATCAAGTCGAAAAAGGATTAAGTGCTGCACAAAATATAGATTCACAATGCTTTCAGACCAATGGATTTTTAAAAAATGAATTTACCAATTTATACCAATCTTTATTTCGTAAAGCAGAAAGGCATGAAGAAATTGTTGAATTACTTAGTAAAAAAACAAAAGGATTAAGCCGACAAGAAATTGCATTACAATCTTCGTTAAGTAATGGAGGGGCTCTAACGAAGGTGTTACAAGAACTTGAACAGTCCGGGTTTATAGCTTCCTATTTCCCTTTTGGAAAAAAAACTAAGGATAAAACATTTCGCCTTACAGATTATTACACATTGTTTTATTTTAAGTTTATTTTACCCTCTAAAAATCCAACTAAAGGATATTTTATGACGCTCCAAGGAACACAATCATATAAAACTTGGACGGGATATGCTTTTGAAAATATTTGTCTACAACATAGCTATCAAATAAAAAAAGCGCTAGGTATTGAAGGTGTTTACAGTGAAAATTATTCCTTCTACAGAAACAACCAACCACAAAATCAAAATGCACAAATAGACCTTGTTATAGACAGAAAAGACAATACAGTAAATTTATGTGAAATGAAATTTTACGATACCGCCTATCCCTTTACTGCAAAAGATGCTGAAAAAATCCAACGACAAAAAAGAGTCTTCATAGAAGCAACAACTTCTAAGAAGAACATATTTTCAACTTGGATTACTACCTATGGAATTCAAAAAAATCAACATAGCATAGGAGTTGTTGATAATGATTTAACTATGGAAATTTTATTTGAATAAATAATTTTCAAAATATTTCTGTTGCTAGGTTCTTTAAAGTCAGTTCTCCAACCTTCTCTCTTCAAAATTGATTCTCTCAAAAGACAAAAAAGCAGTTTCACCTATATCAATCATAGCTTACCTTTGAAAAGTTGAAAAGGCTTAGGTTTTCACAAAAAATTACCATAGAAAAAACTTGAGCTGTCTTTAAAAAGCTTTTATTTTGGTGCAAAAGTTAAGTATGCTTAAAATTGCGTTTCATCCTTTATACAAACACCCCTTACCCAAAGGACATCGTTTTCCGATGGAAAAATACGACTTGTTGCCTCGGCAATTGCTGTATGAAGGCACTTGCATTGAAGCCAATTTTTTTGAACCTGAAATCCCAGACAATAAGTACATTTTAAAAGCACACACTTCAGCTTATGTTGAAGATTTGTTTGCTTTGCGTATTCCACCCCGAGAAGCCCGAAAAATTGGCTTTCCGCTTTCCGAAGTCTTGGTGGAGCGGGAACGAATTATAACCGATGGGACGCTAAAAGCTTGCGATTATGCGATAAAATACGGCGTATCTATGAATATTGCTGGAGGTACGCATCATGCCTATTCCAATCGGGGGGAAGCCTTTTGTATGCTTAACGACCAAGCCATCGGGGCGCATTATGTCTTATCCAAACCAGAATTCAATAAAGTATTAATTATAGATTTAGATGTTCACCAAGGCAACGGAACTGCTGAAATATTTCAAAATGATCCACGCGTTTTTACTTTTTCGATGCACGGGGCGGGTAATTATCCGTTTAAAAAAGAAAAATCAGATCTAGATATTCCATTACCTAATAAGTGCGACGATGCAACCTTTCTTAAGCTTTTAAAAAACACCCTACCTCGATTATTGGATGAGGTACAACCCGATTTTGTTTTCTACCTATCAGGAGTAGATATTTTAGCAAGCGATAAACTGGGGAAGCTTGGCTGTAGCGTTCAAGGATGTAAAGAACGTGATCGATACGTTCTAGAATCTTGTCATTCGGCTGAAATTCCTGTAGAAGTAAGCATGGGTGGTGGATATTCCCCCGACATAAAAATTATTATAGAAGCACATGCCAACACTTTTCGGTTAGCGCAAGAAATCTTTTTTTAGCAAATTCTACTTGTTTTTCTATCCAAAACCCACGCCCTCGTCGTTTTTCCCTCAAGAGGGGATGAGAAGAGTGAAGAGTGAAGAGTGAAGAGTGAAGTGTGAAGTGTGAAGTGTGAAGAGTGAAGAGTGAAGAGTGAAGTGTGAAGTGTGAAGAGTGAAGAGTGAAGAGTCAAGTGTGAAGAGTGAAGAGTGAAGAGTGGAGAGTGAAGAAGAAAAATGAGAAGAGAAATGAGAAGAGAAATGAGAGATGAGAAGTGAGAAATGAGAGATGAGAAGAGAAATGAGAGATGAGAAGAGAAATGAGAGATGAGAAGTGAGAAATGTGAAATGAAAAATTTGAAATGAAAAATTTGAAATTTAAAATGAGGCCCCCAAACCCCCGATACTTCGACTAAGCTCACTTCGATTATACTCAGCGCAAGCAGCACGGGAGGGGGAACTGAAAAGTGAAAAATTTTAAATAACCAGGTCGATAGATTTACGAACAACCAGCAACGAATCACAGTAGACAAATATCGAATACTGAATTACGAATAAAGAAGTGAAAAATTTGAAATTTGAAATTTGAAATGAAAAATGTGAAATGAAAAATTTGAAATGAGCCCCCCAAACCCTCGATACTTCGACTAAGCTCACTTCGATTATACTCAGCGCAAGCAGCACGGGAGGGGGAACTGAAAAGTGAAAAATTTTAAATAACCGGGTCGATAGATTTACGAACAACCAGCAACGAATCACAGTAGACAAATATCGAATACTGAATTACTAATAAAGAAGTTAAAAATGAGAAATTTGAAATTTGAAATTTGAAATGAAAAATGTAAAATGTGACTTTGTACTGGATTCGTACCGCTAAATTCTAAATAAGTAATACATTTGAAACTTGAATAATTTCGAACAAAATGAAAAAAATACTCTTACTCGGTTCGGGGGAATTAGGAAAAGAATTTGGTATTGCTATTAAGCGTTACGGACATTACCTCATTGCCACAGATAGTTATCCCAACGCCCCTGCTATGCAAATAGCAGACACGTATGAAGTAATCAATATGCTAGACGCCAATGCTTTGGAGGCCATCGTACAAAAACATCAGCCCGACATTATTGTACCAGAAATAGAAGCTATTCGTACCGAAAAACTATACCAATTTGAAGCGGACGGAATACAAGTGGTTCCTTCGGCTAAAGCAACTAATTACACAATGAATCGCAAGCAAATACGGGATTTAGTTGCTAAAGAATTAGGCATAAAAACTGCCGATTACCGCTATGCTTCGTCAGAAGAAGAACTTCGAAATGCCGTGGCCGAAATAGGTATTCCTTGCGTAGTTAAGCCGCTTATGTCTTCTTCAGGAAAAGGTCAGTCGGTAATTAACTCAGAAAAGGATATTTCTACCTCGTGGGAAATTTCTCAAACTAAAGGGAGAGGAGATGCACAAGAAGTAATTGTCGAGGCATTTGTTAACTTCGACTTTGAAATTACCCTGCTCACCCTTACGCAAAAAAGCGGAAGTACCCTTTTTTGCCCGCCAATTGGTCACCGGCAAGAACGTGGCGACTACCAAGAAAGTTGGCAACCACAGCCCATGAACGAAAGTGCCTTAATAGAAGCGCAGCAAATGGCTAAAAAAGTAACTGAAGCGCTCGGAGGAGCTGGAATTTGGGGAGTCGAATTTTTTATTGCTAAAGATGGGGTATATTTTTCAGAGTTATCTCCACGGCCACACGATACCGGCATGGTTACTTTAGCGGGAACGCAAAATTTCAATGAATTCGAATTACATGCACGCGCTGTTTTAGGGATGGAAGTACCACAAATTGAACTTCAACGTCATGGCGCAAATGCGGTGATTCTTTCGCACGATGAATCTACAGATTTACCTAAATACTCAGGCATAGAAGTTGCTGCAAAGCATCAAGATGCCGACATTCGTATTTTCGGAAAGCCAAGTACTAGACCTTACAGAAGAATGGGTATTGCGTTTACCTACGGAAACCTTGACACCCCATTGCAAGAGCTAAGGCAAAAAGCAAAAGAAATAGCAAGCCTAATTAAGGTGAATTAAAAACAGGTTGGGGCATTATCGCTAGTAGGTTTTTACTAAATTTGCAACGTACAAATTCCATGTGCCTTTACCTAGTGCATCAGGGATGAATAAAGATGAATTTTCCATTTCAAGAAACAACCTATGTTAGAAGTAAAAAACATTAGAGAAAACAAAGACGCTTACATACAAGCTTTGCAAAAAAGAAATTTCGATGCAGCAGAAATTTTTACGCAGGTACTTACTTGGGACGAAACTCGCAGGTCCTTACAAACCCAGTTAGACCAAGCTTTGGCGGAGTCTAATGCGCTTTCTAAAGAAATAGGTATTCTCTTTAAAAATGGAGAAGCTCAAAAAGCAGGAATTTTAAAAGAAAAAACCACGCAACTAAAAGAAACTACGAAAACCCTTTCTGCTGAAATGGAAGTAGTAGCACAAAACTTACAGCAAGCTTTATACACCATACCAAACATTCCGCACGATAGTGTGCCGGCTGGAAAAAATGAAGAAGACAACGAAGTGGTGGAAGAAGCTGGCCAAATTCCTCAGCTTCATAAGGAAGCCTTACCGCATTGGGAATTGGCAAAGAAATACAAGCTTATCGATTTTGAGTTAGGCAATAAAATAACAGGAGCAGGTTTTCCTGTTTACATCGGAAAAGGAGCAAGACTTCAGCGCGCATTAATTGCTTATTTCCTTGATAAAAATACCGCAGCTGGCTACACCGAATACCAAGTTCCGCACTTAGTGAATGAAGCATCTGGATTCGGTACGGGACAACTGCCAGACAAAGAAGGACAAATGTATCACGTTACGGAAGATAATTTATACCTTATTCCAACCGCCGAAGTTCCAGTAACCAATATTTTTAGAGACGATTTACTTACCGAAGCTGACTTACCCATTCAATGTACCGGATACACCCCTTGTTTTAGAAGAGAAGCAGGCTCTTACGGCGCACACGTTCGAGGACTTAACCGATTGCATCAGTTCGATAAAGTTGAAATAGTAAATATTGTTAAACCGGAAGAATCCTACGCAATGTTGGACAAAATGGTAGCGCATGTCAAAGAAATTTTAGCCGAGTTGAAGCTTCCCTACCGTATTTTACGCTTATGTGGTGGCGACTTAGGCTTCACTTCTGCCTTGACGTACGATTTTGAAGTGTTTTCCACAGCCCAAGACCGATGGCTAGAAATTTCGTCTGTATCAAATTTCGAAACCTTTCAAGCAAATCGACTTAAAATCAGATACAAAGACGAAAACAAAAACAAACATCTTGTACACACCCTTAACGGAAGCGCTCTAGCTTTACCGCGTGTTCTCGCAGGTATTTTAGAAAATTACCAAACACCAGAAGGTATAAAAATACCCGACGTTTTGGTTCCTTATACAGGATTTGACACGATAGCCTAAACAATGCTACAACCTACACTAGCTTTATTGCGCAAGATTTTAAGCCTTTTGTTTATTGGCTTGCTGCTTTATGCATGTGCCCAACGTGGAAGGCCAGATGGTGGACCTTTGGACGAAGATCCACCAAAAATTGTGGTGGAACGCCCCCCAAACTTCTCGACCTTATTCGACAAGGACGAAATTCGAATTTATTTTGATGAGTTTGTAAAGCTCGACAAACCCAGAAATCAAATTATTTTTTCGCCTCCTATCGATCCGCGACCTAACGTTACTCCTATGGGATTGCCAGCAAAATATGTAGGTATAGAGCTAGATTCGTTATTACCCAACACCACATACACCATAAATTTTGGTTTAAGCATAGAAGATAATAACGAAGGAAACAAATTTCCTTTTTACAAGTACGTATTTTCAACTGGGGATTATATCGATTCGTTGAGCGTTCAAGGAAAACTTTACGACCCTATGAAACGCGTTGCCGATGAGTTTGTTTCGATCATGTTGTATGCTGTAGACACCGCTTACACCGATTCTATCGTCTTCAAAAAAAATCCTACCTACATTACGTATACCGTAGATTCTACGAACTTTTTTTCCTTAGACAACCTGAAAGAGGGCAAGTATAAATTGGTAGCTCTTTCAGATAAAGCTAACAATTACCGCTTTATTCCTTCGCAAGATAAAATTGGTTTTATTAACGACACTATAGACCTGCCCAAAGACGATCTTCGCTTTTATGAACTGCCAATTTTTAAAGAAATTCCGAATTTTAAACCTGAACGTCCAAAGCAAGACAAACGCAACCGCATTATGTTTGGCTACAACGGAAAAGTAACTAGCGATAATTACGATATCCAGTTACTTTCAGAAGCGCCAGAAGATTTTTCATACAGTGTGATAAAAGATGAAAAAACAGATACCCTTTACTATTGGTACAAACCATTTATCGAAACAGATTCACTTTTATTCACTTTTAATAACGGTACTTTAACGAAACTTGACACGCTAAAAATATTTCCTAAAGAACTAGAAAAAGATTCGTTAGTAATAGAAGAGAAAGTTAAGGGAAGTATCAAATTAAAAGAAGACTTTTACCTGACCAGTAGGGTTCCTATAGTAGCCTTTGAAAAGGACTCTATTCAATTAATGAAGCTTCCTGACTCAATTGCGCACCCTTACGAAGCAGAGTTAGATACGTTCAAAAACCATTTCAAAATTAAGTTCGATAAAGAAGAAGAAACCTCCTACGAGCTACTCCTGCTTCCAGGTGCAATTACAAGTTTTTTTGACGAAACCAACGATACGCTAAAAGTAAAGCTAAAAACCCCTAAAAATGCTCAATTTGGTAACTTATTGCTAACCATTCAAAACATGAAAGAAGGGGCAAAAATTGTTCAATTAGTCTCAGCAAAAGATGAGGTTAAATACGAACAGTTTGCTGAAGAACGCCAAGTATTCGAGTTTAATTTAATAGACCCAGGCGAATATTATGTCAGGGTGATTTATGACACTAATAATAACCAAGTTTGGGACACAGGAAATTACCTAAAAGGACGTCAGCCAGAAGAAGCGGTATACTTTCCTAAACCATTTACCGTTAGAGCCAATTGGGATTATTCCGAAGTCATCCGCTTGCCATAAGTTAAGGTTATTTCAATTTATACCCGTAATTTCAATTGATAAACGGTATTAGAAGGGTTTAGACAATTTTAAGGTTGGTAGACGCGTCGTTAAAGGAAGATAAAATAGCTTTTGCTGCTTCTACATCATCTGGGTGAACTTTTAGAAAAATCCCCCCAATAGCATTAGAATAAAACGGCATTACCCCAATGGCAGTTTCATTTTGAAAAAAGAAACGGATATGCTCCTTTTCCAATAAAAGTTGAAGAACAGCATATTCATGTGGAAAACTAAAAACAGCAATTTTTTCGAAATCTAACATAAGTAGAAATTTTTTTAAAAATAATACCAATTTGACTATTAAATGGCATTTTTATTCCTTAAATTTTACAATGAAGCTAAAAGAAATTGAATTATCTTTTTGAGTAGCCTTGGCAAAAAATCAAGTAAAGCATTAGCGATGTTTCTTTTTGTAATGAAACAGAAGGGAGAAAAAAGAATTTTACGATGTAAAATTCAATCAACAATAAAGCTTAGCATAAGTTATGCAAAGGCAAAAACTTCTTGAAGACACTCTTCTTCTTGAACGCTAACGGTAGTAGATAAAAATAACTTTAGGTACAGGTATATCCCTAACATCCCCACGAGAAGAATAAAAACAAATAGAAGCGTAATTTTTCGTGGTTGAAACATAAATAGTATATCAATTGCGGGGAATTCCACAAAAACAAAATTAAGGTTTTTTTAACTAATCTTAAAGCTTTATTGATTTTATTTTAAAATTTAACAATTTGATAATCAATGACTTTTTAAAAAACCGAACACCACTAGGCGAAACACGCACATTTAAACGCTCAACACTAACCAAGATGTCCTAATCACCTAGTTTATCATTTTATTCTAAGCAACTTCAGTCGAATTAACAAAGAATTATTGTTGAAAAACAAATTGTTGGCTGATATGTAGTACCTTTGAAGGAGAATTAAGAAGAAGATTGACATACGTATGCAAAAGAAAAGAAAAACCAACAACCCATCTACCGAACATTTAACTGAAAAAATTTTACGCATATTCAGGGCTAACGACACTAAACATTTCAATTACAAACAAATAGCGGCCCGTTTAGAAGTTACCGACACCAAAACACGCAACAGAATTATACGAACTCTTGCCCAACTTACAGCTAAACAAAAATTGGTTCAGGTAAGTAGAGGGAATTTCCAATTTAACGGTACATCCGATATGTTCGAAGGAGTTGTAGACATGACCTCGAAAGGAGACGCGTACGTCGTTGTAGAAGATATGGAAAACGATATTCGGATTTCCAACAAAAACTTAAACAAAGCATTACACAAAGACCGTGTCTTAGTATATGTTTTTAAGCACCGAAAAAATTCAAGCTCAGAAGGAGAAGTTGTAGAGGTTATCGAACGCCACAAAAACCGCTTTGTAGGAGTACTTCAAATTCAAAAAAACTTTGGATTTGTAGTCATGCAAGACCCAAAAATGTACACGGATATATTTGTTTCTCCAGATCATTTAGACGAAGCCAAAGATGGTGAAATGGTGGTTGTAGAGCTTACCGATTGGCGTAAAAATGAAGATTCTCCTCGTGGAAAAGTAGTAGAAGTACTCGGTCAGCCAGGCGAGCATCAAACCGAAATGCATGCCATTTTAGCCCAGTATGGATTACCAGAAAAATTCCCCGAGGAAGTAGAAGAGTTTGCAAACCAAATCGATACTTCTATTCAACCAGAGGAAATTAAACGCAGACGCGATATGCGCGACGTACTTACCTTTACCATAGACCCCGCAGATGCAAAAGATTTTGACGATGCACTGAGTTTTCAAGTTTTAGAAAATGGTAATTACGAAATTGGGGTGCACATTGCCGATGTTTCTTATTACGTACAACCAGGCACTATTTTAGACGAAGAAGCTTACAACCGAGCTACCTCTATTTATTTAGTAGATAGAGTAGTTCCTATGTTGCCAGAAGTCTTGTCCAACAACGCATGTTCCCTCCGACCAAACGAAGAAAAATATACCTTCTCTGCTGTTTTTGAAATGACACCACAAGGAAAATTGGTCGAAGAATGGTTTGGAAGAACGGTTACCTACTCTGATGCACGTTTTGCTTATGAGGAAGCGCAGTACATTATCGAAACAGAAGAAAACATTGTAGACGCCAGCGTTTCCCTTTCAGGAAAAACATACGAGGTAAGCGAAGAAATTAAAAATGCCGTGCTTCAACTGGATAGGCTAGCCAAAAAAATGCGAGTCCAACGCATGAAGAATGGTTCTATTTCTTTCGATAAAATGGAAGTAAAATTCAATTTAAACGAAGAAAATAACCCTGAAGGTGTATTTTTTAAAACCTCTAAAGACGCCAACAAGCTAATAGAAGAGTTTATGTTGTTAGCTAATAAAAAAGTTTCAGAGTTTATAAGCCTTCAAAAACCACCTAAGACCTTTGTGTATCGTTGCCACGACGAACCAGACCCGGACAAACTGATGTCGCTCAACAATTTAGTGAACAAATTTGGTTATAAATTAAGTTTAAAAAACAGAAAATCAGTCATTTCTTCACTAAATCAGTTATTGGAAGATGTACAAGGAAAAGGTGAGCAAAACTTGATTGATACCCTTGCTATTCGATCCATGGCAAAAGCCTACTACTCCACTAAAAATATTGGGCATTATGGTTTAGCATTTGGGCATTATTCGCACTTTACATCGCCTATTCGCCGATACCCAGATGTAATGGCACATCGCTTATTGCAGCATTACCTAGACGGAAAAGGGAGTGCAAGTCAAGAAGAGTTCGAAGAAAAATGCAAGCATTCTTCACAAATGGAAAACCTAGCCACAAGCGCCGAACGAGATTCTATCAAGTTTATGCAGGTAAAGTTTATTCAACAATTCGAAAACGAAGAGTTTACAGGAATAATAACGGGAGTTACCGATTTTGGAATGTTTGTAGAAATGAACGAAAATCGTTGCGAAGGAATGGTGCGTCTGCGTGATATGGAAGGAGACTATTTTTATTTTGACCAAGAAAACTACGCCGTTATCGGAAAACGAACCAAAACAGCTTACCAACTAGGAGACGAAGTTGTTGTAAAGGTTAAAAAAGCAGATTTGGTGAAACGCAACATCGATTTAGAGTTGGTTTCAAGCACTGAATCAAAATTTTACAAAAACGGAAAGATAATTTAGTATTGAGTACAAAGTATTGAGTACAAAGTATTGAGTACAAATTTAATAAGAAAGCCATTTTTACATGGGTAATTGTGCACCTTCAATTCTACTTAGATAGCCAAGGAATTAATTTCGTGAGAACAGCGAAACGGGTAAAAATTTACAAAGCATTATGTAATAAGAAGAATAGACAGATTAGAGGCAAGAAATTAGATACCTACTTACTTTCAATTAGATGTTTTTTGTGGTAGAATTTATAGCTTCATCGTTTCTTTAGCAGTGGTGAATGTCTTTTTTTGAAATACAATAACAATGCTTTTACCGTTTTAAAAAGTTAATCAATTCATTTTTCTTATACTTTAGGAGAGTTGATTATTCTACTTTCAATTTCTGATAATTTTAATGCTAGTTGGTTAGATTTTCCGTAATTTCGTGAGCAAATTAAACATCATATTTTATGTATTCTAATAAATTGAAGCAACAACTTTCCAACGAATTAGCTGAAATAGAAACAAACGGGCTTTTTAAAAAAGAACGAATAATTACCTCTCCGCAAGGCCCAGAAATTACGGTTAATAATAAAACTGTTCTTAATTTTTGTGCCAATAACTACTTAGGTTTATCGGCGCATCCAGAAGTTATACAAGCTGCTAAAGACACCTTAGACTCTCATGGGTTCGGGATGTCTAGCGTTCGCTTTATTTGTGGAACACAAGATATTCACAAGGAATTAGAAGCGAAAATTGCAGATTTTTACGGAACTGAAGACACTATTTTATATGCTGCTTGTTTTGATGCAAACGGAGGAGTTTTTGAACCCCTGCTTACAGCTGAAGATGCTATAGTTTCAGATTCGCTTAATCACGCTTCCATTATCGATGGAGTTCGCTTGTGTAAAGCAGCACGTTATCGTTACGAAAATGGCAATATGGAGGATTTACGAAGCCAACTAAATGCCGCTAAAGAAAATGGCGCTAGAAACATTCTTATTGTTACAGACGGTGTATTCTCTATGGATGGACTCGTTGCGCCATTAGATAAAATTTGTGATTTAGCCGACGAATATGAAGCTCTAGTAATGATAGATGAATGCCATGCAACAGGCTTCATTGGAGAAAATGGTATTGGTACACTTGAAGAAAAAGGAGTGCTTGGTCGAGTAGACATCATTACCGGAACTTTAGGAAAAGCCCTAGGTGGAGCCATGGGGGGATACACAACTGCAAGCAAAGAAATTATAGAAATTTTGCGCCAACGCTCAAGACCCTATTTATTTTCAAATTCATTAGCCCCTTCCATTGTTGGTGCTTCTTTGAAAGTATTTGAATTACTTAAAAAAGACAACAGCCTATCCAAGCAACTGAAAGAAAATACGGCATACTTTAAAAAAGGAATGAAAGATGCTGGCTTCGACATTATTGATGGAGAATCCGCAATTGTTCCTGTAATGTTGTACGATGCTAAACTATCACAAGAAATGGCTTCTAAGCTTTTAGATGAAGGCGTTTATGTTATCGGATTCTTTTATCCTGTAGTTCCTAAAGAAAAAGCTAGAATAAGAGTTCAACTTTCTGCAGCTCATACAAAAGAACACCTGGATAAAGCAATCGCAGCTTTCATTAAAGTGGGTAAAGAAATGAAAGTCATTTCGTAGAATTTATTAAGAATTTAGCAATCTACATCGTTGTAGTTAACAGCAATAATAAATTGTAAGATAAATTATTGTTGTTTTTTATATATTTGTATAGATACTGAATTAAAAAACGCATATTTATGAAGATGATTACTAAAATTTCTGCAGTGTTAATGTTCCTTCTAGGAACTTTTCAAATGACTGCTCAGTTAAACGAAGTTAATCGTTGGTCGGTAATGATAGGTACAAATGCAGTTGACTTTTATCCAACAGGTAAAGGGGGCGAATCAAACTTATTTAATCCTCAAATGTCCAGCGAGCGCTTTATGCAAGATTATTTTGACACCTCAAACTGGAATTTTTTTCCCGCAATGTCTACTATTCAAGTGGGCTATTACGTTGGTCAAAACCTTAGCGTTAGAGGTGGATTTAGCTTCAACCGTATAGACAAAATTGGTAAAGCTAGGCTATCAGATAGCGAAAGTTATATAGCGCTAGATGCCGATTTAATTTACAGTTTCAATTCATTTATGAAAGAACACACATGGCTTGACCCATATATTGGTGCAGGTCTTGGTTACTATTGGTTAGATGGCGGAAAAGGTGTTTCTACATTTAACACTAGTGTAGGTTTCAATTTCTGGTTCTCTGAGCGTCTTGCGCTAACCATAGAGTCTTCGTACAAGCAGGTTTTTGAGCGAGCAGATATGAGCTTATTTCAACACACTGCTGGTATTCGTTTTGCTTTTGGCGGATCGGACAGAGATGGAGACGGAGTTCCAGATAAAGACGATGAGTGTCCTGATGTACCTGGCTTAAAAGAATTTAATGGATGTCCAGATACCGACGGCGATGGTATTCCTGACCATTTAGACGATTGTCCAGATGTACCAGGTTTGCCAGAATTTAACGGTTGTCCAGATACCGATGGCGATGGTGTTCCAGATCATTTAGATAAATGTCCAGAAGTAGCTGGAGAATTTGAAGGTTGCCCAGATTCTGATGGCGACGGAGTTCCAGACCATTTGGATAAGTGTCCAAACGAAGCTGGTCCAAAAGAAAATAATGGATGCCCTTGGCCTGATGCGGATGGCGATGGCGTACCAGATCACCTTGACAAATGTCCAGAGGTAGCAGGTCCAGCGTCTAACGAAGGTTGTCCAGAAGTAACTGAAGAAGTGCAAAAAGAGTTAAACGAATTTGCAAAAGTCTTGAACTTCGAAACAGGAAAAGCTAGAATTACAGACTACTCTAAAGACATTCTTAATACTAAAGTAATCCCGAAATTAAATGAGTACCCTAACGCTAAATTTATTGTTGAAGGGCATACTGATAGCACCGGAGGAAGAGAACTAAACCTAAGACTTTCTAAGGAAAGAGCGGCAGCTGTTAAGGACTATTTAATTGAAAATGGAATTGATAAAGCTCGTTTATCTTCAGAGGGGTACGGACCAGACAAACCAGTGGCTGACAACAAAACTGAAGCAGGAAGAAAACAAAACAGAAGAGTTGAAATCAATTTAGTTAAGTAAAAAAAGTTGAATAAATTCGAGATTAAAAGCCCCAATTTGGGGCTTTTTTTTTACTTTTATTTTATGGAAAAATTCATTGATTCATACCTTCAAAGTGAACTTAAGCTAAACACTAAAAACCTAGAATCTACGGTACATATTCTGCCCAGTAGAAGAGCGATTAATTACTTCAAAAAAAGCCTCAGTAAGGAAGTAAGTACAAGTATTTTGGTTCCTGAAATGTATAGTATAGAGGATTTTATAAAAGAAGTTTCCCAGTTGGAAATTCTTAACCCTATGCAACTTGCGTTTTCATTTTACCACGTTTACCAAACAGTAGTTCCTGAAAACGAAAAAGAATCCTTCGATGTGGTTTATAACTGGTCACAAGTATTACTGCAAGATTTCAATGAAATTGACCGTTACCTTATCGATATCGAGCATTTTTTTAGCAACCTGTCGGCTGTAAAAGATTTGGAGCATTGGAGTTTGTCTCAACAACCAACTGAAATGCTTCAAAAATACCTTAACTTCTGGAGAAAAATGCCTGTTTACTACAAAGCGTTTTCTGCTTATTTACTTCAACAAAAAGCTGCTTACCAAGGCTTGGCTTATCGAGAAGCTAGCAATCGCTTTGCAACTTATTTAGCTTCGACTGAAAAACAGCTTGTTTTTTTAGGTTTCAATGCGCTTAATGCCGCAGAACAATTTATTTTTCAAGAAACAATTCGACAAAAAAAAGGAACAGTTATTTGGGACATCGATCAGCATTTTTTAACGCATCCTGAGTTTGGTGTAGCTCGATTTATCCAATCCTATGCAAGAAACTGGGAAGTTTTTAGCCCAAAGGAGGCACCTATACAAGCAAGTACAACTAAATTTTCTGAAGCTAAGCAAATACATACATATGCAACAGCTAAACAAGTTGGACAAGCCAAGCTTGTAGCCCATTTATTGCAAGAAATGACCCCTAAGGAAATTAAAGAAACAGCGGTAGTTTTGGGCGATGAAGAGCTGCTTCCTGTTTTACTCAATCATTTACCAGCCAATGTTTCGGAGGTAAATATAACCATGGGACTGCCTTTAAATAAAACTCCTTTTGCAAGTTTTTTCGATTTATTAATTTCGCTGCATACCAAACCCAAAGAAACGTGGTTTGTAAAGGATGTTTTTCAATTAATTGAGCATGTGTTTGTAACGCATGTCGCGGGTAAAGAGGCAACCACATTTAAGCAAGCCTTGGTACAACAAAAACTATTTTTCCTAACCACCGAAGAGCTTTTGCAAAAAGCAAGCGATTACCCACCAATATCGCACCTGCTCCAGTTAGCATTAGCCAAGGATAATGAGGTACCTGACAACTTAATGCAATCCTGTTTACGCCTCATTCAATACATAAAAAGTAAGCAACAAAGGCAAGATTTATTTACGGAATACGCTTATTATTTCGATGTTTTTTTTAAGCGTTTACGCGACCAGATACGGAAGCAAGAAACGCCCATACAACTTGGCACTTTTTACCAGCTTTACAAAGATAGTTTAGCCCTAGAAAGCTTAAACTTTGAAGGTATGCCGTTTGAAGGGTTACAGGTAATGGGAATGCTAGAAACCCGTTTGCTGGATTACAAAAACATACTTATTACATCTGTAAATGAGGGAGTTTTACCAGCCGGAAAAAGCGTTAATTCCTACATTCCTTTCGATTTAAAAGTGGCCTTTGGTTTGCCTACCTACAGAGAGAAGGATGCGGTATATAGTTACCATTTTTTTAGGTTATTGCAACGAGCAGAAAACATTCATTTAATTTATAATAACGATGCAAGTGGTATGGATAAGGCAGAGCCAAGTCGATTTTTACTTCAACTTAAAACCTTTGCCCTACCGAATCATCAATACTCAGAAACTGTTTGGACTCCGCCAACTCCTGCGCTGCGTATTCAACCACTTACAATCCCTAAGACTCCTGAGATAATCCGTACCATAAAACAACTTTTTAGTAATGGAGTATCTCCTTCTGCATTAACAACTTATATTAGAAACCCAATCGATTTCTATAAACGTTATGTATTAAAAATTCAAGAAGAAAATGAATTTGAAGAAGAAGTTTCTTATCGTGTATACGGAAATATTCTTCACCAAACCTTAGAAGATGCATACCAAGCTTACGTTGGAAAAGTACTTACAAAAGAAGACCTTAAAGAAATAAAAAAGACGATTATTTCTCTACTACAATTAAATTTTGAAAAAGAATTTAGTACACAAGGCTTACAACAAGGAACAAACTTAATTAGTAAACACATTGCAACACAACAACTAAATCGATTTTTGGCTGTTGAAGAAGAATTTTTAGCAACAAATGAAGTAGTCATTCAGCAGCTGGAAGAACGACAAATAAAAGAGTTAAAACTAGACGGAATTGATTTTAATATAAAAATTAAAGGAATTGCAGATAGAATAGATTTAGTAAATAGCAACACCTTACGCATTATAGATTACAAAACCGGCAAAGTAGAAGCTAAAGAATTACAAATCAAGCAAGATTTTAGTAAGTTAGTAACGGATTACAAGTACAGTAAGGCTTTTCAGGTTCTTACTTATGCCTTGTTTTTTGAAGAAAAATTAACGCCTCAACTGCAAGTACATTCGGGTATTTTATCGTTCAAAAACCTAAACAGCGGATACCTTTGGTTCCAAGCCGAGAAAAACAAAGCAATAGACGAGTCGGTTATTACAGCATTTAAACAAGTGCTCGCAAGTTTACTCTCAGAAATACTAGATATAAACCATCCCTTTGAAGAAAAAATACACTAACATATGCGTTGGAATTTAAGCCCACAAGCTTCACCAGAAATTATTAAACACCTGACCGAAAAACTTCAGGTTAACCAAACCATTGCTGCGCTCTTAGCGCAACGCGGTATAACCTCATTTGACACTGCGAAACAATTTTTTAGACCTCAACTATCAGATTTGCACGACCCTTTTTTGATGAAAGACATGCAACTAGCCATATCACGAATTCTAAAAGCCATAGAGCATAAAGAAAAAATTATGGTTTACGGAGATTATGATGTGGATGGAACAACTAGTGTTGCGTTAATGTTTGAATACCTAACATCATTTTATCCAAACGTGGTTCCTTATGTACCAGATAGGTATACAGAAGGGTATGGAGTTTCGTTTTTAGGTATCGATCGTGCAAACGAACAATCTTGTACATTAATTATAGCTTTGGATTGTGGTGTAAAAGCCATTGATAAAGTTGCTTACGCTTCGCAAAAAGGCATCGATTTTATTATCTGCGACCACCACAGACCAGGAACAAAACTACCTGAGGCAGTTGCTGTTTTAGATCCAAAAAGAGAAGATTGTACCTATCCCTATAAGGAGCTTTGTGGTTGTGGTGTTGGTTTCAAGCTTATTCAAGCGCTTCACCAAATCAGAAAACAAGACTTTATTGAGTTAATCCCATCCTTAGATCTCGTAGCTACTGCTATTGGGGCAGATATTGTACCCATTACTGGCGAAAATCGGGTCTTGGCTTATTATGGATTACAACAAATTAACACTAAAAACAGGCCAGGTTTTAGGTCAATTATCGAGCTGAATAAAAAGCAAGAAATGAATATTACCGATGTAGTATTTATTATTGGCCCCAGAATTAATGCTGCAGGAAGAATGAAACATGGCTTACATGCCGTTGAATTATTGATTGAAAAAAACGAAGAAAAAGTAAAGCAATTTGCCAAAGAAATAGAAGCATATAACCAAGAACGAAAAAGCACAGACAAATACATCACCCAAGAAGCCTTGCTTCAAATTGAAGAATTAAACGAACAAAACAGATATACAAGTGTTGTATACAAAGAAAATTGGCACAAAGGAGTGATAGGCATTGTGGCAAGCAGGCTTACCGAAACCTACTATCGACCTACTTTAGTGTTTACCAAAAGTGGAGATAAATTAGCAGCATCTGCACGTTCTGTAAAGGGGTTTGATGTATATAATGCACTTGAAGAATCTTCAGCATACATTGAACAGTTTGGAGGACATATGTACGCTGCTGGTTTGACCCTAAAAGAAGAAAACTACACGGCATTTAAACAAAAGTTTGAAGAGGTAGTTCGTCAGCAAATAGACCCAAAGCTATTAGAACCAGAACTGGTCTATGATGCGGAAATAAACTTCACAGACATCACCCCAAAATTCCATCGAATTATAAAACAATTTGCTCCTTTTGGCCCCGAAAATATGAGTCCACTTTTCATGGCGAGAAATGTTAAAGATACAGGCTTTGCTAAAGTAGTTGGAAGCGACGGAACCCATCTTAAAGCAACGTTATTTCAACAAGCACCTGGCCCTCGGTTTGATGTAATTGGGTTTGGTTTAGGCGAAAAATTAGCCTTATTAAAAGAACATCGTTCTGTGGATATCCTTTTTAGTATTGAAGAAAACGAGTGGAACGGAACTATTAGTATTCAACTTAATATTAAAGACATTAGATGTTAGGAGGTGGCGCAGGACATATTCAAGACATGATTAATCGGATGAAAAATAACCGAAATCAACTGCGTTCACAAAAAAGAAAAAAACCTAAAGAGCAACATAAGTCTAAATTTACCATTGAATTTTCAGAGAAAACAGTTTGCCCTAACAAATTAGCCAGAGTAAAAAAAGAAATAAAACATGAAGCAAAAAAAGAACGAAATAAAAATTTAATAGTTAACCTAATTGTTTTATCAATTAGTTTATTTATTGTTTATACGTTGGTACAATGGTTCCTGGGAAAGGTAACCTAATACCCCGTTTTTTACAGTATAATTCTAATAAAAAAGCTGATTCATTTTTTTGAATCAGCTTTTTTATGTTTGGTAAAATCGATATTAGTAAAAGTCTGAACGATTATCTACAACTTCAGCCGCTTCTCTAAGCGCTTTTGTAAGTTTAGACGATTGACCAGCGATATTTCTTGTTCTATTTTCTGTTTCTTCTTTAGCCACGCTAGCGTAAGAAGGCAATTCAGTAGCTTCTGTACGTTTAGTTAACTTAACTAAGAAAACACCTTTTTTTCCAACTACAGGTGCGCTAGTAGCTCCTTCGTTCAAAGCAAATGCAGCACCAACAACCGCTGGTTCTTGACCAACTCCAGGAAGTAAAGGACTATCAAGGTTTACGGCACTAGCTGTTTTTTTAGCTACATCAAATTGGCCAGCAACCGCCTCTAAATCATTAGATTTAATTTGAGCGATAATATTAGCTGCCTGTTTTTGTTGCTTCAAAATAGGAATTACTTTAGCTGATGCATCTTCAACACTTTGTAAACCTTCAGGTTTTTTGCTTACTAGTTGAACCACTACAAATCCGTTATTGATATCAAAAATCTTAGAATCGCCTATTTTTGTGTCGTTTTCAAAAGCCCACTTTACAATGTTTCGTTGCTTTCCTAGACCTGGAATGTTTTCTTCTAATATTTTAACAGCGTTTACAGGTTTAATTACGTAATCTTTTGCTTCTGCTAATGTCAAGTAATCTCCACCTTGTACATCGTAGGCAAAGGTATTTGCTTCTTCATAAACCTTATCCAATGTCTTTTCTGATGGTCTGATTGGTAGAGAAATAGTAGCTATTTTTGCCGCTTTTTTAGGAGAAGTGCGTTCTTCAACTTTTACGATGTGGTAACCAAAATCACTTTCTACAACACCCAAACTGTTGTTCGTTTCAAATACAAAGTCATTAAACTTTTCAAAGAAACTTCCGTATTTTAATTTCCCTAAGTCTCCACCTTTAGTAGCAGATTGTTTATCTGCTGAAAATTCTTCTGCCAAGGCAGCGTATTTAGTAGCGTCTCTTTTAACAACAGCAAGTAAGCTATCAGCTAATTGCTCTGCTTCTTCTTTGGTTCTAGTTTCGTTAGGGTCTATTTGTCCTCCTTCGAAAGTAATTAGTATGTGAGCTACTTGTGCAGAATCTACCTTTGTACTAGACTCCACTAGTTTTGAAAGCTTCCAAGAGTTTCTGTCCTTGTACGTTCCATAAACTTCACCTTCATCTAATTTGAAAATTTCAGGACCAAATGCTGCATCAAAATCGTATTCAAAACGAAAGATATCTTGGTATTGGTTTTCAGAATTATTAAGTAAAAATGCAGCTACATCATCCGTTTGCTTAAATGCATTTTTCAATTCTTCTAGTTCATTTTGGATATTAGCCTCGTCTTCTGTAGATGCTTTTTCTTCAAAAAACACGTATTGAAAATCTGCTGTAGCTTCTTGTTTGAACTGAGCTTTGTTTTCTTCAATGTATTTTTTGATATCGTTTTTAGAAACTTCTACATCTCCAGCTGTATCGAATGGCACTTGAACAAACTCGATAGATAAATTGTCATTTTCTCGCTTGTATTTTTGTCTAGCTTCAAATAAAGTAGCTCCAACGCCAGCTTTTACCATATTAAAATACATGTTGGTAAGTACTTCTACTTCAACATTCTTTTCAAATTCTTTCCAAGCGGCATATTCTTGCGGGCTAGTTGCTTTCAGGTTTGCTATATATTCTCCTAATCTGTCTTCGCTAAAAAATCCATTTTCATCCTGAAAACGTGGGTCTCCGGCAAATTGTTCTACCATAAAATCCAGAATTTGATCTGCGCTGGCTTGCAATCCTAGCTTTTCAAATTCTTGTTTTAGGATTAAACGATTTACATTAGACTCCCAAACAAGGTTCAAGTTCCTCATACTTGAGCCTCCCATTTGGCTGTTGTAATTTTCTACTTGACGAGAAAAGCTTTCTTTGTTGATTTCATCTCCGTTTACACTTCCAATAAAGGTGGCTCCTTTTTCTCCTGAAAATCCTCCTTGGTTAATTACGTCTGCTAGTACAAACGAGAACAATGCTAGTGCAATAATGATAATAAGAAATACGGTTCTTTCTCTAATTTTGCTTAATATCGCCATTTTAATTTGGTGTTTAAAAATATAGTGGGCGAAAATAAGATAAATCCTTTATATTATGAAACTTTAGCCAAAATTATCTACGTATTTTGCAATTTAAATTTGCATTACTACTTAATTGAAAGGCAAAAGTTTAGGAATTAGTACTGTTTTGCTGATTTTTATAGGTTGGGTAGTGTTCTGCTACGAGTTCTAACTCCTTGTACCAATCGGGGCCAAATTTTCGAATAAGCGCATTTTTTGTGAATTTATAAACGGGAACTTCAAGGCTTTTTCCTAATTCGCAAGCGGGGCTACAAATGTCCCATCGGTCGTAATTGATAGCTGAAAATTCAGAATATTGCCTTACTCTAATAGGGTAAAGTTCGCATGAAACAGGTTTTTTCCAATCTATTTCCTTGTTTCGGAAGGCTGCTTCAATACTACATAGTGCGGTTTGTTTTTCATCAAAAAAAACATACGCACATTCCTTTCCGTTCACCAGCGGGGTCTCTAGCTCCTCTGCGTCAAAATCTGAAGTAACGTGTGTACCTTGAGCTTCTATTGCTTGTATGCCTTCTTGACGCATGTACTTTTTCACAACTGGATAAACTTCCTTTAGTTTTTGTTCTTCGCCTTTTTCTAGCGGCGCACCAGCATCACCAGCAACACAGCAAGCCCCTTTGCAAGCGCTTAAGTTGCATGCGAATTCTTTTTCTAAAATTTCCTCAGATACGAGTGTTTTTCCTACTTGAAACATGCCGCAAAAATACACAAAAAAAGCGCCCCTAAAGAATAGGAGCGCTAACAATAGCTTGAAAAATAATATATATTATTCGATTACACGAACGTCGATGGCGTTCATGCCTTTTCTTCCTTCTTGCTCATTGTACTCAACGCGGTCACCTTCTGCGATGTTTTCACCATTTAAACCTGTTACGTGAACAAAGATGTCTCTACCTGTGTCCTCGTTGGTGATGAATCCATAACCTTTAGACTCGTTGAAAAATTTAACTGTACCTTCCATAATGAAATAAATAAATAATTTAATAAAGTGCAAACATACACATAATTAAGCCCTTAAAATTTTTTTCGAGGGTTTATTTATTAAAATACTTGTTTTTTTATGATATTACTCATATTTAACAATAAAAAATTGATTTCCAAGCGAATAACAAGGTCTAAAATGGCTTAGATTTATGTTATGTGAATAGGTAGTCTTACGCAAGTACTTTTATTTTGCTTAAAAACATAAGTGAAAGTTTCGCTAGTAAAGCAGCATTTTTCATTATTTAGCTGATGAAGTAGTTAAAGTTTACTAATAAACTTAGTTGAACGTGTAGCATTAGTCCATTACTTCCATTACTAAATTAGAATATGTTGAAAGCTATATTTTTAATTTTCAGCTTGAACACTTAGTTAATTAACCAAGTAATTATTTGAAATTTCTGTGATTAAAGATCAACTTGACTATTCAGTGTCTTTTTGTGTGAAATGTTATAAACAAAAGGTACATTACTCTATTCCTTTATCTTTCATTTTGTCTAAGTTTTCTTTGGTCAGCATATAGTCTTGAAGCTTTTTTCCTTTCCATGAATACACTAAAAAAACAGGCATTAAAATAAAAACAGTAGCCAATACCGATAGCCCGATTATTCTATCGCCTTTAAGTGTTTCTTCAAAATGACGGACATAAAAACCTACCCCAAACGAAATGAGTATTAAAAAGAATAAAACACGCACAAGCCACTTCATAAAATCAATTTTGATGCAAAATTACATATTTATGATCGTTTTTAGTTGAAACCAAACCAATTAAATATTGAAATATCACCAATGATCAGTTGAAATTACAGGGAAAGAGAGTGATGATTCTTTCTATTTGTGAAGTAGAAAAACCAATTACACCGAAAGAAGTGGTTTCTTTTGCAATGATAAAAACGAAACGTAAAAAGGATATTTAATAACGGGAATTTTACTTGATAAACGGTATAGGCCAAACTGGAATTGAATTTTATTTATATAAACGAACAACGTCTTTTCATAAGAAAAGACGTTGCGTTGGGAAGTTTTGCATTTACTAATGAAGGAGATTAACTTCAAAAAGTTGAATTGCAGATTTATTGTCCTATCATTATAGGGGCTTTGCCATCTGTTATAATAACCTTTGCGTTGTTAGACCTGCTTAATTCTCTAAAAGCTTCAATGGTTTGGTACTGAATTAGCAATGGCGACAATCCTTCGTTGATAATTGCTTGTGCATCTCTAATACCTTCGGCTTCTGCACGTTTACGATCAGCTTCTTTAATCTCACGCTGTACAATAAATTCCATTTCCTGAAATTGTTGTTCTGCACGTAACTTGTCTTCAATAGCTGATGAAAGTCTTGCCGGTAAATTGATGCTTTTCATTAGTACAGTTTGTATGTCGAAACCTTTTTCAGAAAGCACTCGATTCATTTTATCCTGAATTGAACGTTCAATTT
Organism: Psychroflexus sp.; assembly: GCA_051859645.1. Classification (GTDB taxonomy): domain Bacteria; phylum Bacteroidota; class Bacteroidia; order Flavobacteriales; family Flavobacteriaceae; genus Psychroflexus. The sequence goes on along the minus strand of JBHYFG010000004.1, from coordinate 114,482 downwards.
CGTTACGCTTTAAACTGTGCATGTCTTTAGCAAAATATTCAGCTGAAATATTCGCTGCTGAAGATCTTAGTGTATTAATAAGTACGTTACGCTCGTAATTTTTTCCGATGTCTCGAATAATGTTTGGCGCTTCGTACTTTTCGATGTTGTAAAGAACCGAAACTTCGGCTACAATAGTCAAGCCTTCCTTAGAAGGTAATAACAGGGTTTGCTCGACATTAGTGGTTCGAATAGGAACCCTAATAAAGGTAGTAGTAAAAGGGTTAAAAAAACGTATTCCTTCTTCTACGGGTTTATCACTTAGTTTTCCTAAGCGTTGTTTTACTCCAACTTCTCCGGGTCTTATAACGGCACAGCTTGATAAAAATAAGGCCGCACAAGCAACTAATAAAAAATTTTTGAACTGCATAATCTTGGGTTTTTAAGTTTGTAATAATTCTTCAATCAGCATGCCAAATGTTAAAACTTATTTCGATTTAACGTATTTTTATGAAACAAGCTAAAGCTTAATTTTTTAACTGTTTATTCCGGTTACTTGATAAATTAAACTATCAATTTAAAAGTTTTATCCTTAGATCAACTTCTTAAAACTTAGTAATTACTTTGTAGATTTAGTGTAATAACTAATTTTTGTAACACAAAAAACGCAAGTAGCAACGAGAGTCACAAAAAATCTCAAAAACACACCATGATATTTACCTGACTTGCAATTCATTTTTTTAAATTAAGCTGTAGTGTTCTTGTAATATGTTTAATTAATTATATGTATGAAAATCAATATATTGAAAAGATATTTGTGCCAAAGGTTTTTGTTTTGTTTGGGTTCATTTACAAGAGATTTTAACCAATACATTTATAATTTTACTATATTTAGAAAATTTTTAAAAAGTACTATAGCTTTATAAATAAAAAATGTTAACTCATGACTTCAATTAAATACCTATATACATTTTTCTTATTGGTGATTTTCATTATTTCACCTCAGATGAATGCACAAGATTTACCTCCTGTTATTTCTTTTCCCCCTGCCGAATACCTTTCGGATAATCAAAACTGGAGCATTACACAAGATGAAAATGAGTTGATTTATGTAGCTAATAACAAGGGGCTTATGGTTTACAATGGCGAGCGATGGCAACTATACAAATCTCCAAACCAAAGTATTATTCGCTCCGTGTATGCCATCAATGATCGAATTTATACAGGTTGTTTTCGGGAATTTGGGTATTGGGAGTATGACGAATTTGGACAATTAAATTATGAATCTATTTCAAAAAATATAGACATAGAAATCGAAGCCAATGAAGAATTCTGGACCATTGTCCAACAAGAGGACTGGCTCATCTTTCAATCCCTTGACAATCTCTACCTCTATCATCGCAAAAATAAAGAGGTAAGGAAAATTTCTATTGAAGGAGAAATTACCAAAGTTTTTTTAGTGGACAATGAAATTTACTTTAGTCAACCCAATAAAGGAATATTTACCATCAAAAACACGCAAATTCAATTACTTTCTGATGCTCTTGTTTTTACAGAAAACCAAGTTTTAAATATTTATAAAGACGGAAATGAGTTACTTGTTCAAACAGACAAGAGAGGTATTTTTCATTTAGACGAATCAACAAAGCCTTGGAAAAAGGATGCTTCTGGTTCATTAGCTAATTTTACAGTATATAACTCGCTTCAAACAAAAAAAGGGGATTTAATTCTTGGTACAATCTCTCAGGGTGTTGTTTTTGTTAGTCTGGACACGGGTGAAATAAATTACCATATTACCAAAGACCAAACCCTACGAAACAACACGGTGCTTTCGTTGTTTGAAGATAATTTACAAAACATCTGGTTAGGTTTAGACCATGGTATTGATTGTGTTAACCTCAATTCTCCTGTAAGAATTTACCAGGACAAGTCTGGTTTATTGGGAACGGTTTACACTTCATTAGTTTTTGAAGACATTCTTTATTTAGGAACAAATCAAGGCCTATTTGCCAAAAAACTTGATTCAAACGACGATTTTAGATTTATTGAAGGTACAGCGGGCCAAGTTTGGTCGCTATTTGAACACCAAGAAACACTTTTTTGTGGACATAACAACGGAGTTTTTGAGGTAAATAATTTCGGTATCGAGCAGGTCACCCCAAAACCAACGTGGGTTTTGCGTTCATTTCCAGAAAGAGACGATTTACTTTTATTAGGAAACTACAATGGGATTTCTGTTTTAAAGAAAGAAAACAACAAATGGTCATTTTCTCACACTATTGAAGGTTTCGACCTTTCTGCAAGATACTTGGAGTTTTTGGACAGCAACACTTTTTTAGTTAGTCACGAATACCAAGGTGTTTATGAAGTAAGTTTAAACTCCGAGTTTAAAAAAGTCACCAAAGTAAATGAAATTAAAAATGCACAAAGAGGTTTATATTCTAGTTTAGCTAGTTTCGAAGGTGCTATTTATTATGCCTTCGAAAAGGGTGTATACAAATATGATGCAACAGAGAAAAAATTTATTAAAAACGATTTTCTTTCTTATCCTTACGAAGAAGAAGGCTACTCCTCTGGCCGATTAATAAGTCAAAAAAACAAACGCGTTCTTTGGCTGTTTACTGCGCAAGGAATTCATCAGTTTATTCCGAATGATTTAGATCAAAGTTTAATACAGTTTACAATTCCCATCAATTCAAGTATGCGCAATACAATGCTTGGTTATGAGTCTATTTCATCCATTGAAGGTGAAAAGTATTTGCTGGGAAATGCTGAAGGTTACTATATTTTTGACTTAATGAAAATTAAAGAGCTAAAATTCAGCTTCAACACTTCCATTAGTACGGTCTCAAATTGGTCCATCAGCGAAAGAAAAAACTTTTTGTCAAAATTTGAAAAGCCTAGCTTGGATAGTAAACATAACAATTTAAACTTTGAATTTTACGTCCCAAATTATGGAAAATTTTTGCGTACAGAATACCAATACAGATTAATCGGCCTGTTTGATGAGTGGAGTGAGTGGAGATCAGAGCCCGAAGCTTCATTTTATAACCTAGATTTCGGAAATTACACTTTAGAAGTAAGGTCTAAAATTGGAGGACAACTTTCGGCAAACGTGGTAAGTTATCCCTTTACCATAGAACGTCCGTTTTTTCTCTCTAACTTAATGCTTGTTGTATATGTTATTGTTTTTCTTCTAATTGTAAGTACAGTCCATACAATATACAACACGAATTACAAAAAACAAAAACGAAAGCTTAAGGAAGAAAATAAAAAAGAAATTGAACTTCGCGATTTAGAAAGTCAACGTAAGTTAATGCGCATCAAGAACGAACAACTTCAATCCGACATTGACTCAAAAAATAGAGAATTAGCCATATCTACCATGAGTTTAATTAAGAAAAATGAATTTTTGAATAGCATTAAAGACGAGCTCAATAAAGAAAAAGAAAGATCTGCCGGTGTAAAACGAGTTATTCGAATAATTGATAAAAACATTAATAATAATGACGATTGGAAGTTTTTTGAAGAAGCATTCAATAATGCCGATAAAGACTTCTTGAAAAAAATAAAAGAAAAGCACCCAAGTTTAACTCCAAACGATCTTCGCCTATGTGCTTACCTTCGTTTAAATTTGTCTTCAAAGGAAATTGCACCACTATTTAACATTTCGCTTAAAAGCGTAGAAGTTAAACGATATCGTTTGCGAAAAAAGATGGATTTACCCAGAGAAGAGAGTTTAACCAACTATATACTTGAAATTTAAACCAATACCAAGTTATTTTTTGACCAAACATTACCACTACACAAGTGAGATTTCAAACGTTTTCTCTGGTTTATTACAACTCTACACGAACTTTCCAATAAACAGTTAAGGCTTATTATTCTTGCGATGAGACTATTTTACCATCCTAAAAGTTGGTTGTAGATGTTTTGTAAAAGGTTTTGTTAACGATTTAATAACTAAACTGCATAATTTTATCAAAAATCACAATAACTATGATTAAACAATATGTATTTCTCATTCTTTGTTGTTTCAGCTTAGCGGCTGTTTCGCAAACCAAAGACATTTCGGGGGTCGTTTTTGACGGCTCGAGCGGCATTCCGCTTCCGGACGCAAACGTTGAAGTTTTAGGAACTACTCAAGGGACGGTTACCGACTTCGATGGAAACTTTCAACTCTCCAATGTAGCCGTTGGTAGTGAAATTGAAATCTCTTACCTAGGATTTGTTTCCCAACGAATTAAAGTAGGGAAAGATGATTTTTACACCATCAACTTAGAGACCGATTCCGAAGCTCTTGAAGATGTTGTCGTAATTGGTTATGGTAAGTCTAGTAGAAGGAACATTACAGGTTCTGTTTCTAAAGTAGGAGCAGAAAGTATTGAAAAACTAGAACCCATTAATGCCGCACAAGCGTTACAAGGTACGGCTGCTGGTGTAAACGTTACTCCACAAGGGGGAAGCCCAGGAGCCGAAGCCAATATCAGAATTAGAGGTATTTCAACCAACGGAAACAATGCACCATTAATTATTTTGGACGGTTTTCAATACGAGGGCGGACTTAACTCTATAAACCCACAAGATATTCAAGATATTACCGTTTTAAAAGATGCTCAAGCTGCTATTTACGGTACTTTAGCTGCTAATGGTGTGATTTTAGTAACAACAAAAAGCGGTAAGAAAAACCAGGCAGCACAAATAGATTATTCTACATATTATGGTTTTCAGGAAACCACACGAAGACTTCCGCTTTTGAATGCAACAGAGTATGCTTTACTTCTTAATGAAAGCTATGCGAATGCAGGTCAAATATCACCCATTCAAAACATTGGTGGACTAGGAAGAGGGACAGATTGGCAACGAGAGGTTTTCGAAACGGCACCAATCTTAAGTCATAATATATCGGTAAGAGGAGGATCAGAAAAAACAACCTACAGTTTCTCGGCTTCTATATTAGACCAAGAAGGTATTGTAGGAGGACCTAAGTCTCAATTCACAAGAAATACTGCAGCCTTAGGTATTCAGACAGAAATTAATGATAAACTTACCATAGAAACACGTTTAAACTACCTTAGTACAGAAACCAATTCGTTAAACAGCTTTGGTTTAGGTTCGGTACTTTTTAATGCAATTAACATGGCGCCTACCATAGGACCTGATGTAGACGACTTAACAGGCCAGATAGACTTAGGTATCGAAGTTGTTAATCCACTTACTCAAATACGTAACACCTATAATACTGGAGTTACTAACCGACTAAACGGTATGTTTCGCGCACAACTCGACTATGCTAAGAATTTAGATTTACAAGCACGCATTGGTTTTAATAATGCGAATACCGCTACACGTTCATTTATTCCAGTTTTTAATTATGGTCCTGGCAAAGTATTTAACAGACTAGAAGATAACCTTGTTAACCAAGGTAGAATAACCGATAATGATTACACCTTCGACTTGTTCAACACCTACTCGAATAAATTCAATGACATACATGATGTAACAGTTGTTTTAGGGATGAACGTGTTTAAGCAATTTGGTGAAGGTCTCTTTGGTTCAAGAACTGGGGTTCCTTCTAATTCGTTTGAATTTGCTGACATTGGTACTGCTACTGGAGCTGGAGAAAACAACACTGCAGGTTCTTACGTTTACGATGTTAGACGTCTATCTTATTTTGCAAGAGTACAATACGCTCTACAAGATAAGTATTTATTTGAAGCCATGTTAAGAAGGGATACTTCTACACAATTTGGACCAAACAATAGAGTAGGTTACTTCCCTTCTGTTACAGCGGGTTGGGTCGCTTCAGACGAAGACTTTTTCCCAAAAACAGACTACATAGACTTTTTTAAATTAAGAGGTAGTTTTGGTATATTGGGTAATGACCGTATTCCTGAATTTGCTTACTTGTCCCTTTTGAATGGTCAGGCTACTTATGTTGATGGTAATGGTGACTTAATTAATGGTCTTGCACAAGGAAGACTTGGAAACAATGATGTAAAGTGGGAAGAAACCCAACAAGCAAATTTTGGTCTAGATGCACGTTTATTTAACAATAAGGTAAATATAGTACTTGAATATTATATAAAAGACACCAAAGATTTATTAATCCCAGATATACCTGTTTCAGGAATTTTTGGAACTTTTGCTCCAGGAGCATCATCGCCAGTTCAAAATGCAGGGTCGGTTCGTAACCAAGGTATTGAATTTGATATATCCTACGCCAATAATTGGAAAAGTGGTTTTGGTATAAACACAAGTTTCAATATTGCTACAATCAATAACAGAGTTACAGCAATTAATGGCGCACCTTTCTTAGAAGGAGGCCAGTTTGGAGTAGGCCAACCTTTCCCTTCAAGAATGGAAGTTGGACAACCAATAGGATTTTTCTATGGATACCAAACTGATGGGATTTTTCAAACTATAGATGAAGTAAACGCTCACCCTTCCCAAATTGCTCTTGGCGCCAATGCGCAACCAGGTGATATTCGATTTGTAGATACCAATGGAGACGGAGTTATAGATGAAAATGACCGTGTAAAAATTGGTAGCCCACTTCCAGATTTCACCATTGGTTACAATTTAACACTTACTTACAATCAATGGGATTTATCTACCTTTATGTTTGCTAACGTAGGAAACGAAATTGTAAGAAACTTTGAGCGTGATCAGCCCAATGTTAACCGAATGAATTACAACCTAGACCGTTGGACGGGACCAGGAACAAGCAATACTGTTCCAAGAGCTACAGTGGGGGCTACTTCAAACAATGTATTTTCCGATTTCTTTGTAGAGGATGGCTCATTTTTACGAATACAAACCCTGAGCTTAGGATACAACTTTAAGCCGGACGTAATCGAAAGAATTGGACTTAAAATGCTAAAAGTTTATGGCAAAGTAGATAACCTTTACACCTTTACAGGATATTCCGGTTACGATCCTACAGCATCTACTGGTGCTCCAATTGGAGGCGGAATCGACTTCGGTTTTTACCCGCTTCCTAGAACATTTATTCTCGGTTTAAATGCAAAATTGTAACATGAAAACAACACAAAAAATTACACATAAAATGATGAAGAAAATAAGTATCTTATTTGTCCTTCTAGCATGTTTATCTTGTTCGGATGATTTTGTTGAAATAACTCCTCCGTTCACCGTAAACCAAGAAACATTCTTTCAAACAGAAGAGGACTTTGAAAATGCACTTATCGGAGCATACGACATTTTACAATCTACTTACATTAATGTTATTCTAGGCGAAATTGCCTCAGACAATACCAATGCAGGCGGCGAAGGTCCAAACGATGTAATCGGTTGGCAGCAAGTAGACAGAATGATTCACACGCAAATTAACCAAGACGTAAGAACGGTATGGAACTTTAATTTTGCTGGTGTTTCTAGAGCAACTTTTATCATTCAAAATGAGGGAAATGCAGAATTTGATGGGAGCGAAAGACTAGTTGCAGAAGCTAAATTTCTGCGCGCATATTTCAATTTTGAGCTGGTTAAATGGTTTGGAGATATTCCAATTAAACCAGAAGGTCAATTTGAGCTTGGCGAAGAGCTTACCATACCTCGAACGCCCAAGGCCCAAGTATATGAGTATATAATCGATGATTTACTTTTTGCTGTAGAAAACCTAGAAACAACTTCTCCGGCTGTGTGGAGAGTTAACCAAATTGTAGCCAAAGCATTGCTAGGAAAAGTATATTTATACAATGAGCAATTTGCGGAAGCCTCAGAAATGTTGAATGATGTTATAAACTCTGGGGCATATCATTTATATGGTACTAGAGGCGATGAAGAGTATGCTGATTTGTTCGAATTTATAGCAGAAAATAGCGGCGAATCTGTTTTCGAAATACAATACACTGGAGTTCAAGGTGCTGGATTCGATTGTTTGCAGTGTAGTGAAGGTAACGTGGCTGTAGGATTTAACGGAATTAGAGGTTATGAAGGACCTGTTTTTAAATCTGGATTTGGCTTCAATTTACCAACACAGGAAGCCTTCGATGCATTTGGTCCAAATGACTTAAGAAGAGATGTTTCTATTCTAGATATCGAAGCTTGGGCAGCTCAGACGGGAGCTGTTTTTACAATCGGAAATCAAGATGAAATTACCGGGCATACTGGGTACTACAACAGAAAATATTTACCAAGAAATGTAGACACCCAACCAGATGTTAACCTTACTAACCCTAACAACTACAGAGCTATTCGTTACGCAGACGTATTGTTAATGGCCGCTGAAGCACTTAACCGCGCTGGATTAAACGACGATTTAGCGAGAAATTATGTAAACCAAGTAAGAAACAGAGCTGGTTTAGCCGATACAGAGGCCTCTGGAGCTCAACTGCTGGAAGTTATATACAACGAAAGAAGACTAGAACTTATTGGCGAAGGACACCGCTTCTTCGATTTAGTAAGAACAGGTAGAGCTGCACAATTTATTCAAGGGTTTACACCTAATAAAAATGAAATTTTCCCAATTCCGTTAGAAGAGCTTCAATTCTCTCAAGGAAATTGGCAACAGAACCCTGGTTATTAATGAAGAAATTTAAACATTATGAATAAAATTAAAATCATATTTATTACACTTTTCATTGCTGCTGGTTTTACCAGTTGCAAGGATGATGATGCGCTTACTAGCGTTAATCTAGGTGTACCTCAGAATATCGGCGCAAAGTTTTCGATTAAGCAAGATAATTCTGGCGATGTAACCATTACACCATCAGCAGAAGGAGCTAATTTCTTTTTTGTAAATTTTGGAGATGGAAGTGAAATTTCAGACGAGTTTCAAGCCGGTAGAAGCGTTTCTCATACCTATGAGGAGGGGATTTATACCGTCGAGATTTTTGCTCGAAATATTGCTGGAGAAATCGCTTCTGTAGAAAAAGAAATTGTAGTTTCCTTTCTTCCGCCTGAAAACTTAGAAGTTAATATTACTATTTCAACTACTAATCCACTTGAAATTAGTGTTGAAGCTTCAGCAGACAATGCGATGGGCTTTAATATGTTCTTTGGTGAAGTAGAGGACGAAGAGCCAACTTTTATTCTAAGAGGCGAATTAGGCGTATACGAATACTCAAGTGTAGGTACCTTTACAGTTACCGTAGTCGCTTTAAGTGGCGGTGAAGCAACTACTACCTATCAAGAGGAAATTACCATTACCGATCCGTTTGTTATGCCGATAGATTTCGAATCAACGACGGTGAATTATTTATTCAACAATTTCGGTGGAGGCGAAGGTGATGGCGTGCCAATTATCGATAATCCTGATCCAAATAATGTAAATAATTCTCAAAAAGTAGCCTCTTATACTAAACCAGTAGGTTCAGAAGTATGGGCTGGAACCTCAGCATTGTTAAACGAAGCTATCGATTTTTCTTCTACCACAACCATTGCTATGGATGTTTGGGCGCCACAAGCAGGAACGCCTATTTTGTTTAAAATAGAGCAAGACGGAAGTCCTGATATTTTTGTTGAAAGCATTCAGAATACAGAGGTAGCTAATGAGTGGCACACCCTTACATTTAATTTACCAGGAGCCAATGAGGGTCCAAACTTTAATGTAATTGCACTATTCTTTAACTGGGAAACTTCCGGAAATGGAGAAACCTATTATTTCGATAATATTCGTCTAACTAATCCTGTTACTTTAGGATTGCCGCTTGATTTTGAAGCCGGAGCTGGATTTTATAACTTTATTGAGTTTGCTGGGGCTCCCACAGAGGTTATCTCTAACCCAGATCAATCAGGTATAAACACTAGTGCAAATGTAGCTCGTACCTTAAAAGCAAGTGGAGCCGCAACATTTGCCGGCGCATTTATAGATTTAACTGAACCTATTGATTTATCCATAAGCTCGACTTTATCGTTGAAAGTATGGTCGCCAATAGCCAACAACGAAGTACTTCTTAAATTAGAAGACCCCATAACAGATGCTGAATTTGAAGTTTCTACTGTTGTAAATACAACAAACGAATGGACAGAAGTTACTTTTGATTTCTCAGGAGCAGATACTTCTGTAGATTGGTCTCGTGTAATTTTCTTCTTCGATTTTGGAAATACAGGTAGTGGTCTTGAATTCTACTTCGACGACTTAAATTATGTTACCGATGCAGAAAGTGACATTGTAGGCACTTGGGTTATGGCTAATGAAGACGGCTCCTTAGGAGTTGGTCCAGCTGTAGGCGATGTTAGTTGGTTTAATTGTAATGGCCCATGCCTTACAGAAAGAGCTTGTTATTTTGATGACACTTACACATTTGGAGCTGATGGTAGTTTCACCAATGGCTTTGGCGCTGGAGATACGTGGGTTGAAGAATGGCAAGGCGTAGCAAATCCTCAATGTGGTACTCCTGTAGCACCACATAACGGTACAAACCCTGCAACGTATTCATTAAATGGAAACGCACTAACACTTAGCGGTGAAGGAGCTTATTTAGGACTTGCAAAAGCTTTAAATGGAGCTGAACTTCCGAACGTTCCTGTTCCAAGCGAAATAACATATACTGTTCAATTTGAAAGCCCAACGGTTATGAGAGCACATATTCAAGTTGAAGGTATAGGAATTTGGCAATTTAAGCTCGTAAAACAATAATTGAAAAAATAGTACTATGGAAATAAATAAAATTTTAAAAAGCATTGCTTTATTATCCGTGTTCATCTTTTTCGGATGTCATGACGATGATTACAGCTTTGGGGAAATAATTACCCCTACCAACCTCCAGATGGAATTTGAAGTAATTGGCGCAACTGAGGAAACTCCCTTTGGAGATGGTTCGGGCCAAGTAGCATTCCGTGTTTCTGCAGAGAATGCAATAAGCTTTAAATTTGAATTTGGCGATGGTAGAACTAGGACTCAGAATAATGGAGAATTCACTCACACGTTTAACGTAACGGGTGTTAATACATTTATAGTAACCTTAACCGCCAACGGAACTGGAGGTGTAAAATCTACCATCTCTACAGAAGTTACTGTATTTAATGAATTTGACGATCCTGTAGTGAAATCTCTACTTACAGGAGATAGCTCAAAAACATGGTATATTGCTTCTGCTGTACCAGGTCATTTAGGAGTTGGCCCAGGCCCTGATTTACCAGGAAATGAAGAAAATTTCTTTCCTAGCTTCTTTGCAGCACCACCAAATGGACTAGCTACTTGCTTATATGATGATGAAATAACTATTTCATTAGATGGCAATGGACTTATCCGTTTTGAGCACGACAATGCAGGCGCAAGTTTTGTAAACGGATTTTTTGCTGCCTCTCAAGGAGGTGGAGGTACAGACGATCAGTGCTTACCACTTAACGTAAGTGGGCAAAAAACCATCAGCTTATCTCCAGCTGACTCAAACGTTCCGGCTGAAGAAAGTACAGGAACTCAACTGAACATTTCGGATGATGGTTTCATGAATTACTTTATTAATCAAAGTACCTACGAAGTATTAGAAATCACAGAAAATTCTATGCGCTTGAGAGCAATTGCGGGACCAGGAAGTGATTCTTTAGCGTGGTACTTGATTTTCACTACCAACCCAGACGGAACAATTGGCGAACCTGGTTCTAATGAACTAGAAACAGAATTCAACACCTTAGTATGGTCTGAAGAATTTGATGTAGACGGGCCTCCAAACCCTGATGTGTGGAATTTTGAAATAGGAAATGGCGCAGCTCAAGGCATCCCGGGTTGGGGTAACCAAGAACAACAATACTATACTGAGGATAATGCAGTGGTGGAGAATGGTGTTCTTAAAATTACCGCTAGAGCAGAACCTACCAACGGATTCAACTATTCTTCAGCTAGATTAAATACCCTTGGTAAATTTGGCTTCAACTACGGAAGAATAGAATTCCGTGCAAAAATGCCTTTTGGAGGAGGAACATGGCCTGCACTTTGGATGATGGGAACAAACTTCCCTGACATAGGATGGCCATTCTGTGGAGAAATCGATGTGATGGAACACAGCGGAAACGATCAGGGCGTAGTTCACGGAACTGTTCACTTCCCCGGAAACTCAGGAGGAAATGCAATTGGTCAAACTACACTTGTTGAAAGTGTATCGGATGAATTCAACTTATATACCGTAGAATGGAACGAAAACCATATTAAATTCGCCGTAAATAATGTTGTTTACCATACGTTCCAAAACAACAGTGGACTTCCGTTTAATGACGATTTCTTTATTATCATGAACGTAGCAATGGGAGGTGTTTTTGTTGGAAATACAATAGACCCTAACTTTGTAGAAAGTTCAATGGAAGTAGACTATATTAGAGTTTACCAATAGACTAATGTAAAAAGCAATACCCTTTAATTTAAGGGTATTGCTTTTTAATTATTGTTATTAGCTTTAAGCAGTATTTAAATAATTACACTAAAAGTTTGGTTTTAGCTTAAGATTTTCTAAGCTTTAAAAAACTAAACATTTACACTACAAACTTAGTTTAATCCTCTTATAATTATATGTAACTTTTTGGTTATGAGGGTTAAAAAAAACTAAATTTAACTCATAGTTAATTTAACAGCTTACTTTCCTTGTATGTTTTTTGTAGCTTTACTGTAGTAGTTCGTCAGGGCTTTTTCTAGTAAATTTGAACTAGTTTTTATTTAAACTATCTTTAATAGACAAAAATGAGGTTTTTTTTACTTTTTACTTTATTAAGTCTCGCTAACATCTCTTTTGGTCAAGCAGAGAAGGTCTCTATTGTTGAAGACGAAAATGGTTTTCGGCTTCAAGTAGCTAATTCAGATTTCATGATTAATGGAATGAATTGGGACTATTTTCCTATTGGTACAAACTACGAATACAATATTTGGAGTCAACCCGAAGCAACAATAAAAGCCGCGCTTAATTACGAAATGGGGCTTCTTCAACAAATGAATGTGAATGCCATTCGCGTATATACAGGAATTCCACCTAAATGGATCAGCTATATCCACGAAAACTTTGGTATTTATACCATGCTTAACCATTCATTCGGTCGTTATGGTTTAATGATAAACGGAAATTGGGTAGCACAAACCAATTACGCTGACCCAACTACACAAGACATTTTACTTTCTGAAGTTTTAGAAATAGCCAAAGAATACAAAAACACTCCAGGATTATTACTATATCTTTTAGGGAATGAAAATAATTATGGTCTTTTTTGGGCGGGAGCCGAAACAGAAGATTTTCCAAGTGAAAAAGATAAAATCAAGAAAGTTGGCGAGCAGCAAGGCAGACCGATGTATCGCTTAATGAATGAAGCGGCCATTCAAATGAAAGCAATCAACGATAATCTACCCATTGCAATTTGTAATGGCGACTTATTGTACTTAGATATTATAGCAGAAGAGTGTCCCGATGTTGATATTTTCGGGACCAACATCTACCGAGGCGAATCCTTTGGGGATACCTATGAACGAGTAAAGAATGAGTACGGAAAACCTGTGCTTTTTACAGAATTCGGTTCGGATGCTTTCAATGCAATTACTCAACAAGAAGACCAAGAAGCACAAGCCCACTACTTGATTTGCAACTGGAAAGAAATTTACCAAAATGCAGCAGGATTAGGCAAGGCTAATAATTCACTGGGAGGTTTTACTTTCCAATTTAGTGATGGTTGGTGGAAACACCTTCAAACCAAAAATTTAGATGTACACGATACACATGCGGCTTGGGCAAATGGAGGCTACAAATTCGACTACCAACATGGTAAAAATAACATGAACGAGGAGTGGTTTGGCATCTGTGCAAAAGGACCAACCAACGAACTCGGCGTTTACGAATTATACCCTCGAAAAGCTTACTATGTACTTCAAGACATTCATCGCTTGGAGGTGTATAGTAGCGAAGTAGATGTAGACTATATCGAAGAATTTTTTAATGAAATAAAAAATTCAGACCGCTACCAAACAGAAGGTAAAAAAACAATAATTACAAAATAAATTTAATGAGTCAAGTAATGTCAGATACTGCAAATTCTATTTCTAACAGCGAGTTACAGCAAGTAAAAATTGATGGAGAATCATTCCTGAAAATTCCGAATTGCGATAAACTACGCCCATTTTTTATGAGCTTGGTAAGCGACTCCAACCATTGGATGTTTATTTCAAGCAATGGCGGGTTAACCGCAGGAAGAAGAAATGCACAATATGCATTATTTCCTTACTACACAGACGATAAAATTACAGAATCTGCAGATGTAACCGGAAGCAAAACAATATGTAAAGTAAGTAAGCATGGAAAAACTTTCACTTGGGAACCCTTTTCTTTTCGTTTTGCTGAAAACTTTGAAATAACAAGAAACTTATACAAAAACCCCTATGGCGATAAACTTATTTTTGAAGAAATTAACCACACTCTAGGCTTAACTTTCAAGTACCAATGGGCGTCTAGCGATAAATTTGGCTTTGTTAGAAAGGCAGAATTTATTAACCATGCTTCAGAAAAAGTGACGCTAAGTTTTATAGATGGTTTACAAAATATACTTCCTGCAAGTGTGGTAAGCGATTTACAACAAGCAAGTAGCAACTTAGTAGATGCTTACAAAAGAAACGAGTTGGAAACAAACACAGGAATGGGAATTTTTGCACTTAGCGCCATCCCTGTAGACAAAGCCGAACCAAGTGAAGCCTTAAAAGCTAATGTAGCTTGGTCTATGGGAATTTCTTCACCGAGCTATCTTGTTTCTTCCTTGCAAGTCGAAAATTTCAGAAACGGTCAACCCATTCAAACTGAAACCGACGTAAAAGCTGAAAAAGGAGCGTATTTTATTCACTCAGAAGTAAGTATCGACCCTAAAGCTAATCAGCAGTGGTATATCGTGGCAGATGTAAACTACAACCAATCTGCTGTTGTTGCGCTTCAACAAAAACTTTTAAGCAATAACAATTTGCTTACCGAAATAGAAGAAGACATTGCATTAGGAACTAAAAAACTTATTCAATTAGTAGCATCAGCCGATGGTTTGCAGCGTTCCGATGATCGCTTAAGAGATATTCGTCATTTTTCAAATAGCATGTTCAACATCATGCGCGGGGGAATTTTCGATAACAATTATAACATTGAAAAGGCAGATTTTCACTCTTATTTGAAGCACGCAAATAAGCAACTTGCTTCTACTTATGAAGCACTTCTTGCATCATTAGCGGACACATTTACTTACGAAGAGCTAACTAAAAAAGTTGCTTCAACAGAGGATAAAGACTTGGTTCGATTAGCAACGGAATACCTTCCACTTAAATTTAGTAGAAGGCACGGAGATCCAAGCAGACCATGGAACAAATTTTCCATCAACACCAAAGATGACAACGGGAAGAAAATCTTAGATTACGAAGGCAATTGGCGAGATATCTTCCAAAACTGGGAAAGTTTAGCACATTCTTATCCGGCATTTATTGAAGGGATGATTTTCAAATTCCTTAATGCGACTACCTTCGACGGATACAATCCTTACCGAGTTACCAAAGGAGGATTTGATTGGGAAACCATCGAACCTGACGACCCTTGGTCATACATTGGGTATTGGGGCGACCACCAAATTATCTACTTACTCAAGTTTTTAGAATTTTACGAAGATTACAAACCTGGACAACTTGCTTCGTTGTTTTCAAAATCTGTTTTTGTTTACGCCAACGTACCTTACCAAATCAAATCTTACCAAGATATTGTAAACGACCCAAAAGATACGATTGATTTTGATCATCAATTAGATGTTGCGATTCGTGAGAAAAGAGGAAAAGCAGGCGCTGATGGCGCATTACTAAGCGATGCAAATGGCGAAACAGTTCACGCTAATTTCATCGAAAAAATGCTGGCTACAAGTTTGGCAAAAATGTCGAATTTTATTCCCGAGGCAGGTATTTGGTTAAATACGCAACGCCCCGAATGGAATGACGCCAACAACGCCCTTGTAGGAAACGGGGTTTCTATGGTTACGTTGTATTACCTAAGAAGATTTTTTGCGTTCTTCGATCAGATGTTTGTTGAGGTAGATGCTTCAGAAAAATACGAAGTTTCCGAAGAGGTGGCTACACTTTTCAAAGCCATTAAAAACACCTTAGATACGCACCAAAATCTAGTTGATTCAGGCTTCGATAACCAACAAAGAAAACAGGTTTTGGATGCATTAGGAACTGCCGCTAGTGAATTTAGAATGAACATCTATCAACACGGGTTTTCAGGCGAAAAATCTAGTATTCAAGCGGGGGAAATTGCTGCATTAGTCAAAACTTCCTTGGCGTATTTGGAGCAATCTATTGAAGCGAATCAGCGAGAAGACAAATTGTACCACGCGTACAACTTAATGACCATTAAAGGAAATGAAGTATGCATCGATTACTTAGACGAAATGCTAGAAGGCCAAGTGGCTGTTTTAAGCAGTAAGTACCTTTCTCCTGAACAAGCCGTTGAAGTCTTGGACGCAATGAAACAAAGTGCCTTGTTTAGGCCTGACCAATACAGTTACATTCTTTACCCAAATAAAGAACTGAAAGGCTTTTTGGATAGAAATAAAGTACCTCAAAACTTAGTTGACTCATCTGCATTCTTACAAGAATTGGCAGCGAACAATAAAGTTGAAATTATTGAAAAAGATGTGGCGGGCAACTACCATTTCAACAGTAATTTCAACAATGCTAAAAAGCTAAAGGAAGCCCTTCAAAATTTAGAAGGAAGTTACCAAAATTCAACTGAAGAAGAGCTTCAAAAGGTATTGGATATTTACGAAGAAGTATTCAACCACAAGGCATTCACAGGAAGATCGGGAACTTTCTACGGTTATGAGGGTCTTGGTTCGATTTATTGGCACATGGTTTCAAAATTACAATTAGCTGTTTTTGAAGTGTGCTACCAAGCAATAGAACAAGATGCAAGCCCTGAAACAGTCGGTCGTTTGCTGGAGCATTACTACGAAATAAATGAAGGTATTGGCGTGCACAAATCGCCAAAGCTTTACGGAGCTTTCCCAACCGATCCATATTCCCACACTCCTTACGGAAAAGGAGCTCAACAACCTGGAATGACAGGGCAAGTAAAAGAGGATGTACTTAGTAGGTTTGGAGAGCTTGGTGTTCGTATTCAAAAAGGTAAACTTCAATTTTCTCCTGATTTACTCAGAAAAAATGAATTTATCAAAGAAGCTAAAGAAGTAACTTACTTTTCGGTTAATGGTGAAGAAAAATCGCTTCAACTTCATGCAAATAGCCTGTTTTTTACCTTCTGCCAAGTACCTGTAGTGTATTCGTTAGCTGAAGAATTTTCAATTGAAGTAAAAATGACTTCAACAGAAAACATTACAATAGCTGGAAATCAATTAACTGAAGAACTAAGTAACTCAGTCTTCAACAGAGAAGATAAAGTAGAAAAGATTCACGTTTTTGTTGCTACAACTGTTTTGAAATAAGTCTATGATGAAGCCGGTAAGAAACATACTCCTATTACTATTAATTAGCCTTTGCTTACTGGCTTCTTGTGAAAAAAACAGCCAAAAATCAAGCGCAAAAATTCAAGAAGAAAATCCTATGAATACCAATAAAACTGCGTCAAGTATATTAAGTAATCCTGATTATGTAGCCATTTCCTATGGGGGTTACCGCAAAGATTCGCGAGAAATTCAACCTACTATAGAGGAGCTGAAAGAAGATATGTTGCTTTTGCACCGAATGGGCATTCGCATTTTACGAACCTATAACGTAAGGCTTCCTCATGCTTCGAATGTGTTAAAAGCCATTCATGAAATCAAGCAAGAAGATGAAAATTTTGAAATGTACGTGATGCTCGGTGCATGGATAGATTGTAAAAACGCATGGACCGACCTTCCGTTGAATCATAACGAAGAAAGTGAACACAACGAAAGTGAAATTGCACGTGCTGTTGAGCTTGCTAATACCTACCCGGATATTGTAAAAATAATCGCCGTGGGCAATGAAGCAATGGTAAAATGGGCAACTGCCTATTACGTGCAACCACACATTATCCTAAAATGGGTAAAACACCTTCAATCCTTAAAAGAAGAAGGTAAATTGGACAAGGATGTTTGGATTACAAGTTCGGATAATTTTGCTTCCTGGGGTGGTGGCGAAACACAATACCATACGCCTGAGTTAAATGAGTTAATTAAAGAGGTAGATTTCATTTCGATGCATACCTATCCGATGCACGATACGCATTACAACCCTGTTTTTTGGGGAATTTTTCCAAAAGAAAAAAGCTTATCCAATCAAGAAAAACTAGACCGAGCCATGACAAGATCCCTTAACTACGCCATCTCTCAGTACGACAGCGTGGTAAGTTACATGAAGGGGATTGGCGTTGATAAACCTGTTCATATAGGCGAAACTGGATGGGCAACAAAATCTAAAGGCATGTATGGCCCTGAAGGAACAAAAGCTGTAGATGAATACAAGCAAGCTTTGTACCACCAAAAAATGAGAGAATGGACCAAGAAAAACAAGATTTCTTGTTTTTATTTTCAAGCCTTTGATGAACCTTGGAAAGATGCCTTGCACCCTATGGGCTCTGAAAATCATTTTGGTCTATTCACCGTAGACGGAAAAGCAAAATACGTCATTTGGGACGAAGTTGATAAGGGAACCTTTGAAGGCCTAAGTCGCGGAGGCAATACAATTGAAAAAACCTACAACGGAGACTTAAATAATTTGCTTTTGGAAGTGCAAATGCCACCTTTAAAACAAGAAATCATTCCTAATCATTAACAGGTTAGTAATGGACAAAAAATAGCGTATGAACAAAAACACTTTTTTAATCATTTTAGTTTCCTTGCTTATGAGTGCATGCACAGAAGAAGAAAAATTACAGCTTGAAGTTTTTGAAACCTCAAGAAGTGGGAACAAATTAGCAAAGATTAATGCAAGTGCTTCAACAGAAATGGGGGCCGATAGGCTTGTGCAAATTCAATTGAACCCAAGCAAAACCTTTCAAACTTTTGTTGGTTTTGGTGGCTCGTTTACCGAATCTTCTGCGTATTTGCTTAATCGTTTAAGCAAAGAAAATCGTCAAAAAATCATTGATGCCTACTTTGGAAATGAGGGAGCTAAGTATTCATTAACTAGAACACACATGAATTCGTGTGATTTTTCTTTGGGGCAATATTCGTATTCGCCTGTGGAAAATGATACCCTTTTGAAGCATTTTTCAATCGAAGAAGACATGGATGATATTATTCCCATGATTAAAGATGCGATGAAAGCTTCAGATGAAGGCTTCAGAATCATTTCATCGCCATGGACAGCAGCTCCATGGATGAAAGACAACAATCACTGGGTGGGTGGCAAATTGAAGCCTGAGTTTTACCCCACATGGGCATTGTTTTTTTCGAAGTATGTAGATGCTTACAAAGAACAAGGCATCGATATCTGGGGATTTACCGTTGAAAATGAGCCACACGGCAATGGAAACAACTGGGAGAGTATGCACTACACACCTCAGGAAATGACAGATTTTGTGAACAACCACCTTGGACCTCAATTAGAAAAAGACGGAAAAAGCCACCTGAAAATTTTAGGTTACGACCAAAATAGAGAAGGCTTACGCGAATGGGTAGATGAGATGTTCGACCCTAAGCACCAACCCAATTATTACGATGGAACGGCTATTCATTGGTACGAAAGCACATTTAAAGTTTTCCCTGAAGAGTTGCAATATGCACATGAAAAAGCACCTGATAAATACCTTATTCAAACAGAGGCCTGTGTTGATGCGCAAGTTCCTGTTTGGCAAGAAGATGATTGGTATTGGCGCAAAGAAGCTACCGATTGGGGATACACTTGGGCGCCCGAAGAACGAAAGCACTTACACCCAAAATACAGACCCGTATATCGATATGCTAGAGACATAATTGGGTGCATGAACAATCACGTAGATGGATGGATAGATTGGAACATGGTGCTGGATAGACAAGGAGGCCCGAATTGGTTTGAAAACTGGTGTGTGGCTCCTGTAATTGTCGACCCTGAGCAAGATGAGGTGTATTTTACACCTTTGTATTATACAATGGCTCACTTTAGCAGGTTTGTCCGACCAAACGCAAAACGTATTGACTTTGCTGTAGCTCAAGAAACAGAATTACAAGTTACCGCAGCTACTAATCCAAATGGAGAACACGTGCTTATTGCCTTCAACCCAACGGATGAAGCTATTGTAATGGAAGTAAACTTAGACGGACTAAAACAAAAAGTTCGCATTTCTCCACAAGCCTTGCAAAGTATTGTAATTACACCTAAAAGCTAAAACCTATGTCAGAACGTAAAATTACTAGTCGAGTAAAAGTACCTGTTGGTGAAAAAATGGCTTTTGGAGCTGGGCACCTGGTACTTAATTTACTCCCGGGAGCCTTGGCTGTTTTTATGTTCTTTTTAGTAACTGCTTTTGGAATGAATCCTTTTTTGGCAGGATTATTAGGGGGTTTGCCAAGAATATTTGATGCAATTACAGACCCTGTGATGGGGTTTATTTCAGACAATACCAAATCTCGCTGGGGAAGAAGGAGGCCTTATATTTTTGTAGGAGCCTTACTGAGCGGTATATTGTTTGCTCTTTTATTTCAACTGAGCGAGAATAATTCGGTTACGTTCAACTTTATTTATTTCCTTTTGATGTCCCTTCTTTTTTTAGTTGGTAACACCACCTTTGCTACACCATTGGTTGGTTTTGGTTACGAAATGACCACCGACTATAATGAGCGTACGCGCTTAATGGCTTTTGCAAATACTATTGGACAGGTTGCGTGGATGCTCGTCCCTTGGTTTTGGGTGATTATTGCCGACCCTACTGTTTTTCCATTAAGCGAAGAAACCCTCCGAACGATTGGAGAATTAGGCTTATCTGGAGAAGACTTACAGAAAATTACAGACGAAAAACTACAAGCTAACGGGGTTAGAAAACTTTCCTTAACCGTTGGATTAATGTGCGCTGTTTTGGGGATACTCCCGGCTCTTTTCTGTAAAGGAATAGACCCTGGCGACATGAAAAACAGAAAGCGAATCAACACCAAAGCGCTTTCAGCTACGTTCAAAGATTTGTTTGAGTCTATCAAAGAAGTATCTCAGAGCAAGCCTTTTATGAAGCTATGTGGAGCTACCTTTTTAGTGTTTAATGGATTTCAGATTGTGGCATCGTTTAGCTTTTTCATTATTGTATTTTATATTTATAATGGAAGTTACGCAGATGCGCAAACTTGGCCTGCGTGGTTTGCTTCAATCACTGCTGTAGTCACGGCTTTTATGGTTATTCCTATCATATCAAAAATGGCTAATCGTTTTGGAAAACGCAATGCATTTCTGATTTCAACCTTCATTTCAATTATTGGGTATATTTTAAAGTGGTGGGGCTTCGATAACGATCTCAACCTTCAATTTAATCAATCTGAAATAGGTCAGGGGCTCAATCATATGGTGGGCAACTTGTTTGAATTTGCCAATCCATTTTTAGAAAGTATTGGAATGTCTTGGTTCAGCATCGATTTAAGTCAAGGAGGACCATGGCTAATGTTTGTACCTATTCCCTTTATGGCGTTTGGATTAGGAGGTTTGTTTACTTTGATGATGAGCATGACCGCCGATGTATGCGACTTAGATGAACTAGAAAATGGTCTACCAAGAAAAGAAGGGACTTTTGCTGCTATTTATTGGTGGATGGTGAAGGTTGGTCAAGCCATAGCATTGGTTTTGGGAGGGGCAATTCTCAGTCTTGTCGGTTTTGATGAAGGAGCCGCTACACAGACCATACAAACGATGAACCAATTAAGAATAGCCGATATTATTGTGCCTGTGGCAACCGCTGCTATTGCATTTTTTGTGATGTGGAGCTACGACCTTGATGAAAAAAGAGTCAACGAAATTAGCACTGAACTAAAAAGGAGGAATGAAACACCTAAACCAAAAACTTCATCAGGTTATCTTGCTTACAAAAAAACTAGCCTAGCAAACTTGCAATTAAGCTCAGATCCTAATCTTGATGAAGATTTCAGCGGAAAATCAACGGAGGAGCTCAAGCAAGAATTTAAATCTTGTTTAGAAAATGGAATTCACGGTATTTGTTTTAGCCCTTATACTGAAGAACAAAATTTAAACGACATTCTTTCAGAACATCAAATAGAGAGAAGAAACAATATTTTATATCCCTTCACAAAATGGATACGTTCTTTTTCTTGTACCAACGGAAATGAACATATTCCGAAATACGCTAAAAAGACCAACGTAAAAACTGTTGTTGGAGCTTGGATTAGTGACGATTTAGAAAGAAACGAACTTGAAATACAAAACTTAGTAAACCTTGCCAATGAAGGCATGGTAGATATAGCCGTTATTGGTAACGAGGTTTTACTTCGGAATGAACTTTCCGTTGCAGAGGTAATGGCATACATTGAAAAAGCTAGAAAACTTATACCCGAACAAATTCCTGTTACATACGTAGACGCGTACTATATTTTTGAGCAACACCCGGAACTTGTAGCGGTATGCGATCAGGTACTTATCAACTGCTATCCTTTTTGGGAAGGTACCTCAATTGAATTGTCTCCTGCTCATTTGAGACAAATGTATAGTCTTGTCAAAAAAATTGCTGGACAGAAAAAAGTAATAATTTCTGAAACAGGTTGGCCAAGTGATGGCGAACATACACAAGAAGCAAAACCATCCTTACGTAATGCAATGAGTTATTTCATTAATGTACAACGATGGTCAAAAATAGAAAATATAGACCTATTTTATTTCTCTTCTTTTGATGAATCATGGAAAATTCATCACGAAGGAGACGTGGGTCAACGTTGGGGAATTTGGGATAAAAACGAAAAACTTAAATTTGAATAAATTATGTCATCATTTAGAAACGAACAACAAGTAAGTGCGCAACAGAAGCAATTTTTAGCTTCTATACAGCAAAATCCACTGATAGTAGATTCGATTACCGAAGAAGACCTATCAAGCCTTTTCAAGGAAATTTTGGAAGATGGTTTTCACGGTATTTGTTTTAGCATGTATGAAGACGGTCAGCAACCCGGCGATAGTATTTCTGAAGCGCAAGTACTTCGAAGAATGAAAATTCTTCAACCACACGTAAAGTGGGTGCGCTCTTTTTCGTGCATAGAAGGAAACGAGTTTGTTCCTAAAGTTGCCAAAGATTTGGGCATGAAAACCCTTGTTGGGGCTTGGTTAAGTGATGACAAAGAGAAAAATCAAGAAGAAATTGACGCGTTAATAGACTTAGCAAACCAAGGATTGGTAGATGTTGCTGCGGTGGGTAACGAAGTTTTGTACAGAAAAGAACTTAGCCTAGATGAACTAATAGCTTATATAGAAGAAGTAAGAGCAGCTATTCCTGCGCATATTCCGATTGGTTATGTAGATGCCTACTACGAGTTTTCTTCCCACCCAATTTTAGTAGAAAAATGCGATGTAATTTTGGCTAACTGCTATCCATTTTGGGAAAGCTGTCCTTTTGAATATTCACTTGCGCACATGCAGCAAATGTATGGACAAGCACTAGGTGCAGGAAGAGGTAAAAAAGTAATTATTACCGAAACAGGTTGGCCAAGTGCAGGAGAAAATTTACACGCAGCACAACCTTCTCATGAAAACGCATTGAAATACTTTATCAATGCGCAAGTTTGGGCAAAAAAAGCAGGTATAGAGATGTTTTACTTTTCTTCTTTCGATGAGTCTTGGAAAGTAGGAGCTGAAGGAGACGTAGGAGCTTATTGGGGAATATGGGACAAAAATGAAACATTAAAGTTTTGATAGAAAACAGTAGTTTTTAATTCAAACAAGTTTACTTTGTAAAGTGTGCAAAGTAAATACGCCTCTTTTTAGAGACTTACTTTTTTAGTCTACTAAATCTGAAAGTGTGACTTTTGCACTAAAAATTAAGAATTTCTCAGCTTTGTTTGCTGCTTCAATTGGAATAATTACTGAAATCAGTAGAAAAATGAAACACCTAAATTTTGCCTTATTCGTCTTATGTATGAGCATGTTATTTTCTTCATGTAACCAACAAACGCAACCACAAAACAACATGAAAGATTCAGTTGAAAAACAACTTGATTCACTTCTATCTGTGATGACTTTAGAAGAAAAAATTGGTCAAATGAACCAAATAAGTGGATTCATGGATTTTACAGGTCCACGTCCAAAGGAAGGTCAACAAGCAGAAAAACTAGAGTACATCAAAAAAGGTTGGGTAGGCTCTATGTTAAATGTTCATGGCGTTGAAAATGTGCGCGCAGTTCAAAAAATTGCTGTGGAGGAAACACGCTTGGGGATACCCTTAATTATTGGTTTTGATGTTATACATGGCTATAAAACCATCAGTCCAATTCCATTAGCAGAAGCGGCAAGTTGGGATTTAGAAGCCATTCAGCGTTCTGCTGAAATTGCCGCAAAAGAAGCCTCAGCAGCGGGAATACATTGGACATTTGCACCAATGGTAGATATTACGCGAGACGCTCGATGGGGAAGAGTAATGGAAGGCGCAGGAGAAGACCCGTATTTAGGAAGCTTGATTGCAAAAGCCCGTGTAAAGGGATTTCAAGGAGAAGATTTGGCGAGTCCTCACACTATTGCTGCAACAGCAAAACACTTTACAGGCTACGGCTTTGCGGAAGCAGGACGAGAGTACAATACGGTTGATGTTGGCACCTACACCCTTCATAATATTATTAATCCTCCTTTTGAAGCAGCAGTAGAAGCTGACGTAAAGACGTTTATGAACGCCTTCAATATTTTGAACGGAATTCCTGCCACGGGCGATAAATACCTTCAACGGGATATTTTAAAAGACAAATGGAATTTTCAAGGATTTATGGTGTCCGATTGGGCTTCAATTATTGAAATGATAGACCATGGTTTTGCAAAAGATGGGCGAGATGCTGCTAAAAAAGCAATAATTGCCGGGAACGACATGGACATGGAGTCGCATCTTTATGTAGAAGAATTAGCCGATTTGGTAAGAAGCGGAGAAGTAAGCGAAGACTTAGTCAACGATGCAGCACGAAGAATTTTACGTGTAAAGTTTGAACTCGGCCTTTTTGACGATCCCTATCGCTATACGGACGAAGAACGTGAAAAAGAATGGGTAAATAATTCATCATTTTTACCTGAAATGAGAGCGCTAGCCGAAAAATCGATAGTGCTTTTGAAAAATGAAAATAACTTACTTCCGCTGAATAAGAACAACCAAAAAATCGGTTTAATTGGGCCTTTAGTAAAAGATAAAACCTCTCCATTGGGAAGTTGGCGTCTCGCTGCTGAGGATGGAACCGCTGTTTCAGTATGGGAAGGCTTTACCCATTATGAAGCCACCAATCAACTTCATTATGCTCAAGGTATTCGCTTACTTGACGAGGAAAATCCAGCTTTTGTAAGACCATTTGACGTAAATGAAACTGATAGAACAGGAATTGCAGCGGCTGTTCAATTAGCAAAAAATATGGATGTGGTGGTCATGGTCATTGGCGAACACGGTTTGCAAAGCGGCGAAGGTAGAAGCCGAACCAGAATTGGTTTACCCGGGCTTCAACAAGAATTGTTGGAAGAAGTCTATAAAGTGAACAAGAATATAGTTGTTGTTTTGCAAAACGGACGACCTCTTGACTTAACTTGGATGGATGAGCATGTTACTGCCATAGTTGAAGCGTGGCATTTGGGTACCGAAAGCGGAAATGCAATTACTTCCGTACTTTATGGCGATTATAATCCAAGTGGTAAATTACCGATGAGTTTTCCAAGAAACGTGGGTCAATTGCCCTTGTATTACAATAGAATGAACACAGGAAGACCCACAACGGGAGGAAGCGACGTGTTTTGGTCTCATTATAATGATGAATCTAATGAAGCGCTTTATCCGTTTGGATACGGACTGAGTTACACTAATTTTGAAATTTCTGAGCCAAAACTCACAAACACCTACACTGAAAACAGAAAAATTATTTGTCAAGTAAACCTTACTAACACAGGTAAAGTTGAAGGAAAAGAGACCGTACAACTGTACATTCGCCAATTGCATGCTCAAGCGGCACGACCCATAAAAGAATTGAAAAGTTTTGAACAAGTTACTTTGAAGCCAGGAGAAAGCAACGAGGTAGTTTTTACATTGACTGACAAAGAGTTAGGGTACTACTTACCTTCAGGTAAATGGGTTGTTGATGAAGGAGCGAGTTTTGAAGTTTTTGTTGGGAGCGATTCGACTACAAGAAACAAGGTTGTATTTACACTTTAAAGCTAGATTGGTAACCATAATACCATTTATTAGTTGAAATTACCGTAGTAAAACGCCCTTTTTTCCTTCTTGTTTCTTAATTAAAAGAAATCATCATACCAATTGAAGCTTAAAATGAGACTAAAATAAATTGAATTATTTGTCGATTTTTCTTATTCATATAAAGAAAAAAATCATTCCCGAAGGGTCGGGAAAGGCTGTTTTCTTTTTCAGTAATTTCACCTAATAACTGGTATAAATGAACAATTTAATAGGCAACAAACTCAACCGATGTAGTAAAATCAGTATATCAAAATAACCATAAATTTACTTAAAAGAAGCTAAATTAAACTAGATTTGCATTGATTTAATAAATTTTTCTCATGACAACCTTAAAAGAACTAGCAAAACTGCTAAACGTTTCTGTCTCTACTGTTTCGAAGGCATTAAGCAATGCCCCAGATATAGGTGAAGACACTAAGAAGAGAGTTAAGGAGCTCGCTGAAGCACTCAATTACCAGCCTAATAAAATGGCGGTTGGTTTGAAAGGGAGTAAAACCAACACAATTGGAGTTATTATACCGGACATTCTAAACCCTTATTTTGCTGAGGTACTCTATGGAATTGAGCAGCGCGCGTTAAAATCTGGTTATGATATCTTAATAAGCATTAGCAACGAGTTAACTGAAAAAGAGATCAAAGGTATTGAAGTGCTTAAGCAAGGAAGAGTAGACGGATTTATTATGTCGGTTTGTATGCAAACGATGCGTCAAAATGATTTTTCTCATTTGCATGCGCTCAACAAAAACAAAAAGCTAGTCTTATTTGACCGAATAATTGATAGCATTGAATGCGATAAGGTAACAATTGATGATGTAGAGGCAGTAAAAAATGCAACAACTCATTTTTTAAACCAAGGCTATAAAAAAATTGCGTTCGTTAGTAATATAGGAGCTCTACCTCTTGGGGAAAAAAGAAAAGAGGGTTATAAGGAAGCGCTGAAAGAAGCTGGTTTATCGGTTGATGGATCCTTGATTTTGGATGTTTCTGCCAAAAATGAAGCACACCAACAAATGAAAGCTTTTTTGGAAAAACAACTCCCAGAAGCGGTAATTTCTGCTGATAATAGCTCTGGTATAATGATACAAAGTATCGCAAAATCATACATAACTCGTACCGATAAAATGTTCCCTATTATTGGTTTTGGAAGTCAAAAAACTTCGTTATTGGCTTACCCACCTCTTTCTTACATTAACCAAAATGCTCAACAAATGGGCGAAAAAGCTGCGGAATTATTAATTTCGTATATTGAACAACCAACTACTCACGTGGCAACAAATTTTATTCAGCCGGTAGAGTTGGTTTTGGTCTAGGGTTTAATGCGTGAGGGATAGAAGTGTAAATCCTTTTTGCGAGGTACGAGCTAAAAGATTGAAACGGATAGCCCGACCCCTTTTTTTGAAGGGGGCACGCCCAAATTTAAATAAGTAGGTGAAACACGTATGTATAAATTTTCTAAACACAGGAGAATGATCCCGATAGCTATCGGGACGTGTCGCATCTACCCATTAAAAAACAATAAAATAAACAGATGAAATCTTTTTTTACTTTTTGTTGCTTATTGCTGGCAAGTTACGGTATTGCTCAAAGTATCTCGGGCAACCGGTTAGAAGCCGGAATACACTTAGGAATTCCTACCGAGGATGTAGAAAATCCTATTAATATTGTGTATGGAGTGGACTTGAATTATTATCCCTTTCAGTCCATTGCCGAGGTAATCGACATCGGTTTTGCGGCGGGATATACCAACTTTAATGGCGACCGTAATTTGGTGACTCAATTGGCCAATGCAGAAGCCTCCTTCCTTAAACTTGGCTTGTCGGGAAAAATTAACTTTCAGAGCGATATATTTTTTGCACTTAATGCAGGTTATGCTCCAGGATTAGATGATGTTCCGGGGGGAGTTTATTACGAACCTAAAGTAGGTTTTGGTAAGGGTAAGTTTGTTTTTCATGTGTATTACTTACGTATAGACAACGGTACAAACATCCCTAGAATAAGGTATACCTCGATGGGAATTGGGCTTGGAATAAGGCTTTAATACCTATTACCGTAAATTGAAAAAGTTTACATCCTTACTTTGTTAACCTCATTTTATGGTTAAATT
The DNA here is from genome assembly GCA_051859645.1 of Psychroflexus sp. Taxonomy (GTDB): domain Bacteria; phylum Bacteroidota; class Bacteroidia; order Flavobacteriales; family Flavobacteriaceae; genus Psychroflexus. Next base: position 86,135 of record JBHYFG010000004.1, on the reverse strand, counting down.
GGTATTACCCTAATAAAACGACCCTTTTTCCAGTAATTTCAGCTAATGACTGGTGTAATTTTCAGCTTGGAATTACAAATTATACGTTAGCCTAAAAGTGATAAACCTTGGCTGAATAAAAAACTGTGAAGCGCTTACTGAAAATGCGTTAGCACTTGTGTTAGCAAGAAATTTAGTATCCAGTAAGTTGGTTCCTTTAATTTCGTATTCAAATTTTGAATCCTTGGTTTTTCGGTAATTTAGCGAGGCGTCCCAAAATTCAAAAGAGTTTAAGGTTACCTCCTTGTCTTGCAAATTATTATAGGTATACTTCGTTTTAAAAGTAAACGACTTAAAAAGCAATGCATCAAACTCTACGGAAGGTGCATTGGTATAAAAAGTGGTTTGTCTGCTTCCTTGGTTGTTTTGCTGTACGCTAAAATCATAACGTAAAGTCACGTTTGGTGCCGTTTTGTAATTGGTCCTTACTTCTGCGCCATAGTTTTGTCCGTAACTCTCGTTTACAGAACGTTGTCCTTGTATAAATTGATTAAATTTCGCGTAATTGAATCCTGCATTTACAGTTCCTCTTATTTTTCCGAAGCTACGTTGGAACCTTCCGCTTGCGGTAAACGTTTCGTCGGCAAATGCAGAGTTGAAGGGAGAACTGGTACGAATTACGCTTTCGAAATTGGTTAAATTTCTTATCTGGTCGATGCTTTTACGGTAATTTAGAAAAGCAAAAACGTTGGTATAATTAAACAAGTTGAAACTAAAATAGTTTAAGTTTAAATTGTGCGAAAGTGCATTGTCTAAGGCTTCATTCCCTAAAAATAAGGCGTTAAAATTATTGAGCACCAAACCTCTAGCTAAATTAGTTACGTCTGTAAATTGGTTTTGCATGGCGTAAGTAAATCCGATGCGTTCGCTTTTTTTCAGCTGAATGCGGGCATCAAAGTCGGGTAGGATCCGGTAAAAATCATCACGGTATTCTTCGCCAAACTGAATGTTTCTATTGCCGTATGCATGCACCGAAAAACCGGGTGTAAGCGTAAAAATTCCAGCCTTTACTTGGTAATGCGCTCCGAGGTAAACATCGCTAAAATTATACTGCGTATCGTTGGTATTTAATCCATCGTTTATGGTCGTTTCAGGAATAAAGGTTTCGCCGTTGTCTAACAACTGAAAGATGTCCGAATTAAAATCTTGTCGACTAAAGATACTCCCAAAGGTAAGATTGATGTTACTCTTATTGTTAATTACGTACCAATAATCCAACTTTGCGTCCAATTGATTGGATAATACTCTTCTGTTTTGACCAATGTTGTAATTAAGTTGTGTTGGATCTAGCCCAATAACATTTGCTGTATTTTCATATTCGTCTTTATCTTCGATAAGTGCGTTATAAAAAGGGTCTTCGTCCTGAATAAGGTGTTGTGCTTCAAAAGCAAAGATGTTTCGTTCGTTAAGGGTGTAGTAATAATTGAAATTTTGATTAATGCTAAAAGGTGTAACATTTTCAAGTTGATTGGTGTTTCCAACTACGTTTGAGAATAAATCCCTTCTTTCCCTTTCTTTTGAAAATCTTCCCAACACATCGTAATCTAACTGATTACGGGCGTTTTCTTTGTAAACAGCACTTAGCTTTAAAATACCTTGGTCGCTGTTTTGCAAGGTGTTGGTTTCGGTAATTTCATCAGGAATGCCTAAACTTTGGTCGGTGTAAAGAACAGAATTATTTTGCTGAAGTTCAATTCTGCTACTTGAAATAATGGCAAAACCACTTAAATCCAGCTTATCGTTAGGTGCGTAGGTGAAATTTCCTGCCGCTAGTTTGGTTTCTAAATCTTTAGCTCGGTTGTTTTGTAAGGCGCTAAAATTTAAGTTGTTATTGCCTAAATCTAAGCTTGTTCCGCTGGACCTACTTGGACTTCTAAATCCACCTGAAAAGTTACGAATATCTCGATTAGTAAGGGCAAGTTCACCAATATTGTTGATGTCGCCAATAAAGTTGATGCTGTATTTAGGGGAGTAATAAAAAAGTTTAGGCTGAAGCAAGTACAATTCCCCATTTGGAGAAGCCCCACCACCAGCGGTAATATTTCCAAACCAAAAGTTTTCTTTTCCCTCTTTAAGCTTTATGTTTAAAGCAATGTTATCTTGGTTATTTTGTACTCCTTTTAATTGACCAACTTCGGCATAATTTTTAAGCACCTGTACTTTGTCTACTGCATTTGCTGGAATGTTTTTTACGCCTAATTTGGTATCGCCATCAAAAAAATCCTTCCCATCGATCATTAGTTTTTGCACTCTAACACCTTCAACTTCTACTTGTCCATCTTCGTTTACTTCAACACCTGGAAGGTTTTTAAGCACGTCTTCTAGCTTTCGTTCGGTTCCTCTGTTAAACGAATCGGCGTTATAGGTAAGGGTATCTCCGCTTATCGTTACCGGCATTTCGTAGGTAAGCTCTACCGCATCAAGTAGGTTATCATCGTACAATACAAAGTCTTTAGAAATATCGTTTTCAAAAGTAGCCACTGCCTCTTCGGCGGTTTTCATGCCTAAGTAACTAACCTGAATGTTGTAGTTGGCATTTTTGCGGATTGTAAGTAAATACTTGCCCTCTTCGTTGGTTATGGCATAACTATCTAACGCATTGGTATCTGTATTAATAGCAATAACATTTGCTAATTCCAAAGGTGCACCTAAGCTATCCTTTACAGTACCTTGCATTTTAATTTGAGCGTTTACTTGTACTACCAAAAGTATCAAGAGTAGTAAGCTAAATTTTTTCATATTTTTTTGTTATTACTTAAGACGAAGTGTTTACATGTATAAATTAGTCCTTTTGAACCACAAAAAGTAAAGGTTTTGATATTTCGGGTTTAGATTGTAAACACGATTTAATCAGTAGAATAACTTCAAGACAAATAGACGACTAAACGCAGATCGTTTTGATTATTCTTCACCTTTTACTATAAGTTGGGTTACATTATTTACCTACCGTCTCGGTTCCTACCGCTGTACATTTCTCTCATTTCCTCCATTTTCTGTTGTACGGTTTTGGTGTATTCTTCTTGGGTTACAACTTTTCCTTTAGAGGGGACTATAATTTCTTCTTTTTCGGAAGGATTGAGTACAATTTTAGTACAAAGTATAGTAGTTCGGTCTGCGTTTACTTCCAAAATTAGACCGGGTAAGCCCCAGTATTCTCCTGGCCCTTGATTTACAGGAATCTGAGGGGTGTACCAAGCTACAATTTCGATGGTTTTAGGCATTTCTATTTCCTCTGAAACAACTTTTGTATTGGTTGTATCCTTTGTCTTTTCAGCTTCATTTTCTGTGTTTCTTCTTCTCATGCTTCGCCAATCGAGTGCATCTACTTCTTTGGTGGCGACCGCCTTAAAACAAGTATATTGTCCAATTTGCTTGGTTTCGGTGGTCATTTGCCAATCCAATTTTTTTAATTCGTCCTTCACTAAAAAACGCTTTCCAAAAAATTCTTGTTCTTGTATTATTTCTTGTGTTTTAACATTTTTGTACTGAGGTCCACCAGAAAAATTGGAGGCAAATGCACCTCCCCAACCACCAGCTCCAGCGCCTGGCGCTTCAAGCTTTTCGTCTTCTTTATAAATGGATTCCGATTTGTTGAATGTTAGGATGTAGGTTTTTTCTAGAAAATTCTTCATCCGTTCCATGATTTGTTTGCGTTGTTGCTCGCTCATTTCTCTACCGCCCCAATTTGCCATGTCCATACTGGTTTTGGTTTGGTAAATTGCTTTTCCTTGGAAGTCTTGTGCATTAATTGAATGCGAAAAACTAACCAGCATAAGCATTAGACTAAAGATTTTAAATTGATGATTTACTGTCATGATTTTTCTAAATTAATGATGCTCAAAGCAATGTTTGTTAGTAAGACGCAAAATTCTTTAAATGGTTACTTCGAAATTAAAAATTCTTATCCCCCTATTCGTATATGTATGGACTCGCCCGCTTTTTCACTTCTTGAAGGACTATACATTTCCTGCATTTCTTTGAGTTTTTTGTTAGTTATTTCGGTGTACTCTTCCTTGTTTACTTTTTTTCCTTTGGTGGGAGGGTCAATGCTAAGTTTTTTAGTAGGGTTTAGTACAATGTTGCTGCAAATTAAGGTAGTAGAACCATCATTTATTTCAAGGATTAGCCCCGGTAAACCCTGGTACATTCCAGGTCCATTAGAAATTGGAATTTGAGGCGTATACCAAGCCGTAGTAGTAAATTCCTTATCGACCATTTCTATATCTTCTTCTTTTTGAATATCGCTAAAACTAAAACTGTCCTGTTTTGGTACTTTAACAATCCTGGTAAAAGTTGCTTTAAAGCAGGTATACTCGCCAATATTTTTTGTTTCGTTTTCAAGCTTCCATTCATACGTTGGGAGCGTGTCTTTAATTAAAAATAGCTTGCCCATAAAATCTTTTTGACTCACATACATAGCCTTAGAAGTGTTTTTGAACAATACATCGCTGTTTCCAGCCACAAAACTACCAATTGCTGCAAGTCCGCCTGCTTCTGGAGCGGCTAAGCTTTCTTCTTCTTTGTAAACCGACTTTTCCCTACTGAACTCCAGTAAGTAAGTTTTCTGAAATTGCTTTTTCAGCATGTCTTGTAGCTGCTTGTTTAGCGCGCTATTGGCGCTGGTACTATCTATCTTTATGTCAACTTTCTGGTGGGATTTATAGGTTGCTATCCCTTGTACTTCTTGAGCCGAAGACCATGTGCTAACCAAAAAAACGAAACTTGCTAAAAGGAAGGATTTAAGTAGATTCATATCAATGTGTTTATTAGTAATATTAGTTTCAAATGTTAAATAAATTAAATTATTTAAGGACTACCTAAAAAGTTAATCTTTTGGTTTTGATAATTTTGCGAGGCATTACCTTTTATTTTCATGTAATTTCAACTCATAATTGGTACATCATTTATTAAGAACAAATGTAAACTATTTTTTTAGTTAAGCAACTGCTTTTTTAGTTTATTTTGTTTTCGTTTTAAAGTGAGCTAGCCATTATGTAAAATTTACAATTTGTGTGATAAACAAGCAGTATAAACAAATGACGCTTGGATTATGCTATTTTTGCATCATTAAATTAAGTTGAAGCACATGGGATTTGCATATAAAATTAAAAAAATATTGGGTATAAAAACACTTGCTGAAAGGGATAAAGAAGTGATTTGGCACCCGCTTACACAACACAAAACCAGTGGCGAATTACTTCCTATAGTTAAAGCTAAAGGTGTTTTTTTAGTTGATGAGCAAGGCAATAAGTATATTGATGCGATTGCTTCTTGGTATACCAGCATGTACGGGCATTGTCATCCGCAAATTATTAAAAAAGTACACCAACAGATGAAGCAGTTGGACCAAATTGTATTTAGCGGATTTACACACCAACCCGCTATCGAACTTGCTGAAAAAGTCCTTCAATTGCTTGGAAACAATCAAGCCAAGGTGTTTTATAACGACAACGGCTCGACAGCAACTGAAATTGGAATAAAAATGGCGCTTCAATTTCATCACAACCAAGGAACCCCTAAAAAGTATATGCTTGCTTTGGAAGAAGGTTTTCATGGCGATACCTTTGGCGCAATGTCGGTTTCAGGTTTATCGGTGTACAATGGTGCTTTTGAAAATCATTTTATTGAAGTTTTACGCTTACCTAAACCAACCGGTAATAACAACGAGGAAGTACTTAATTTGCTCAACCAATGGATCGGCACTTACCCCATCGCAGGATTTATTTATGAACCAATGATTCAGGGCGCCGCTGCGATGAAAACCTATTCGAAATCTGGCTTAGAAGCCATTTTAGAAAAATGTAAATCTGCGGGGATTATTTGCATTGCTGATGAAGTAATGACTGGTTTTGGAAAAACAGGTAAAAATTTTGCTTCCGATTATTTAGCCATCAAACCCGATATTGTTTGCTTAAGCAAAGCCCTCTCCGCAGGAATGGTTCCTATGGGAATAACTACTTGTACACAACAAATTTACGATGCTTTTTATGCAGATGAAATTGCAAAGGGATTATTTCATGGACATACCTATACAGGAAATCCGCTAGCTTGTGCGGCTGCGCTTGCCGCCATTGAATTGTTTCAGTCGAAAGAAATTCAACACAACATCGAATTGATTACCAAAGCACACCAAACTTTTTCCAACGAATTACAGCAACATCCTAAGGTAAAAAATGTACGTCAATTAGGGGTTATCTTAGCTTTCGATTTAGCAGTAGAAATGGAACGTTATGGTGATATGCGCAACAAGCTTTTTTCCTTTTTTATGGAGCGTGGCGTTTTTCTACGTCCGCTAGGAAACACCATTTACTTACTCCCTCCTTTTGTAATTAAAGAAACTGAACTAGAAGTGCTGTACAAAAGTATTCGGGATTGCCTGGAGAAGTTTTAAGCCTTACTAATTAGTACACGACCAAAAAATAAAGTACCTAAGATTCCTTGATTTTTGTCACCCTTCAACCTCCGAATATAAGAAATTTTAATTTTGTGTTTATTCGTAGGGTAAATAGAAATCAAGGAAAATTAGGCTTCTTCTTGTCCCTTAAAATACAATGTAATTTTATACGGGATAGGGAAGGGGGAGAACTGATTTGACTAATATCAATTTTGTTGTGTACTTTATTATAATTTATAAGTTACACCCACACCCACAGAAGTAATTGCAAAAATACTTTCAGAAATACGCTTGTAATACCCGAAAACATCAAGGTTCCCAAGGCTATATCCAACCCTAGGTTCAAATAGAAATCCTCCATTGGAGCCTTCTTCAAGTCCAATACCAAACCCCATGTCTAGTCGCGCGAAAAACTCCTCAGTAAAGTCATATCTCCCTGAAGCGGCTAAAGTTATAAAGTCGAAGTTAGGGAAATCGTCACTAGAAGAAAATAAATTATACCCAGCTGTAGCACCAATTTTTAGTCCATCGGCAACTTCGTCTAAGAAATAATAGGTACCCTCTAAACCAAAATGAAAATTGAAGGCGTTAGAGAATGTTCCTGTAGGAAATCCTGCCTGTGCACTAAAATGAATTTTTTCGTCTTGTGCTTTAACTTCTCCAAGACCAATGATCATAACCAATAGAAATAAATTTTTTTTCATGTTTAAATTTTTAATAGTTCACGAACAAAACTAACCGAAATAGAGCAGCGCTAGGCTCTGAATTATACCACTTGTAGTAGAATGATACATCAATAACCATATAAATGTATAAGTTGGGTTTTAATTATTTTAATTGATGGTAATACCAGTTATATCAACTAATAACTGGTGTAAAACAGGTGTTTCATCTCCGTGGATAAACTTTCCTAAATTTTAAGCGGAAAATTTTTAGAGAAAATGGGGTGTGAAGCTTAGTAAAAATAACCTTGGTGTGGGCAAAGGATAGGTTTTTTGTTTAACCATTTCCAGTTTTTTGGGAAGTGAATTAGGTTTGGGAAAAGAGCTGTTTTTTTTTCTTTATTAAAGTAAAACTGTATACCTTCCTCTCGTGTGGTTTTACCGTTCATTTCTATGACTAGCGTTTTAAAATCATTGCCGTTGAAAATACAAAAACACCCAGTAATTATAATTGACATTGCTTTCACTATAAATTTTGATATATGTATTTTAAATGGACAATTTTTATGGATAGCTGAAACCGGGGTAAAAATAAAATTGTATTTTTAAATCACAAAAAATAGTAATGTCAAGGTAAACAAAACATGAACACTTTCAACGACATAAAAGAATTGGCTGCTACGCTAAACAGAGATTCAAAACTGATTGCGGAAATGTTTAGCAAAAGAAAATCAATTGATTATAAGTTGAGTGATGCTTTAGAATTAGTGGATTTTGATGAAAGTAGAATTGATTATCTTGTGGAAAGATCGGTTGTGAGAGAGCATGACGGAATTCTTGAATTGGACGATCTTTTTTTAGAATTCTTCGAACAGGTTTTGGATGTAAATGAAGAAATCAACCTGTCTTATATCGATGAAAACATAAAAAGGATAAAAGAAAACATCGATTATTTCTTGAATGAAACCAATGAAAACAGGAAATATACTTATCTCAAAACTATAAAAAAGATTTTTCGTAAAATTGGTATCACGACCTTGAGAAGCGTGGTAGATTTAAGACGAAACATTGAAAACACCTTTAAAAATGAGGCGAATTATAAGAACAAAAAATTAAAACTTGAAAACCTAGACGAAAAACGAACAGTTGTAAAAAGCCTGATAAATCAAACATTAAAGCTGATCAACGATGATGAGGTAACGTTTTTCAATAGAGCTCTTGATGAAGAATTGAACAGGATTATTATAGACTTAAAACACCAATTAGGCGAATGTTCACACAATTTGATTGAGATAGAAAAACAAATCATCGACTATTTAAACCAAATTAAAATTCAAGGGAAATTCTTAGAAAAATTAAGAAAATTAAAGTACCTGAAAGACCACTTTTTAATTGAAGCGGAAACCGATATCAAACAAGTTTTATCCCACAAAAATCAAGTTGTTTTTGAAAATAGAATCAGTGAACCTTTAAACTTATCCATCGACTTTCTAAGAGAAAGTGAAAATGCTTTTGAAGCCATTAAAAAGATTTCAAAAAAGTATAAAAACAGAAAAGGATTCAAATTAGAATTAGCAGATCGCATTTCAGATGAATTTCTTGAAAATGAGGTTGAAGAAGAAGTCATGATAAATTATGAAGAAATAAAAAACAGCTTTGTGGCTACCAGTGACAATTTATTTAATTTTATAATGAATTACGATTTTTCAAAGCCTTTAGATTTTGATGAGCGAGTTACTGTTTTTTGTCAAATCGTTTCGCTGTATGAGCAAGATTTAGACATAAAAGACGATTATAAAACAAGCCATGGTTTAGAATATGCCATCGTAAACCCAAAGTAAATTGAGGATGACAAAATACACTTCAGATATTTTTAATATCCTGCGAAAAGGACAATTTATCTGCTCAAACAGTCCAGACGAACACATGCAAACTCTATATAAAGTATTGGAAGACAGCGATACTTTTGAAGATTTACACGAATATTTTTATCACATTAATTATATATTGGTGCATGGTAACGAATATTTTCATTTTAGTCGAAATGAAAAAAATGTTGATTTAGATAGAAAATTAGAAAAAGCATTTGGTTGGATTGATATCTTAGATTTTTTCAAAACTTTCGATTCTTCATTTGATGTGGGATATCGATTTTCACCATCTGATGTGGTAAATCAATTAAAAAACAACGCCGATCTAAAATCGAAATTAGATAACTTCAAAAAGATTGGTAGTGATAAAAAGAATTATTCCGATCGAATAAAAAAGCTTATTGAGAAGCTAGAAAAGGACAATTTCATTAGCTTAGAAAACGAAATTTCTGAAACCTATAAAGTGCTAACGTCTTTCAACTATTTAAAAGACATCATTTCAATCATCAATATCCCTGAAGACATCGAAAATGAGATACCTGAATAAAATAGTTTTTATAAACAGTGCTTCTGTTGTACACACTGAAATTGAATTGGACGGAAACGTTCATTTAATTGGTACACAAGGTGTAGGAAAAAGCACCTTATTACGTGCCATTTTGTTTTTTTACAATGCAAACAAAACCAAACTTGGGATTCCAAGGGAAAAGAAAGGTTTTGATGATTACTATTTCGGTTATCAAAACGCTTACATCATCTACGAAGTAGTAAAAGACGGTATTCCTTTCTGTGTTTTGGCGTATAAAGTCAATGGCAAAGTGGCGTTTCGATTTTTCGATGCTGCTTATAAAAAAGAGCTCTTTATCGATGAAAATAACCGCGCTTTTGAAAGTTGGGAAAAAATCAGGGATGCATTTGGCAGGGGTATTCACTATACATCGCTAGTGACAAGTTACGAGGAGTTTCGAAAGATAATTTACGGCGATAACAAAGGGCTTAAACCAGATTTCAGAAAATATGCACTCATTGAAAGTAAGCAATTTCAGAACATTCCAAGAACCATTCAAAACGTATTTTTGAACTCTAATTTAGAAGCCAAATTCATTAAAGACACGATTATAAACTCTTTAAACGAAGATGAATTTGTTATTGATATTGAAAATTATTCCAAAAACCATTTACGCGATTTTGAATCGCAAATCAACGATATCAAAATTTGGTTTAAAGAAAATAAAAAAGGGCAAATTCCCGTCAGAAAACAAGCGGATAAGGTCATTGATAGATTCAGGAATTTCAATTTTTTGAAACGAGAAAAAAAAGCACTCGCACACGAATTGGCAACAAGAATTGATACTGTTGAAAAAGAAAAACCCTTGTTATTATCGAATTACACCCGAGAAAACGATGTTTTACATCAACTCTTACAACAGAAAGAGAATTTAAAAGAAACGCATAAAAAGCGAGAGCAAAAACTGATTTCAGAAATCGATTACCTTAAAAAAGAACTCACTAAAGCCAAGGAAAAACAAACAGAGTACGACACCTTAAACATAAACTCAATTATTCAAAAAGTGTCTAAAAAAGAGGCATTAATAAATAAGCAACGAGCTTTGGAGGAGGAGAAAAATTTACTCACCTCCAAATTTTCTGAGATCAAACAGAAGTACGAAGCACTCATTGCACAAGTTCAAAACCAACAAGAGAAGTTTGAAAATAATCAAATCGCTGAAATCAATACGTTAGAGCGTAAATTTAGTAGTGATAAAACTTCAATCACTGATTCCTTCCAAAAATTAATCAATCAAATTATTGAAGATAATGAAGCTGAAAAGGAAAAAGCAACTCAAAAACTGAATGCCATTGCTGATGAAGAAAACAAGGTTAAAAACAAAAAATCAGAGTTGAAATACAAGACCTTTTTTAGTGATGAAATTCAGCAATGCAGAGATGAAAAGAAAAAACTTGAAAAAGATATTTCAAATTCCAAAAGCACCATTTTAGATGCTAAAAACCAAACCACAACGACTCGAAAAGAATGGGAGATTGAAACGAAAGAAGTCGAAAGGAATTATCAAATAAAATTCGACCAAGAAACAGAAATAGCTCAAAAACTATCAGAAAAAATCTCTAATATAGAAAACAAAATTAACCAAAGTAAATCATCATTATATGGCTGGTTAAATGATTATTATCCCAATTGGGAAAACAGCATTGGAAAAGTAATTGATGAGGAAAATGTACTTTTCAATACCGAATTGAATCCCAAGTTAACGGGTAAGGATTCCACTACACTTTTTGGTGTGGAACTCAATTTGAACACCTTAGAAAACAGCATCAAAACACTTGAAGAATACCAACAAGACATTGAAAAGCACAAACTTAGTCTTGCTGAAATTCAAAAATCTACGCAGCGAATCCATGCTGATAAAGAGGCGAGTTTACTCAAGTTGAAAACTAAATTCAGAAAAAAATTAAACGCCTTTAAGGAAAGCATAGCCGAAAATGAATACATCATTTCTCAATGCGAAGAAAATTTAAAAAAGAACAAAGTAGAGTGGGACGAATGGATTGCAAAAGCAAAACAGGAAAAACAAAGACTTTTAGAGCAGTTGGAAAATACGTTAGAAGAACTCGCTTCAAAAAAGTTGAAAGCGCAACGTGATTTAGAAAAGATTAAAAATGGAATAAAGCGAAAAATCACTTTAAAAGAAAATGAAAGAAAGACCGAAATTGAAGACTTAGAACAAACCAAAAACGAAAAGGTAAATACGCTAAACATTGCTATTTCAGAACATAAAGCAAGCCTCTCCCATCGTATTAAAGAACTAAAACAAAAGCAAACCACAGCGTTAGAGGACAAAGGAGCAGACACCAAAAGGCTTCACGAAATAGATCGAAAATTAAACGACATACAACTTGATGTAAACTTCATAAACGAAAATCAACGTTTGGTAATTGAATATGAAAAGGACAAAAGAGAGCTTTTTGACAAAGTCCCAGAATTGAAAGCAGAAAAAAATAGCTTAGAGAAGAAGCAAGAACGGATGACCGATGAGCATCAGGCGGAGATGAACAAAATCAGCAAAAAATGTTCAAAACAAGAAAGTAGTGTAAAAACAATTCAAACAAAAATTGACGAATTTGACACCGATCTTAAAACTTTTGAGAATTTCAAAAAATCAGCGGCTTTTGATAGTATTCAAAATTTTTTTTCAGATCAATTCAGTCAAAATGAAACTTTAAAAACAGCGGACGCTATCATTTCAGAATTAAATGAGAAATACAACAATGAAATTAGCACCTTTAAGGAATTGCAACAAGCTACCAATGCTTTTACAGGGAATTTTAGCGAGCACAATATTTTCAGTTTTAAGGTAAAATTAAATGAAGATGAGGATTACTTAAACTTTGCTTCCGACCTGAAAGAGTTTATTGAAGAAGATAAAATCAGTGAGTACGAAAAGCGAGTGAATGAACGCTTTGCAGGCATCATCCGCCTTATAGGAAGGGAAACCACAGAGCTCAATTCCAAAGAAGCCGAGATTGAAAAAATCATCAAAAAAATTAATGATGATTTTGTGACCAAAAATTTTGTGCAAGCCATTAAAGAAATGGAAATGCGCACCAAAGAAAGCTCCAATCCTATCGTGAAATTGTTAGTTCAAATCAAAGCCTTTAACGATGAAAACAGTTTGGCTTTCGGCGAATCAAATTTGTTTACCTCATCAGATCGAAACTCAAAAAACCAAAAGGCAATCGATTTGCTGAAAAAACTAATTGAAGAAATTGAAAAAACAAAAAGTACAACTTTAACCTTGTCCGAATCTTTTGATTTGCAATTTAGAATAGTAGAAAATGACAATGATTCCGGTTGGGTTGAAAAGCTTTCCAACGTAGGAAGTGAAGGAACCGACGTATTGGTCAAAGCAATGATTAATATTCTGCTTCTGAATGTGTTTAAAAACAGTGCTTCCAGAAAGATAAAAGACTTTAAGCTGCATTGTATGATGGACGAAATCGGAAGACTTCACCCAACCAACGTCAAAGGTATTTTGCGGTTCGCCAACGAAAGAAACATTTTATTGATTAATGGTTCGCCAACAAGCCAAAACGCTACGGATTACAAATACACTTACAAATTGGCGAAAGAACAATCTAAAAAAGACCCGAAAAAATATTTTACCAAAGTTAATAGATTGGTAAAAGTGAATGCCAAAGTCCTGAATTGATGAAGTTAACTTTAAAAATAGCCAAACTATTAGAGCGGTTAATTGAAGGCGAAGCCATTCCTTACAGCTTAGCAAAAAGCAAACTCATTGATGTTTTAGTTGCGGAACATATCCTTTTTAAAAAAGGAAAACACCGCAAGACTATTAAGTTGGTCAACGAAAAAGCCTTACATTTGTATTTGGCCAATCAATTGCAGATTCAAAATTTGCAAGATTATATTTCAGCATTGGAAAACAAACATTCTACCCGTGCAGAATTTGTAAAAGTCGCAACAGATTCTAAACATTCAAAAGAAAGGGCTTTTAAAGGATTTATGGTAAATACTTATAATCAAATACAAGCCGAATTGAATGGTGAAAACATCGTCATCCATCCCAGTCTCGGCAGTTTTACGTTTATCTATGATTATGAAACCTTTAAAATTCCCAAAGAAATAACCGTAGTGGGTGTGGAAAATGCAAAGAATTTCAGACACATTCAAGAGCAGGACTACTTATTCAAAAATATAACTCCGTTGTTTATCTCCAGGTATCCACAAAACCAAAATAAAGATTTTATAAAATGGATGACTACTATTCCGAATGACTATCTGCATTTCGGTGATTTCGACTTCGCTGGAATTGGCATTTACCTCAATGAATACAAGCGCCACTTATCTAACAAAGCAAACTTTTTCATTCCACCAAACATCAAAGACGACATCAAGAAGAAAGGAAACAGGAAACGATTCAATATCCAAAAACAAAACTTTAAAATAGAAGAAATTCAAGAACCCAAACTTTTAGATTTAATAACAATAATCAACACCGAAAAGAAGGGGCTTGACCAGGAATTTTATATTGGGTAATAACAACAATCAATATTTCTGTTTACTTGGAATCACCCCTCTCACTCCACCATGTGGATTTTCAACGTCATTTGTATACCTTGGTATGATATGAATGTGGCAATGAAAAACCGTTTGTCCTGCTTCTTGATTTACGTTAATTCCAATGTTGAAACCATCGGGGTTGTATTCTTTCTTTAATTCTTCTTTAACCAAATTTACCAAAAACCAACAAGCCGATTGTTCTTTAAAACTCAGTTCAAAATAGTTAGCAACTTTTCGTTTAGGAATTACTAAGGTATGCCCTTCTGACACTGGAAATTTATCTCGAAAAGCAAAACAGCTCGCTAGTTCGCCTACTTGTTCTTTGGGTTCTAGTTTTTCAAAAAAAGGACTTACATCTGCTTTATTTTGATTTAAAAAACAATAATGTTGGTATTCATAAATCTCTAAATTATCATTTTTAAAAATACTTTTGAAAGGTAGCAAGACATTAGTTTGATAGGTCTGTACTTTGTGAATAAAATGTGTTCTAAATCCTGGTTTTGTGATGTCACGTCGCACACTGAAATAGGCTTTACCACCAAACTTTAGTAGCCTAGAAACTTCAAATAAAACTTTCGCCTGCTCTTGATTTTGAAGAACGTTTAAAACATAGTGACACAGAATGGTATCGAATTTTTTGTTTGGGTATTTTGGTTGGTAATACGGGTCATAGCCTTCCACATCGAAGCCTTTTTCTTTGAGTTCTTTCACGTCTTTTCCAAAACCACAGCCAAAATCTAATACTTCGCCTTCTATAAGGTTTTCATCAAGCAAAATTCGGCTAGGAAAGGACATTTTGCCTCTTTCTTTGGCGGTACGGTGTGAATGGATATTGGAGTTTAACATAGCATCTATTTTAAAAACTCAAAACCATTATTACTGGCAACTGAAATTAAAGGTTCAATAGTTTCTTTTAGTTTTTGCTTATTAAAGTCTTTACTAGATTTATAGGATTTGAAAATGGTTATATACTCTTCTCTAAATTTCTTCTTTAATCGTTTATCTAATAATTCTAAGGCATCATTCTGTATTTCAAAAAATTTGTCAAAATGTTCATCAAGTATAGGTAGTTTATTGTTTTTCGAGTTATTGAAAGAAGAATTTATAGGTACTAAGTTCCAAATCAAATCATGGGCTACAAAAGAATAAGGGACAAAATGGTCTAAATGGTAGTCAGACGTGTCTAGGACTTCGTCTGTAAATATACATCTCACATCTTTTTTTTCTTCAAGATAAATATTCCAGAAATTATTTCTTTGGAAAGTTAGACTATTCCTTTTTGCTGGTTTTATTAGCTTATTGATAACATCTGGAGTCAAAGGATTCCTGGCCTGAATAAATAAAGCCAGATTCCAAAAAGTATATTCTTTTAGGATTCGGGCATTCAATCTCATGTATTCATACCAATTGTCATTGACGACAATATGATTTTTGTAAAGTTGTTAAATAACATTTGAACTATCTGACTGGGAGGCAGACCTTACTTCATTAGAATTACCTTTATACCAAGGACTTAAAAACTTATGAGGCACATTTTTATCTAAATGGAATAATTTTTTGAAGATAGTTTCATCCTTTTGATCAACTAAGATATTGTAGATTTTTTGTTTGCTGTCGTTAACAGAAATAGATGTTGTAGCGTGAAATTCATGTATTAATTCTGCAATTTTATCTTGACTGCCAAATGATAGTTTAAAGTATTGTACAGGATACCAAGCATTAGCAATCATCCTTGCAAAAATCCTTTCTTTGTCAATTTTTTTTATACCAATTTCAACTTCTTCAATTATGCCTAAAAACCAATAAAACTTATAGGTTGCAGATGTATAGTTAAAAATACTTGCTAAAGCAGGATTATTGATATGAGGCGAAAATGGTAAAGTACCCATGGTTAATTAATGTAATTATAATGCAATTTACACAAACCTTTTAAATGATCCGCTAGTGCTCGTTTATTTTTTTCCTACCCCACCAACACTCCTTTTAACTCATTTCGATAGGCGGAGGGTGTGCGTCCGGTATGTTGTTTAAACTTGCGGGTAAAATGACTAAAGTTATGAAAACCACAAGCAAAGCTAACGTCTAGGATGCTGAGTTTGTTTTCGTGAAGGAGTTTGGCAGCGTGGGAAATACGGTATTCCAATAAAAAGGTGACAAAGGTTTTTCCGGTTATTTTTTTAAAGTAACGCGAAAAAGATTGCCGAGATAAATGGGTAAGCTCAGCTACTTCTTCCAAGCTAATTTGTCGATGAAATTCGTTTTGTACAAAATTAAATACGGTATTAATGCGTTCGTTGTCCTCTATGCGCGCTTCTAGGGCAAACCCTTTGGCATTCAGTAGTTGGTAATCGGTGGCTTCGGCTAAATCGTTTAATACGTCTAGCAAGCCTATCAAGCGTTTAAATCCGCTCATTTGCGCAAGTTGACTTACTTTTTTTCCGATTCTTCTCTTGTCTTCACCTAAAAATGCGATACCAGATTCGGCTTTTTGTAGCAAGGTGTGTACTTGTTTTAATTCAGGCACATCCATAAAATAAGCTCCAAGAAAGGAAGGCAGAAATTGAATGACCGTTTCCTCTTGCTGGGGACGTAAGGTGTCTGTAAATCCACAATGCGGGAGGTTTCCGCCTATCAACACAAGGGTTCCGTTTCGGTAGTGAGACACGTGACTCCCTACCATTCGCCTTCCCGAACCTCGGTTTACATACACCAATTCTATTTCGGGATGGTAATGCCAAAAAGTGTCGCTTTGGTTTTGTTTGTTTTCATCGAATTGCTTCAGCATAAACGAAGTACCAAAGGTAGGAGCTAATTTTTCGAGTACGGGTTTCATAGCGGAATTGAGTATAGAGTATTAAGTACAGAGTATTAAGAAATGAGGAGAGGCCCCCTAACCCCCGAAGGGGGAACGAAAAGTGAGAAATCAGAAATTAGTTTTTTGTCACATTCACAAATTTCCAAATTATCACATTATCATATTATCACATTAGCACATTAGCATATTAGCATATTATCACATTAGCACATTAATAATCCGTAAAAATATAACAAATGCACTTTATAAGCATGTTAAAACGTGTTAAGGTAGCGTTGTAGTGATAAAATAGTATATATTTTGGTGATTTTTGGTGTTGATTTTAGGTTGAAGTTCCCGTTACCTTTGTCCCGAACAAAAAATGAATAGCACCAATTTTCTATATCCGATACGTCAGTTGATAAAGGGTATTGCAACAAGCCACCAAAACAAACACGAAATAAGGTTTTGGAAGTAGCAACAAACATCGCTTGTGCAAGTTGGGAAATGTCGAATGTAAAAAAAGAAAAAAATGAAAACAGTAAAAACAATTGCTATTGCCCTGTTTTTGGTAACATCCAATAACCTTGTGGCACAAACCAAATCCTTGGTTCAAGTTAAAAAAGAAGGAGTGTTAGAAGTAACTGTTCCAAAAGAAGAGAAAGCCTTTCTTGTTAAGCTTTTAGACGCAAATCAGGTTGAGTTATTTTCAGAACGTTTAACAGATAACAACTACCACCGTCAGCTAAGTTTAGAAGAACTTCCTGTAGGTACTTACAACCTTCAAATTGAAGGAGAGCGCAAGTTGGTAAATCAGTACGTAAGTAAAACGTCATCGGAAGTAGGATTAAGTAAAGCTGAAACGGTGTTTAAACCCACGTTAAAACCTCTTTCTTACAACGAACAACTAATTAGGTTAACCTTTAAAAATCCTTACCCAAAACGTTCGACCATTAGTGTGTACGATAAGTTTGGAGAATTAGTGATCAAGCTTACTAATGAAGAGGCATTCTTTAATAAAGTGTTAGATTTTTCTGAGGTCCCTAACGGTGAATATTCCATCGCAATTTCTACGCCTGGTAGAAACTACATCGAAAAAATCAGTATTAAAAGATAGCGTTCATGTATTTGAAAAGAAGAACTCCCTAGAAGATTTTTTAGGGAGTTTTTTTGTACCTATATTCAACAACTAAAGGTTATCCTATTCAAATTTTGTATTTAGAGCTATAAAAACCAAATTACTTGTCTTTATACGAATTCATTAGTTAAGTTGAAAGAATATTATTTTTGTTTCATTTTTTAATTAATTCATTATAATATTCTTTTTAAAATAATAAAATTAGTTATATTTTGTTAATAAATTTTGTTATTTTGATGTTTTTTCTAATTTAGAGGTGTAACAAAAAAATATACACATGAAAAAAGTACTGATTGCTTGTGTTGGTTTAATGCTTACATTTCAAACCTTACAAGCCCAAGAAACACGATTTGGCATTAGAGGTGGATTAAACTTTTCTAACTTTATTGCTAGCGAACCAGACGACACCAATTTAAGAACCGGCTTAAATGTTGGTCTTACTACCAAAACAAGTCTTATAGACGAAATGTTGTTTTTACAAGCCGAGTTAGGTTATTCTGGTAAAGGCTCCAAAGTAGAAGGCCAGTTAGGAGACCTAAGTTTAAATATGGGATACGTTGAAGTTCCTGTTATGCTTTCATTAGGTTTTGCCAATGCAGTTTTCCTAGAAGGGGGTGTTTACGCTGGCTACTTAACCAATGCAAGTATTTCTGGGGAGACTTCGGGTGGCTCAAGTTTTAATGAGTCTATAAGCACAAGCGATTTTAACCGAATTGACTATGGTTGGGTCCTTGGTGCTAGCTTAGACCTAAAGCCATTTGTGATTGGAGCACGCTACAATTATGGTTTAAGAAACATTGTAGATAGTCCATTGGTAGATACCCTCGGTAGCCGCGCTAGGAATTCTGTATTTCAAGTGTATGTAGGGCTTTCATTCTAATACTAGCTATGAGTTGAAATTAGTAGTACGACCCTTCGGGAATGATTTTTTCTCTAAGTGAATAAGAAAAATCAAATACAACCTTTGCTATGATTTCCTTTTATACTTAAAAAGAAAAGGGAGTATTTTTCTGCAATTTCAATTGAAAATTAGTCCAATTCCAATAACATCGGTTTTTTTAAAAAATTCTTTTAACAAATCAAGCATAGTAATTTCTATGCTTGATTTGGTATTAAAACTTGCTGAAGGTTTTTTAGCAATGCCTCCATTTCAGCGGGGAAGTTGTAGCTGTGTAAGCAAATGCGCAGGCGCTCTTCTCCTTTTGCAACCGTTGGACTTTTAATTGCGCGTACATCAAAGTCTTTCTGTTGCAAAAATGCAGCGATTTCATCTACGTTTGCATTTCCGCGAACTACACAGCTTTGTATTGGCGAAAAACTTTCAATAAAAAAGGAGTCTAATTTCAACTGAAAACACATACTTCTAAAAAAACTAATGCATTCTTTTAGGTATGCAACTTCTTCACCTAGCTCATTTTTTAGCTGGTGAGCAGCGATTATTTTTGCAATTTCAGCCGGGGGCATCCCGGTAGTGTAAATAAAGCTTCGTGCAAAATTGACCAAGTAGGTTGTTACATCTTGGCTTCCTAAGACTGCCGCTCCATGGCAACCAAAGGCTTTTCCAAAAGTAACAATCCGCGCAAAAACCTCATTTAATTGGTGGTCGGGAAGCAGGTTTTTTAGCGGGAAAATGGGATTGGAATGGGCTTCATCTACAATTAAATAGGCACCGTATTTTTGGCAAATACGAAGCAATTTATTCAAGTTCGGGCCATCGCCATCCATCGAAAAAACGGCTTCCGTAACTACATATATACTTTCGGTTGTAGCCTTGTGTTTTTCAAGTAGGCGACTTACATCCTCCAGGTTATTGTGTGCAAACTTGTAGGTTTTACTATAACCAAGCCGCATACCGTCGCGTATAGATGCATGGCAAAATTCATCATAAAGGATTATACTGTCTCGCGTTGCAATACTTGAAAAAAGTCCCAAATTGGCATCGTATCCGCTATTGAATAGTAAGGCATTTTCGGTTTCATAAAATTCAGCGAGTTCTTTTTCGGCAACTTGGTACAAGCTATGATTTCCTCGAATTAGTCGCGAACCCGTTGCACCGTTCAGTTGAAGTGCAGCCTTTTCTTCGATGTGTTTGGCAGCTTCGTTTAGCTTTTGCAAGCGAGCAAACCCAAGGTAATCGTTCGAGGAAAAATCAATTGGCAAAACATGGTTTTTCAAGCTTCTCAACGATTTGTTTTCCACTCGTTCCTGAAGTTTTTTTTTCAGGCTTTTGGGCAAAGAAGAAAATGATTCAGTCTTGTTGGGCATTATTTTTCAGATGAAGGGTTTTTAGGGTCTTCATTCTTTAGCGATAAATGATCCAAAGGAGCTTTCTTGCTTGAACTAGAAGCTATTTTTTGATCTTCTTTTCCGCAAGGGTCTTCGCTAAGTAAAATGTGTTTTTTCTTATCGTATTTTCCTTCTAAATCGTCTACTACCGAGCTTTTCCACATTTTATTTCCCAGAAAATAGGAGGTTCGCGCAATAAGGTGAGCGCCTACCGGAGCCGTTAATACAATAAAAATAATAATGGCTTGTACCCTGGTAGAAACGGCAAAATCGCCAAAATAAATGGCGGCCGCTCCCAGTAGTAATCCTACACCTAAAGTAGCCGCTTTAGTGTTTACCGAAATGCGCAGGAATGTATCTGGCATACGTAAAATTCCGATGGCTGCAAGGAGCGCAAATACAGCACCTAAAGTAGCAAATGTAACGATTAAAATATCAGTCATTTTTGTTTCTTTTTTCTAAGTAATAGGCAAAGGCCACAGTGCCCAAAAAGGCAATAAGCGCTAAAATTAACGCAATGTCTAAAAAGGTTGGTTTATCGTAAATAATGCTATACACTGCAATAATTCCAATTCCTATGGTAATAAGTAAATCCAAGGCTACTACGCGATCAATAATGCTGGGGCCTTTTATAAAACGAACAAAAACCAACACCGATGCGATGGATAACGCAGGCAATATAATGTAGTATAAGTAGTCGTATAAACTCATCGTAAAATTTCTAATAAACGTCTTTCAAATCCGTTTTTAATTCCTCTAATAAAGTCTTCTCTGTCGTGTACATACATGGTGTGTATGTAAAGTACCTTTTTGTCGTCCGAAACATCTAAACTCAGTGTGCCAGGCGTAAGGGTAATCAAATTTGCCAGCAAGGTAATTTCTAAGTTTGTTTCTGCATCAAGCGGAACTTTTACAATTCCTGGCTTCATGTTGTGTTTTATGGTCATTACTTCGTAAGCAACTTGAATGTTGGCAACAATGACCTCCCACAAAAAGAAAAAGAAAAAGGAAATTAACTTTGGGATAAGCTTAAAGTATTTATCGTCTCCATCTTTAGAGCTAATGATCCACAGGATAAAAAAACTAACTGCAAACCCAAAAATAAAATTTACCGCTTCAAAGCTTCCCGTTAGGAAAACCCAGATAATGGTAAGAATGATATTAATTAAAAATTTTCCTCTCATGGTCTATCGTTTAAAACGTTATCTATATACGCATTAGGGTCGCTAAGTTCTGATGCAATACGTTCTGCTACTTGCTGAATGTGTTCTGCGCCAAAGCCAATGCATAAAGATACAATTCCTAAAAACAAAATCGGAAAAATGATTTGCTGTTTCTGAAGGCGCCTAAGCTGGTCGAACTCCACAAACTTTTTCCATTTCTTCACTTCTAAGGGTTTTTTCCAGAAGGCTTCAGACCAAATTCTAGCAACACATAAAAGGGTAACAATGCTTCCAAAAATAACCGCACCAACATACCAATAGTTTTCTTCCTGAAAGCCTGCTAAAATTAGCGAAAGCTTAGGCCAAAACCCAGAAAAAGGAGGGATGCCCACCAAGGACAATAACGGAATAAGCATCAATAAGCTTATTTTAGGATACTCTTCGTAAAGCCCTCCAAGTTTTTTGAGGTTGGTGGTAGACCGAAGTCGGTACATTAACCCCCCAACCAAAAAGAGGTTGGTTTTTACAATAATGTCGTGTATTAAATAAAAGGCAACCCCAGCCAATGCAACTTCGGTAAAAAGTCCCAATCCACCAATCATAAACCCAATGTGGCAGATAATAAGATAAGAAAAGACTTTGCGAACGTTGTTTTGAATCAATGCACCAATAGCTCCACTAAAAATGGTGAGAATAGCCAAGCTCATCAGCATGGTTTCCAAAAATAAGTCCTCGATAAATATGAGCGTAAATACACGCACCAAGGCATAAACACCAACTTTGGTTAGCAAGCCCGCAAATATGGCAGATACCGCCGATGGGGGAGTATGATACGAGGCAGGTAACCAAAAATACAACGGAAATACAGCCGATTTTATTCCAAATCCAACCAAAAATAAAACCGCAGTAACATCCACCAACGCACGGTTTTCGATACCAGCAATTTGCACCGATAAGTCTGCCATATTCAAAGTTCCGGCCAATCCATAAAGCACACCTAGTCCCGTTAAAAATATCATGGATGCTAAGAAGTTAAGGGTAAAATACTTGACGCCACCCTCCAGTTGGTATTTCTCGCCTCCAAGGCTAATTAAGACAAATGAACTAATGATA
Organism: Psychroflexus sp.; assembly: GCA_051859645.1. Classification (GTDB taxonomy): domain Bacteria; phylum Bacteroidota; class Bacteroidia; order Flavobacteriales; family Flavobacteriaceae; genus Psychroflexus. The sequence goes on along the minus strand of JBHYFG010000004.1, from coordinate 63,574 downwards.
ATAATTTCAAACCAAACATATAAGTTGAAAATATCACCCGTTAAAAAGGCTCCATTAAGTCCCATTAGTAAAAAGTGGAACACACTAAAAAAGCCGAATCGCAGGCGTGCTTTTATTACCGAAACCACCGAGAATATAGAAACTGCAAACCCGCTTATTGCAGTAAGTAACACTAAGGTTCCGGCAAGCATATCGCCTACAAAACTAATCCCAAAAGGAGCTTTCCAACTACCCGCCTGAAAGGTTTGTGTTCCGTTTTCGTATACTTCTACAAATACCCAAACCGAAGCGATTAAAGCCAAGGAGTTACCAATAATGGTCAATGTTTTTTGTAAGCGAACCACGCGCCACGAAAACATGAGCACAATGCTAAAAAACAAGTGAATTAATAGCGGTAGTATAATTAATTGTTCCTTCATCTTTTTATTTTCTTGTTATGCTTTTTCTACAGCATCTTGCATCGTTTAGCACTTTTATCTTCTTGCATTAGCGTTTCAGAAATACGCAACATTCGTTTATTATTCAGAATCTTCGTCAGTGGTGTTAAGCTGATCTAAATCGTCTGTTTTCAGTACCTTGTAGCTTCGTTTTACCAAAATAATGGCAAAGGATTGCAGTCCAAAACTAATAACAATCGCAGTAAGAATTAATGCTTGTGGCACTGGGTCGGCGTATAAATCTTCAAAAACTTTACTCGAATCAGGAATAATTGGTGGCGCGCCCTTGGTTACTCGTCCAAGTAAAAAAATAAGCAAATTTACCCCATTCCCCAACAAGATAATTCCCAAAATAAGTTTTACAATACTTCTGCGCAGCATCATGTAAATGCCCGCTGCATAAAGTACTCCCGTCATAATTGCCAATAGTATTTCCATAATTAAGCCGCTTCAGAAATGGTGAATATAATGGTAAGTGCCGCGCCAATAACCACCAAAAAAACTCCGATGTCAAAAAACAAAGCGGACCCAACGCTACCAATTACAGGAATAGGGTCTGCCGCCCAAAGTCCTGTCATAATGGGTTGTCCAGTAAAAATAATGGGTACAACTGCCGCCAATGCAGAAATACTCAACCCAACCGGCATCAAAAATCCAGGATGCACTTTTATAAGTTTTTTGGTGTTTTCCAAACCGTTGGCAAAGGCATCCAGTACAAAGGCAATAGCCGCTACAAGCCCCCCAATAAAGCCTCCTCCTGGCAAATAATGCCCTCTCAGTAGTATAAATACCGAAAAAAGAAGCAAAACAGGCAGCAAAAAATTAGAAGCCGTACGTAAAATTATTGTCTTCATTTTATCTTTTTTTTGGGCGTGCCCCTTGAAAAAACAAGGGTCGGGCTATTCGCTTCAAGTCCTCGTCCCGCAAGTTTCTACCTCAAGAGGCGGGACTGTGGGCTTTTCACTTCTATCCCTCACGCAGTTTCGTAATTATTTTTTATCCCGTGTTTTCAATCGAAGCTTCAACAAACTAAACACTCCTAAAGCAGCGACTATTAAAACGCATATTTCCACAAGCGTATCTATTCCTCTAAAATCGACTAAAATCACATTTACTACATTTTTACCTTTCGCGAGCAGGTACGAATTGTCAGCGTAAAATTTGCTTGTTTCTGAATTTACGGGCTCCTGTAAAACTTTCAAAATAAGAAGCGTTATTAACCCCCCAAAAACCAAGGACAAAACCCCGTGCTCAACACGTAACACATTCTTCGAAAAATTCAAGTATTTAGGAAGTCGATACAACACCAATACAAATAAAATAACGGTTAACGTATCTACCGAAAATTGCGTCATTGCTAAATCTGGTGCCGAGTAAAACAAAAACAACAAACAAAACGAGAAGCCCACTACTCCCATAGAGGCTACTGCAGCTAGTCTTGAGCGAGAAAAAACAGTAAACACAACGGCTACCATCATCATTAATACAATGGAAATTTCGTAAATAGTTAGTTCAGAAAAACCGCTCGTGTCCAAGTTTAAATCGAAATTACTCACCAAGATAAACGCCAAACAAACCGACAAAAATCCTACTACTGTAGCTACATAATGTCGCAAGTAACCGTTCTGAAAAAAGTCCGTCCAAAGCTTTGAAAAATCTAAAAATCCGTTGCTAAAAAAAAGAACAATAGATTTTGGCGAAGCAACTTCTAATTTAGCGATACCATTTTCAAGGCGATGCGACGGTTTAAAAACGAAATAAAGCAACAAGCCTCCGGCCATTGTAACGCCACTCAACAATAAAACGGTATTGAAACCATGCCAAAGTTTTAAGTGTATAGCTTCGTTTTGTTGAGTTAAGTAGTCCACTCCAGGCTGAATAAGACTAGCTTCAATTATTGCTGGAAAAATACCCAATAAAATTCCTGCGGCTACCATAATAATAGGGGGAACCCACATCAGGGGACTTGGCATGTGTACTTTTTCAAACGCCTTCGGAAGCTTACCCATAAAGGGTTTTACGCCTACTAAAAATCCGCCATAAAAAAGCAAAATATTGGTTGCTACGGCAATTATAGTTAGCAAAATAGCATGAGTAGAATGGCCTAATGTGGCTTCGTAAATCAAGTCTTTTCCCAAAAATCCGATGGTGGGAGGGACTCCTCCACTGATAATTGCCGCTGCAAATCCAGCAATGGCTACTGGCATTAAAACTTTTCGCAAGCCACTTAATTGCGTAACATCTCTAGTTCCAGTTTCGTGGTCGATTATCCCGGTAATTAAAAATAAAGAGGCTTTGTAAAGCGCGTGTACTATAATAAAAACCAAAGCGGCAATCAAGGCGTATTTTGTGCCTATTCCAATTAAAAATACTAAAATACCAAGGGCAGAAATAGTGGTGTAAGCAAGAATACCCTTCAAATCTGTTCTAAAAATCAAGTGAAACGCTGCATAAGCAAGTGTAATCCCCCCAATAATAGTTAGTGTTGTGTTCCATAGTTCAGTATTACCCAACAACGGGGTTAAACGGAGCAATAAATAAACCCCTGCTTTTACCATGGTTGCTGAGTGTAAGTAAGTAGAAACCGGTGTTGGTGCCTTCATCGCACCAGGCAGCCAAAAATGAAATGGAAATTGTGCAGACTTCGTAAACGCCGCCATAAATACAAATACACAAACCCATAGGTATAAACTGTTGTCTCTTATAGCTTCCGGGGCAGAGAGTAAATCTGTAATCGAATACGAATTTCCTAAATATCCCATTAAAATAGCTCCTCCCAACAAAAACATCCCGCCAAGTCCTGTTATGCCTAAGGCCAATAAAGCAGACTTGCGAGACGACTCCTCGGTGTTATTAAACCCAATTAAAAAAAATGAACTAATACTGGTCAACTCCCAAAAAACAAATAGGCTAATAAGGTTATCGGACAACACCAAGCCTAACATTGCCCCCATAAAAACACCCAAGTAAGCATAAAACCGATCCAAGTACTGATGGCCTTTTAAATACGCCGAGGTATAGGCAAACACAAAAGTCCCGATACCCGTAATCATTAATGCGAACAATAGTGAGAGCGCATCTAAGTGAAAAGCTAAATTTACTCCAAACGATGGAATCCACTCATATTGGTGCTCAACCACCTCTCCAGCAGAAATTTGCGGTAGAAATTGTATAAAGTAAACAAAAAGCGACAGGGGTAAAATGCTCATTACAACAGCCAATTTACCTTTTAGTTGTTGCCCGAAAAGCAACACTATTCCTGAAAAAACAAAACCTAAAAGTACAGCGTATAGCATGGTTATTATTTGGAAACGGACAAAGATAAACAAATCTGTTTAGGAACGCTTAAAGGAAAACTTAAAGGAAAAATGAATTTTAGGTTAAGCTTAGTCTTGTATTATATTTCTGAACAAACTGAAATCGATTTAATTTTTAGCTATAATACATTGAATTTTAGGTGCTAAAATCGATAATATCTGGTACGCTTTGTGAAATATTGCACCTTCTTTGTTTGGTTAGTGAAATAGCTGATTTTTTGTACAGCAAAAGATACAATGTGTTCTAAAAATCTAAATCACTTTAAATAAATGTGGCTAACCTAACTAGTCTTCCAAAAAAGAAAGAATTTCATTAGTAAACGAGTCGGCATACTCCTTTATATTCTTTTCAGAAAAATTACTTTCTTCCTTAATTCTCCCAATAAAATGAGCTCCTGTTTTTTGTAAGATAATTCCCTCTGTTGTTGGGTGTTCATTGCCACTAAAAATAATTCCAATCCGATGAAATCCTCTGTTTTTTAAAGCCTCTACACTAAGCAGAGTATGATTTATACTCCCCAAGTAATGCCTTGAAACGAGCACTACATGATCTGTTGGCAGTACTAAGTCCAAAATGGTTTCTTCATTATTTATGGGTACAAGCAAACCTCCAGCACCTTCAATAATTAATCTGTTGGCGGTAATGGGTCGCTGAATTTTATTCACACGTACTTCAACTTTATCAATTTCTGCCGCTGCATGAGGAGACATAGGTGTTTTTAAAGCGAAGGCATTTGGGTGGAATTGCGATACAGAATTAGATACTAAACTGCGGACCTTCATCGTATCGCAAAATTCTAATTCCCCAGCTTGTACAGGCTTCCAATAATCAGCTTTTAGGGCTTCCACTAAAATAGAAGAAGCGATGGTTTTTCCTACTTCGGTACTTATTCCAGAAACAAAAACACTTTTGTGAGTCATGGGTATGTATTCAGTTTTACGGCAACAAATATAAATGCTAGCGGTCTGTTTTACCTTATTCTCCTCAGAGCTTTAAGGGCAAATTATGATTTCAAGATGGCTAGAAGTGACTTGTATAACTTTTGTTACATAAAAAAATGTTCGATTGTTGAACTTTGCCACTCATTTAAATGGAGAAGATATGAAGAATCGAATTGTACGTTTTGTAGCGGGCACTTTTGTATTAATAAGTCTGCTTTTAGCTGTTTATGTAAATATCAATTGGTTGTGGTTCACTGCTTTTGTAGGAGCCAATTTACTACAATCGTCTTTGACCAAATGGTGTTTATTAGAAGATATTTTACGTAAATTTTTGCGGCATTACAGATTAAAGTCCGACGCTCATTCGTTAGTTTTTTAGAATACTTTGGGAACTTTTGGTAACTAAGGTTACATTGTTTGTTGCTTTATTGTAGTTTCTTTGCCAAAAAATAAAAAACATGGATTGGATTTTAGAACCTTGGCCTTGGTATGTTTCTGGGCCTTTAATTGCACTAACAATGTTTATTTTGCTTTTTATAGGAAAGCAATTTGGAATGTCGTCTAACCTTCGAACTGCTTGCTCTATTGGTGGCGCGGGTAAAGTTGCAGACTTTTTTAAATTTGACTGGAAAGCGCAACGTTGGAATTTAATTATCGTATTAGGCGCTGCTATTGGAGGGTTTATCTCGCACAATTACCTTTCTACCAACGAAGTTAAAGTAGCTGATTCAGTTACTGAACAATTAGCAGAATACGGTATTACTTCTACCAACGAAGCCTACCTTCCTACCGAATTGTTCGGAACAGAAAATTTAAGCGACCCAAAAGTTTTAGCTATTCTTATTATTGGTGGATTTTTTGTTGGATTTGGTTCTCGTTATGCGGGAGGATGTACTTCGGGACACGCTATTTCTGGCCTGAGTAATTTGCAACTTCCTTCATTAATAGCTGTTATAGGCTTTTTTATTGGAGGATTGGTAATGATTAATTTTATTTTCCCACTCATTTTTAAATAAACACAAACCTATGAAATCACTTATATACTTAATCATTGGAATATTTTTTGGTATTGTAATGTATAAATCTGAGGCTGCGTCTTGGTTTAGAATTTATGAAATGTTCAATTTTGCTTCCTTCCACATGTACGGAATTATTGGTTCCGCATTGGCCATTGGTGTTGTTGGGGTAGCATTAATTAAGAAATTTAAGATTAAAGCACCTGGAAATCAAGACATGAAATTAGATCCTAAAGAAATGGGTATCGCACGCTATTTAATTGGCGGGATATTTTTTGGATTAGGCTGGGCATTGGCGGGCGCTTGTCCTGGTCCCATGTACGTAATGGCTGGATCGGGGTACCTTTCTATGTTAATTGTAATTGGTGCAGCCATTTTAGGAACCTTTGTTTATGGTGTTCTTAGAAGCAAATTGCCCCATTAATTTACTTTCTTTTTACAACAAAGCCTGCTAATTTAGCAGGCTTTGTTGTAAAAGGGAATCAACATTTTATAAAAGTCGCTCCTTAATAATCGTCTGAACAATATCTATTGCCACATTATTAAAACGGTTGTTGGGGATAATAATATCCGCATATTCTTTGGTAGGTTCAATAAATTGTTGGTGCATTGGCTTTAAGGTAGTTTGGTAGCGTTGCAATACTTCGTCTAAGTCGCGCCCTCGCTCTTGAATATCTCTTTTTAATCTTCGAATAAGTCGTTCGTCACTATCGGCATGAACAAACATTTTAATATCGAACATATCCCTTACTTCTTTATGTGCCAATATTAAAATTCCTTCAACAATCATTACCTTTCTAGGCAAAGTAGTAACTGTTTCTCCCGTACGGTTATGTTCTTTAAATGAATATATAGGTTGTTCAACCGGTACTCCAGCTTTCAAACTGGTTAAATGTTCGTGCAATAAATCAAAATCAATCGACTTTGGGTGGTCAAAATTAATTTTTTTACGCTCTTCAAAACTTAAATTTGTCGTATCCATGTAGTAAGAGTCTTGGTAAATTACATCTACCTCGTCGTGTTGAAGCTCGTTGATAATTTGATTTACAACCGTTGTTTTTCCACTACCTGTACCTCCTGCGATTCCAATAATTAACATCTATACATTTTTCAGCAAAAATAAACTATTCTGCTTTTTATGATTCTATTTGTAAAATTCTTTTTCAACTTCCTTAATTTTGATAACAGCTAAGTTGTTATACCAATTTGACTATCAAATGTCGTTAAGAGAGCGAAATTGCTTTTTTCATATATAACGCTGTGAATAATTTGCATAGCAGGGCTATGGAAATTGTGAACAAGGAAATATATGAAAAAATGAATGAGCTAAATAGCGTCATTTGATGGTTAAATTGGTATTAATTCATGTGAAGGTATTTTTTAAAGGTTAGTTCCAGTTTTGATTTTATAGTAATTTCTTTTGGTAATGAAACAGAAAGGAAAAAAGGCGTTTTATTAGGGTAATTTTAATTGATAAACGGTATACGTTCGATTTTGTCTAGATACATGAAAAACAGCCACCTTAAACTATTTTTATGAAGCATTTTTTATTAATTCTGTTACTTATGAAGCTAGAAACAACCTTAGTTAACTTTTCTGCACCCCATGAGCTAACCCAATGGCAAATTGTGAATGATGGCGTAATGGGAGGGCTTTCTGAAAGCCAAATTTCTTTAAGCAGCGAAGGAACCGCGGTTTTTTCAGGTCATGTTTCTTTAGCGAATTATGGTGGATTTGCATCTGTTCAACGAAAATTGAGTGTAGATAATGCAAACCAATACAAGTATGTTCAGCTTAAGTTGAAGGGCGATAAAAAAGATTACCAGTTCAGGTTGAAGAAAGCTACTTCAGATTATGCATCTTACATTCAAACCTTTAGTACTTCAGGCGACTGGGAAATAGTTACGTTAAAACTTTCGGATTTTTACCCTAGTTTTAGAGGCCGAAAGTTACCACAACCCAACTTTTCTTCTGCAACTATCGAGCAAATTACTTTCTTAATTGCCAACAAAGTAGAAGAGGACTTTCAATTAGAAATTGCTTGGATAAAACTTGTAGAATAAATCTATTTCGATTTTTGTTTTACCTATTTTAAGGTGTAATTTTTAACTTTTTTTAAAATTCAGTAGGAACAATTTTAGCATCCTTCATCCATGCATGTATTTCTTGCAAGGCTTTTTCGGCAAATGTTTCGTCTATTTCTGCATACTCAGCTGGCGATCCTGTGGTAGAAGTTTGCATCAAATGGTTGAGGTCTTTTAGGGTTTTTACACGGTTTAAACGGTTATTCTTAAGGGCGTAATTTTTTAATAAAGTTGCATTCTGAACGGCTGATACTTGGACATCTTTTTCACCAAATAAGGCAAGGAACGGAATTTTTGTTTGTATCAGATTTTCCTTAGGGTCAAATTTTATAAAATAGAGCATCCACGGGTCTAAGTAGGCTTCTTTCATTACGCTTTTGTACACTTCGCTAGAAATTCCAGCCGACTTTGGGATTTCAGGATATTCTTTAACCAACTTGTCCAGAAACTTGTCCATTGCTGCATTTATTTCATTTTCATCAGTAGATTTTATCAATGCGTAAATGGACTTGTTAATTTCTCTGTTTAAAGAAATTTCAGAAGGACTCATGCCAGATACTTCGCCTACCAATTCTTGTTGTAAAAGCATAAGTTCGTCAATTGGTGCAACGGGAGGTGCAATGAGTACCAAAAAAGAAACATTTGGGTTGTTAGCGAGCATAGGCGCAATCATACCCCCTTCGCTATGTCCAATAATCCCTATTTTTCCAAGGTTTACTTCTGGTCTAGAAGACAAAAATTCAATAGCTGCGCTTGCATCATTGGCAAAGTCGTTTGAAGTAGCTCCACCAAAATCTCCCTGCGAATCTGCCGTTCCTCGGTCGTCATAGCGCAATACCGCAACCCCTTTTCTTGTTAAATAGTCTGCGATAACTAAAAATGGTTTGTGGCCTAGGATTTCTGAGTTCCGATCCTGAGCGCCACTTCCGCTAATTAAAATTACAGCAGGAAATTTGCCCTCTCCTTTTGGATAAGTAAAAGTCCCTGCTAAATGAACTTGGTCTTCTTCATTGAAAAAAGCCACCTCTTCTTCGTTATATGGATAGGGTTTTTTAGGTTCTTGAGGCCTCTTAGACGCTTTAATCTCTTGCTTTTCCCTTTGCAAATTCAAGTCAGTAGTAAACATTCCTTGTTTGAATTTACCTTTAAATTTATGTTCTTCTAAAACTCCTTTATAAGAAATGTTCGCTACGTCTACGCTAAATTCCAATGAGTCGTTACTAAACATAATACGGGTAATTTGAATCCCGTATGCGTTTTGAGCCGGACTGTCTAAAGTACCTGTTAGTTTCCCTTCTGACTCACTGATTTTTAGCACTAGGGGTAATTTCGTTCCTTGAACATTTAGTGTACCGTTCCATTCGCCTAAGATGGCTTCAATTTCTTGCGCATTCGAAAATGAAATACTTAGAAATAATAATAGGAAGTTAATTGTTTTCATTTGTTAAGAGGAGCTTAGTTGTTATGTCTATTTACGTTTTAAACCTTTAAAAGTGTTTGTTAGTTTGATTAATTTAGTCCTTGAAATTTAAAAGGTTTTGTTTTTTTAAATTCGGCAGAGGTCTCACCAGCATAAGTTTCACCATTGGCAAGCTCTAGTTTTCTTACGTCTGCCTTATTTGAAAAATCTACTTTTGTTAAATCAACCCAAAGGGCATTAGGGGTTAGTATGCTTTCAAAATAGTACACCAGGTGTTTCTGATCCGCAACTGTTCTCCATCGTGTCGAAGAAATATTTGGAAAACCTTCCGTAGTTATACCATAAGGTACAGAACAGTTTCTAATCACGCTAAATACGCTAGCAACCGCAACTCTTGTGTTGTCAGACTTAGGAATAGCATCAATATAAAATGAAGCTCTTGCAAATCGGTCTGCTGGATTATTCGTGCCAGGTAAAAAAACATTTCCAGGGATTTTTTTCCAATAGTTACTTATGGCAAGTTGTTCTTTGTAAGGAGGATCGTTTGTCATTACTGTGTAGGACGGATCGTGGTGAATCATTAGTTCTCCGTTAATGTATTCAAAAATGGCGTTATCTCCACTTGCATCCGATAGCGATAAGTGTACTGTTGTGTATTTGTTTGTTCCTGGAATATAATCAGTTACCAGTACAAATTCTTTTTTTGAAAATTCGGCTACTGCTTCTTGAACATTAGCAAAATTATCTAAAGCGTACTGCGCCCAAAGCGAAACAGAAAGTCCTTTTTTATCTCCGTCTTTTTCGAATTCTGGGTATTCCGACTCTACTAACCACAATAAATTAGCAACTAAGCCTTTTTCGTTCATTCCATCAGAAACCGCAATATCCCATGAACTTGTGGCAATACTCCCGTACTTAGATTTCCATTTGATGGATGTTTTGCCTACTTCACCATCTCTTTTTTCTCCTCTTGGGAAAATCCAAAGATTGGCTGGTATGTCTATCGAAAAATCCATGCTTCTTGCAGTAATAACATGGTTATTTAATCCTTTATAAACTACCCGTGTGCATGCAAAAGCATAGTTTAGGGAAGTGAAATAAATTAGAGCTGCGCAAAGTATTGCGAGTTTACTTTGGTGTTTTTGTATCATAGCTTTCGGTATTTAATTGCAATTATCATGGTATATTACAGAAAATAAGTTATCTAAAATTCGTTCTTTTTTCCCACCCATCTAGACCCTTTTAAAAACGCTTTGTGTAATGCATTGCGCTATTTATTAGGAAATATAGACAAATAAAGGAAAATTAGCTTTGCTTATTCTCCCGTGAAAAATAATTTAAAGTACTACGGGATAAGGGATAACTGATTTAACGAATATCAATTTTTGTTATGTACATACAGTAGTTATATATTTAATTCCTGTACCAAGTTACTATTTTTTATGGTATTATACCATCTGTCAGTGGAAATTAACGTAATACGCCTTTTTTTCTTTCTTTTTTTAGTTTGAAAAGAAAACCAAGTTAATACAACTTACCAATTGAAATTACCGCAATAAAACGTCCTTTTTCCCTTTCTGTTTCATGATAATAAGAAACCATAGCTCTAAGGCTATGCTTGATTTTTCTTATTCAGATAAAGAAAAAAATTTATTTCCGAAAAAGTCGGGACAGGCTGATTTCTTTTCCGGTAATTTTAACTAATAACTTATATAAAAGGGAGAACAAAACAGTTTTGAAGCAACAAGCCCCGAATTAATCGAGGCTTGTTTATTTCTTGTTTGTTTCAGTAAGCTTATTCTACTTCAGAAACGCGAAGTGTATTAACCATACCTTTGTCTTCTATTGGCATAGCAGCAAGGTTAATTGCGTAATCGCCTTGTGCCAAATACCCATTTTGTTCCGCAATTTTATTGATGTCTTTTATGGTTTCGTCGGTACTCGAAAATTTATCGTAATAAAAAGAGTTTACCCCCCATAATAGGCTTAATTGTGTTAAAATACGTTTGTTTGAGGTGAATGCTAAAATATTTGTGTCTGGCCTCCATGCAGAAATTTGGAATGCAGTGTAGCCACTGTTGGTAAGTGTGCATATAGCATTTGCTTTAATTTCTGTTGCCATGATGGCGGCGTGGTAACAAACGGACTTGGTAATGTATCTTTTGGTTTTTACGTGTGGTGGATTGTGTGGTACTTTAATTAGCGGAGAGTTTTCTACACTTTTAATTACTTGCGACATTTTCGTAATAACTTCAACAGGGTATTTACCCACCGATGTTTCTCCAGATAGCATTACGGCATCTGCACCATCCATTACTGAGTTGGCTACGTCGTTTACTTCGGCGCGGGTAGGGGTTAAGCTTGTAATCATTGTTTCCATCATTTGTGTAGCAATAATTACAGGTATTCTTGCTTCTTTAGCACGCAAAACAAGTTTCTTTTGTATTAACGGAACTTCGTGTGCTGGAACTTCTACACCTAAATCGCCTCGAGCTACCATTAACCCATCGCAATAGGCAATAATCTTGTCTATGTTTTTAACCCCTTCAGGTTTTTCTATTTTAGCAACAATAGGAATTTTATGCTCGCTGTGTTTGGCAATTAACTTTTGAAGTATTTTTAAATCACTGGCATACCTAACAAATGAAAGTGCAATCCAATCTACCTCGAGTTCGCACGCAAAAATCGCATCTTTAACGTCTTTTTCGGTAAGTGCTGGAAGTGAAATTTTGGTGTTCGGCAGGTTGACTCCTTTTTTTGATTTTAGGGGGCCTCCTTGTACTACTTTTGCTTGAACTGAATCTTTTTTGTTGGTTGAGATGACTTCAAAAATAAGTTTACCGTCGTCTAGTAAAATGTTTTCTCCTGGTTCTACGTCTTGAGGAAAGGTTTCATAATTCATGTACACTTCCTCGGCAGAACCTTCAAAAGGAGTACCTGTTTTAAATGTAATTAAATCGCCTTTACTTACCAAAACATCTTCTTTCATTACACCTACTCGAAGCTTAGGCCCTTGCAAGTCGGCTAAAATACCAGCGTTAAATCCAAATTCAGCATTTAGCTCACGAATCATGTTTACGCGTTCGCGAACATCGTCATAATCTGCGTGCGAAAAATTGATTCTAAATATATTTGCACCTTCTTGAAGCATAGCTTTTAATACTTCTTTGTTGCTTGTAGCTGGACCAAGAGTCGCTACTATTTTTGTTTTTTTGTTTTGTTTCATTGCTTTGTAATTAAATTTTTTTTGAGCACTCTGTCTTTAAACGTTTTTAAAGCTGGAAGTCATCAATTAAAAATTAAGTTTTGGGGTGATTTTATTTGTTCTTTTTCTATCGTAAACGCACTAGCAACCTGTTTTATCTGATTAATTTCGTAGCGCAATTGTTTTAAATTTACTAAATCTGAGTCTTCCTCTATTTTTAACAGGAAGTCAGCATGTTTTAATTCGGGTAATAAGTATTTTGTTTTAGTGGTAACTGTTTCAGAAAACAAATTCCCACTGCTAAGGTGATTGTTTATTTGAGCCTTGAACGAGTTTGCCGCTAAGTAAATGTTGCTTTGTAGGTCTGTTGAATAATAGTGGTACAACGGAAATCTTGCTTCACAATCGTGGTATAAAAAATCAATTTCTTTGTCTTGTAATTCAAATCTTACTTTCAATTGTTTATTAATTAAAAAGGCTAAACGATACATTTCTATGGAGGCAGTTATGCCAAGCAATAAAAAATCTTCGTCAGTAAATTCTTCAACCAAAAGTATATTTTTTTTCACTTTAATTATCCTTTTTTATTTATAGGTATACTTTCAATTTAACCATTATTCAGCAGTTTGTAAATCGATTATTTTTTTAATTTAGTTGTTGAAAATTAAACCGTAGCTAAAGCATTGCTTGATTTTCTGCTTTATCTATTAAAAAATAATTCAATTTTTTTTAGTCTCATTTTAAAATTAAATCGGCATTACTATTCATCCATTTTACGAATTTCATTATGAAATACCATTCAATACCTAAAAAACAATTGCTAAAAATACTAAGAAATGTAGAGTAAAAAAACTAAATTACAAATATTTAATATGCTCAAACCTTTGAGTTTACATATTCTTTATAAATAGGGCTGAAAATTTGAAAATTTAGTCAAATTGATTTTGCAATGCGTAGTAAGCTCTTCGCGCGGCTTTTTCTTCCGCTTTCTTCTTGGAAACTTCTCTTGCCTTCGAAATGTTTTCATTGTTGATGAAAAACTTAACAGAAAAGTACTTCAATCCATCTAAGCCATCTTCATCGCAAACCTCGAAATGAAACGTATGTTTGTTTTTTTGGCACCATTCAATCAAAAAACTTTTGTAGCTAACAATTTTTGTTTCTAGTTCTTTTAGGTTGATGTAAGGATCGATTATTTTTTTGTAAATAAAATTTTCGCAAGAATCGAAACCTTTATCTAGGTAAATAGCTCCAATAAGGGCTTCAAATAAATTGCCGTGAATATTTAGTCCTACGTGTTTGGGGCTAACATTTGATTTGAGCAATTCGATTAGTCCCAAGTCTTCACCTAATTGATTGAGGTGTTTTCTGCTTACAATTTTAGAGCGCATTTTGGTCAGGTAACCTTCGTCTGCATTAGGGGCTTGGTCAAATAAGTAATACGAAATAACGGCTCCAAGAATAGAGTCGCCTAGAAACTCTAATCTTTCGTAATTAAAGTCGTTGCCAAAATCATCTTTTTTGTGGGCGGACCTATGGGTAAATGCTTTTTCGTAAATGGCCATATTTTTGGGTTTAAATCCAAGAATATCCACCATTTTAGAATATAAAATCCCGCTTTTGGAACGGGATTCAAAAATATTCTTAATAAAACTCATTTACAAGATTATTCAATCCTTTTGAATAGCACACATGCGTTGTGACCTCCAAAACCAAAGGTGTTGCTCATGACAACATTTAGCTTTCTTTCTTGTGCTACATTAAGGGTTAAGTTCAATTCTGGGTCTATATTTTCATCTACCACCTCATGATTGATGGTGGGAGGCACTAAACTGTGCTGCATTGCTAAAATTGATGCAATAGCTTCCACAGCTCCAGCGGCACCTAAAAGATGGCCCGTCATCGATTTGGTAGAATTAATATTAATGTTTTTGGCATGTTCGCCAAACACTTGTTTAATTGCCTTAAGTTCGGCAACATCGCCAAGTGGTGTTGAAGTTCCGTGCGTATTTATTGCATCTACATCTTCAGGTTTTAGCCCTGCATTTTCGATGCAATTTTTCATTACTGCAATTACTCCAATACCCTCTGGATGAGGTGCAGTCATGTGGTATGCGTCGGAAGATAAGCCTCCTCCTACAACTTCAGCGTATATTTTTGCTCCACGCGCTTTTGCATGTTCGTATTCTTCTAAGATAAGTGCTCCCGCACCTTCGCCAAGAACAAAGCCATCGCGTGTAGCGTCAAATGGTCTCGAGGCAGTTTCTGGACTTTCATTTCGGGTTGAAAGGGCATGCATTGCATTAAAACCTCCCATACCAGCTTCGGTAACCGCCGCTTCACTTCCCCCTGTAACAATTACATCGCTGTAGCCTAATCGTATATAGTTAAGCGAATCTATAATTGCGTTAGCAGAAGAGGCACAAGCAGATACAGTTGCGTAGTTAGGCCCCATAAATCCATGCTTAATGGAAATGTTACCTGGTGCGATATCAGCAATCATTTTTGGAATAAAAAATGGGTTGAATCGTGGCGTTCCATCTCCTTTTGCATATTCCACTACTTCGTTTTGGAAGGTTTCTAATCCACCTATACCAGCGCCCCAAATAACTCCAACACGGGTTTTGTCAAGCTTGTCTAAATCAAACCCAGCATCCGCTATTGCTTCATCTGAAGCTACTAGCGCATACTGGGTAAATTTATCTAGTCTACGGACTTCCTTTCGATCGAAATAATTGTTGGTATCAAAATTTTTGATTTCACAAGCGAACTTCGTTTTAAACTTTTCAGTATCATAATAAGTTATGGGTGCGGCACCGCTTTTACCAGCAGCCAAACCTTCCCAATATTCTTGAATATTATTACCAATAGGCGTAAGTGCGCCTAAGCCTGTAACTACAACTCGCTTTAATTCCATGAAATGAAAAATTAATTACTTTTTTGCTTCTTCGATGTAAGCAACTGCTTGTCCTACCGTAGAAATGTTTTCTGCTTGATCGTCTGGAATTTGGATGTCAAATTCTTTTTCGAATTCCATGATTAATTCAACGGTATCCAAAGAATCCGCACCTAAATCGTTGGTAAAGCTTGCTTCGTTTACTACTTCATTTTCGTCAACGCCAAGTTTGTCAACGATGATTGCTTTTACTCTTGATGCAATGTCTGACATGTTTGTAATTTTTAAGTTTATACAGTGGGCAAAAATAAAAAACTTTATTTTAAAATGAGTTGTTATCTAAAAAATGTCATTAAAAATACATAAATTTACCTTTTAGACCCAAAACCCAACTTACAAATAAATTACTTTTTTATGAATTCAAGGCAAGTTTTATCAAATAAAAATAAAAAAATTGTTCTTTTTGCCTCGGGCAAAGGGACAAATGCAGAAAATATAATTAATTACTTTGAAGAGCACCCGAGCATACGAGTAAGCCATGTTTTTTCCAATAAGGCCGATGCCGAGGTACTCACTCGAGCTTATATGCATGATAATATTACTGTTGCTCAGTTTGATAAGCAGTCTTTTTATCATACCAATGAAATGTTAGACTTACTTACGGAAATTGATCCTGCATTGATAGTTCTTGCTGGATTTTTGTGGAAGTTTCCTGAACCTATTATTGAGGCTTTTCCTAATAAAATAATCAATATTCACCCCGCTTTACTTCCTAAATACGGCGGAAAAGGGATGTATGGCGAACATGTACACCGAGCAGTTCTTGACAATAAGGAGCAAGAATCGGGCATTACTATTCATTATGTCACTAAAAATTACGACGAAGGAGAAATTATTTTTCAAGAAACAACAAAAGTCGAACCTAATGATACCCTACGTTCGTTAAGCGATAAAGTTCATGTAATGGAATACAAAAACTACCCTAAGACTATTGAAAAACTTTTATCATAAAATTTATGGCCACCAAAAAACCTAAATTTTATGTTGTTTGGGAAGGACATGAAATTGGAATTTATTCGTCTTGGAACGAATGTAAAAACTACACTTCCAACTACCCTAATGCAAAATACAAGTCTTTTTCTAGTCTAGAAGAAGCTAAAAAAGCTTTCAATGAAGGCTATGTTTCCCATTTTAAAAACGCTAAAAAAGATACTGTTCAAAAGCAAAGGATTACTCATGAGGCTATCGATTTTAATAGTATTTCTGTAGATGCAGCATCCAGCGGAAATCCAGGGAGGATGGAATATAGGGGGGTGGTTACTTCAACCAAGCAATTGCTTTTTCACCAGGGGCCATTTCCTGAAGGCACTTCTAATATAGGCGAATTTTTAGCGCTTGTTCATGGACTTGCTTTTTTAAAACAGCGCAACAGTAATTTACTTATTTATTCCGACTCAACAATTGCTATGGGATGGATAAAAAAGAAAAAATGCAATACTAAACTGAAAAAAAATAAACGTAATGAAGCGCTTTTTGAGCTTATTTATCGAGCTGAAGCGTGGCTTCACAACAATACGTATACCACCGAAATCAGGAAATGGGAAACCAAACAATGGGGTGAAATACCTGCCGATTTTGGAAGGAAATAAGCTTTTTATTCAGTGAATTAACGATGGATTAGCATTAATTTGATGTTGCGGTAGTTGCTACTGATGACGTAATAATTAAAGTAGTCATTACCGCCTGCATTTCTTCGAAAGCTTTTTTTATTTCCTCGCTTACTTCGGTTTGAACTTCTTTTTTCGCTAATAATGCACTAATTTGTTTTTGCTCCTGCTTGTCTTTGCTTAACCTTTTTTCAAGTTTTGAGGCTTTTATCAGACTAAATAAACTAGCGTAGTAAAAGTTTAATTTTTTATCACTGTAAAGTGCAGAACGTAAATCACTTAACAACATATCTAAGTAAGTAGTGCTTACCATTATTCGCGTGGTATACGGAATAAGGCCTAAAAACTTTTTCCGTTTAGTCTTAATAATTCCCCGTTGTTCTAAATCTGTAAGTAGCGATTTCTTTAGGCGAATACTTTGGTTCACCATTCGCGTTGTAAGATCTTTAATTCTTTTGTATTTAGACTTTTCGATACTGTTAATAAATGGTATGAAGAGCGAATCTGCTTGTTCATTTGCCAAGTCTTCATTCAAGACAACTTGGTTGTTTTCAAAAGAAATTAGCCCCTTTTCAAGCATTTCATAAAATACAGCACCAATAAGGGAATAGGACATCATTCCTGTTGAAGCATACACGTTTTGTTTTTTTGAAATATGCAGTGAGAGTAAGAAAATATCTTTAAGTAATTTGTGCTCCATAATTTACCTTTAAAATGCGACCAATATAAATGGAATTACCTTTTAATGTGACTTATTCAAAAAAGCATTCTTTTAGCTAATTTGCTTCTTGGTGTTTTACAACCTATAAGAAGCGTCTTATTAGTATCCTTTTTGAAATTTTTGTTACAATTACCAACGTGCATGACAAAAAAATGAACTTTACCAAAGAAATATGTAATTTGAAAATTTAAAAATTAATAGAAACGGGATTTATCCCGTTTACAACGTACACCAAATAAAATGGCTTTAGCCAAAAATGCATTATAATTCTAAGGAATTTGGCTAAAGCCAATTTTTCGTTCCTAATTATTTAGGCCCATTTAAAAATGAGGGCTATTGAATTGAAATTACTGTAATAAAACGCCCTTTTTTCCTTTCTGTTTCATTACAAAAAGGAACCATAGCTTAGGCTTGATTTTTTTAATTTACATAAAGAAAAAAATTATCGATTTATTTTTCAGTAATTTCAACTAATAACTGGAATAATTTGTAATAAAAACTTATTTTTGCCATCACAATGGGGGATTAGCTCAGTTGGCTAGAGCGCTACGCTGGCAGCGTAGAGGCCACCGGTTCGAATCCGGTATTCTCCACATTTTAAAACCCAATTACTTGATTTTTAAGTAATTGGTTTTTTTCGGTCTTAATAACGGCATTTGATGCTAAGGTCAATATTATAGCTTAAGCACAAAAATACCATCTTGATTTTCCTTTTGGTATTCGATTAAGTCTTCCAGCAAAACACTTCCAATTTTATAGGTATGCAGCGCAGATGTATGCGATTTTTCAACTTTCAGCCAGGGTAGAGCATTTGTTTTTTGGGCTTCGGTAGCAGAAGCATAAATTTTTAGTTCTGTGTTGTTTGCGTATTCGCTTGTTGCATTAAAAGTTGATTTCGGATAAGCGTAAGCTTGTTGCTTAATAACAGCATGAATATCTGAAAGTACAGCGCTTGCTGTGGGAATGCTTCCCGCACCTTTGCCTTTGTATAATTGTTTTTCGGCAAAACTTGCTTCAATTTCCACCCCATTATACTCAAAAGATACTTCATGAAGGAAATCATTTTCTTGAACTAGCTGAGGTAAAACAAAAGCAGCTAATTCACCGTCAATTTCTTTTACTTGTACCAATAATTTAATTTTCTTTTTTTGAGCATTAGCAAATTCAACATCCCCCGATTTAATCCCTCGAATTCCGAATCTTGCTATGTTCGAGGTAGGTATCCATTTTCCAAACGCGTGATAAATTAAAATTTGGAGCTTGTACGTGGCGTCCCAAGCATCGATATCTAGCGTAGGGTCAGATTCAGCAAAACCATGCCTTTGCGCTTGCTCTAAAACTTTTTCAAAGCTCGTTATTTCTTTGTGTAGTTGTGTAAGGATGTAATTGCATGTTCCGTTGGCAATGGCTCTTACGGAATGTATTTGGTCCAGCGCATAAAAGCTATCTAGTGTTCGAATAATAGGAATACTCCCGCAAACTGCGGCTTCGTATAAAAATATACACTTTTTTTGTTGGGCTATAGAGGCTAACTCTGGAAGATGCTGTGCCAGCATTTTTTTGTTAGCAGTTACCACATTTTTACCCAACATCAGGGCTTTTTTTACAATTTCATAGGCTGCGGTTGCGTCATCAATTACTTCGACTACAAGCGAAATAGAGGTATCGAATAAAATATCTTCTATGGTATAAGAAAAATGGTCTGCACTAATTGTTCTCGCTTTTGAAGTGTTTTTTACCACTATTTTTTTTATGTTCAAATGTTTGTTTTGTGGCTGTTGAAGGCAATGGTATACACCAGAGCCAACACTTCCAAATCCAACTAATCCTATATTAATGGGTGTACTCATTTGTTTTTTTTATAAATGCTTCAATGTGTGAAGCCATTTGTTTAGTTTCAGTTAAAAATCCGTCATGACCATAATCCGATTTGATACTAACTATGCTTACATGCGGGATGTGTTTAGCTAATTCAGCTTGATTTTCAGGCGGGAAAAGTAAGTCTGAATGTAGGCTTATTACTAAGGTTTCTGCTTTGATTTGTTGCAGTGCATTGGGTATTCCTCCACGGTTTCGCCCTAGGTTATGCGTGTCCATGCTTCGGCTTAAACTATAATAGGCATAAGCATGAAAACGCTTGGCAAGCTTTATCCCTTGGTAAACTTGATAAGTTCCTGATTTGGGCAACTTGTTCAAATCCTCGTATGCATCTTCTTGCAGACGATTATAAATTTTGGGTGTTCTGTAAGAAAGTAACGCCATAGCGCGCGCCGCCATCATCCCTTTTTGGCCTGCTGTTTCTTTGTTAACCCCAAAGCTAGAATCTGCTTCTATGGCCATACGTTGGGCTTGGTTGAAGGCGATTCCCCAGGGAGAATGTTTTGCTGTTGTTGCAACCAAAATCAGCTTTCTTAGTTTATTTCCTAAGCCAATAGCCCATTCCATAGCATGCATACCGCCCATGGAAGCACCTATTAAAACATCAATTTTTTCTATAGTAAGATGATTTTTCACTACGTCAAGCAAGCGAGAAAAGTCACGAATACTAACCAGTGGAAAATTATTCAAATAAGCCTTTTTGGTTTCTGCGTGAATGCTTAGTCCGTTGGTCGAACCATAGCAAGACCCAAGAATGTTTACACAAATAACAACTTGGTTTTTTTCTGTTGAAAAAAGTTTATCTTTTCCAAACAAACCGCTCCACCATTCAAACGGATTAGTGTTTCCTGTTAACGCATGACACACCCAAACCACCTGAACGCCTGGTGTTAAGTTTCCAAAAACTTCGTACCCCAGGTGAAAGTTTTCAATAAAAGCACCATTTTCTAGCAAGAATTTATCTTTTATGTATAGTTGATGTTTCACTTTTTTGCGTATTCTTTTAAAGGGTTAAGCAGCAACAAAACGTTGTTGTTCGATGTGGTAACTAATCGGAATATTTTCGCCTAGGGTAGCGAGAATAGGACATTTTTTACGTACGTACTTAAATAAAAAGGCAATGCTCTCTAGGGTAGCTTTTGTAAGGATGTGTAGCTTTACTTCCGCTTCTTCAATTGAATTTCCAAGCTCATTTGCTGTAAAAGCAGTAGCTCCTTTCTTTTTGTTTACCACGACTTCAACTTGTAAATCGTAGAGTTTGATGCCTAACTGATTTGCTTCGTTATTAATGATAATGTTTAAGGTCGAAGCAAAACTCTTCAATACAAGATGCAAATTTGTTGAAGCTTCCTCGTTAGAAGAAAAATGTGTGGCTGAGGTTTGAAAATTCAAATTACTTTCGTTTTGTTTATTGATATACAGGCTCATAAGTTGTAGTTTTAGCAAGTGCTTGTTCAAAGTCATTAATAATATCGTCGATGTGTTCTATCCCTACCGAAACGCGAATTATTCCAGGATACACCCCTGCAGAAGCTTGTTCGCTTTCGGTAAGTTGCTGGTGGGTTGTAGAAGATGGGTGGATAACAAGTGTTCGTACATCACCCAGATTAGCCGTGTGTTTTGCTAACTGAAGCTGGTCGATAACCGCATCTGCCTTTTCTGCTTCTTCCAATTGAAATGAAAGTACAGCACCAAATCCATTCTTAAGGTATTTTAAAGCTTTTTCGTGTTCTGTTGAAGTAGCCAAACCTGGATAATTTACCTTTTTTACTAAGGGGTGGTTACTTAAGAAAACAGCTAGCTTTAGTGCATTTTCTTGGTGACGCTCGACGCGTAATGAAAGGGTTTCGATGCCTTGAATGAGTAAAAATGAATTAAACGGACTTAAACTCTGACCGAAGTCTCGTAATCCTTCTACGCGTGCTTTTATAGCGAAGGCAATGTTGGGTAAACCTAAGGGGCTGTTTACGCCAAAAGTTGCTGCAAAACTTATCCCATGATACGATGGCGAAGGTTCGGTAAAATTCTTAAAACGTGGGTTGTTAAAGTCGAAGGTTCCTCCGTCTACCACAACTCCACCAATACTGTTTCCGTGTCCACTAATCCACTTGGTTGCCGAGCTTGTTACAATGTGAGCGCCATGTTTTAAAGGTTGACAAATAGCGCCTCCAGCCCCAAAGGTATTGTCCACCACAAGAGGAATCTGGTACTGGTTTGCTAGTTTGGCAAAAGCTTCGAAGTCGGGTATGTTGAAGCTTGGGTTCCCGATACTTTCCAAATAAATAGCCTTTGTTTTTTCGTTAATTAAAACCTCAAAAGCTTCCGAAGTTAATTCGCTAGCAAAACGAGCTTCAATTCCAATACGTTCAAACGAATGTTTAAACTGTGTGTGCGTCCCTCCGTATAAATTACCAGAGGTAACAAAATTTTCTCCAGCACTCAGTAAAGTAGAAAGGGCAAGAAATTGGGCGGCTTGTCCTGATGATGTAGCTACTGCTGCCACACCTCCTTCTAAAGCTGCGATGCGCTGCTCGAAAACGTCGGTGGTAGGATTCATGATGCGGGTGTAAATGTTTCCAAACTCTTCTAACCCGAACAATCGTTTAGCATGTGCGGAGTCCTTAAACGCGTAAGACGAGGTTTGGTAAATGGGTGTAGCGACAGAACCAGTTGTTTCTGTTTGATTTCCTGCATGAAGCTGAAGGGTTTCGAATTTTAATTGTGACATGATATAAATAATTTGAGTGAATACAAAAAGAAAAGCCTACTGAAAACAGTAGGCTTAAAAAATAATACGTTAGTACAATTAGCCTACTGCATGCGAAAACGCATGTACATAGACATCATCATTACTAACCCAAGATTAGAAAATATAACTAATGAGGTAAGGCTTTGCGCGGAGGCAAAAACTTTGTTTGGTAGTAAAACTAAAAATAATTTCATTTTTCTTGTTTTTATTTATAGGTCCCTTTTTTGGGTGGGATTTAGCACCTTTTCCTTTTTTGGAGGTTGCCGAAGGTCATAGAGCCCATCTCTCGCTTCTTCTTTATAAACCAAAACACGACTTGTGAATGGATGATGCAAATGTATAGGGGTAAAAACAGTTGCACAAGAAAAAAAAGCCCCATTTTGTTAATTTATTATTAAAAATTTATAGCTCGCTTTAAAGTGAAGCACAAGAAGGAGAGTCTTTTTAGTCTTGCTTTGAAGTTTAATTAGCAACAGACAATATTCTGATGAATAAATGGTCTTAGTATATTTTCTGGAAAAAGGCTAGAGATGTTTTTAGGGTAAATCCATTCAAGACTGACTTAGAATAAATCTTTAAGCCTAATTTTTTAAAAATATGTCTTTGGTTTATAATTTTTTTTTATTTTCGAAACAGTAAAATTTGCCATGTATTCTATTTCATGAAAAACGACACTTCTTTTAAAATTTACAATGCTTCGGCTGGCTCGGGAAAAACCTTTACCCTTGCGGTGAATTACTTAAGTTTGTTGCTTACCTCGGAAAATGTGTTTGCTTTTCAGCACATTTTAGCCATTACTTTTACCAATAAAGCAGTTGGCGAAATGAAATCCCGCATAATGGAGCATTTAATTGGATTTTCTCAAGACCCGATTCACGAAAAATTTCAGGCTTTACTAACGGCGATTCAAAAAAAAACCGGCTTAAGTGAAAGTGAAATAAGTCAAAAAGCAAAAGCAATTCTCCCTTATTTACTCATAAATTACGCAGGAGTAGAAATTTCAACCATCGATTCGTTTACCCACAGACTTATACGAACTTTTGCAAAAGATTTAGGACTTTCCACCAATTTTGAAATTGAATTAGAAAGCCAAGAGGTTGTTGAAGAAGCCGTGCATAGACTGGTAGACCAAGCAGGTGAAGACGCCCAACTTACTAGGGTTTTAATAGATTTTGCCCTAGAAAAAACAAGCGAGGATAAAAGCGGGGATATTACCAAAGATTTATTGGAGGCAGCCAACCTACTGAACAATGAAAATAATTTACCTTACATTGAAAGCCTTGCTTCGCTGTCGCTATCAAGCTTTGCTGATGAAAAGCTAAATTTAAGAAAGAGTTTAAAGGAAATCGAGAAAAACATCGTTGAGCTTGTTGGGGCATTTTTTGAGGCTCTAGCTCCCCAAGCTATTGATGCTTCAAGTTTTAGCAGGGGTAGCGTATACAATTTTTTCAAAAAAGCAAAAAACCTAGACTTTCCTTCGCAGTGGGATGCCGCTTGGATGCAAAAAATAGCAACAGATCCTTTATACCCCAAAAAAACAGATGATGCTATAAAGGCAACATTAGATAAGCTTCAACCAGCAATTGTGGGTTATTTTGAAAAGGTAAAACAGCATAGTTTTCAGTTGAGGTACCAAAAAGAAATACTTAAATACCTAACGCAGACTTCTGTTTTATGGCTGATTCAATATGAGCTAGAAGCCCTTAAAAAAGAACGAAATATTTTATTTATTAACGATTTCAACAAAAAAATAAGCGAACAAATTAGGCAGCAACCTGCGCCATTTATATACGAACGTTTGGGTGAGAAATTTCATCAGTATTTTGTAGATGAATTTCAGGACACTTCCCAAATGCAATGGAAAAATTTAGTTCCGCTAATCGAAAACGCCTTGGTAAGCGAGCTAAAATCGGGCGAAACAGGCGAACTTAATTTAGTAGGTGACGCAAAACAATCCATTTACGCTTGGCGTGGGGGCGATGCACAACAATTCATAAATTTATACGAAGGAAATTCACCTTTTCCAATCGAGTCGACTGCAATTCCGCTGCAAACAAACTACCGAAGCGAGACACATATTGTAGAGTTTAATAATCGATTTTTTTCGTACGTTGCTTCGCAATTAGAAGAGCCTAGCTACCAGAAATTGTACGCTTCATCTAACCAAGAGATATTTAAAAATAGTGGAGAGGGCTTCGTGCAAATCAATTTTTTTGAAGCTAAAAACACGGAAGAAGCTAGCGAAGCTTACGTCCAAAAGACACTAGAAATAATTCAGTCTAAAGTACAGCAAAAAGAAGCCAGCTATGCCGATTTTTGTGTGTTGGTAAGAAATAAAAAGCAAGGAATAGCAGTAGCTAATTTTCTTTCAGAAAACGACATTCCTTTAATATCTTCGGAAACCTTACTAATTTACAACAGTCCTAAAGTTAAGTGGCTTACTCATGTGTTGGAATGTCTTCAAAACCCAACCAACCAAGAAGCAAGTTACGAAGTTTTCTCGTTTTTAGTCAACCAAAAAGAAGAAAGTGAACAAGCAAAACACCTGTTGCTTGCCGAATTATTGAAAGGCGATTTTTTTCAAAATTTAAAGCGCTTAGGCTATGCGCTGAATAGCGATAAATTGCTGAGCTTACCTTTGTATGACGTGGTCATTTCTATTCAAAAAGAAGTTGTTTTCCTTCAAGAGGAGGATGCTTATGTACAGTTTTTTTTGGAAGAAATATTTCGCTTTTCAAAGAAAAAAAACAACGATTTAAATTCCTTTTTAACTTACTGGGAACAAGCCAAAACAAAGCGTAGCATTGTAGCACCTGAAGGGCAAAATGCAGTACAGATACAAACCATTCATAAAAGCAAAGGACTTCAGTACCCCATTGTAATTTTTCCATTTGCAGATAATGAACTAGGGAATTTGAGTCTCGATATGCTTTGGTTGCCCACAGACCAACCACAACTTCCATACGCTTTGGTTAGTGGTAAGAGTAATTTTTATACTGAGGTTTCTGAAGAAGTAGCCGCCTCTTACTTAGCCACTAAGAACAAAAAAATACTTGAAGATGTAAATATTTTATACGTTACGCTAACACGTGCTGAAAAGGAAATGTATCTTTTAAGTAA
Source organism: Psychroflexus sp. (assembly GCA_051859645.1). Taxonomy (GTDB): domain Bacteria; phylum Bacteroidota; class Bacteroidia; order Flavobacteriales; family Flavobacteriaceae; genus Psychroflexus. The sequence continues at coordinate 38,122 of JBHYFG010000004.1, read as the reverse complement.
ATATTCGGTAACAAAAAGCGGTATTACCTTCAGCGAGAATTCGGTTGCTAAGTATTTGTATGATTACTTGGCCACAAACGGATATTGGGAAGAAGGAACCTTTCAGTATTCCTTTGGTAAGTCTATGTTTCTTGGAGGAAAAACAACCGAGCCAACTACGCAAAAAATTCACCGCATAACACCACGAAAAGAGGACGTAATGGACATGTTAACTTCCAAACGATTTTTGTGGGCACAAGATAAATACGATGCAATCGAGCGAGGTAACATTGTACACATGCTATTAGCAACTATTTACAGCAAGGAAGATATTTCTTCAACAATAGAAAAAGCCTTGCTTAAAGGGGAAATTTCTGACGAAGAAAGCGAAGCATACCAGCAATTACTTACCAAGATTTGCACCCACTCAGAATTATATGATTACTACCAACAAGGGGTTGAAAGCTGGAACGAGAAAGAAATTTTACACCAAGGAAAGCTCCTGCGACCCGACAGAGTTGTATTTACTGCCGATGGCGCTGTTGTAATCGATTACAAGACTGGAGAAGCATCGGCATCCTATAATCAGCAAATTAACGAGTACGCTCAGGCTGTTGAAGCCCTAGGCCATCAAGTAGAAAAAAAGATAATAGTATACATTCAAAATTTAGAAATTAGACCCATAAAAATTTAAAATGAGACTAGAAAAAATCGACCTATATGTTACCACCTTTATTCAGCATAGAGATCTATTAGTAGTTTTGTTTTATGCGTTAAGTCGAAATAACATTGTAAACCTTAAATAACATATACTTATGAAATCAGTTACCAAAAATTCTATTCAATCAAAAAGTAAAACACTTGTTCTAAGCTTTTTAGCCTTAGTTTTGCTAAGCAGCTGTGCTTCTTTAGTAAGCAAAAACGAGTACAATGTGTATTTTGACAGCAATCCAGTAAAAGGTAATTTAACAATTATTGACAAGAAAAATAAGGTGATTTTTGAAGGTAATACGCCTGCAACAGTTTCGCTGCCATCGTACTATTCTTATTTTTCCAGAGCAGAGTATTTGATTAAATTTTCAGCCGAAGGTTACCAGAAAAAAGTTATTCCTATTCGAGCAAAAGTAGATGGTTGGTATTGGGGCAATATTTTTTTTGGAGGAGTAATCGGTTGGTTGATTATTGATCCGGCTTCGGGTTCGATGTATAAAATTGACGAAACAATAGTAGTTGAAACACTTAGGCCTTTACCAGAAAATAGTTCGGCTTCCCTACAACTAATCGACATCAAGGATGTTCCTGAAAACTATAGAAACGCGCTAGTGTTAATTGATGCATTAGAAAAAGAAGAATAGGCTAAATAATCCAATTCAGGTTAATAAGTCCTTCTGCGTTTAATTCCTTACCTTTGCACTTTCAAAAAATTAGCATGAATCAGCCTAAACGCTATACCATTACGGCCGCTTTGCCTTACACAAACGGCCCAATACACATAGGACACTTGGCGGGGGTTTATATCCCAGCAGACATTTACGCAAGATTTCTTCGTTTGCAAAACAAAGATGTTGTTTTTGTTTGCGGTAGCGACGAGCATGGAGTACCTATAACCATAAAAGCAAAAAAAGAAGGGGTAACCCCTCAGGATGTGGTAGATAAATACCACGCTATTATAAAAAAATCCTTTGCAGATTTTGGAATTGAATTTGATAATTATTCCAGAACTTCCGCCAAAGTACATCACGATACAGCAGCAGAATTTTTCAAAAAGCTATATGAAAGTAATAAGTTTATTGAAGAAACTACCGAACAGTTGTACGATCCAAAAGCAAATCAGTTTTTGGCCGATCGATTTGTTACCGGGACTTGTCCAAAGTGTGGAAATCCCGACGCCTATGGCGATCAGTGCGAAAAGTGTGGGACGTCTTTAAATGCCACAGACTTGATTAATCCAATTTCTGCCATTACAGGGAACAAACCCGAAATGAAAGAAACAAAACATTGGTTCCTACCCCTCAATGAATACGAGTCTTGGTTAAAAGAGTGGATTCTAGAAAACCACAAACACGATTGGAAACCCAATGTATATGGCCAATGTAAGTCATGGATAGACGATGGATTAAGACCAAGAGCCGTAACCCGCGATTTGGACTGGGGAATACCCGTACCTGTTGATCATGCAGAAGGGAAAGTTTTATACGTCTGGTTTGATGCGCCAATTGGCTATATTTCTGCAACCAAAGAGTGGGCACAACAACAAGGAAAAAACTGGGAACCCTACTGGAAAGACGAAGACACCAAATTGGTACACTTTATTGGAAAAGACAATATTGTTTTTCATTGCATTATATTTCCAAGTATGTTAAAAGCAGAAGGGAGCTTTATTTTGCCTGATAATGTGCCAGCCAATGAGTTTTTAAATCTAGAAGGGCAAAAGCTATCTACCTCTAAAAACTGGGCTGTTTGGTTGCACGAATACCTTGAAGAATTTCCAGGAAAAGAGGATGTATTACGCTACACCCTAACAGCAACTGCGCCAGAAACCAAGGACAACGACTTTACATGGAAAGAGTTCCAGAACAGAAATAACGCAGAACTCGTTGGGATTTTTGGAAATTTTATTAACCGAGTCGTGGTACTTACCCATAAATATTACGAAGGTAAAGTACCCGCTAAAGGAGAGTTAACTTACTTAGACAAGTCAGTTTTAAACGAAATAGCAACGCAAACACATAATGTTTCCAAAGCAATTGAACGCTACAAATTCAGAGAAGCACAAACAGAAATGATGAATTTGGCACGCATAGGTAACAAATACCTGGCCGACGAAGAGCCATGGAAGAAAATTAAAACCGACGAAGCAAGAACAGCCAGTATTATGTATGTTGCCAATCAGTTTGCTGCAGCCTTGGCTTTGTTAAGTGAACCTTTTATTCCGTTTACGGCTAAAAAGTTACGTGCTATTTTAGCTTTTGAAAACTTACAAACCAAGTTAAATTGGCAAAGCTTAATGGATACCAAGGAATTTTTACCTGAAAAACATCAATTAAATGAAGCATCATTACTTTTTAGTAAAGTAGAAGATGAAGAAGTAGATTTTCAATTACAAAAGCTAGCCAATACAAAAAAAGCCAACGATTTGGAAAATAAAAAGGCAGAGCCCCAAAAATCAACCGTCCATTTTGAAGATTTTGCAAAAATGGATATTCGTGTAGGAACCATTGTAGAGGCTGAAAAAATGCCGAAAGCCGACAAGCTTTTGGTACTAAAAGTTGATACAGGAATAGACGTAAGAACGATTGTTTCAGGAATAGCACAACATTTCTCCTCAGACGAGGTAATTGGCAAAAAAGTTAGTGTACTTGTTAATTTAGCACCTCGTAAACTAAGAGGTGTAGAAAGCCAAGGAATGATTTTAATGTCGGAAAATAAGGAGGGAAAACTTACGTTTATAAGACCAGAAGATGAAAATACAGCAAACGGAAACACCATCAATTAATCAGTAATTAATAATAAAATTAAAATGGAGGAATTAAACATAAACTATTTAACAGAAACAATTACGCACTTTGGCGAAAAAATTATTGCCCTAGTACCCAGTGTGGTAGCGGCTATAATTACTTTAATACTCGGACTTTGGTTAGCTAATTTTTTATCTAAACGATTACGGTACGTATTAGAGAAAAGAAATGTCGAGCCAACTATTCGAGGATTTTTGCACAGTATTGTAAGTGCAATATTAAAAGTCCTTGTGTTTGTAATTGTTATAACAGAGCTAGGCGTAGAAACAACTTCTTTAGCCGCATTAATTGGTGCAGCAGGTTTAGCAGTTGGTCTTTCGTTACAAGGTTCGTTATCTAACTTTGCGGGTGGAGTACTTATTTTGTTACTTAAACCATTTAAAGTAGGAGATTTTATTGATGCGCAAGGCGTTTCAGGTACAGTAAGAGAAATAAGTGTTTTTTATACTATTCTTACCACACCTAACAACCAACGTATTGTAATTCCAAACGGACAATTATCGAATAACAAAGTCACTAACTTTAGCTCAGAAGAGACAAGAAGAAACAACATGATTTTAGGCATATCCTATGACTCTAATATAGATGTAGCCAGAAAAACCCTATTGAGTATTGTAGAAAATCATGAAAATGTTTTAAAAGAGCCAGCTCCAGTTGTTTTTGTTAATGAGTTAGCAGACAGTTCTGTAGATTTGTCCTTGAGATTTTGGACAAAAAACGAACACTTTTGGCCTACACATTTTCATGTAATGGAGCAAGCTAAGCTTCAATTAGAGGCCGCTGGGTGCTCTATTCCATTCCCTCAAAGAGATGTTCATATTTATAAAACAGAATAATATTTTTTTTTGGAATGGTTATTGATGTAATTATATAAATATTAAAAATATAAATTATGAAAGCTAAAAAAATTAAATTAAGTATCGTATTGGCTTCCCTTTGTGTTGGGATTTCATTTGGGCAAATTGTTGGACAAATGGGCGACTGGAGGGACATGGCTGATATTCAAATGATTAATAACGAGCAAGGAGAAACCATCGACTTAAATAAAGTTACCGGCTCTCCATACTTGAATCCAACTTTTCAAAAAGGGATTATTACAAACCTAGAAAAGAATGAAGACACCAGTCTTTGGCTACGTTACAACGTTTTTTCAGACAATATTGAAGCGAAAGTGGACATAAAATCTGATGAAGTAGCTGTGGTAGATCGTTCAACCAAGTATGATTTTACGTTATTAGGAGAAAAATTTGTTTTGGTTAGAGACAAGTTTATTTTCGAGAAAAAAGGTTCCGATAATGGGTACATGGCGCAGATTTCTGATCCTGATAAAGACGTTGTTTTATATAAAAACTATTCTCACGAATTTACTCCTCCAGTAAAGCCACAAACAAGTTACGATGTAGAGCGTCCTGGAAGTTTAAAAATTAACATTGAGTATTACATAAAAGCTGGCGATAGAAGGTTACAGCCAATTAATCCAAACAAGAAAAAAATAGCTAACGATTTCCCATCGAATTTTCAAGACGATATTAAAAAGTTTGTTAAGTCTAAAGGCTTAAAATTTAAAGGAGATGACAAAGAAATTGAGTCTGAATTACGACAAGTATTAGATTATTACATTTCATTACTTGAGAATGTATAGTCCTTGGAGATAGTTTTTAATAAAAAAAGCCAGTTTAACTGGCTTTTTTTGTGCTATTTTGCCTATTAATATATAATTGATGTTCTGAAAGATTAATTGTTTTATTAAAGTACACGACAAAATTAATATTCGTCAAAATCAGTTCTACCTCATCCTTATCCCGTTTAATTTACGTTGCATTTCACGGGACAAGAAGGAGCATGATTTTCCTTTATTTCTCTCTTCACGCTATTAAAAAATGCAATGCATTACGCAAAGCCTATTTAACAGGGTAGAGGAGTGGAGCAAAAATAAAGGAGTTTAGAGCATTTATTTTTTTTGTCGTGTAGTAAGTGGTTTTAAAGTTAATGTTTAAATATTTTATGAAATGAATCTTGTTTTACGTTTTTGTTCCTTCTTTATTTTTGCTTCTTTAGTGATTTCGTGTGGCGCAAGCAAACAAGTAAAAGCAAAGCAGACCTCTGTTGTAGCTGAAGCTTCAACTTACTTAGGAACACCTTATGCTTTTGGCGGAACTTCTAAACGCGGAATAGATTGTTCTGGGTTGGTTATTAATTCGTTTGCCTCGCAATCTATTCAACTTCCAAGAACAACAACAGATTTGATAAAAGAAGGCAAAAAAGCAAAGCTAAAAAAACTAAGGAAAGGTGATTTGGTGTTTTTTTCTACTAGCAAACCAAAACGCAAGGTAAACCATGTTGGAATTGTTGTTGAAACTTCACCAGAGATAAAATTTATTCATTCTTCAACCAGCCGAGGGGTTATTATTTCTTCCTTAAATGAGGCTTACTGGCGAAAAAATTACAAAAAAGCAAGAAGAATTTTGCAGTAAATGTTGTAAGTAAGTAGTTTCTTTATTACTTTAGCAAGAACTAACTTGCTTGTACTGATGAAATTACTTAACCCTACACTGATTCAATTAGGGGTTTCTTTTTTAATAGGAACCTACCTTGGAATTTCTTTTTGTTTCAGCTTTCACTTGTTGTCCTTATTACTTACAAGTTGTTTACTACTTCTACTAGTTTATTTTTTTCTTCAGCGCAGAAGCATTCATCCTAACTTTACATTCACCTATTTAAGTATTTTTTCAGTTTTTTTAGTAGCTGTTATAAACGCAAACCTCCATCAACCCTATATGCAATCTATGCATTATATGCACGCAATAGAGGAAGATGAAATTACAGCGTATTCTGGTAAAATAGAGGAAGTCCTAAAGCCTTCTAAAGCTTATTCAAACTATATTTTGCAGGTCGAACGGGTAAATAATTTACCGGCCAAAGGAAAGCTTTTACTTAGGCTTGATAAAACAACTTTTAGCAAATTACTTCCTAACGATAGCCTAGTTGTTGCTGCAAAAACTTTCGCCTTTAAAAATAAATCTACAAATGAAGGATTCGATTATGCCGCTTTTATGCAAAATCAAGGTGTGTACTATCAAGCTTATGTAAAGGATAGTTTAAGCTTACGTGTGTACCCTAGCCATCATTTTAGTTTTTCTCGTTTTGCGTACACATGGCGTGAAAAAATAAAAGTTTCATTAGCGCTTAACGGGGTACAGGATAATCATGCACAATTAACACAAGCGCTTGTTTTGGGACAAAAAAAGGAAATTGATAAAAAAACTTATCAAGAATTTGCAGATGCAGGCGTAATTCATATTCTTGCTGTTTCAGGAATGCATGTGGGCATTGTACTAATGATGTTACAATTTTTGCTTACTCCCTTACTTAGCTTACCATACGGCAGGGTTTTACGCACTTTGTTAGTGTTGGTTTTATTGTGGCTCTTTGCGTTAATGGCTGGCTTTTCTCCATCAGTTACTCGCGCCGTTTGCATGTTCAGTTTTTTTGCTGTGGCCTTGAACCTTAGACGAAAAACGAATACACTTAACTTGCTTTTCGCCTCTCTTTTCCCTCTTTTGTTACTTCGTCCCAATTTGCTTTTTGAGGTAGGGTTTCAGTTAAGTTATGCCGCAGTTTTTTCTATAGTAGTGGTTTATCCTGTTGTTCAAAAGTGGTATCAGCCTAAGTTTTATATAGATAAATTGCTGTGGTCTATTATAGGCGTAAGTCTTTGTGCTCAGTTAGGTGTACTGCCGTTTTCGTTGTATTATTTTCATCAATTTCCGGGCTTATTTCTATTGGCGAATGTTGTTATTTTACCCTTTTTAGCAATTTTACTAGGCGTATGTATATTGGTTGTTTTGTGGAGTATTTCTGGGTTTCAACTTCCAAAATTTATAGCTGAAATACACGCTTTTTTATTGGATTCATTAACTTGGTTTGTGGCTAAAGTTGCTAGCTACCAAGATTTTGTATGGAAAGATATTTATTTTGATAAATGGATGTTTATAGGCGCTTTACTAGGGGGTTATTTTTTGATGGTAAGTTTTAGAAAAGCTTCTTTTGGAAATGTATCTGCTGCATTACTCTCCTATATTTTCGTTGGAGTCGCATTCTTTACGGGTAATAATCATCGACTTCAACAAGAAGAATTTTTTGTTTTTCAACAACCTAAAAACAACCTTATTGCTTTTCAAAAAGCGGGTAGTTTATGGCTGAATAATTCTACTTTTTTAGATAGTACGTCTAGTTTGTGGAGTGTAAATAAGCTAACATCCGATAGGAATCTTGATTTTTATAAAACAGATTATCCCTACCTGATTTTAGCACTAAATGAAAGCGAATGTATGTTAATTGTTAATAGGGAAGGAATTTACGAGATACCAAGTTTCTCACCGACCTATGTGCTTTTAACAGACTCGCCTCCCGTTCATTTAGAGCGGTTAATTCGTACTCTGAAGCCTAAAGAAATCATCGCTGATGGAAGTAACTACGCAAGTTTTGTTAGTCGCTGGAAAGAAACCTGCGAAAAAATGGGTGTTAATTTTCATAGCACTTACGAAAAAGGAGACTGGCGGTTGGTGGTTGAGTAGTTTTGATAAAGAATTTACACCGTCACCGCTTTATTCAAATACCTCCTAAAAGGCAACATTTCTAAATACACCTCTTTTACCAAATCTTTGTAGTTAGGTGAAAGAATTTGTTCAAGTTTCAAGTCATACATCACCACAAATGTCTTCTTTTTCAGCAAATCGATATGTGGGTGGTTTTTGTCGAAACCTTTTGGAGCGTTGGTTAATTCTTCATCTTCATAAAGCCCTCCAAACATCTTTACAAAACTTGGTTTTTCAATAATTTCGACTAATTCTTCGCCATTGTAATCAATAGCTTCTCGAATGCTCCTGAGTAAATCAGGTTTCGGGCGGTAAAATCCTCCGCCAATAAATTTTTCTTCTATCCCAAGATGAATATAAAAATCTCCTGTTTTTGGGCGTTTGTCCAAGCCCGCACCAAAATGATCTTTATATACCGGTTTGTTGGGGTGATACAGTAAATTATTATTAATTCGATTGATGGCTTTTCCTGGAAGGGTTGAATAATAATCGCTATCTACTTCCGCTAACATTAGGTCCATTTCTTGCAACCATTTTTTGTACGCATCTCTCACCTTCTCGTAACGCTTTCGGTTAGCGTCCATCCAATCCTTAGAATTGTTGCGATTAAGGTCTTCTAAAAAATCAAATAATTCTTGAAAATTCATGGTTAATGTATGTTACTTAAAGTTTTTCCCAATGTTTGATAAGTTTAATCATCATAGTGAAACCGGCATTGAATGATAATGCATTGTTGGTCAACACCTTTTGTTCCTTTCACTTTATAGACTAACCTGTGTTCGTGGGTTATTCTTCTCGACCAAAATCCCTTCAAACCATGCTTTAACGGCTCAGGTTTTCCTATACCTTTAAAGGGGTTTTGTTTTATTGATAATATTAGTTCTTTTATTTTTTGAACCACCTCAGGGTCGGTTGTTAACCAATAACAAAAATCTTCCCAAGCATGCGAAGTAAAATTGACATTCATTGCTTAGCCTTCGTATTCTTTAAAGTCAATCAAATCTTCTTTTTCCAGTTGATCTATAGATTCACTTAGCCTTTTTCTATTAGCATCTGTTGAAAGTAAATGTTCTGTTTCTTTCAACGAATTATATTCTTTGATAGACATGATAACAACAGCCTCGTCATCCTTAATTCTTGGAACAATTAAAACTCCCATCGAATCTACCACGTAATCAAAGTGCTCCTTTATGCTTTTTCTCAGATTTGATATTGAAATTGCCTTCATTTTTAAGTACTTAATAATGTACAATCAAATGTACGTTAATTTTTGGAATGAAAAAAATCTTGACCTATCTTAACAATTATTTTTAAACGAAGCTAATTGTTCCTTTAACTCTTCCATCGAAGCCTCTAACTTTTTCAGCATAGAATTTTCTGAATTTTCATTTAAACTGAAAGTTAACTTACTCTTTACTTCCCACATTTCCTGAATTTGCGAAACTCTTACTAAATAAGGAGCATAAGCTGCATTAGTCGAAATTAACATAACTTCGTTAGGGTTTTCTGTTTTTTGAAGCTTTTTGACTAAGACTGAATCGGTAAGGACAAACACATACATTTTATGATTGCTCGCCTCTTGAAGGCTTTCAACCGCTTTTGCCAACACCCAATCCTCGGGATATAAATCGGGCAACATCGAATCGCCTTCCACCTGAAAACCTCGGTAAGTAGCATTTCTAAATTGCGGAATAGGCATATCGAAGGCGGGCAGTTGTTGGTACCAACTTTGTTCCTGAATATTGTGCGGATAACCTGCTGCCGCTTTTTGGTTCACCAAAACCATGTTTTCATTTTCAGCAGCATCTACCGTCACAACCTTCGGCAGGACACTTCCTTGTTGAAGGCTCAATTTTTTCTGACCGCTTTCGCCATACAACCAAAGTGGGTTGATATTGAATTTTTGCAGTAGTAACATAACCGTATGCCCCGATAATTTAGTTCGACCACGCTCGATATCGGCAGTCGAATTTTTGATGTGTAGTTCGGTGGCAAATTCAACTTGCGTTAGTTGAAGCTCTTCACGTACCGACTTGAAGCGCTTGATTTCGATAGGTAATTCGGTTTTCATCAGCAAGGTATTTGAAATGATTACAGAAGCACATTAAACATAACTTCATTAATGGACTCAAATATAGGTTAAAATTAGGAATATATCCAATCAAGAAAGGAATATTTCCTATTTTTTTCGCTTGGATTGAAAAAACTCACTCATGAGTTGACTAGCTTCTTCTTCGAGAATACCTCCTATGACTTTGGTTTTAGGATGAAGTTGCGTCCCCATTGTTTGGTAGCCACGCTTGGTATCATAAGCGCCAAAAATAAGCTCGCTAACCTGACTCCAATACAACGCACCTGCGCACATTTGACAAGGTTCGAGGGTTACGTAAAGCTGACAATTGTTCAAGTACTTTCCTCCTAAAAAGTTAGCAGCGGCTGTTATTGCTTGAATTTCGGCGTGGGCAGTTACGTCTGTAAGGGTTTCTGTGAGATTATGCGCCCGAGCAATGATTTGTCCGTTGCTGACGACAACGGCTCCTACAGGTATTTCCCCACGCTTCAAAGCCATGTAAGCTTGATCGAGGGCTTGCTTCATAAAATACTGATGATCTCGTGGTGCTAGCATGAGGTAAAAATACGATAAATAACTAGTTATTATTTTGTTTGATACAATGTTTAAAATAAGATTCTTAAATTCTCATCAAATTAAAGGGGCTTAGACTCAAGCAGTAAATGCAACTCATTTTTGTTGATGCAGAAAATAATTTTGAGAAAAACGTATAAATCAGCCCATTTTTTAATTGATGAATTATAACTAAATTTTTTAAAACCCCACAAATATAACCGCATTTATGGGGTTAAGTTAATTATTCAAATAGTGTTAAATCTTCTTCATTGATAGTATATGTCCAAATTTCACCTCCCTGAACGAACTGTTTATTCCAATTGACTAAATTGTAAATATCATTCTGAATTTCTTCTCTTGTTTCTCCTATACCATTAACTTCATCAATGTATCCAATATCATCTGGTCTTGTAACTAAAAAATTTGCGTTGGTAGATAAGTTTATGAATTCAAAAGATACAATATCTGAAATATAGAGACCAAATCCGTTTTGTCCTCTCTGAAATCTGTTAACTGAAATGAAAAGCTCTGTTTCAACCTCCGAAAAACACTCCACGGAAACTGGAGCAAAAAATTGTTGTGTATAAACCACCATTATATCTTGAGAACTATTATTTTCTATCCTAAAGGAAACAAATCTTGAATCTAATCTATCACAAGACAAAAAACAAAAAATTCCTAAACAAAACAGGAGTGCTTTTTTAAAAGATTTAATAACCATAATCATTGAATATATTATTAACAGTATTTACATTTAAACCTATCGTATTAATTAGTTCATTCTTTAACTTTGGGACAGTGTCTATGTTTGGTTTCAAACAAGAAAAGATTTGTTGTACATTCATATCGTTTGTATATTTTATCAAACCCACAAACATAGCAACATTTGTGGGGTGAGTTAATTATTCAAATAGTGTTAAATCTTCTTCATTAATAATAAAAATCCATCTTTCATCATCACCATTAATTGTTAATTCCCAATTATCTCGGTTATATAAATCTTTAGGAACATCATCTCTTGGCTCTCCTATTCCATCATCAGGAATAATAAAGCCTCTACCTTCTGGTCTTTCCCATCTAATTGTTCTATCATCATTATCAATAGTAATAATCACAGAATCTATTCCATGTATTTTTCCAAAAAAACCTGGACTTGAAGAAGGATAGTCTATATATCCAAAAATTTCAGTTTTAGTTCCAGAACCATTGTCTAATATTTTTGGAATAGTGTCAAAAAGTTCATAAAGATAAATGGTAAAATCCTGAGTGGTATTGTTCTTAATTTTATATGATGTACTCATTTCAGGACTACATGAGCAGAGAAAAATTGACACAAATAATAAAAAAATTGTGCCTATAATTTTTGATTTAATATCCATAATCATTAAATATATTGTTTACTGTGTTAATATTCAAACCAATCGTGGTAATTAGTTCATTTTCTAACGTAAAATCTTCTTTTTCGCAAGATATAAGGCTTATCAAGCCAAAGAGAACTAGTAAATAATTTATTTTATAAGATTTCATTTTATTATTTTTAAGTGATTAATTTATTTTTATCGAATACTTAAAAATAACATCAGGTAAATTCATTTTTCGCGTGCAGGAACTTAAACTTTGTAAACAACGCATAACAATAGCTGTAAGCGTGTAAGCGTGTAAGCGAAATTAATCATAGGATGAAATTCTTTTACAATTATACGTTAAATTTTTACCTAATCACGATTCTTAAATGTTAAAATCAGAAAGAAATTCACAGCTATAAAAGTTGAACTAGAACCATCCAAGTCAAAAAGCCTTGTGTCTTTAGCCTGAATTTACAAGCCCATGTCTAAAAAGTCAATTTTAGAAAACATCAACAATCCAAAAGATCTTCGTAAGCTTTCAGAAGAGGAATATCCATCCTTTCATCATTTTCTTAAAAGTCTACATCCTACTCTTATACCATTACTTGGGTTTTTAGTGAGGTCAGGAAGAAACATAAGTTTATATCAACTGATCAACGTACTTTCCAAGGGATAATGTCGTATTTTTCATTTCAACTTAATTTTAATCGAATATTCCAAGTGTTGGATATTAGTCAAATTACTATTAAATATTCGCTTAAAGAATGGCTAAAGGTTTATTTTTGTAAAAATTTTCAGGATGCTTAAATTCTTTGCTAAATACAAGTTTTTTGGACTGGTCATGCTGTTACTTTCTGCAGTAATTATTTCCCTTATTTACAATGCCTTAAAAGTAGACCCGAAATTGCCTATTTACCAACCCGACATGGTTACCTCGGACTTGGTAGACTCTACCGTTCAGCATGTGCGTAGGTTTCATAAAGTAGGCGAATTTAAACTTATAAACCAAGATGGCGATAGTATTTTTCCTTCAACTTTTGAAGATAAAATATATGTAACCGACTTCTTTTTTACTACTTGCATGAGTATTTGCATACCGATGACGGATAATATGAAACGCTTGCAGGACGAATACCTTGAGGATGATGAGGTTTTGTTCTTATCGCATACGGTAACCCCCGAAATAGACGATGTAGCTCAACTTCGTAAACACGCTACCAAAATGGGATTGGTAGAGGGTAAATGGCACATGGTTACAGGCGATAAAAAGCACATATATGAACTTGCCCGAAAGCATTATTTAGCTTCAAAAACGGATGGCGATGGTGGTCCGTACGATTTGGTGCATACCGAAAATTTTGTATTGGTAGATAAGGAAAAAAGAATTAGAGGTTTTTACGACGGAACCGATACGGAAGAAATTAAACGCCTCTCCAAAGACATCCAGATTTTAAAAAGAGCTTACGAAAAGTAGGGAGCCCCCAAACCCCCGAAGGAGGCTTTTAAGCAGTAGCGATGCTGTCGCTTTGCACCCGTTGTAAAGCAGTTTTCGATTCACTGGCTACTTTTGAATAGTCGCTTTGCTCCTGTTGTTGCGGTTGAGTAAACTTTACTTAAGAAAAAAATCTAAGCATATAATACCAATTTAACTTCATGATGTCGTAATTTATTTTCTTCGGTATAATGCCGACGCTTATTTTAAGGAGTATTTATACGATAATTAAAATAGCATTCGGTATAAATCCTATTAATCGAAAAAAAAGCTAAATGAATTAAACTTTGGTAATCGTGATATAAATTTCAGAAAAAGAGACGTTAGCCCTGAAAATCTTAATAGAAAAATAATCGACAATTATTAAGAGGATCAATGCCCTGACATCTTTGAAAATTTAAAGCCTTTGTTCGGTGCGGTATGATTTTAACACGGTATAAAACTAGCCTACTAATCTAGCTTCATCTCAGCTTTTGGTCGCTTTTCATTAAACTTCTACGTTTTAAAGTTAAATAGACTTCTTCTTTTTAAGATAAGAAAACATCACTACATCATAAATAAAATGTGCGATAATAGGAGCGATAAGTCCAAACCATTCCATTAAGTACCCAAATACAATGGCTACCAGAATTAAGTAGAGTCCGTAAATAAATTTTGGTTTATCTTTAAAAGATAAATAACCGTGAAGCAATACAAATAAAACGGCTGTTGGGTAAATTCCTAAAAACGGCTGAATAGCCCCTCTAAATAAAATTTCCTCCCCAACAGCGGCACAAAAGGAATAGAAAAACACATCTGCCCACTCCAAGTCGATGGATTTAAATACAGTACCGAAGTAATTGTTTACTTCTTTAAAAAAATTAACCTGAAGAAGTAAAAACCCTACTACACTTATTCCTACGCCAATAATGCTTCCGTACACAATTGCGTGGGTAGCAAATAAATTAACAAACAAATCTGCATACGTGTAAGAATCAGAAAGCTGCAGTATAAAGTACGCTATTCCGCTAAACCCAAACAGCGTAAAAAGTGAAATGCCAAGCAGGTGCTTTTTGCTAATTTCTTGCATTACGAACCTAGGTGTTTCTGTAATTTTTCTGCTAATTGTGTAAATTCATCTGAGGTAAGCTTCACTTTGTGCTGAAAAGTCATTTCTTTCATGTCGTTTAGCGGGATTAAATGAACATGTACATGAGGCACTTCTAAGCCAACTACGGCCATTCCTACTCGCTTACAAGGAACTACTTTTTCGAGTGCGTGGGCTACTTCTTTAGAAAATTTCATGAGCCGCAAGTACGTATCCTCTTCCAAGTCGAAAATCTTATTGGTTTCTTCTTTAGGAATACAAAGTGTATGCCCTTTTGCATTAGGATTAATGTCTAAAAACGCAAGAAACTCTTCGTTTTCTGCCACTTTATATGCGGGTAATTCTCCGTTAATAATCTTCGTGAAAATACTAGCCATGTGTTTAAATTTTTAGTTGAAATTAGGTGTTAGATTGTTTTAACTCATTTAGTGCATTTGCCTTTTCTTCCAGTTCTTTCTGCAGCTCCTCTAAAACAGGTTTTACAGTGCTTTCAGGTAAATCTTTTACGCGAATATACATAAGTCCATCAATGGCATTATTAAAAAGTGGGTCTACATTAAAGGCAACTACACGAGCGTTTTGTTTGATGTATTTTTTGATTAGAACAGGAAGCCGAAGGTTGTCTGGTTCAATCTCGTCAATAATTTTATCGAATTTATTTAAGTCTGCTTGTGTATGGTCGAAAACAAAATCTTTATCGGCATCTTTCAGCTTTACCTTAAATTCTTTTTTCGGGTGAATGTATTGTGCTAAGTAAGGGTCGTAATAATTCGATTTCATGAATTCAATCATCATCGATTTAGAAAAGTTAGAAAATTTATTGCTAATGCTAACTCCTCCAATAAGGTACTTGTGTTCAGGAAAACGAATGGTGCAATGAACAATTCCTTTCCAAAGCAAAAACAAGGGCATAGGCTTTTGTTGGTATTCGGGAATAATGAATGCCCTTCCCATTTCGATAGAATTTTTCATAACGCGTTGTGCTTCTACCTCAAAGCGAAACAATTCATTTAAGTAGAAACCTTGAATGCCATAATGTTCAAAAATTTCGTTTCCAAGCCCCATGCGGTAAGCTCCTGCTATTTTTTGGGACTGGTTATCCCACAAAAACATGTGGTGATAGTAGGCGTCGTAGTCGTCTAAATCAATGGCTTTGTTTGTGCCTTCGCCCACTAAACGAAAGGTGATTTCGCGGAGTCTACCAATTTCCATTAAGATGTTAGGAATCAGCTCTTTTTTGGCCAGAAAAACTTCGTAATTATTGCTAACAAGAAGTCTTTTTTCTGCTGCTCGGCATTGTTCAACCTCTTCAATAATACTTTCTAACGCACCTTCGCTAATAATTTCTTTAGGCGATCTAGGTAATTTAATTTGCTTCGGAATGGCGTCTAGTAAGCGTTTTTTTTCGTAAGCACTTGCTAACATGTAGGTTTTTCGCCTTAAAAAAGAAGAAAACTCTTGAATATCGCTAATTTCTTCTTGTTCTTTTACACTAATGATGTTTCCGAGCCTAATTTTTACCTGTCTGTTTTTTTGGGTGAAAACTTCTCGTGGCAATAGGGCGAGTCTTAGTGTGTTGTTAAGTTGCGAAAGCTTGTAAAATTTTGGACTGTTTTTGGCGTGAAAATAAATGGGCAAAACCGGAACTTTTGCTTTTTTGATAAGCCTAACTGCTTCGTTGGACCAAGCCTGATCTACAATTTCTTTTCCTTCTTTGGTAGAAGAAACTTCACCCGAAGGAAAAATGCCAAAAGGGCTTTCGTTGCTTAAGTGAAGCAATGCATTTTTTATTCCTACCAAGCTGCTTTTAATTTCTTTTTTGTCTTCAAATGGATTTACGGGAAGTACTTTAGGAGCAAGAGGGGTGAGGCGTTGCAACAAAAAGTTAGCAATTATCTTAAAATCTTCCCGTTGCGACCACAAAATTTTCATCAGTAAAAGTCCATCTACGCCGCCTAAGGGGTGGTTAGAAATGGTAATAAAGGCGCCTTTGGCAGGAATTCTTTTTAAGTCTTTTTCTGGAATTTCGTAGGTTACGCCAAGGTCTTCTAGAACGGCGTCTACAAATTCTTTTGCTTCTAAATGCTTATGCCTTTCAAACAGTTGATTAACGTGAGAAATTTTAGAAAGCTTCATTAGGCTGCTTGCAACAAATCTTCCTAAAGAACCAAGCTGTTCTAGGTTGAGCGCTTTTGCTACTTCGGTTGGGGTAACTAAACTCATGTTATGGTATTGTTGGTTGTGCTAAAGTAAGTAAATAATACCAATTTAACTATTAAATGTCGTTAATAGAGCGAAATTGCTTTTTTCATATATAACGCTGTGAATAATTTGCATCCCGTACGTACGGGACGGAAATTGTGAACAAGGAAATATATGGGAAAATGAATGAGCTAAATAGCGTCATTTGATGGTTAAATTGGTATAAGATTAAACAACCTAGTTTTAAAAATATCCATCCCTTAAAAGCAAAAATCCTGTACGGATACAGGATTTTTATATTTACTTGGTTTCGCTGTATTTATTAGTGCGTTCAAAGGCTAATCGTTCTTTGTATTTCATCCATGAGTCGCCACGTAATTTACGCATTAAATTTTCTACATTTCGCATTACTGCTAAGTTGTATACTGCTTTTCCAATATTCATGGCACTTCTAGGAAGCGCGCGTAAACTCATCGAAAAACCGGGCGTCATGTAGTGCATAAAATGCCAATAGCCTTCTGGCATGTACAGTGAATCGCCGTGATTTAGCTCAGTAACCATACCTTTTGCTTTTTTAAGCGCCGGAAAACGCTCAAAATCTGGGTTTTCAAAATCAATATTATTTACGGTAACTAATGAATTAGGAACTTTATAAAGGTATTTTGTTTCGGAAGGAGGATATAAAATACAGCGTTTTTTCCCTTCGAAATGTATGTGTAAAATGTTTGCAAAATCAATATCGTAATGCATAAACACTTTAGAGTTGTGTGCGCCAAAGAAAAGGTAAGGCAAATCTTTTAATAAGCGAATGCCTAAATCTGGTGTATTAAAGTGGTTTTGAAGTTCGGGAACTTCTTTAATTAAATTAAATAGAAAAATTCGGTATTGTGTTGGCTCACGCTTTAGCAAATCCACATAATCTCCAAGCTTCATTTTTGCGTGAGGCTCGTTGAATTTTTCGCGGTGGGATATAGGTCTGTTGTCGTATAGTGGCACAACAACATCGCCAGCTATTTCTTTAAAGTAGTCGAAACTCCACAAATTAAAGGCTTCCCAATCGCTTGCAAGTTGCTCTATCACTACAGGTTTTTGTGGCTTAACGTAAAGTTCCACAAAGTCTTCTGGTGTGATAGACTTTACTCTCGGAATTTCAGTAAGTTGTAATCCTGCGCTCATTTTGATGATGATTAAGTAGCTTTTAGTTACGGTAACTTAACATTGCAAAAGTACAAAAAGAATTGGTACCTAAACATTCGTTAAGAGAAGCTTTTAATTTTATAGTGTTTGCTTTTTTAGTTTCGCTTCTTGTTTTGCTTTTTCGTTTCGCTCGATGGTGTGTCCCGGTCTCGACCATTTTGGTTTTTCTCCTTTAGGCGAATACTGAGAATCGGAAGCTTCTACTGTTTTGGGCTGCACTTTTTTTGTAAATGGTTTCATGGGTTGTAGGCCTAGCAATTTGAAAAGCTCCATGTCTTCATTAACGTCTGGGTTAGGCGTAGTAAGCAATTTATCTCCTGCAAAAATTGAATTTGCTCCAGCAAAAAAGCACAAAGCTTGTCCTTCTTTACTCATGTCAGTCCTTCCAGCCGAAAGTCTAACTTGGGTTTCTGGCATTACGATTCGGGTGGTTGCTACCATTCGAACCATTTCCCAAATAGAAACCTTTTGTTGGTCCTCTAGCGGAGTTCCTTCTACAGGAACAAGCGCATTAATCGGAACCGATTCGGGTTGTGGGTTTAATGTAGATAGCGCGACCAACATTCCAGCGCGATCTTCAATCGATTCGCCCATTCCGATAATTCCTCCACTACAAACCGTAACATTCGTTTTTCGAACATTATCTATGGTAGTTAGTCGGTCCTCAAAACCTCGTGTAGAAATTACTTCTTTGTAATATTCCTCAGACGAATCTAAGTTGTGGTTGTAGGCATAGAGTCCAGCTTCGGCAAGGCGTTGCGCTTGGTTTTCAGTAATCATTCCAAGTGTACAACATACTTCCATGTCCAGTTTATTGATGGTGCGAACCATTTCCAAAACTTGGTCAAATTCCTCACCATCTTTTACGTTTCGCCACGCCGCTCCCATACAAACGCGAGAGCTACCCGAAGATTTTGCACGCAAGGCTTGGGCTTTTACTTGTTGAACGCTCATTAAATCGTTTCCTTCTATATTGGTATGGTAGCGCGCTGCTTGCGGACAATAGCCACAATCTTCTGGGCATCCTCCAGTTTTTATAGAAAGTAAGGTAGAAACTTGAACTTCATTTGGGCTGTGGTGCTGCCGATGAAGCGTCGCTGCTTGGTATAATAAATCCATCATAGGTTGATGGTAAACTTCGAGTATTTCCTCTTTTGTCCAATTATGTCTTAACATAGCCGTAATTTTAAAGGCTTCAAAAGTACTAAATCTAATCTTCTTAGACTTATTTATAGTCGAATAGTTTTTTTTGTTAACTCAGTTTGCTTGAATGAAGAATAAAGAATATCGAATAAAGAATATCGAATAATGAAATGAGAAATGAGAATTGAAGCCCCCTAACCCCCAAAGGGGGAATGAAAAGTGAGAGGTGTGAAGAGTGAAGAATTGAGAAATGAGAATTGAGAAATGAGAAATGAGAAATGAGAAATGAAAAATTTGAAACAATAAATTTGAAATAGTAAATCTGAAATAACAAATCTGAAATAACAAATTTGAAATAATAATTTAAAAAGTTACTCCTCGTCCCATAATTCTTCAATCCTTCGAGCGATGCTCTTGGCGTCTAAGCCCGTAAGTTGGTAGAGCTCTTCAACACTTCCATGGTCGATAAAACAATCTGGTACTCCTAAGTGCTTCAATTTGCCTTTAAAGTTGGTGGTTTGTAAAAATAAATTTACTTCTTCGCCAAATCCCCCTTTAATACAGGCATCTTCTAAGGTAATAACTCCCGAGTACTTAGTAGCTATCTCTTGAAGTAAAACGCCATCTAAAGGTTTTGCAAAACGCATATCATACACAGAAGGCTTTATGTGTTTGGGTAATAAGTCTAGAGCTTTACGTACTTCAGAAAGGATACTGCCCAACACCAAAAGCGCTACTTTTTTACCTTGTATACGTTGTCTAGCTTTTCCTTTGGTAATTAATGTAAACTCTTCTTGCCAATGCAGCTCTTCACCTCTTCCTCTTGGGTAACGAATTGCAGTTGGACAATTTACGCCCTGAGCTAGGGTATATAACATATGGCGTAATTCTACTACCGAAGAAGGCGCCCAAATTTCTAAATTCGGAATGCATTTTAAAAATGCAATATCATATAAACCATGATGTGTAGCGCCATCATTGCCCACCAACCCCGCTCGGTCGATGCAAAAAATAACAGGTAAATTTTGCAAAGCTACATCGTGAATGACTTGGTCGTAAGCACGTTGTAAAAATGTGGAGTAAATACAGCAAAAAACCTTCATCCCTTGCGTAGCTAACCCAGCTGCAAAAGTAACGGCATGCTGCTCTGCAATACCCACATCAAAAGCGCGTTCAGGAAAAGCTTCCATCATATATTTAAGCGAACTTCCCGTTGGCATGGCGGGAGTTATTCCAATGATTTTTTCGTCTTTAGAAGCTAATTCGACTAAGGTTTTGCCAAATACATCTTGGTATTTTGGGGGTAATTTCTCGTTGCTTTCTGAGCGAAGTAGTTCGCCTGTTTTTTTGTCGAATTTCCCTGGAGCGTGATAGGTAACTTGGTCTTCTTCTGCTTTTTGAAGCCCTTTTCCTTTTTTGGTAATAACGTGCAAAAAGCGGGGGCCTTTTTGTGTTTTTAGTAAACCTAAAGCTTCCACTAACGAGGGTAAATCATGGCCATCAATAGGGCCAATATAATTGAAATTCAGCGCTTCAATTATGTTGTCTTGTCTAGGTTTGAAGCCAACTTTCGCTCTGGTAAGGTAATTTTTTAGTGCGCCAACACTTGGGTCTATTCCAATGGCGTTGTCGTTTAAAATAACCATTAAATTTGCGTTGGTAACTCCGGCGTGATTCAGTCCTTCAAAAGCCATTCCCGCCGCAATAGACGCATCACCAATTACTGCAATGTGCTGTTTTTCTTCATTGCCTTGAAGCTGAGAAGCAATTGCCATTCCTAAAGCTGCTGAAATAGAGGTCGAGCTATGGCCAACGCCAAACGCATCATAAATGCTTTCGCTTCGTTTTGGGAAACCAGAAATTCCGTTTAACTTTCTGTTGGTGTGAAAGTGAGCTTTTCGTTCAGTCAAAATTTTATGTCCGTAGGCTTGGTGCCCCACATCCCACACCAGTAAATCCTCGGGGGTGTTAAATACATAATGCAACGCAATGCTCAGCTCAACCACGCCAAGGCTTGCACCTAAATGCCCTTCTTTGCTCGCAACCACATCAATAATAAATTCCCGAAGCTCCTTAGCTAATAAAGGCAGTTCTTCTTCTGAAAGTTTTCGAAGATCTTTTGGGTTGTTGATGTTATTTAAAATAGCGTAATTAGGCATAGGCGTAAAAATTCAGCGTAAAGATACAACGCTTTTTGGCTTTCCGTCTTTTACTTTAATACATTTATTATTTCAGCTTGTGTTATTAGTAAACAATATATTTTTACGTTTGTGAGTTAGATTACTCCTTCTAAATTTTACCTTTGCATACTCTAAAAACAGAAGATGGATTACATAGAACTAGAAAATATTCGTTGCTACGCTTACCACGGTTGTTTGGTAGAAGAAAGTAAAATAGGAAGCGATTATCGAGTCGATTTGGTTGTGGAAACAGATTTAGCCCCATCGGCACTTTCCGATGATTTGGCAGACACGGTAGATTATGTTCATCTAAACGCTATTGTGAAGGAAGAAATGGCCATTCGTGCCAAATTATTAGAGCATGTGGCCAAACGTATTTTGGACCGAATTGGAAAAGAATTACCATCGGTAACCCATGCAAAAGTAACTGTAGCAAAGCTAAATCCACCTATTGGTGGCGATGTAGCAGCCGTAAAAATTGGTATGCAACGTACCTATTAATTCCTTTTTTGAATTTATACAGGGCAATACAGAAGATAATTTAAAAATTTTATTTAACTTTGCGCTCCCAAAATAAGGTCTCGTGGCCGAGTGGCTAGGCACTGGTCTGCAAAACCAGCTACAGCGGTTCGAGTCCGCTCGAGACCTCAAAATAAAACCCAATTACTTGATTTTTAAGTAGTTGGGTTTTTTGTTGTTCGTAAATCTGTCGACCTGGGTTATTTTAGATTTATAAGTTCAAATTTCAAATTTTTCATTTCTCATTTCATTATTCTCTTCACTCTTCACATTCTCACTTCTCACTTCTCATTTCCCACTTCTCATTTCATTATTCTCTTCACTCTTCACTCTTCACTCTTCACTCTTCACATTCTCACTTCTCACTTCTCATTTCATTATTCTCTTCACTCTTCACATTCTCACTTCTCACTTCTCACTTCTCACTTCTCATTTCTCATTTCATTATTCTCTTCACTCTTCACTCTTCACATTCTCATTTCTCACTTCTCATTTCATTATTCTCTTCACTCTTCACTCTTCACTCTTCACATTCCCACTTCTCATTCCACCTTCGGGGGTTAGGGGGCTTCACTTCTCATTTCGATATTCTACACACATATGACGCTTTCCATAAACCACTTACAAAGGTCTTGGCGCTTAGCAAAATAAGTTGTACTTTTGCGCACTCAAATTTTAGAAAGTAACCTATGAACATCACTAGAGTAAACAAAGATGATTTGAATGCGGTTTTAACCGTTGCCATAGAAAAAGACGACTACACATCTAAAGTAGATGAAATACTAAAGAATTATAAAAAATCTGCAAATATTCCCGGTTTTAGAAAAGGTCACGTTCCTATGGGCTTGATCAAAAAACAATACGGAAAAGCAGTTTTAGCTGATGAGGTAAATAAGCTGATTCAAGACTCAATTCAAAATTACATCAACGAAGAAAAGTTAGACGTATTAGGTTACCCAGTTCCTGTAGAACAACCAGATTTTTCTTGGGATTCAGAAGCTTACACCTTCGAGTTTGAAGTAGGACTTTCGCCAGTGTTCGAAATACCTTACGATAATAAAAAGGCTATTACGCAGTATGTTATAGAGGCCGATCAAGAAATGATTGATAGCCAAGTGAAATTGCTTCAACGCCAATACGGAAAAATTGTTTCTCAATCGGAAGTTAAAGAAGGCTACACAATTACCGGAAAATTTACGAACGTCGGAGGCGAAATTGAAGTGAATAATGAAACTTCTTTCAAGTTAGACGTATTGAACAAAAAAGCAGACCAAAAAATGTTCTTAGGGGCAAAAGTTGGCGACAGTATTGAGCTTTCTTCAAAGAATTTATTTAAAGATGAAGCTAGTCTTTCAACTTACCTTGGTCTTCAGGAGGTTTCAATTGAAGGAATAGACCTTCAGTTAATGTTCGAAATTCAAGAAATTAGCGAAGAAGTTCCTGCTGAATTGAACCAAGAATTATTTGATAAGTACGCTGGCGAAGGTAAAGTTACTTCAACAGAAGAATTGAAAGAACTTATAAAAGAGCAAGCTTCGCAAAATTTTGTTCAGCATGCCGATCAACATCTTTTAAACGAAGTGGTCGATTATCTTTTAGAAGAAATAAAATTCGATTTACCAGCTGAATTTCTTCAAAAATGGATCCGCATTTCTGGTGAAGAACAACTTACCGAAGAAGCGGCCAAAGAAGAATACGAAAAGAGTGAAAAAGGCATTCGTTACCAGTTAATCGAAAGCAAACTTATAAAAGACAACGACCTTAAAGTTACCGCTGAAGAGGTGAAGCAAGGGATGAAGGAACGCATCCAAATGCAAATGGCACAATTTGGCGCTGGGGCTTTCCCAGATGAGCAATTAGATCAATTTGCTAACCAGATGTTGTCCAACCAAGACGAGGTAAGAAAAATGTCTGAACAGGTAATGAACAAAAAGTTGATTGCCTTGTTTAAAGAGAAATTCAACTTAAAAGAAAAGAAAGTTAGCTTCAAAGAATTTTCCGAAGAAGCTTACAAATAAATAAGAACATCAAAAACTTTTGTTAGATTTAGCAAAAGTTTTTGAGTTTTAAGAAACCTCCAATTGTATCTTCGTTGTTTAATTAAGATAATACATACTTATGAATATCGAAAAAGAATTTCAGCAATACGCCACCAAACACGCCGGCATCAATTCCAATTACTACGATAAAATTGTTTCTTCTATGATGCCAGTTGGCATGACGCCCAACATTATTGAAGAGCGCCAAATGAACGCCGTTGCGATGGATGTTTTTTCGCGTTTAATGATGGATAGAATCATTTTTCTAGGAACGCAAATCAACGACCAAGTTGCTAATATTATTCAGGCGCAATTGTTGTTTTTAGAAAGCACCGACCCAAGCAAGGATATTCAGATTTACATTAACTCTCCAGGCGGAAGCGTGTATGCGGGATTGGGAATTTACGATACCATGCAATTTATCAAGCCTGACGTAGCGACCATTAATACAGGAATGGCAGCTTCTATGGGTGCTGTTTTGTTGTGTGCTGGAGCCGAAGGTAAACGCACAGGATTGCCACATTCGCGTGTGATGATTCACCAACCCTTGGGAGGCGCGCAAGGACAAGCAGACGATATTGAAATTACCGCAAAACAAATTTTAATTCTGAAAGAAGAATTGTACCAAATCATCGCTAAGCATTCTAAAAAATCTTACGAGCAAGTTTACAACGACGGCGATCGCGATTTTTGGATGAATGCAGACGAAGCCTTAGCTTACGGAATGATAGACGACGTACTAAGAAGAGACAGTTAATATGGCAAAACAAGGATTACAATGTTCGTTTTGTGGCCGTAAAAAAGCGGAAACAAATCTACTAATTGCAGGTTTGGACGCGCATATTTGCGACCGTTGTATCGAACAAGCACATGGTATTGTTTTGGAGGAATTGGCTGAAGAAGGCAAACAAGAGCTTAGCTCAGAACTTGTGCTTAGAAAGCCAAAATCTATCAAAGAATTTTTGGATCAATACGTAATTGGACAAGACCAAACTAAAAAGGTCATGTCGGTAGCGGTATACAACCACTACAAAAGATTGCTACAGCCAAAAACCAATGACGATATTGAGATTCAAAAATCCAATATTTTGATGGTGGGGCAAACAGGAACAGGAAAAACTTTGGTGGCTAAAACAATCGCCAAAATGTTGAATGTTCCCTTAGCTATTGTAGATGCGACAGTTTTAACCGAAGCAGGTTATGTTGGGGAAGATGTGGAGACCATTTTAACTAAACTTCTTGCAGCAGCAGACTACAACGTAGAAAAAGCAGAAAGAGGAATTGTATTTATAGATGAAATTGATAAGATTGCACGCAAAAGCGACAATCCATCCATTACCAGAGATGTAAGTGGAGAGGGAGTTCAGCAAGCTTTATTGAAGCTCTTAGAAGGAACGACGGTAAATGTTCCGCCAAAAGGAGGAAGAAAACACCCCGATCAGAAGTTTATAGAGGTGAACACTGAAAACATTCTGTTTATTGCAGGAGGAGCCTTTGATGGAATTGAGCGTAACATTTCCAAACGACTAAACATGCAAGCCGTTGGTTATGGCGCATCCAAAGAAGGCGCAAGTGTAGACAAGGAAAACATGCTGCAATACATTATTCCAAAAGATGTAAAGGACTACGGATTAATTCCTGAAATTATAGGAAGACTTCCTGTGTTAACCCACATGGATCCGTTGGATAGAGCTACGCTGAAAATGATTCTTACCGAACCTAAAAACGCCATTATCAAGCAATACGAGAAATTGTTTGAAATGGACGGAATTGAGTTTAGCATGACCGATGGAGCTTTAGATTATATTGTAGACAAAGCCTTGGAGTACCAATTAGGCGCCCGAGGATTACGCTCCTTATGCGAAGCCATCTTAACCGACGCGATGTTCGAGTTACCAGATAGCGACGAAAAAGAACTACGCGTAACCAAATCCTACGCCGAGCAACGCATTAACCGCGCAGGTATTAGTCAATTAAAAACAGCTTCCTAAGCAATACATAATTACATTATCACACAAAACCCTCCTGCTTGCATGAGGGTTTTGTGTCATTCCGAACGAAATGAGGAATCCCACCCTACTTTTAAGTCCCCCCTTCGGGGGTTAGGGGGCTTTCAGGAGCCCCCACTCTACTTTTCATTTAAAATAACACTAAGATAACATTCTAAAAATTAAAACACTAGAGAAAATATTTTATCTTTGGGCTAAAATTAAATAACATTCATAATGAGGAAAAATTTACTACAAATTAGTTTACTACTAATTACTTCATTTTTGTTTTCGACGGTGAGTTGGGGGCAAAATGTTGTTATTGACTTTGGTATAGATGCCCAGTGGGGTGGTAGCGGCTCAGGTTACCAATCTAGGTCATATGCTGATCAAGGATTTAATTTTGCCGCTTCTGATGCAATTAGAGAAACTGATGCGGCAAGACGTATTGGTGCATATAGCTGGAGGTTAAGAAATGGTACATTGGTTGCGACTAATACTACAGAGGCAACTTATGAAGGGTTTTCTATTCAAGTTAGACCTTGGGGAACAAACGAACCTCAAACAGCCAATCCATTCCAGTTGAGGTATTCTATCAATGGTGGTGACGATTGGACAACGGTCGAAAGCTCTATTACTGGTGTTAACCCCGTTGTATGGCTCACTTATTCGGCCTCATTTGATGAAAAAGATTTTGAAATAGGAGAGTTAGTAGTTGAGATTGTATCGCCTAATGTTAATAATCAGCGTTTAAATCTTGGTGAGTTTACAGCATTTGTTCCGCTTGGAGGTGACCCAGTTGTTATTGCTGACCCTGACAACCTTTCAGGCTTCTTTTATGGAGAAGGAAATGGGCCTTCAGACACACAAAGCTTTTCTGTTTCAGGTGAAAACTTAACTAGTTCGGGGGCTACTCTTACCTTAGGAGATGGTTCAGGATCAAATTTTGAGATTGAAACCAATGTCGAAGCAATTTCCTTTGAAGATGAAATTTTAGACTTATCTTCGTTTGACGGTACGAGTACTACTGTTTTTGTTCGTTTAAAAGAAGGGCTTTCAGTTGGAGCATATTCAGAGACCATTACTATTTCAGGTGGGGGTGCAGACCCAATTACTATAGAATTGGAAGGAGAAGTTCTTCCTGCTCCCCCTTCATTAACTGCTATCGATGTTGCGTACGAGCAAGACTTTGAAAGTTTTAATAGTTTTGAAACACTTCCAAATGGTTGGGTTTTAGGCAAAGACAATTACATTTATAGGGGAAACTTTTTTTCATCAACTACTACAGGTGGAATTTATGGTAACGGTGCTCTTGGGATTGTAATGACAGGAACAGCTCCAAATAGAGAATTAGAAGCGACTTTGACTTTAATTAATAATACAGGGCAAATAATAGAAGCATTGGAAATTGAGTATGAAGCTCTTGTTTCAAGATTAGATGTCGCAGGAAATCCTTCTTGGACTATATCTATAGATGGCGAGGAAGTTTCAGATTTATCGTACAGTACTTCAGAATTAGAAGATAGAGTTATCTCTGCTATTCTAACTGATATTTCAATAGCCCCAGAATCTGTTATAACTTTTGTTTGGAAAACTGAAAGACAAGGAACTTCAGCACAAAAGAAGATTGGTTTTAGAAACGTGAGCATTAAGCCTATAGATAAGCCTGATTTGATACAACCAATCTTTTCTTTAGTAGGGGGAACCTACTTCGAAGACCAAACCGTATTTATCACAAACTTTGAAGACTATGCTTCTGGTGTTGATGTGTTTTATACGTTAGATGGTACAGAACCTACTAGCTCAAGTCTTGTATACGACGATACTACAGGAATACTAATAGAAGACGGAAATGGAGAAGTGATTTTAAGTGCAATTGCTATTGATGGTGCTCAGGAGAGTCCTATCGCAACAAGAACTTATACTTTCCCAATTAACGTTGCAGATATTGAAACCTTAAGAGCACAGTCTACAGGTTCTACCATATATAGAGTCGCGAATGAAGCTACGTTAATAGGACAAACTTCATTTAGAAACACTAAATTTTTCCAGGATGATTCTGGATTTGGTATTCAGATAGATGATGTCTCAGGAATCATAACATCAACTTATGATTTAAATGACAATGTTGCTTCCTTGGTAGGTACTTTAGGTGTATTCCAAGGACAATTGCAATTTGTTCCATCAATAGATTTTGGTGCGTCAGTTTCTTCAGGAAATACGGTAACACCTGTAACAAGAACACTTGATAACTTAGGTTTTGATGATCAAGCTCGATTGGTTGTTGTAGAAAATGTATCATTTACAGATGGCGATGGAATAAATACTTTCGGTGCAGGTGGTTTTGTAACTTCAATTAACGATAGTACCACAGGAAATTATAGAAATATTTTTGGTGAATCTAATATCACAGGAGCTATAATTCCTGAATATCAAGTAAATCTTGTAGGTGTAGTTCAACAATTAAACTCAGAAATCACAGTTGGTGCAAGAAGCTTAGATGATATCACTCCAACTGCAGCTTTCTTTTATAGCGATGGTGTTTGGAATATAGATCCAGTGGGAACTTCAACAGATGTGGATGATATTTTAGTTATTGATGGAACTGTAGCAATTAATGACAACTTAATAGGTCGTGATTTACAAGTAGCCACAGGAGCAACCCTAAACGTTACTTCTTCAGGTGTACTTAATTTAGCAGGAAATATCATCAACAATGGAGACTTGGTTTTCCAGAGCGATGCAAATGGTGCTGGACAACTAGCTAGTTTTTCAGGAACTATTACAGGTAACGTAACTGCAGAGCGTTTTATACCAGCAAGACGTGCTTTCCGCTTCTTATCTTCACCTGTTGGTGGAGTAGCTATTGCCGATTCTTGGCAACAAAATACGCATATAACTGGTTCAACTGATGGAAGTAATGGTTTTGATGAAACCGTATCAGGTGCTCCATCGATGTTTTCCTTTGATCATGATTTAGGGGATCAGACGGGTACAAATGTTAGTGCGGCATGGTTACCAATTGCGTCTACTACACAAGACATTGTTGCAGGAAGACCTTATCGTTTATTTGTTCGCGGAGACCGAACAGTAAGTTTAGCAAATAATGAAGCACCCGCTACCGATGTTACCTTAAGCGCAACTGGAAACCTACATGTTGGTGATTACCCTGTGACGGTTTCTAATTTTGTTGAGAACTTTACGTTTATTGGTAACCCTTATCAAGCGGTTGTCGATATTAGTGAGATAGATTTTGGTGACGATGTAAATAGTAATTTTGCTTACTATCGGGACCCTTCTTTACATGAAAATGGAGGTTTTATTGCAATTGCCCTTCCGTCAGGTAATTTAGCGCCTGTGCCCAATCCTGGTAGTTCTAATGCTAACAATTTCCTTCGTCCAGGTCAAGCGGTGTTTGTTAGAAACAATGATTCTGGATCAAACTTCGACATTGAAATTACAGAAGCGGCTAAAGCAACTTCAGAAAGCCAAACCCAAGTATTTTCAACTACTACAACTGCTTTTGTAAATGCTCGTTTGTATACGACAGATAAATTCAACAACGGACAGATAGAAGAAGATGCAGTTGGACTTCGCTTCTTAGCAGAAGGGAACAATGCTATCGATCCAATGGATGCGGTAAAAATGGGTAACCCAGGTGTTAATTTAGCATTGGTAAATGGCAACACTCCATTGGCTATTGAAACAAGAGCACTTCCCGAAGCTACAGAAGAAGTACAATTATTTATGAATAATGTTCATTCAAATAACTATACCTTCCGTTTTCATACAGAAAACCTACCAATGAATACGAAAGTATTTATTAAGGATGCATACTTAGATACACAAACGGAAGTTGAAGCAGGAATTGATACCTATTCATTTACAATCGATTCAAGTATTGAAGCATCGGCTTCTCCTTTCAGATTTAGCTTTGTATTTGAAGATACTACCTTAAGCACAGATCAATTTGATTTAACTACAAGTGTTGAGGTGTATCCAAACCCAACAACGAATGTATTGAATGTTAGAAGCAAAATGCTTGCTAATCAGGAGGTAGATGTAAAAATTCTTGATGTTTTAGGTCGAAGTGTACAAAATTTATCTATATTTGTAGCAGAAAATGCTACTATCGAGGTAAATACAAGCGAGTTACAGCAAGGACTTTACTTTATTAATGTAAGCACTTCAACAGGAGAAACGCTAAGTGAGCGATTCATTAAGAAGTAAAATTAATTAACAACTTCGAGTATTAGTTACTTACATTGGTTGTAAGGCTTTGAAAGAGAAAACTAAAATAAACATGAAAAAGACATTAATTTATACGCTAGTTGCCGTAGCGGTTTTAGGAGCTGCTCAGGTTGCAAATGCACAAGCAAATGCTGAAGACTTAAACAATGCTTTAGGATTTAACAACACGGTAAACGATGTACCAGAAGCACCTATCCACTTTTTAGTAGGATTAGGAATGTTGGTAGGTTCTTACTTAGGGTTTAGAAAGCTAAAGTAAATTATATAGTCGTCACTATCTAGTGACACAACAGACAAAAAAAACTTCACTGGATTTCTCCAGTGAAGTTTTTTTTGTTAAACCTTATGCCAGCTGTTAGTTGAAATTACCGCAAAAGAAAGCAATGATTTTTTGCCTAATCAAATCAAAAAATAATTTTAAAGTACGTGACATAAATTTATTTTATTTGAAAATCAATGAGTTGTAGCGTATTTATTATGTTGTTGTATGCTAAAATACATCTGTTTTATTTAATGACGCAAAATGATGTCACCCTTTCAGGGTTTTGATCTATCATCATCAATTTTTACAATTATGTCATCCCTTCGGTATTGAATTATTTGAGGAAATTTCAATTCAATAGTACCGATATTCAAATCGGGATAAATAATTAGGAACGAAAAATTGGCTTTAGCCAAATTCCTTAGAATTATAGTCCGTTTTTAGCTAAAGCCATTTTATTTGGTGTACGTTGTAAACGGGATACATCCCGTTTCTATTAATTTTTAAATTTTCAAATTGCATAGTTCATCTTTGGTTAAGTTCATTTTTTTTGTGTACTATGTAATAATTCAATTTATTTCAGCCTCATTTTAAAGTTCAATTGGTATGATAGCTTCTTTTTGTAATGAATCAGAAAGGAATAAGGCGTTTTACTGCGGTGTTTTCAATTGATAAGTGGTGTTACACATGAGAAAAAGAATCATTTAAGTTCAATTAAAAGTTACTCAACTTTCTCATTCATGAAGTCAAATGGGGGTTTCATGAAGTCAAATGCCAGTTTCGTGAAGTTTTAATACTGAGTTTACAAACAAGTACTACATTTGTAAAAAATTATTATCCATGCGACTAACATTACTAACACTATTTTTGATTCTTATTTTATTCGTCATAGGTTTGGATCAAACCACGGCTCAATCTGCAAGCGTTGAGGATTTAAATAATGCACTAGGTTTTAACAACACTGTAAACGACGTGCCTGAAGCACCTTTAGATGTGTTGGTTTATATACTCGCTACGATTGGTGCGGTTTTGGGTATAAAGCGATTTAGATAATCCTTTTTTTCAGCAATTCTCCAAACACTAAAGCAACTGATAGTACAAATGTAGTTAGCATCAGGAATCCTGAAAGCATAAGTAGGTATTTCATCCACCATATGCCTGCCCAAAGTAAATACATACTCCCGAATGTAGTCAGTACAGATAACAAGCCTTCGTACAGTAAAAGTTTTTTTAATTTTAACCCATAAGAAGTTAGGTACACAAGTCCGCCGAGAATGAAAAATATAACGGACAAGGATAAGATGTGTGTATGTATAATATTCAATAGCTGGTTTTCAGATTTCTTGAATTTCATTAGTTCAGCCGCATCGTTAGTTTCGTTGCCTAAGTAATTTTCTTCAATCCCTTGGACTGTTCCTTCGGTAGTCAAGTGTACAAAATTGATGCCTGTAAAAAAGCCAATACTTAACACCACCAGAAATAACCCAACGAATAATTTCAATTCGCTGGGTAGTTGTCTTAAATTTACTATTTTAGTTACTGAAGTATCCATTTATTCTTAATTTCTCTAATTCAGATAGCACCATCCGTGTCGCATCGGTCATAGATGTTACGGAAATAGTAGCTCCCGATATTCCTTGAATATTTTTTCCCAGCTGAGGCGTGTCCGAAGTACTCATACCAACAAACTGCTTCAACCAGCGAGTACTGCCTATTTGTTGTCCGTGCTGCTCTCTGTATATTAGAACTTTCGATTTTATGATGCGTAAGTCTTCGTCAAAAACAATCAGGTAGTCAAATACATCTTTCATTGAATTTGCTTCCCCAATATATGCAAAGCCAAGCCTATTACCTTCTATTTCTAATTCGTATAGTTGCCCTTTTTTGAATGCATGATTACTTGCAAAAGAAACTTCTTCTAACGAATGCCTTACTAAATTTACATCCGAAGTTTCTAGTATTACTTCAATATGTTTTTTTGCTTTAGCTAAGATGTTTTCATCTTTAGGAGCAAAGGAAAAAGCGACAAAAACGATACTGAATAAAAGCAAGCCTAATATTTTCTTGAAATAAGCATTTCGTTGCACTATTTGTCTCTGAAAAACACAGAAAATCCGATCTAAGCCTAAGGCTAACTTGTTTTGTAAGCGCAATAATGCTTGAATGTTAGTCCAGAATAAACGCATCGAAAACTTGCTTTATTTGTTTTTTAGGTTTGGTGTTTTCATCAGGTGTTAAGTGCATAAACATAGGTTTATCCTCAACTTTTGTGGCAATTTTTAATGCTCCATCTCGGTTGTAAACTTTTTCCCATTGTTTGTTTACAAGTACCCAATAGTCTTTGTTTTCTTTCCACCAATCTTGTGCTATAGCACATCTGCTATCGTCTACTTTTATATAGGTATTAAATCCTTTTTCTTCTGCAATAAGTATGTCTTCTTTGCCATCGCTGCGAAGGATTTTTTTGTTGTCTTGTTCATGCACCCATCCTTCATTGGTAAGTTCGTGCTTGTTTCCTCTGTTCATCACGTTATAGTCGTCACGCTTTGAATATTCTCTTCTAGGTAGTGGCGAATCGTCTTTAGATTCCCAAAAATGCCTTCCATCTACATGTACCCAAGTAGCTGTTCCCGCATAACGTGGGCTATCGTCTACCTGATATACCTTTTGAGTCCATGTTCCTTTAACTTCTTGAGGTTGAAGTTCAAAAAAATGCCATTCTTGGTCTTTGTGGTAGGAAAAAACCTTAGTCTCTTCATATAGCCAATCTTGCCTCCAATGCTTAATTACATAATCATCGTTTAGCACCAATAGGTGTTGTAGTGAAATTTTTCCTTCTTCATCTACTATAGGAAATGCCCATTCTAAAGCCGAAGAAGTATAATCGTATGCTTTTTCGTAAGCAACATCAGGCGAAAAAGTTTCGGTGTACTTAAAGCTTACTTCGTAGCAACCGCACATGCTTTTAATGGCTTCAACATCTTGCTCGTACTTGTTTTGTTGTGCTATCAACATACTTACATTCAATAGTGTAAGCAGTGAAAAATAAAGGTTTTTTGTGTTCATTAGGTCTGTATATTAAAATTTTCTGTGGACAAATATATAGTTTATTTAGATTGAATAAAAATAAAAATATATATTTGCCCGCAACAAATATAATTTAGACTTAATAAAAATAATGAAATTAAGCTTTGCTTTACTATGGCTTTGTGTACCGGTTCTTGCACAACAATCACTTAAAGACGATTATTTAATAGTAAATGATTCTACCTGGGCAAGTGATTTAGAAAATGTGGTAGTTTCAGGTCAGTATAATCCTCAATCGGTCCAAAAATCTATTTTTGAAGTAAGAGTAATCAACCGAGCAACGATTGAAAAACTAGCGGCTAATAACTTAGCCGATGTACTTAATCAGTCCCTTAATATTACTATTATACCTAATGCTTCAACTGGGAAATCAAGTGTTGAATTATTTGGCTTAGATGGTCAGTACTTTAAAATATTGATGGACAATATTCCTTTAGTTAGTGATGAAGGAATGGGAAACAACATCGATTTAACACAAATCAACATCGATGATATAGAGCGTATTGAAATTGTTGAAGGTTCGATGGGGGTCGAATATGGAGCGAATGCCGTTTCAGGCATCATTAACATTATCACTAAAAAATCTTCGGCATACGATTGGGAAATAACTCCTTACATCCAAGAAGAAAGCATAGGCAATGAGTATAATTTTACGGACCAAGGAAGGCACATCCAATCGCTTAGAGTAGCCCGAAATTTCAATGAAAAGTGGTTTGCAAACGCTGTTTACACAAGAAATAATTTCAATGGCTTTTTTAATGACAGGCAAGGAAAAAACTACGATGTAAATGACGGACTAAGGGGGTATGAATGGTTGCCAAAACTTCAACATACCACTAGAACCTTACTGAATTATCGAGGGGAGAAGTTTTCTGCCTTCTACAAATTCGAATGGTTTAATGAAGAAGTTCAACGGTTTGGGAGCACGGTTTTATCCAATTTTAATGCGGCTACACAAACCAGTAACCCAACGGCTAATGACGAGCGTTTTTTTTCTAATAGAATATACCATCATTTACATATAAACGGTGGTTTTTCTAACCAAGTTACCTACAACCTAGATTTTTCCTACCAACAACAAAAAAGAGAAATAGAAACCTTTACATACCGAATTAGACAGCGCCAAGAATTTAATAATCTTCGTCAAGAGTTTGAATCTCGAAATGTATTGTTCAGTCGTGGAACTTTCTCTAATTTTACCAAAAAGGAAAGTTGGGAATTTCAGTTGGGGTACGAACTACAAAGTTTGTTTGGATTCGCTTCCCCCATGGCTAATCCGCTAGGAGGCGATTTGATTCAACGACGCTTAACTAATTATGATGTTTTTGCTTCTGCAGAATTTCAATTGTCCAAAAAACTGTCTATTCGACCTGGGGCGAGACTAATGCTTACCAATCAATTTGATCCGCTTTTGGCGAGCTCCTTCACCGCTAAATATAAGCTCCCCAAGGAATACGAATTACGCGCCATAATTGGCACATCGCCAAGAACACCAAGTTATGACGAGTTGTATACCTTCTTTGTAGATTCTAACCATGATGTACGTGGCAATGAAAATTTGAATCCAGAACGAGGTTATTCAGCTTTTGTTCACTTAAAAAAACAGTTCAAATTACCTGAAAAGTCTTGGGATGTTCAAGCTCGACTTTCTACCTGGTATTTGGGGGTACAAGATAGGATAGAATTGGTAGTGGTAAATCCAACACCGCTCGCTTTTCAGTTCAACAATATAGACCGTTTTCGTTCGTGGGGAATAGGCACTGAAAACACGGCACGTTTTAAACAATTAAGCATTGGCGCAGGACTTTCGGTAACAGGTGTATCTAAAGTCTTGGACAGTAGAGAAGCGTTTAATGACGATTTCTTATATGGATTGCAAGCAAACCTAAATTTTTCCTATCAAATTCCTAAACAAAACTTGGTTTTTTCAGCTTTTTTAAAACACAATGGACCTCAGTTTCAATTTGTGCAACGCCAAGACGAAAATGGCGATACTGTTTTGCAACGAGGTAGGTTAGGTGCTTTTACTTGGATGGATGCCACCATTCGAAAAGGCTTTTTGGACAATACACTGCAAGTTACAATTGGTGCAAGAAACCTCTTCGATATTACTCAAGTAAACACTACCGCTACAGAAGGCGGAGCGCATAATGCAGCGGCCACCAACCTTCTTTTAGGCTACGGAAGATCTTTTATTTTTCAATTATTATATAACTTTAAAATGTAAAACAATGAACAAACAATTCAATTTATTTTTAGTATTTATGGCTAGTTTAGCCTTATTTTCTTGCTCTAGCGACGATAATTCGCCAGTGTCCGACAATTTTGTAGTGGCTTTTCAAAGTCCATCGTTACAATTAGCAGAACTTGGAGAAGCAGTTTCTGTTGGACTAACTTTTTCTAAACCAGCTCCTGCCAATGGAAGCGTACAGCTTCAATTTACTCCTACCAACATGGTGTATGGCGAAGATTTTGCAACTTTCCCAGAAAGTACAGATTTAGAAATGTCTCTTCCAATTGAAGAAGGTACGACCTCAGTTTCGTTTACTTTCGAACAACTATTACCCGTTCTTGAAGGCGAAGAAAAATCCATTCAAATTCAAATTACAGAGGTTTTAGTTGCCAATGGAATTACTTCAGGAACGACTAGTATGCTCATTAATTTTGAAGAGTCGGCATCCTTAGGAGGGGCTTTCGATGTAGGCGTTGGAGGACCTAACCAACCCAATCAAGTATTTATTTCTCTTCGTCAAAACAGAGCGCAAACCAGCCGAAGAGATGTGTGGGACATTGCTTTATCCAACGCATCTACACCCAGACTTATCTTGAATTATTCCTTGCAAATGGCCGCTACTTCTTTGCAGGTAACAAGCTTTGAGGACGTAGATATGCAGGAAGTACAAAATTTACAAAATCAAGTGCTTATCGGTACGTTTGATGCTTCAAATATGCAGTACATAGACCATCCTTCTGGAAACCTGAACCAAACTGTTTTTGGAAACATAGCTTCTGCCGAAAATGATGCCGCTGTCTTTTTAGTGAATCTAGGTAACGAAGTAGCCACCGAACCCGCTCAAACAGGTTTTGCTAATGTTTCTGGCGATCCAAGAGGATGGGCATTGGTAAAGGTTTTTGCCGAAGGAAACAATTACACCATTCAACATAAATCCTTAGATGGTAATCAAGTTAACGAAGTAAATATTGCAAAAGATAATACTTTTTCATTTCAATACCTTAGTTTGAATTCAGGGAGTTTGGTTAATGTAGCACCGCCAACAACCGAATGGGACTTAAACTTTACCGTATTTACAGACGAAATTCCCAATTTTGGATCGTATATGTATACAGATTATGTGTTAACAAATATGCATGGAGGAGCAAAAGCTTACATGCTAACCAACGAAGTATTTACCTACCAAGATTTTGTAAAAGCAGATGTTGATGAATCACTTTTTATAGATGATCAGCGTAGTATAGGGAGTTCTTGGAGAGCGGGCGGAGGTCCTGGTCAAGCTCCAAGCTTGAGAGAAGATCGCTTCTGCATTATTAAAGATGCCGAGGAGAATTTCTATAAACTTCGATTTACTGCTTTATTAAATGAAATTGGCGAAAGAGGCTTTCCTGGTTTTGAGTACCAACTTTTACAGTAATTTCAATTAGTAAATGGTATTATTCCGCAATATCCAGCTATTTTGTCTAAAAAAAGTTCGTGTTTTACTATTTAAAACAGTTTTGACAAAGTGAGAATAATCGAACTCAGGTTTTTGGTTGAATAAACAGAGGCATCATACCGTAGGCAAGCCACTTATTTACCATGTTGAAAAGCACAAAAACCACTATTTTTTGTAATTGAATTAGTAGTTATGTATTTGAAAGGGAGTGTTTTAAAAAACGCTCCCTTTTTTTGTTAACCGTTTATTAACCTTTCGATAATGATGGCTTAAATGTTACAACGTATTAATTGTGGATTTTTGCTAAATATGTAACATTGCCTTTTTGGCTATAAAATAGTTCAACAAAGTCAACCGAATTAAATACAATTATTACATGAAAAAATTTTACTTTTTGTTTTTGGTTTTTGCTACAACAGTTTTAACCGCTCAAACCAACCCAGTTCCACAATCTTTACCTTTTTCCGAAGATTTTGACGACTTGGTACATTCATCTACTGCTTGGCCTGATGGTTTTCAGGGTTGGCGTATCAATAATGTGGGACCTAGCGACACATTTTTCGTGGTTCCTGCACAACAAGATAGAGGTTTAACGGCTAATGGAGATGCCTCTTCTACAGGGAATGATGTCTATAATTTCAATCAAAAGTTAGGTTTTAGAAGTACTAGCGGCGGTAATAACTTTATGGTTCTAGCCTTAAACACCCTTGGTTTTGAAAACATACAATTTTCTTACGACATAATGACTATTCGTAATTTGGCGGGCGAAGACACTGCAAACTGGGTGAAAGAAGTTGGTTTACAATATAGAATAGGTACTTCAGGAGATTTTATCAACATTCCCGGAACATTGTACCAAAATCCATCAGATTTAGTTCAAACAGAAGGAACAGAGGGTCAGTCTATTCAAAATATTTCTATCACTTTGCCAGAAGCT
>JBHYFG010000003.1:0-261607 GCA_051859645.1 Psychroflexus sp. | reverse complement strand
TGTGAAAGGTAACATTGTTATAATTGATAATTCCTTCTCGATTGTCTAAGCCTGCATCAACATAAAAAGCTGAGTCGCCTGTAAAGGTTATGCTACCTTTGTTAATTACGTTTTCATTGGTGTACAGTTCAAATTCTTCTCCCGAGGTTACAATTTCTCCTTCATTTACATGAAATTGCGAATAAGATGACGCATAAATCATGATTATAATTGTAGTTATCCATTTCATAATTATAATTTTTAGTTTTTAATATTTTGTGATACCCAAGCTTTTAGATGCTCAATAGATTTTAACTTCATTACAATCGTTAGTTCTTTATCTAGCAAAAAGTAACTAGGGGTTGCATATACTTGATAATCCGCTACAGCATTGCTGTCCCATTTTAGGTAATCTGTTGTACTGATAAAGGGAAGTGGTGCAGCAAATTGGGCAAAATCTGTCGGATTTTCATCTAAAGAAACCATCACCACTTCTATGTTATTACTTTTAAGTTCTGGATATAAATTTCCTATTTTCGGGATGTTTTCTCTACAATGTGAACACCATCCTGCGGCAAAGACAACTAAAAGATAATCCGCTTGAAGCTCGCTGAGTTTTTTTGCAGAAACTCCTTCTGGGAAATAGGTAAATTCTGAAAATACAATATCGGGGGCAATTTCTCCTGTAGCCATTTTCCCGTATTTGTGCAAGCGTTTTTCTAAATCCGTGTTCAAACAGCCACAATCTTCACCATCTAATAACTTTTTACTTAAATACTCGCTAGAGGTAAATAGGCTTCTTTTTTCTAAGACCTCAAATAGATAAGATGCCACCAAATTGAACTTTTCATTATCTTCTTTTAATTGTTCTAATATTAGGTCGATGGAGGTGTTTAAATCGGCAAATACCTGCTCTAAACTGCCGCTGCTATTTTCAATAAACCAGATAGGGTTTTCAATAGCTTCTTTAAGTAAACCACTTTTGTATAAACGAGCATCGGCGTAATCAAGTTGTCTTAATGCTGTTAGCGTAACCGAAATTTTTTCGGGCTGGTATTGTGCTACTTGGGCTACACTACTCAATAGTTTACGGGTGGGTATGTACCAACGCAAAAAACTAGTTGAATCCAAGTTTTCTAAAAAATCAATTTCTTGCTGATTCAGTTTTGAAATTTCGTTTTTGATGGTTTCGATAACTTTAGTTTCGCTTTCGAAATAGGTATCAGTTGTGTATTTTTTTTGAAGATAGCTCCAAGCGGAAAGTGCTTGTTCTCGTTTGGGTTGATTTTCAGCATACTGCATGTAGGCAATGTTCTGTTCACCTTTTAAAACCAAAATAGGCTCATTTTCGTAGATATTATTGACTTTTAGCTGAATGTCCTCATCGTCTAATACAATCAAAAATGAATTGTTATTCTGAAGTTCTACTATTGCCATTCCATAATTTTGCTTTGAAAACCCTATTTTAAAATTGGCATTAGCATCAGTTTGGGTACTGTCTATGATATAAGTATCAAAATTAGTAAAGCCTTTAAGGTAAATACTTGTATGAGGCATACCTGTTAATTGCCCACTAATTTGCTGGGCTTTAGTTGATGGTGTAATTACTAAAAATAAAATTAATACTGTTGTTATTGTTTTCATTTGTAGCCTGTTGTAGGTTATCAGTTGTCTGTTATCAGTTGTCTGTTATCAGTTGTCTGTTATCAGTTGTCTGTTATCGGTTCTCTGATTTCTGTTCTCTGTTTTCCCGTAGCGCTTTGCTTGCGGGATTAATTCGTTTACGCAATTGGAAAATTGCTAACTCATTGAATCGGTTGTGAACTGGAATTATTTCATATTTCAAAATTCAAATTTGTTATTTCTTAATCTTCACTCTTCACCGCTCACTCTTCACTTTTTTATTTTATTATTCTTTATTCAGTATTCGATAGTTGTCTTCTGTCGACTGTGGACTGTCAATTGTTGTTCGTTTTTCGTGATTCGCTGTTAGTGATTCGTAATTATTTTTACATCCAACATCTCATTTCTAATTTCTCATTTCTAATTTCTCATCTCTCAATTCTCATCTCTCATCTCTCAATTCTCACTACTTAATAGTTAATTCCCCTTCGGGGGTTAGGGGCTTCTAATCCTTAAGGCAACGCACGGAGCGACCGTTAGCACGAAAGATGGTGTTCATATTGGCACTGGTACTATCGAAGCGGATGTTCCTGGCATTGACGCCTGAAACCGTTCTAGACCAATAGCTGCCGTGGAAGCCAACATTTTCAAGCGAGCCACTAGCGCGTTGGCGGTAGCCCGCCGCGGGCAATTTAAGCGGTGAGGCAAAGGCTCCGACTGCATTGTTATTAGGTGCCCAAGTTAAACGTTCTGCATCCCACTCGGCATCGGTGGGTAAGCGGAAACCTGTTGGGCAAGGATTGTTGGTACCGTTTACGCCGTCCCAGAGGTTGTTGTTGGTGCTTGTGTTTGTAAGCCAATTATTATCCCCTCCATCACGCAATATAAAACGTCCATCCCATACGCCTTGATCAGTTGCGTTACCAGGTCGGTTAGATGCGGTGTTGCCATTGATTGTAGTTGAGTTTCGCTTTTCATGCCCATCAGCTGCTCTACCCCATTGATAAAGATCTCCATAAGATTGTGTATCATTTGTAGAAGTAGCTACCTGGCTTGCGCCTAAATTTCTATCCATCCATTCGACACCATTGGCACCTATTACAGTAGAAGGAGGAGGAGGAGAAGTAACAATGCTACCATCACACGCACTTACCCAATCATTATTATAAAACTCCAAACAATTGTTACTAGTATTGAAAATTATTAATCCACTAGCCGGATTACTTATGGCATCCCGTTGTGCGGTGGTCATTCGGGGCGGTAAAAAGCCTTTGGTGGTGCTTTCTACTTCTAATGCTGCAGATGCATCAGGATTAGTAGTGCCAATCCCTACTTGAGCCTTGGCGGTGTTTAAGCCGATGAAGGCGAGCGTTACGAGTGTTAAAATTTTTGTTTTCATTTGTTGCTATTGTTGCTATTGTTGCTATTGTTGCTGTGGATAAGTCCAGCTTAATCCCCAAATGCTTCGATTTTACTCACTTCGATTATACTCAGCGCAAGCAGCATAAGAAGGGAGGCTCTAGACTGACGACTGTAATTCGTAATTATTTTTACATCTGACGTCTCATTTCTCATTTCATATTTCTAATTTCTCATCTCTCAATTCTCATCTCTCAATTCTCATCTCTCAATTCTCACTACTTAATATT
Organism: Psychroflexus sp.; assembly: GCA_051859645.1. Lineage (GTDB taxonomy): Bacteria > Bacteroidota > Bacteroidia > Flavobacteriales > Flavobacteriaceae > Psychroflexus. The sequence goes on along the minus strand of JBHYFG010000003.1, from coordinate 258,356 downwards.
TAATTCCCCCTTCGGGGGTTAGGGGGCTTCTAATCCTTAAGGCAACGCACAGAGTAACCATATGACCGATAGGAGTTTAATGAATGTGCAGTCGAGGTACCGAAGTACAGTGCTCTAGCGTCGGTTCCTGAAATTGTACTTGACCAATAAAAGCCTGAAGATTGATTTTGAATAGTACCAGCAGTATTACGTAGACCAGCCGAGGACAATTTAAGTGATGAAACGAAAGCACCATTACGGGAGTTACTGCTCCAATTTAAACGCTCTGCATTCCACTCTGCTATGGTGGGTAAGCGAAAACCTGTTGGACAGGGATTGTTGATGCCGTCTACGCCACTCCAGAGGTTGTTGTTGGTGCTGGTATTTCTAAGCCAATTTCTATTTCCTTGAGTGTGGGTAATAAATCGCCCATCCCATGCACCTGTATCTGTTGCATTAGCTGGTCGGTTAGATGCGGTGTTGCCATTAATTGTCCCTGAAGTAGTTTTCCCATCACCAGAAAAACGCGATATAGTTTCATGCCCATCAGCGGCTCTACCCCATTGATAAAGATCTCCATAAGATTGTGTATCATTTGTAGAAGTAGCTACCTGGCTTGCGCCTAAATTTCTATCCATCCATTCGACACCATTGGCACCTATTACAGTAGAAGGAGGAGGAGGAGAAGTAACAATGCTACCATCACACGCACTTACCCAATCATTATTATAAAACTCCAAACAATTGTTACTAGTATTGAAAATTATTAATCCACTAGCCGGACTACTTATGGCATCCCGTTGTGCGGTGGTCATTCGGGGCGGTAAAAAGCCTTTGGTGGTGCTTTCTACTTCTAATGCTGCAGATGCATCAGGATTAGTAGTGCCAATCCCTACTTGAGCCTTGGCGGTGTTTAAGCCGATGAAGGCGAGCGTTACGAGTGTTAAAATTTTTGTTTTCATTTGTTGCTATTGTTGCTATTGTTGCTATTGTTGCTGTGGATAAGTCCAGCTTAATCCCCAAATGCTTCGATTTTACTCACTTCGATTATACTCAGCGCAAGCAGCATAAGAAGGGAGGCTCTAGACTGACGACAGTAATTCGTAATTATTTTTACATCTGAGGTCTCATTTCTCATTTCATATTTCAAAATTCAAATTTGTTATTTGTTATTTTTTATTTCTCGCTCTTCACTGCTCACTCTTCAATTTTTTATTTTATTATTCTTTATTCAGTATTCGATAGTTGTCTTCTGTGAACTGTGAACTGTCAATTGTCAATTGTTGTTCGTTTTTCGTGATTCGTTTTTCGTGATTCGTAATTATTTTTACATCTGACGTCTCATTTCTAATTTCTCATCTCTCAATTCTCATCTCTCAATTCTCACTACTTAATAGTTAATTCCCCCTTCGGGGGTTAGGGGGCTTCTAATCCTTAAGGCAACGCACGGAGCTACCGCGGGCACGATTGCCGGTACTCATATCGGCACTGGAACTACTGAAGAAAAGCCCTCTGGCATTGGTGCCTGAAACAGAACTAGACCAATAGCCGCCATTGTCGCCAACAAAGAAAAGCGAGCCATTAGCGCGACGGCGGCCGCCCGCCACGGGCAACTTAAGCGGTGAGGCAAAGGCGCCGGCGGCGTTGTTACTACTCCAACTGATACGTTCTGCATTCCACTCAGCTTCGGTGGGTAAGCGGAAACCTGCTGGGCAAGGGTTGTTGGTACCATTTACGCCGTCCCAGAGGTTGTTGTTGGAACTGGTGTTTGTAAGCCAATTATCATCTCCTCCACTACGCAGAATATAAAGTCCATCCCATGCGCCTTGATCAGTTGCGTCATCTGGTCGGTTAGATGCGGTGTTACCATCGATTGTACTTGAAGTAGTTCTACCATCACCAGAAAAACGCGATATAGTTTCATGCCCATCAGCGGCTCTACCCCATTGGTACAGGTCGCCGTAAGAGGCTGCATCTGTGCTAGAGGTAGCCACTTGGCTTGCGCCTAAGTTGCGGTCCATCCATTGTACACCGTTTGCTCCAGTTACAGTGGGTACAGATGGCAATCCATCACAGATATTGACCCAAAATGTATTATCAAAATACTCTATACATGAGATATCCTTATTGTATATCATCAATCCTTCTGCAGGATTTACAATAGCATCGCGTTCAGACGATGTCAGTCTTGGAAGCAAAAAGCCCTTATTGCTGGCATCTAGTTCTAAAATAGCAGATGCATCAGGAGTTATTGTACCTATTGCTACTTGAGCGAAGCTGTTTATGACACTCAACAACAGAAGTGAGATAAGAGTAAATGAATTTATGAACTTTAGCATATACATATTTTTTAACAGTCTTATGTTATTTAGGCATCTGTATTCAATCTTGTTTGATTTTTCACACCAATCAGAGGGTATTTTAATTTAACTTATATCGTTTATAAGTTTGAATTACTAGTATTAATTTATTATTCTTCCTCTTTGATACATCGAACAGACGAACCAAGTGCGCGTCTCTCTGTTAGCATATTTGCACTTGTACTAGCAAATCGTAATCTCCTTGCATTTGCATCACTGATGGTACTACTCCAATATCTACCACGTTCACCAACCTCGCTTATGTTTCCGTTTCTGTTATCTCGAAAACCAGCAGCAGTTAATTTTAAAGGAGAATCAAACGCCCCTTGTATATTGTCTTGTGACCATGATTGTCGTTCTTGCTCTAATTCAGCGACTGTAGGAAGCCTATAGTTGTCAGGACATGGATTGTTTATTCCGTTTACTCCCTGCCATAAATTGTTATTGGCAGGATTACGCCAATCATTCACAAAATCATTCATTAGAATGAAGTTATCATGCGGAGGAGTGTCTGTATTTACAGATGCACCAACGTCTGTAACACCAGAAGTTGTAACGCCATCTCCGTTAAAACGTTGTACACATTGATGTCCGTCGGAACCTCTACCCCATTGGTATAAAGAGCCGTAGGCTTGTTCATCATTCGGGCTTAGTGCAACTCTATTAGCTCCTAGGTTTCTGTCCATCCATGTACGCCCTGTAATTGTGTTTGTTACGTCAGTAAGTTCAGTTGGCATACTTGGATTACATATATTAAATACACCAAATGCCTCAACTTCTCTCTCTAAAGTACAACCAATACCACCTATCTCAAGCATAAAAGATGCTATCCCAAAACTTTGTGGGGTTCCAAAAATAATTACTTCTAAAGAGCCATCACCATCTGCAAAGGTACCTGCAACAATAGCAGCAGTTAGTCCTTCTACACTCGTTGAAGGGAATAATTTCCCTTCATAATCTCCTGCGCCGCCTGTGTAGTTTACTATTGACCTTACTCCAGAGGATTCTAAACTTTCTCTTAGCAACCCAATGTGTGTTGCCCCTAAACAATCAATTGTAAGTATAGACCCTTCTTCGAAGCCTTTGTTATTGGAAATACAAACCCAATCAGGCTCTGCTGGAGTTCCGTCATTTATTTGCAAACAAGGTATTGAGGTATTGTAAATCATTAAACTTGTTGCGGGCAAAATAATTTCGTCTCTTTCTGAAGTCGTGATTCTTGGAAGTAAAAAGCCCTTACTAGAAGAGTTTAAGTCTAAAACAGCTGAACTTTCAGGCGTTTCAGTGCCGATTCCTACTTGGGCAAAGGCTGTGCTTAAGCCTAAAAAGGTAAGCAGTAGAAAGAGTCTCCCCCAACCTGCCGAAACACCGGGACAGGCTCTCCCAAGGAGGGGAGTTTTTACGTTTGTGGTTTTCATTTTTGTTTTCATTATTTTTCTGTTTTCCCGTAGCGCTTTGCTTGCGGGATTAATTCGTTTACGAAATTGGAAAATTGCTAACTCATTGAATCGGTAGTGAACTGGAATTATTTCATATTTCAAAATTCAAATTTGTTATTTTTTATTTCTCGCTCTTTACCGCTCACTCTTCACTTTTTTATTTTTCTTATTCTTTATTCAGTATTCGATAGTTGTCTTCTGTCAACTGTTGTTCGTTGTTAGTGATTCGTGAGCAGTAATTCGTGATTGTTTTTACGTCTGACGTCTCATTTCTCATTTCATATTTCAAAATTCAAATTTGTTATTTCTTACTCTTCACTGCTCACTCTTCACTCTTCACTTTTTTATTTTAACACTCAGTATTCTTTATTCAGTATTCGATAGTTGTCTTCCGTCTTCTGTCTTCTGTCTTTTGTCGACTGTAGACGGTAGACTGACGACTGTAGATTCTGATTCGTGCTTATTTTCACATCCGACATCCGAAATCCCACATCCGAAATCCCTCAGCTCTCGATATATTTCGCAAGAAATCTAATTTTCAATTCATAGGTTTACTAAGCGAAACACTCGAGCAGACATACATCCCACATCTAACATCCAACATCTAATTTCTAATTTCTCAATTCTCACTTCTGATTTCTCACTACTTAATAGTTAATTCCCCCCTTTGGGGGCTAGGGGGCTTCATTTCTTACTTCTCATTTCTTCAACTGTTGTTCGTAAACAGTGAACGTGAGCCGTTAATCATTGTTGAAAATTTTCAATCTGCGCATCACTGCAAAAAAAAACACTTCAATAAAAGCAATAAAAATTTACATTTTATTACCAAACAAAGGTAGTACTTGCTTGATAACAAATGTGTTGCGTTTCGTGTGTAGTGGTAGTGATATGTGATATTACTGTAGTTCTCCCAATTTGGTATGTCTATATTCGCTTGGTGACATTTTTACAAGGCGCTGAAATGAGGAATTAAAGCTTGTGTAGGTTTCAAAACCTAAATTTTTTGCTATTTCAGTTAGTTTTAACGGGGAGTCAACAATTAATGCACAAGCGCGTTCAATTTTTTTCTCTTGTATGTAAATAGATGGAGAAACACCAAATTCTTTTTTAAACATTCGAGAAAAATGCGAACGTTCATAAGCCAATATTTCCGCTAATTTGTTAACGTTGATGTCGGTTTCTAAATTATGGTGAATGTAATCAATCGCTTTTTTAAGCTTATGAGGCGTACTAGATTTTATAATAGTGCCTTTGGCTCTAAAATCTAATTTTTCGTAATTGAAGTTTTTTATGGCAAGTTGCACATTGCTTAGGAGGGTATCTGCAGAGAAAGGCTTTACAATATAGGCAAAAGGGAACGTTAGCGAAGCTTCGTCAATCGTACTGTCGTCTGCATGGGACGTGAGGTAGATAAACGGATTTTTTTTGTCTTGATGCATTAAGTTACCAAGTTTGATGCCTTGATTTTTTTGCTCTAAATGAATATCTAGTATAGCTAGATGTACTTGATTTTTAGTCCAGAATTTCTTTGCATCTTCAAAATTATTTGCAACTTTAAGGTTCTTAAACCCTTTTGATTCTAAAATGTTTACAATATCTAATGCAATGAGTATTTCATCTTCTACAATTAAAATTAAGGATTCGTAAATTAATGCCATAAAATTATAATTTAGTTTGTTTTGGGTTGAAATTTTAGTTGAACACTTGCGCCACCACTTTCCATATTAAGTAATGAAGCTGATGCCTTTATGTTTTGTGCAATTAACTCAATTAGCTCAATTCCGCTTTTATTCTTTAAGTCGGGTTTAAAGCCTTTACCATTATCAGTAATGCTTATTTCTTCTAAAACATTTAGAGTTCCTTTTATGCGGATAGTGAGTTGTGGATTTGACGTATCTTCAAAAGCATACTTAATAGCGTTAGTAATTGCTTCATTAACAATTAAGCCTACATTAATTGCTTTATTTAATTGTATTGAAACTTTGTCTAGTAAAAAAACAACTTCAACGGTATCTTTGTGAGCTAAACTTTTAATTACACTGTTTACTAAATCTTTAATGTAATTGTTTAAGCAAACACTTAGTTCGTTATTATTAGTTTCGGTTATTAAAAAGGAATGAGTCTTTGCAATTGAAACAATTTTATTTTCAATGTTTAGTGAAAAATCTTCAATGGAAGAATATTTATTCTTACTTTTATGTAGCCTAATTAAGCTCAAAATTATTTGAAGATTATTTTTAACCCTATGCTGTAACTCTTTGAGTAATAACTTTTGTTCAGTTATTGATGCTTCAAGCTTTTCTTGTTTAACTACAAGTTGTTTTTTTTGAATAGAAATTATGTTTAGCTGATGTTTTAATAGAGTTCTTTTTAGGAAATTAACATAAAAAAAAGCTCCAACTAATACCAATGTAACGCAAGAAAATATAAGAACGATAACCAGTGTGTTGTTTTTTGACGATTGTTTTTTTAAGCTTAATAAAAGTTCAGTTTCATTTTTTTCTCTTTCAATCAGTTTTTTTTCTTTTTCAATTAACTCGTATCTATTTAATTGTTCGCGTATTTTGTTATTGTAACGTTCATTATTTAATTGAGATTTGTATTCATCGTATTTCGTAAAAAAGATGAATGCATTATCGAAGTCTTTTTTTGCATAAGCAATGTCTCTTTTTGTCTCGTATAAGATTGTTAAATGCCTTAGCTTTCTATTTATATTATTATTACTAATAAGTTCGCTTGCCAAGTTTAAATTTTTCTCTGCGGCTATTAAATCATTTTCAGCTAAGTTAATTTTTGCAAGCACTAAGTGGTTAACTACTTTAAAAGTCATGTAGCGATTCGGGGTAAACTCTACCGCTTTACTAAAAAAATCTGCGGCTTGAGTAAGCTCATTTTTTTCATAAAAATAAATGCCTTTAAAACGTAGTGAAGATGAAATTTGCAGACTATCTTGTAGTACTAAGCTCAAATTATATGCTTTGTTTGCATAGTGATTCAAGCTATCCAAATTTTTTTTTTGGTCGTAATATAATTGTGCTAAACCTGTATATACGTATGTTAACGTAATAGAGTCTAGATTTTTCTGTTTTAGAAGCTTATACCTCAACTTTATTGCATAATCAAAATCTGCTGTTTGAGCGACAACATAAGCTAATTTAGATTTTGTCCAGAACAAATCTTTTTTATCTATATCTTCAGTAATGTTCAAAGCTTTATTTAAGTTGTCAATAGCAAGACTAAATAATTCTGAATAAGCATATAAAGCTCCCATAGACGAGTAGCCTCTTACTAAAGAAACCTTATACAAACATTCATTTTTGTCCTCTAGCAACTCATTTATAACACTTATAATTTCTTCAAATTCTCCATCATCTACGTACAATACAGCATAAGAATACCTATACCATGCTAATAGTTTAAGGTTTTTATTTTTACATGACTCTTTTTTGCTAAACAAGTCTATGATGCCTTCTTTATAACTTAAAACAGCTCCTTTATCAATATACTTTTCTAAGTCATAAAGTACTATCAAAGTTTCTATTTCATCTTTTAGATGGTTTAGCAACTTGCTTTCTAGTGCTAAAGTTAGTTCGTGTTTTCTTTGTTCCCGTAGGTCTGATGGAATTAATCTATGCGTTCTTGTGTCTTTAATATAATTGGCAAGGTTTGTTGAGATTGCTTCATTATAAAACAAGACTTCATTTTGACCATACAAGACCCCAACGAATAAATATAAAAGAAAAAAAAGGCGTATTTTCAATGCACTAATAAGTTAGTATTATACAATTTAGTTTGGTTAAAGCAGCTTAATTCTTCATTAGCAGTAGTAAACATCTTGAACACTGGTTAAGTTCAATAGGAAAATAAACAAGTTGAATTTTCAATAATAAGTATTATGTTTTTGCTTAATACAGTCAATAAATGCTTTATCTTCACTACAACCTTCCAAAATTAAAAATTATCTTAGTTAAAAAGTATATATAATTGTGTTTTGATATTCATTAATGTGACTATTTTACTTAAAAGTGAGAATGTTTTTTGAGAATACACTCACTTCGTCGGTAGATAGTTGTTGTTCGATAAGGGTGAAGGGTGAAGAGTGAAGGGTGAGGCCCCCTAGTCCCCAATACTTCGATTATACTCAGCACAAGAGGGGGAATGAGTGAAGTGTGAAGAGTGAATTTGACGAATGTAGTCTATGATTAGTGTTTTTTTTTTAAATTCTAATTTCTAATTTCGTTGTTCGTGTTTATTTTCACATCCCACATCTAATTTCTTATTTCTAATTCGTTGTTCGATATTCATTGTTCGTGAATAGTGAGCGGAGGGATGCTCGAGTAAGTTTATATAGAGCAACAGGCTTAATTGGTTTAATGTACTTTATCTGTTTATTTAATGTACATTATTTATATATTTAATGTACATTATTTTTTGCGACAATGCTGATTAATATTTTTGATATTGGTGATGAGTGAGGTCCTCTAATCCCTCGCGGCGGGGAATAAGTGAAGTGTGAGACCCCCTAGCCCCCAAAGGGGGGATAAGTGAAGTGTGAGGTGTGAGGCCCCCTAGCCCCCAATACTTCGATTATACTCAGTACAAGAGGGGGGATGAGTGAAGTGTGAGGTGTGAATCTGACGACTGTAGACCATGATTCGTGTTTTTTTTTAAATTCTAATTTCGTTGTTCGTCAACAAGAGTTATTTCAAATTTCAGAATTCAAATTTTTTATTTTTTACTCTTCACGGCTCACTCTTCAATTTTATTCAGTATTCGAAAGTTGTCTTCTGTCTTCTGTTGTCCCTTTTTGGTCAATTATCAACTAGGGGCAATTTAAATTTCAGATTGACTGATTCGCGCAAAGGCGCTAAGACGCAAAGTAGAAAGTTTTCCTCTTTATTTCACGCAGAGAACGCAGAGCTTAAAACGCAGAGCACACTGAGTAATTTATTTATCATTTAAAATCTCATTTCTTTATTCTTTATTCAGTATTCGATAGTTGTCTTCTGTCAACTGTGGATTGTCGACTGTAGACTATGTTTCGTGTTTTTTCCACATCTAACTTCTCATTTCTAACTTCTCACTTCTTTATTAGATATTCGATATTCGATATTCTGAATTCAGTATTCAACAGTGATTACTTTTTCTTAAAAGTCAAACCCATTAAATTGGTTTTCTTGAGTTTGTTCTTCGCTTTCATTTTCATTGTCGCAATTAATTGGAATGCTAAGCGACGCTGGTTTTTCGAAATCTTCTTGGGAGACTTCAAGGTCTTCGTTAGCATAAACGCTATTCATATACATTCCCCAGATGGGTAATGCCATCGTTGCTCCTTGTCCGTAGGTGATTCCTGGAAAACGCACCGAACGCTCTTCGCCACCAACCCAAACGCCGGTAACTAAATCAGGTACCATTCCTATGAACCAACCATCGCTATGATTTTGAGTAGTACCCGTCTTGCCTGCAATCGCGTTTTTAAAGTCGTAAGGATAACCAGTAACAGCACGCTCATAATGCGGCAAGCCTTTTCCCCACGTTCCCCGAAGTCGTTTACCCGACCCATATTTAGTAACTCCCTCCAGTAAATTTACGGTTACATAAGCGGTTTCTTCACTTAAAACATCCTTGCTCTTGGGTTGATGTTGGTATAAGATTGTTCCGTTTTTATCTTCAATTCTGCTTACTACAAACGGCTCTACATACACTCCTTTGTTGGCAAAAGTGCCATAAGCAGATACCATTTCATAAACGCTTAAATCTGGGGTTCCTAAAGCGATAGAAGGGTAAGGATCTATATTTCGAGTATCAACTCCTAACTCTTTGGCTAAATCTACTACTGTTTGTGGCCCTGTTTTATCGATTAATCTTGCAGTTACTGTATTTACCGATTCAGCGAGTGCTTGCTTTAGTGTTTTTACTCCTCCGTAATCGTCGCTCGAGTTAGACGGGGTCCAATCATCAATTAAACCGTGTCGTCCCTTTGGGATGGTATACAATGTATTTGGCAATTCGTAACATGGTGAATAATGAAGCTGGTCTATGGCTGCAGCGTATACAATTGGCTTGAATGTCGAACCAACCTGCCTTCTAGCTTGGCGGACGTGCTCGTATTTAAAAAACTTATAATTGATACCCCCTACCCAAGCTTTTATTTCGCCTGTTTGTGGTTTCATGGACATCATCCCTGTATTCAAGAAAGACTTGTAATACCTTATCGAATCTCTTGGCGTCATGATGGTGTCTATTTCTCGTTCCCAAGAAAATAGTTTCATAGGTGTTGGAATATCAAAAGAAGCTAAAATACTATCTTCTGGCTTTCCTTTTTGTTTCATTTGTTTATAGCGGTCGGAATTTTTGATTCCTTTACTAATAATACGGTTAATTTCTTCTGAAGAAACACTTCTAAAAGGAGCCGTCTTATTGTTTTTATTTTGCCTATTGAACTCGGCTTGAAGTTTGGTCATGTGCCTTTGCACTGCTTCTTCTGCGTAAGCTTGCATACTTGCATCTATGGTGGTATAAACTTTTAAACCGTCGCTATAAATATTATAGTATGTACCATCTTCCTTTGGGTTATCTTTTATCCAAGATTTAAGGTAGTCCTTTAGGTATTCTCTAAAATAAGTAGCTTGTCCGTCGTCGTGTTGCTCTGGCGTAAAGTTAAGTACCAAAGGTAATTGCTGAAGCGAATCTTTGTCTTGTGTGGTCAAAAATCCATTTTTTTCCATTTGCTTCAAGACTTGATTCCTTCTGTCGAGTGAATTTTGTTTAAAAATTTCTCGGTATGGGTTGTATAGAACTGGATTTTTAAACATTGCCACCAAAACAGCGGATTCTTCAACATTCAATTCTTTTGGTTCCTTTCCGAAGTAAACGCGGGAAGCCGATCGGATTCCGAAGGCACCTCTAGTAAAATCAAAAATATTAAAATACATTGTAATGATTTCATTTTTTGTATACTGCTCTTCTAATCGAGTAGCAATTACCCATTCTTTAATTTTTTGTTGAAGCCGATTTAGGAGGCCAACTTCATTTGGATCGCTGAATAATTGCTTAGAAAGCTGTTGGGTAATGGTACTGGCACCTCCTTTTTTTCCGAGATAAATAGTTGCTCTTAAGGTACCCCGTGCATCTATTCCTGAATGTTCATAAAAACGCTCGTCTTCAGTAGCAACTAATGCTTGCACTAAGTGGTCGGGTAAATCTTCGAAACGTACAGGGGTCCTGTTTTCTAGAAAATATTTTCCTAAGGTTTTTCCGTCGGATGAAATTACCTCTGTAGCTAGATTTGTTTCTGGATTTTCTAACTCTTCAAAACTAGGCATTGGACCAAGCATCTCCCAACCTGCCATAAGAAAAAGTAAAGCGATAAGTCCTATTCCAGTGATGAATAAGCCCCAAAAATAAAGGATGTATTTTAAAAAGCTATTGCTTTTTTTTGATTTGCTCTTACTCATTTTTTGTACTTTTTTCGATTGCTAATCCTATTTGTTCAATTCCTTCAAGTTGTTGGTCTCCTTCTGCTTGGTTTGCTTTTCGGGTAGCTTGTCTTAGCAAGATACTATACTTGCCTGACTCCAAAAAACGAACATTTTGTTTATACCACAACAGGCTTTCTTTTATGCTACCCCCTTGCCCCATTAAGCTTCCGTCTGGGTATGCCATATCGTACTCCAATGTATCCACCAAGGTCTTACCGTTTGGAAAACCTAACTCTGCTATTACAAAAATATTGTTGTAAGGGTATTTTTGTGTAGCACGAACACTAAAAAAAAGATGGTGCGCGTGAATTGTATCGGTTGTGTTTATTTCAAATTTAAGCGTATCGCTTGCAGACCAATTTCCACCAAGGCTTTTGTATTCATTAAAAACGTAGGTATTGTCGTTTTGACAAGCAATTAATCCAAAAATAAATGAAATAAGCAATACTTGTTTACGCATCTTTTTTGTTACTGGGTTTGTTTTGTTTGTTGGCGCTTGGACGCTTTTTTCTAAAGGGTTTCTTTTTTGGACCTTGATTTGTTGAAGCTGGCTTGGTAGAACCCTCTTTTGTAGAAGGTTTTTCAGCTTGATTCTTTTGGGTTAAAGGTCTTTTTTTATTGCGTTTCTTTTTACGTTTGGGCTGATCAAAGCGAGTTAAACTATCTTGACCTACCACATTTCCGTAGGCAACACTGTCAATTTCTTGGATAACTTCAGTTTTAAAATCTTCAAGACTAGCAACGGGTTGTTTACTTTTTTGTGCTTCAACAATTTCTAGTACTTTGTCCAAATCCATTTCATGCCAGTTGTTGGATTCATCTTCATAAGCGTACCAAAGTTTCTTCCTAAAGATGTCTACCTTTTGGCATATAGCGTTTCCTTTTTGAGTAATTAGTTTATCTTCAAATTTAGGAAAGGATTTAATGGCATCTAGGTAACTATCCAACTCATAATTTAAGCAACACTTCAACTTTCCGCATTGTCCAGCTAGTTTTTGTGGATTAAGTGAAAGTTGTTGGTAGCGCGCTGCCGAAGTTTTAACAGAGCGAAAATCGGTTAACCAGGTAGAGCAACATAATTCACGACCACAAGAACCAATTCCTCCAAGTCTAGAAGCCTCTTGTCGGAAGCCAATCTGCTTCATTTCTATTCTTGTCTTAAACTCGTAAGCAAATTCTTTAATCAATTGCCTAAAATCTACACGAGATTCGGCTGTGTAATAAAAAATTGCTTTTGAGCCATCGCCTTGAAATTCGACATCACTAATTTTCATGCGTAAATTAAGTCGAATAGCAATCTCTCGAGAGCGTTTTTTAATGACCTCTTCTCTGTCTTTAACTTCTTGCCAAACATCTACATCTCGTTGGTTTGCTTTTCTGTATATTTTAGGCAGGTTATCTTCGTAAGGGTCTACCTTTTTTTTCTTCATTTGAACTTTAACCAACTCACCGATTAAGGTTACAACACCTATATCGTGTCCTGGTGAAGTTTCTGTGGCTACAATATCGCCTATGGAAAGTGGAATATCATCCGTATTTCTAAAAAATTCTTTTCGGCTGTTTTTAAATTGTACTTCCACCCCGTCAAATGGTTTTTGGCCTTCAGGCAATTCCATGTTAGAAAGCCAGTCAAAAACACTTAATTTATTACAACCTCCAGTCCCGCAAGACCCGTTATTTTTGCAACCTTTCGGCAATCCATCCGAACCAGTTGAACAATTTGTACATCCCATAGTATGCTTATATATTGAAACACATTGCCTTAGCACGTGTTGATGAAACAATTTTTAAGATGTAAATATACCAAATTATTACTAGCTAGCTAATGTATCCCAAAAGCAAAATATTACCCACAAGGTTTTATAAGATATATTGACCAAAGAGGAAATAAAAAAACAACTTGTTTTGATGAATTAACACCTAGTATTAGTTGGAGTTAGGCTTAAAGTTTGGCAACACCTAAAGAAACCTAATTCCAATTCAAAATATTTACTTACCTTTAACGTTAGTAACGGAAAACAAGGATATGATTGTTTCTTTTCGCTCGAAAGAAACTGAACAAATTTGGAATGGACATCGAGTAAAAAAAATGCCGTTTGATATTCAAAAAATTGGACGTCGAAAAATGAGAATGTTGAATAATTCACAAAATATCGCTGATTTACGAATTCCACCTTCTAATCGACTTGAAAAGCTAAGTGGAAATTTAAGCGGATTTTACAGTATTAGAATAAATAAACAATCGCGAATAATCTTTGAATGGAATAACGGAAATGCAAGTGAAGTTGAGATTATTGATTATCATTAAAAAACAGTGAAAATGGAAAAATTACCAAACATACACCCAGGTGAAATTCTACTTGACGAATTTCTTGAACCTCTAGAAATTACAGCTTATCGACTATCGAAAGACCTGAAAATACCACAAACCAGAATATCTGAAATAATAAAAGGTCGTCGTCGAATCACAGCTGACACAGCTTTACGCTTGAGTAAATATTTTGGAAACTCAGCTAAATTTTGGCTCGGACTTCAAGACGACTATGATATTGAAGAAGAAAAATTGAATAAAGAAAAAGAACTGAACGAAATTAAAAACTACGCTGAAAAACACGTTGCTTAACGGTGGTTTTGCGTAATTGCGGGGCTTGTGGTAAATTGAAAGCAAAATGCTTTTAATGATGTTTGATGCTAAATTGAAAATTAATACCAGTTACTATTTGAAATTACTGGAAAAGAAAACATCCTGTCCCGACCTTACGGGAATGATTTTTTATCGTGTAAACTAGAAAAATCAAACAAAGCAACAGCTGTGTTTTCTCTTATAAATGAATAAGAAAAAGAAAGAAAGAAAGAAAGAAAGAACAGTTGATTCTGAAATTTTAATAGATAGCTAGTATCCTAGATAACCCGGGGGTAAAAAGAAAAAAAGCAATACTCAAGAAAAGAGAGGAGGAAAAAGTTAATCTGTAAAAACTTTTTTTACAATTCCCCCCAACTGAGTGCTTTCTGTAAATTCTTTAGGATTGCCGTAAACACTTATCTCGCCACCGGCAATAACTTTTGCTGTACAACTTAAAGTAGTATAAACAAGGGCAAAACCACCGTAGCTTACTTCTACTTCTGCATGTTCACTTTTTAGGTTTTTACCGTCAAAGCTTCCGCCTGTTTTTAGGGTTAATAACTGACTATTAGCTTTGCCTTGAAGGGTTATTTCGCCACCCGTAAAAATTTGTGCTTCGAGGGAATCTAGTTCTACTTTTGCCGTAATTTTAGCCATTTCTACTGCCTTCAAAAATAAATCAGATTGCTTAATACTTCCTTCGATACTTAGGTTTGCACTACTTGTAGCTTCGATACTAGAAAAATCGACCAAATAAATTTCTACCGTTGTTTCTGTATTTGAAAAAAGGCTATTTAGGGGCAAACTTACACGTAATTCGTCTCTTCGTATTCGGATATTAACCTCATCTTTGTCTATACCACTAATCACCACCTTGTTTTCTTTGGCATGTGGAAAAACTTTGGCCACAATTCCGCTGGAAACCTTTACTTTCGAAAAAGCTTGGGTAATTAATTCCTCCCTATCTTGAGCATTCACAAAATAAGTAGCTAATATAAAAAATAAGAGAAGTGTTTTTTTCATGAAAAACATTTACAGGGTAAAAGTATTTTTTTTTTACCAAACCGAATTGCTTATTTTGAAAAAAGATAGATTTCAGTATTAAATCCTTACTTTCTAAGCAAAACTCCCTTGGAAGTAATCTAATATAACCTGAGTTCGATTATTCTCACTTTGTCAAAACTGTTTTAAATTATAAGAAACGAACTTTTTTAAGACGAAATAGCTGGATATTGTGGAGTAAAATAGAAAAGTAGATTGCTGTTTTATTTTACTTGTTTTAACCATAGAATACAATATGAACATCCATTTACGTCGTTAATTTTTATCACGATAACTAAGGCTATCCTTCAAAAAATTGCCAAGTAACTGAATATCTTATTGATTTTGACTTTATGATTATAATCGAACTAAGGTTTATAAATAAATGATAGATTAGTGTAGATTAAATAATTTATTTTAATTTCGTTGCTAGAACAGTAGCAATGCAAATCCCAGAAGGAAAAAAAGTATATTTTTCAAGCGACAATCACCTCGGAGCCCCGACAATGCTGGAAAGCAAAGAACGTGAACTACGTTTTATTGCTTGGTTAGAAGAAATTAGAAAAGATGCGCATGTAATTTTTTTATTGGGAGATCTTTTCGACTTTTGGTTTGAGTACAAAGAAGTCGTTCCTAAAGGCTTTGTTCGAACCTTAGGTAAGCTTGCTGAAATTAGGGACCAAGGTATTGAAATTCATTTTTTTGTAGGCAATCACGATTTATGGATGAACGGCTACTTTGAAGAAGAATTAAACATCCCGGTATATCATCAGCCGAAGGAATTTCAATTTAACGAAAAAACCTTTTTCATAGGTCATGGAGACGGCTTAGGCCCAAACGATAAAGGTTATAAGCGAATGAAAAAAGTGTTTACCAACCCGTTTTCTAAGTGGTTGTATCGTTGGCTACACCCAGATATAGGTGTGCGATTGGCTAAACATCTATCGGTTAAAAACAAACTTATTTCTGGAGACGATGACGCAAAATTTTTAGGTGAAGATAATGAATGGTTAGTCCAATATTGCAAACGAAAACTAAGTCAAAAACACCGGGATTTTTTTATTTTCGGACACCGGCATTTGCCTATGAAAATTGATCTAGGTAATGCTTCTACCTACATCAACACGGGAGATTGGATTAACTACTACACCTACGTAGAATTTGATGGAAAAACAATAGAATTAAAAAAGTGGGCATAAAAAAACCTTGTATAAAACAAGGCTTTGATTTGTATATGGTTTTACTTCAATGACTTTTTATCATCAGAAAATTCTGTTTCATCGTCTTTAGAAGCATCTTTGAATTCTTTTATTCCGCTTCCAAGACCTCTCATTAGCTCAGGAATTTTCTTGCCTCCAAAAAGAAGCAATATTAAAGCAATAATAATTACCCATTGCCAAACGCCAATCATTCCTAAAATTACATGTAATGTACTCATAATCGTATATATAAAATGTATTGCAAAATTACATATTAAATTCTTTCTACACACAGCCTTTGGCGTGAAATTATATGAGTTTTAAGTTTTCTGCTTGTAGTGAGTTAATTTTTTTCAGTTGTTGGGGTATTAATTTTTGATTAAATCGAGGCATTTTAGCTTCTTTTACACTTATCTTTTCATAAAACAATTCACTAAAACGTATATTTGCGACATATACTTGAAAAAAATTAATGACCGATAAGCAAACAAACAAGCAAAGACTTTTACAAAAACTTCTTGAAAGGTATCGCATTGTTGTACTAAACGAAGACACTTTCGAGGAGCGGTTTTCGTTTAAAATGAATCGACTAAACGTGCTTATTTGGTCAAGTATTGCTGCCATTTTATTAATTGGTCTTACAACCGTTTTAATTGCTTTTACTCCATTGCGAGAATACATTCCGGGGTATTCTTCTTCTTCATTAAGATTGAAAGCCAGTCATACTTCTTATAAAGTAGACTCCCTTGAAAATGTTTTACAACAAAACCAAAAGTTTTTAATGTCTATCCAAAAAGTACTGCGTGGTGAGGACGAAGATGAGTACGCACAAAAGGAAAAAAATATTGGTTTTGTAGAAAAAATTGACCCTAGCGGAATTGATTTTTCACCTTCCAAACAAGATTCCATTTTACGAGCTCGTGTAGAGATGGAAGATAAATACAATTTGTTAGAAGAAGCCGTTTACCGAGGGGATTTTATGTTATATCCTCCCGTAAAAGGAACTATATCGCAAGAATTTGACCGATTAAACGGACATTTTGCGATAGATATTGTTGCTAAAGAAAACGAACCTGTAAAAGCCACCGCCAACGGAACCGTTATTTTTGCGGAATGGACGGTAGAAACTGGTAATGTAATTATAATCGAACATAGCTTTGGGATAATTTCTGTTTACAAACACAACGCTATGCTATTAAAAAAACAAGGCGATTTGGTAAAAGCTGGGGAAGTAATTGCTAAATTAGGTAATACAGGCGAACTTTCTACAGGAGCTCACCTGCATTTTGAACTATGGAGCGAAGGCAATCCGATGAATCCAGCCGAATTTATTAACTTTGAATAAAAGAACTCATGTCAATTAAAAGTTTTGCTGCCAAAATACTTGCGAAATACAGCTTGCGAAAAATCGAAGCCTGGTCGTCAAGACCTATTGAAACACAACAAAAGGTGTTCAGCGAACTTATTTCTAAAGCTAAAAACACACAATTTGGCATAGAGCATAAGTTTAGTGAAATCCTAAATTACAAAGATTTTCAGCAGCGTGTTGCCATTAGAGATTATGAAGGCGTTCGCCCTTATGTCGAAAAAATTCTTCAAGGAGAGAAGGATGTTTTGTGGCCAGGAAAACCCCTTTACTTTGCAAAAACTTCGGGCACAACCTCTGGCGCAAAATTTATTCCTCTTACTAAAGATTCAATGCCCAACCACATTGATGCAGCAAGAAATGCAATACTTAGCTACATTCACGAAACCGGAAAAGCCGATTTTGTAAACGGAAAAATGATTTTCCTACAAGGTAGCCCAAAACTCGACGAAAAAAACGGGATTCGTTTTGGAAGACTATCTGGAATTGTTGCGCACTTTGTGCCTTCCTACCTTCAATCCAACCGAATGCCTAGCTGGGAAACCAACTGCATTGAAGACTGGGAAACTAAGCTGAACAAAATTGTAGAAGAAACGGTTGTGGAGGACATGACCCTAATTAGTGGAATTCCGTCATGGGTGCAAACCTACTTCGAAAAGCTAGTTGCGCTAAAAAATAAGCCCGTCTCAGAAATTTTCCCTAACTTCGATTTGTTTATTTACGGCGGTGTTAACTACGAACCCTATCGAGCAAAATTTGAAGAACTAATGGGGAAAAAAATTGACAGCGTAGAGTTGTACCCCTCCTCTGAAGGTTTCTTTGCATACCAAGACAAACAAAGTGAAACCGGTATGTTGCTTTTATTAAATGCTGGAATATTTTATGAGTTTATAAAAGCAGACGAGTATTATAACGAGCAACCAAGCATTTATAGCATCGGAGAGGTTGAAACAGGTGTTAACTATGTCATGATTATTTCCAATAATGCTGGCCTGTGGCGATATAACGTAGGAGATACCGTTATGTTTACCTCT
This sequence comes from Psychroflexus sp., assembly GCA_051859645.1. Classification (GTDB taxonomy): domain Bacteria; phylum Bacteroidota; class Bacteroidia; order Flavobacteriales; family Flavobacteriaceae; genus Psychroflexus. The sequence goes on along the minus strand of JBHYFG010000003.1, from coordinate 239,834 downwards.
ACAAAACCTTACCGAGTAATTGTTTCAGGAAGAATAAAGCACTTTACCTCAGCTTTTGGTGAACACGTAATCGCAAAAGAAGTTGAACAAGCTATGCAAGTTGCCTGCGATAAATTAAACGTTCTAATTTCAGAATTTACAGTAGCTCCACAAGTAAAACCAGCTTCTGGACTTCCTTACCACGAATGGTTTGTAGAGTTTGAAAAAGAACCAACTGACCTTACAGCATTTATCGAAATAATCGACCATGAAATGCGAAAACAAAATATCTATTATGACGATTTAATTAAAGGGAACATTTTGCAAAAACTTGTCATCACCCCAGTTGAAAAAGATGGCTTTAACAATTACATGAAATCCATTGGCAAATTTGGAGGACAAAACAAATTACCAAGATTGTCCAACGACCGAAAAATAGCAGATGAACTAGAGAAATTTATTCAAAAATAAGAAGATAACGCATGAAAAAAATTGAAGACGTACATAGAACGAAAGCAAGAGAAAGTACTAACGCAATCGAGCGTTTGTACATTACAATGCGGCATTTATTTATAAGAGGTTTTTACAAGCCCATGGGAATTTCGGGTGAAACACTTAGGCAATCCTTACTTACACTTAGCCCAGAAATATATGGCTCAATAGCAGAAGAAAAAGTGGAATTAAATGGACTGCTTTACATCATCGAACGATTACCAATTGGCATCGAAGAATGTAGATTCATTAACTTAACCAGCGACGAGGGCTATTCCCATTCGCATTTTAAAGCTATTATTCCGCCAAAACGTAGAAGAAATTGCTACCGTATTGACGACGAGCAGATGAACATTGAAATTACCCGCGGACGTTCAGAAATTTACGATATTCTAACCCATCTTACTTTTTTGTTTATCGAGTCGCATAAAATCATGCGTCGGGTATTAATCAATGATGTGGGACACGTAAATAGAGATTGGCAAAAACTAGAGCAATTCATCAAAAAAAGAGAGGAATTAAGCTTGGAGGAACGAGAAATTGCCATTACCCATACAGCAAACATCTTGGGTAGAACCTTTAGCGAAGTAAATAAAATTTACCCGTCATTTGCGGTTGAAGGAAGGCCTGATCGTTTCTTGGAAATTATTTATCACTTAGGAAAGTTAGCCATTAGCGAAGAGGTAAAAAACCAAAAAAGAGTCATTACCTTTAGCCCTGTTTTGCGAGAGCGATTAGGACACCACATTCACGGCGAAGTATGGGCCGAAAATATAAAATCCGTACTGCAAGAACAAGGGCTGTTAGACCGTGAAATTCACATCATCAGTGCCAATATGCACTCGGTTATGAACACACTTTTTGCCAAAGGAGCGCTGGGCGATATGGTAGATGAAAACAACATGCTTCCTACCTTCGAAACACTTAGCAAACCAGAAAATCAGCATTTACGAGAAAAAGTAGAAAATCATGCCATAGATAATGGAATGATTTTTCTTAAGGATACCAGTGGTACAAATATAGACGTTCAATTGTTTGACTTAAAACAGCTGAAGAATAAAAATTCGCAGTTTCAAGTTTCCGAAAATGAAGATGCCGTAATTATTGTTATGGATTATGCATTTGGAGAACAAGCATACGAAACCCTGGATGAATTGTTGAAACCACACAAAACCGAAAGTGGAAAACACTTCATGAATGTCGACTCGATTTCAATCATGGGTAAAGCGGGAATTTTACAAGGCGGGAAAGGCGATTTGATGATTCCAGACGCTCACTTATTTGAAGGAACTGCAGATAATTACCCCTTTAAAAACGAACTTACCAAAGAAGATTTTGAAGGAAACGGTTTATTGGTTTTTGACGGAGCAATGGTTACCGTTTTAGGAACTTCGCTTCAAAACAAAGACATTCTTGAATTTTTCCATAAATCTTCATGGCAAGTAGTAGGCTTAGAAATGGAAGGCGCTCATTACCAAAAAGCTATACAAGCTTCGGCTAAACTGCGCAAAAATATCAAAGAAGATGTGAAAGTAAGGTATGCCTATTATGCAAGCGATAATCCCTTAGAAACAGGAAGCACTCTTGCTTCTGGAGGTTTAGGAACTACAGGCGTTAAACCTACCTATTTAATTACCCAACGAATTTTGGAACAAATTTTCAACCGAGTAAATTAACAACATCAATTTTACTTTTAAAGCTGTGCTTTGAAAACAAAAAACTTACAATGAAATACGCATTAATTACAGGAGGAGCTGGATTTATAGGTTCCAACTACGTTAACCATGTAGTGCCAAAAGAAGATTATTACTACATCAACTTAGATGCATTAACTTATGCAGGAAACACGCAAAACGTATTAGTGGGCGATAAGGAAAACTATACGTTTATAAAAGGAGATATTTGCAATGAAGGGATGGTTGCCAAACTGTTTCAACAATATCAATTTGAAAAAGTTATTCACTTTGCAGCCGAATCGCATGTAGACAATTCCATCGCCAATCCAGCGGCGTTTGTAGATACTAACATACGAGGAACCTTCAATTTATTACACGCTGCTTATAGCCTATGGATGGATTCGCCGTTTGCGTTAAAAGAAGAATTCAACCAAGCTAGATTTTTGCACGTTTCAACCGACGAAGTATACGGGACTTTAGGAGAAGAAGGATTGTTTACAGAAGAAACGCCATACGCACCCAACAGCCCTTATAGCGCAAGTAAAGCTGCATCAGACATGCTGGTAAGAAGTTACTTTCATACGTACGGATTACCCGTTGTAACCACCAATTGCTCCAATAATTACGGTCCTTTGCAACACGACGAAAAGTTAATCCCTACCATTATAAGAAAAGCCTTAAACAATGAACCTATCCCCATTTATGGAGATGGAAAAAACATCAGGGATTGGCTTTATGTATTGGATCATTGCAAAGGAATAGAACTCGTTCTGGCCAATGGAAGACTAGGAGAAACATATAATATTGGAGGTAGAAACGAGCGAACAAACAATTACATCGTACAGAAAATTTGCAGCCTTTTGGATGAAAAAATGCCAAAAAACGACCAAACTTCGTATGCAGAATTAATTACTTACGTAAAAGATCGGGCAGGACATGATTTTAGGTATGCAATAGATGCTACCAAACTAGAAACAGAATTGGGTTGGAAAGCAGATGAAAACTTTGAAACAGGAATTGTAAAAACGGTTGATTTCTACTTGGCAAAGTTCACTAAAAAGTAAACAAGAAAAAGTAGGTTAACTCCATTTTGGGTTACTACTTCAAAAAATTAATTAATCATGAAAGGAATTATTTTAGCTGGAGGCTCAGGAACACGACTGCATCCGCTTACGCTAAGTGTAAGTAAACAATTGATGCCTGTGTATGACAAACCAATGATTTATTATCCGCTTACTACCCTACTTTCTGCAGGAATAAGGGAAATACTCATTATTTCTACCCCAAAAGATTTGCCTCTCTTTGAACAACTTTTAGGAGATGGTACACAATTGGGCTGTCAGTTTTTCTACGAAGTACAAGACCAACCTAATGGTTTAGCCGAAGCCTTTATTATTGGCGAAAATTTCATAGGAAATGACAGTGTTGCGCTTATTTTAGGAGATAACATTTTTTACGGTTCAGGATTGGATACCTTGCTTCAAAGCAACACAAATCCAAAAGGAGGAGTCATTTACGCCTACCACGTTCACGACCCTGGAAGGTATGGCGTTGTTGAATTTGATAAAAACGGGAGGGCCATATCTATTGAGGAGAAACCTACGAGACCCAAATCAAATTATGCCGTGCCAGGTATTTATTTTTACGACAATGAAGTAGTTAACATTGCAAAAAGCATTCAACCAAGTGCACGTGGTGAATTAGAGATTACCGATGTAAACAATGCATACCTTCGAAAAGGGAAATTAAATGTTTCTATTTTGGACCAAGGTACAGCATGGTTAGATACAGGTACCTTCACTTCATTGATGCAAGCTGCACAATTTGTTGAAGTAATAGAAGAACGTCAAGGATTAAAAATTGGCTCGCCTGAATTGATGGCATACAAAATGGGATTCATTAATAAAGAGCAAACCGAAAAACTAATTGCCCCATTAGTAAAAAGCGGGTATGCCAAAAATATTTATTTGTAAAAGTTTAGCGTTAGCAATGCCAGTTATGAGTTGAAATTACTGAAAAAGAAAGCGATGTTTTTTTTATGTAAATTCGAAAATCAAACATAGCCTTAATTTTGAAATGAAAGAGAGAGGAAAAAAAGGCATATTAATACAGAAATTTCAATTGATAAAAGGTATAAAAACACTTTTTTAGCATGAAAAGAATAATCGTACTGGGAGGAAATGGTCAATTAGGCAAATGCTTAGCGTCGGTAGTAAACAAGAATCAGAATGAAAATTTGACTTTTCATTTTTTCTCTTCCACCGAAGCAAATATAACGAACTATTCGCAAATAGAGGGTTTGTTCAATCAACTGAAGCCAACTTTTATTGTGAATGCTGCGGCTTACACAAAAGTAGATTTGGCTGAAAATGAAAAAGATAAAGCCTTTTTAGTGAATGCCTGTGCTGTTGAAAAACTGGCAAAACTCTGCCATAAATTTAGCACTAAACTGATACATATTTCTACTGACTATGTTTTTGATGGAACAAAAAGTGAACCTTATGAAGAAACTGACCCTGTTAACCCGATAAACACTTACGGAGCGTCTAAGCAAGAAGGAGAGCATCAAATCAGGCTTCACCATGACGCACATTTTATTGTTCGCACTTCATGGTTGTATTCAGATATTGGACATAACTTTTACAATTCGATGCTAAAGCTTTTTGAAGAGAAGGAGTCCTTAAATATAACAACCGATCAAGTGGGATGTCCTACCAATGCGTATCATCTCGCGGCGCTAATTTATCGCATTATTCAAACTGATAAAACCTGTTTTGGTACGTATCATTTTTGCAATTCTGGAGCAACCACTTGGTACGAATTTGCAACTCAAATTTTAGAAGGAAGCCGTTTTAGTTGCGAAATTAACGCTGTAGATCATTATGCCACACCTGCTAAAAGACCAGCAAATTCAGTATTAAACACCACAAAAACAGCCGACACTTTCGGAATAACTATTGCCTCTTGGAAAGAAGCTTTGGCGGAATTACAAACCAATGGAGATTTAACCTAGGTTATGAATTAGAACTTCGTAACAAAAGAGCAAACCTATGAAGGAGGTTTTTGAAAAAGGCTGGAAAAGAAAGCGATGATTTTTTTCTTTATGTTCAATTCAAAAGATATGAAATTCTAGCTTTACACACTTTTTAGGAAAGTATCTTTTCTAAGGCATAAAACGGGTTTTAGCCTTAAATAGTTACAATTTAAAAAAGGGTGCTCGAAAGTTCGAGGCACCCTTTTTATAGTATGCAAAGCATCTAAGCTTAAAGCTTTTTCTTGACCTCTACTTCTTGGAATGCTTCAATAATATCGTTTATTCTGATATCATTATAATTCTTGATTTGCATACCACAGTCGTAGCCTTTTGCAACTTCTCTTACGTCGTCTTTAAAGCGTTTTAACGCAGCCAATGTTCCAGTGTACACAACAATTCCGTCTCTAATTAGTCGAATATTAGAATTTCTGAATATTTTACCAGAGGTTACCATACATCCAGCAATGGTTCCGACTTTCGAAATTTTGAAGGTCTCTCTAATTTCTGCAGTACCTGTAATTTCTTCTTTCAACTCTGGAGAAAGCATTCCCTCCATAGCATCACGGATATCATTTATGGCATCGTAGATAATTGAGTAGGTTCTAATATCAATCTCTTCTTTGTCGGCAAGTTGTCTAGCATTTCCAGCTGGACGAACATTAAATCCGATAATTACCGCATCAGAAGCAGAAGCAAGTAAAACGTCAGATTCGGTAATTGCACCAACTCCTTTGTGTATAATTTTAACTTGAATTTCATCTGTAGAAAGTTTCTGCAAACTGTCTGTTAATGCTTCAACAGAACCATCCACATCGGCTTTTAGAATTACGTTAAGCTCTTTAAAGTCGCCAAGCGCAATACGTCTTCCAATTTCATCTAAAGTGATGTGTTTCTGGGTACGAACACTTTGTTCCCTTAGCAGCTGAGTTCGCTTAGACGCGATGTCTTTTGCTTCTCTTTCATCTTCCATTACTTGGAATGTATCACCTGCTTGAGGTGCGCCGTCAAGACCAAGAATAGATACAGGTGTTGAAGGACCTGCCTCCTTTACCTTATTTCCACGTTCGTCATGCATAGCTTTTACCTTACCAGAAGTAGTTCCTGCTAAGATATAGTCCCCAACGCGTAACGTACCATTTTGTACCAATACTGTAGATACGTAACCACGACCTTTGTCTAGGAAAGCTTCAACTACGGTACCCTTTGCATTTCGATCTGGATTTGCCTTAAGGTCTAATAACTCGGCTTCTAATAATACTTTTTCAAGTAATTCTTTAACCCCAATTCCTTTTTTAGCTGATATATCGTGGGATTGGATTTTACCTCCCCAATCTTCAACTAAAAGATTCATTTGGGCTAATTTTTCTTTTATTTTTTCAGGATTTGCTGTAGGCAAATCAACTTTATTTATTGCAAAAACAATAGGAACGCCTGCTGCTTGAGCGTGAGAAATCGCTTCTTTTGTTTGAGGCATAACATCATCATCTGCTGCCACTACGATAATAGCAATATCGGTAACTTTAGCTCCTCTTGCACGCATTGCTGTAAAGGCTTCGTGACCTGGGGTGTCTAAAAATGCTATTTTCTGGCCTCCTTCTAGTTGAACACCATAGGCGCCAATATGCTGGGTTATACCTCCGCTTTCTCCAGCAATTACATTTTCCTTACGAATATAATCTAAAAGCGATGTTTTACCATGATCTACGTGACCCATTACCGTTACTATTGGAGCTCTGAACTTTAAATCTTCCGGAGCATCAATTTCTTCTTCAATTTTAGAATCGATATCTTGCGATACAAACTCCACATCAAATCCAAATTCGTCTGCTACAATGCTTAAGGTTTCAGCGTCCAGACGTTGGTTCATGGTTACCATCATTCCAAGCGACATACAAGCTGAAATAATTTTTGTTACCGGAACATCCATCATGGTAGAGACTTCATTTACGGTAACAAATTCGGTAACTTTTAATACCTTACTGTCTTTTTCTTGCTGTTCAAATTCTTCTTGAGATTTTTGTCTGTGTTGATCTCTTTTAGATTTTCTGTAGCTAGCACCTTTTCCTTTATTAGATTTTCCTTGAAGCTTTTCTAGGGTTTCTCTAATTTGTTTTTGTACTTCTTGCTCTGTTGGCTCTTCTTTTGTTACGCGTGGAGCTGGACCTCTTCGGCTGCCAGGTTTTGCACCTTTTTTATCGAAAGGCTTGTTGACTTGCCCTGGAGCTCCGTCTTTAACGATGCGCTTGCGTTTGCGTTTATTCTTATTAGCAGCGTTAGCGGCATTAGATGAGGAGGCCTCGGGCTTCTTCTTCTTCTCGCGCTTAAACTGGTCTAAATTAATTTTTTCTCCAGTAAAGTTTGGCCCCTTTAGCTTGGTGTATTGGGTTTCTACTTTTTCAGGTTCGGCCGGGGCTTCCTCTTTTTGTTTAGGCTCTTCCTTTGCTTTTTTCACAAAAGCAGGTTTTTCTAAATCCTTGTGCGCAGGATTTTTAACCTCTGGCTTTTGTGTTTTCTGAGCAGGCTTGCTTTGAGCAGGCTGGGAAGTTTCTTCTTTTTTAGCTTCAGGTTTTTTAGCTTCAGGTTTTTCTTGTGCACTAACCGAAGACGAAACAGTTGGCTCAGCTTTCTTTTTAGGTTCTAAATCTATTTTTCCAACTTGTTTAGGACCGGCTAGCTTAGCTTTAGCCTTAAGGATTTCTTCTTGCTTTTCGCGCGCTTTTTTAGCCTCTTCTTCTTTAAGACGCTTAATTTCTTGCTCACGAGCTAGACGAATTTCCTCTTTTTCTTTTTTCTTTTCTTCGCTTACTTCTTTTGATGCAACTTTTTTGCTTTTGTCCGTTTGGAACTTATCTGCTAAAAGTTGGTAAATATCGCCAGAAATTTTAGTAGTAGGGCGAGCTTCAATCTCGTGACCTTCGGAGCTTAAAAACTCCACAACGCGGTCTAACGACACGTTGAATTCTCGCAATACTTGATTTAATCTTGTTTTTTTTCCTTCAGCCATAAATGCCTTCTCTAATTTGGAGTCAAAAATACGTAAAGATTAGCGGTTAAACTAATCTTCGAATTCTTCTTTTAATATTCTAATTACTTCTTCTACTGTTTCTTCCTCTAAATCGGTTCTTCTCACCAAATCTTTAACATCTTGTTCCAAGATACTTTTTGCTGTATCTAAACCAATTTTAGTAAACTCTTCTATCACCCATGCTTCTATTTCGTCTGAGAATTCTCTTAATTCTACATCGTCGTCTGAAGCACCGTCTCTAAACACTTCTATTTCATAACCAGTTAGCTTACCCGCTAATCTAATATTATGCCCACCACGTCCAATAGCTTTAGAAACCTCTTCTGGTTTCAATAAAACTTCGGCTTTCTTCTTTTCCTCGTCCAATTGTACCGAAACCACTTTAGCTGGGCTTAAAGCACGAGTAATAAACAAGTGTGGGTTGTTCGTGTAATTAATTACATCAATATTTTCATTGCCAAGTTCACGAACAATACCGTGAATTCTAGCTCCTTTCATTCCAACACAAGCCCCTACAGGATCAATTCTGTCGTCATACGTATCTACAGCAACTTTGGCCTTTTCACCTGGAATACGTACCGCTTTTTTAACCGTAATAAGTCCATCAAAAACTTCTGGAATTTCTTGTTCAAAAAGTTTTTCAAGAAAAACAGGAGAAGTTCTAGACAACACAATAGTTGGTTTGTTGCCTTTTAATTCAACACTATGTATAATACCTTTAACATTCTCACCCTTACGGTAGAAATCACGAGGGATTTGATGTTCTTTCGGAATAATTAGCTCATTGCCTTCATCGTCTAATAAAATTACTACTTTATGACGAACGTGGTGTACTTCGGCTGAGTAAATCTCGCCAATCATATCCTTAAATTGCTTAAATAAATTCGTGCTATCGTGCTCATGAATTTTAGCAATCAGGTTTTGACGCAAGGATAGGATAGCTCTTCTTCCAAGCTGAATTAGCTTCACTTCTTCCGAAACATCTTCGCCTACTTCAAAATCAGGCTCAATTTTTCGTGCAGCAGAAAGCGATATTTCTTTGTTTTCGTCTTCTACTTCACCATCATTAACAACAATTCTGTTGCGCCAAATTTCTAGATCTCCTTTATCTGGATTAATAATAATGTCGAAGTTGTCGTCAGATCCATATTTTCTTTTGAGGGCGCTTCTAAACACTTCCTCTAAAATAGCCATAAGTGTAACACGATCTATAAACTTATCGTCCTTAAACTCTGAAAACGAATTAATTAAATCGATATTTTCCATATCCTTATTTGTTAAATATTACCATTACTTTTGCTTCTTTAATAGCATCGTACGCAAAAGAAGCTTTTTTATCTACTGTTATTTTTCCTTTTCCAACAGGCTTAGGCTCTCTAGCTTTCCAAGAAAGCTCGATTTCTGTATCGTTAGCCGCAACTAATTCTGCCTTTAGTTTAGAATTATCATTTAAAACTACTTCAAGGCTTCGCCCTACATTCTTAATAAACTGCCTAGGAATTTGCAAAGGTTGCGAAACGCCAGAGGAAGTAACTTCCACAGAAAAATCGTCATGATCAGGGTCCATTTGGTGTTCAATTTTTCTGCTAACCGCCATACAGTCAGAAATAGAAACAGCATCATCTCCATCTATCACCACCCTAATATGGTTTTTTCCATCTACCGAAAAATCGATTAAAAACAATCGCGGATTCTCCTCGAGTGCTTCATTTAAAAACCTTTCTGCCTTTTGTTTAATTGATTCCATTATAGTTTAATAAAAGAGGGGACATCTGTCCCCTCTAAATCTTCATTTAAATCGATTGCAAAAGTACACATTTTATACCTAATCAACAAATTTATTAATTATCAATTAGTTGAGTCGCTTAAAACACCGTAAATAAACAATTAACCATTAAAGCAATAAGCCAAAACACAAAAACAAGAAGATCAAGTATTTTTTGAGAAAAACAATTTAGTTCATTAATTTTTTCGTAAATTTATCCTAAAATAATGAAACTAAGACAACAGATGATGAATTATAAATAATCCTATCGGTGTTTAATAGAATCAATCACCGAATAAAAAGAAATTTTATTTGAAAATTATAAGCGCTTAAATAGATTTAATTTTAAATTGAGAAAGAAATCAACTTAGTAAACGACCCCTAAACTGACTTGTAAACTTACCTTATGGTTTACTATAGTTAAGTGTCAAAGCACTTAAAAAAGCAAATGAATTAAATTTAAAAAATAAAAAATGTAGGTAGAAATTTTCCAGACACTAAAGAATAATCCCAACAGCAATTGGAACGTGACGCATCTGCTCGTAAAACAGCAGCATTAAAAAACAATAAATATAAAAAAAGATGAAACGAATATTAGTACCCACCGATTTTTCACCATTAGCCGAAAGCGCGCTAAAAATTGCGGCTAACTTAGCCAAAAAACACAATGCAGAAATTTACCTACTTCATTTGTTAGATTTGCCCTTAGACTTAATCGACCCAACACAAGGAGGAAGCCAAGATTTACCCGAGTCGATATTCTTTATGAAACTGGCTCACCAGCGATTTACAAAAGCAATGAGCAAGCCTTATCTGGAAGGTATAAAAGTGCACGAAACTGTCGATTTTAACGCTGCTTTTGAAGGAATTATGCAAGTAAGCAAAAAACACGACTGCGATTTAATTATAATGGGGTCTCATGGCGCAGAAGGGTTAAAAGAAGTGTTTGTAGGCTCCAATACCGAAAAAGTTGTACGTTACTCAGAAATTCCAGTGCTTGTTATTAAACATGAAATAGAAGATTTTGATGTTGCTAAAATCATTTACGCCACCAACCTTTCCTTAGAAACCGTAAGCTCATTTAAACAAGCAAGAGCACTAGCCAAAAAATTTAATGCACAAATGGATGTTGTTTTTATCAACACCGCTGGAAAATTTAAAACCTCCAACGAAATAGATGAAAAGGTTAAGTCATTTAAAAGCGTTGCGGGTGGCGAAGATTTCGAAATTGTAGTACAAAACGACCATAACACCGAAGATGGTATTCTAAACTACGCCCGAAAAGTAAATGCCGACTTAATCGGAATTGGTACGCACGGCCGAAAAGGAATTGCCCGCCTCCTCAACGGAAGCTTAAGCGAACACATTGTAAATCATGCAAAACGACCTGTTGTAACCTTTAAAATTAAGTAATCCCGATTTAAGCCTGCCCATAAATTAAAAAATCGAATAAGGATTCTTTTTTGAAGCTTGTTCCCGCTTTTCGCTTCAAGTTGTGCTTTTACGCACATTTTTTCTAAGGTGCGCAAGGAGCTTCTATGGTCGCTCTTGCCCACCAAGAAAAAAAAGTGCTTCTTACACCACTTATAAATTAAAATCACCTAAGTAAATTATTATTTTTTGCATTTGCTATACTTTTAATTTATAACTGGTATTGCGCACAAGCTTTAGGCTTCAATCGGGGCTAGAATTCGACATAAAACAGGCATTACCATCAAAGCTTAAAATTAAACTTTCTCAATTAACAAATAGGATCATATACATAACCCATCAAAACAACTTAAATACATGTTAGATTCAGAACTTCAGCAACTTGACAAAACAGGAACAAAGCTTGCCGACATCCTTCAGCTAAAAGAAAAAACACTAGCGCTTTTTTACCATACTTCTTGCTTAGGATGTACCGGCAGAGCTATTCCTTTAGCCTACCAGCTTCAACAAGAACATCCAGACCTACAAGTAATTCTCATTCATAGTGAATTGGCAAAAAAAGAAATTTCCTCTGCTGAAATTTTAGAAATTTTTGTAGACAAAAAAAGTCCTCTTCCTCTCTACAAAGATACAGGACATCGCTTATACGACTTAGTAAAAGCCGAGGGAACACCACATTGGGTGTTATTCGACTCCAAAGCCAACATACTAAAAAGTATTTTTGGCTCTCAAACCAATGCACAAAACAATTTGCATTACACCCTTTTGGAAGAGTTATAGCCTCTATTAAGGCTTACGCTAAAAATTCAAAAATCCCACGCAAAAAAAATCTTAGATTCAAGTAGTAAATGTAGCATTAGTATACTCCAAATCTACAGCAAATAATCAAGAGAAATTTTGAAGTATCCTATAAGAATTAGTGAGGGACTTAAATTGCATCAATTGATAAATAAAAGACACTAACTAACTGCTTTTTCGAATATCGATTGAATTATGGAAATACCATTTCCCAATTGAAATTACCACAAAAAAAACACCCTTTATTTATTTTCCAGTAATTTGAACTAATATCAGGCATAAACATGAATTAAAACCGGCCTCATCTGGAAGCTAATACATTTAATATCAGGCTATTCTTGTCATTCTTCAAAGACATATGAAAAATTCGATTTTAATTTGTGTATTTTTGCATAAAATTTAAGCTGTGGCAAAAATTGGTGATATAGAATTAGGAGAGTTCCCGCTATTGTTGGCACCTATGGAGGATGTAAGTGACCCGCCGTTTCGCGCATTGTGCAAAGAACAAGGGGCAGACTTAGTGTACACAGAATTTATTTCTTCTGAAGGACTCATACGAGATGCGGCTAAAAGCCTTATTAAGTTAGATATTTACGAAAAAGAACGTCCAGTTGGTATTCAAATTTTTGGAGCGAATTTGGATTCAATGCTTAAATCGGTCGAAATCGTAGAAGCTTCCGGCCCCGATATTATCGATATTAATTTTGGATGTCCGGTAAAAAAAGTTGTTTCTAAAGGAGCGGGAGCGGGTATTTTAAAAGACATCGACCTTATGGTGAGTCTTACCGAAGCCATGGCAAAACACACCAAGCTTCCCATTACTGTAAAAACACGCTTAGGATGGGACCACGACAGTATTAAAATTGTTGAAGTGGCAGAGCGGCTACAAGATGCTGGCTGCAAGGCCATTTCTATTCACGGTCGTACAAGAGCACAAATGTATAAAGGCGATGCCGACTGGCATCCAATAGCCGAGGTAAAAAATAATCCTCGAATGCACATTCCCGTGTTTGGTAATGGCGATGTAAATACGCCAGAAAGAGCCATGCTCATGCGCGATAAATTTGGACTAGATGGTGCCATGATTGGACGCGCAAGCATAGGATACCCTTGGTTTTTTAGGGAAGTAAAACATTTTTTTGCTACTGGCGAACACATGGCGCCACCCAGCATGAAAGAACGTGTAGATGTAGCAAGACGTCATTTACAAATGGCCATCGACTGGAAAGGGGAACGTTTAGGTGTATTTGAAACACGCAGGCATTACACCAACTATTTTAGAGGAATACCCGACTTTAAACCCTTTCGTACAAAAATGGTTTCCAGCGATGCTGCCGAAGATGTGTTTAAAACCTTTGATGAAGTAGAAAAAGAATATGGCGATTTTCAATTTGAAGCAATTTCGCTTTAACAATCTAGAAATACCTGAACAATGTACGACTTGATTGTAGTGGGAGGTGGCGCAGCTGGTTTTTTCGCAGCTATTCAATTAGCAGAAAAAAAACCAACTGCAAGCATTTTAATTATTGAAAAATCGAAAGAATTACTTCAAAAAGTAAAAATATCTGGCGGTGGTAGATGTAATGTTGCTCACGCCGAATTCATTCCTAATGAATTAATTAACAATTACCCACGCGGAAAAAAAGAACTTCGCGGACCTTTTCATCATTTTTGCTCAGGCGACATGTTGGAGTGGTTGGACAAGAACGGCGTTCCTACAAAAATTGAAGAAGACGGAAGAATTTTCCCAAAAAGCGATTCGTCGCAAACAATTATCGATTTATTTATTCGCAAAGCAAGGGATTTCAACATTAGCATTAAAACTAGCACAGGTTTAGAAAATTTTGAGCAATTGGCTTCAGAAAGCGAGGAATCCTTTGGTTATCGAGTAATAACAAACAAAGGAAATTTCGAAACAAAAAACCTGCTAATAGCGACAGGCAGTAGTCCAAAAATTTGGAAGTTTTTAGCCTCTAAAAATATCCCAATCATTCCCGCTGTTCCTTCTTTATTTACCTTTCATTGCAATGATTTTGACATTACAAGCTTGGCAGGACTTAGCCATCAAGTAATATGTAGCTTAGCACATCCTAAGCTTCCTCAACTAACAACACAAGGGCCATTTTTAATTACCCACTGGGGATTTAGCGGACCCGCCATTTTAAAACTTTCCGCTTGGGCGGCGCGCGAGTTAGCCGAAGTAAAGTATCAATTTAGCATTTCAGTAAACTTTACGCCAGCGTTTTTGCACTCGGACCAAGCCTTTGAAGCCTTAAAAAAGATTAGTGAGGAATCGCCTAAACAGCAAATTTCTAGTAGAAATCAATTTGGGATTTCTAAAAGGCTTTGGCAAAAACTAATTGAAATGGCTGGAATTAAAGCTGATCAAAAATGGGCAACAACACCACACGCTGAACTTAAAAAAATTGCAGATCAGCTAACCTCAACCCGCTTTACAATAACTGGAAAAAGCACTTTTAAAGAAGAATTTGTAACCGCCGGTGGTGTAGATTTAAAGGCCATCAACTTTAAGAATTTTCAGCTAAAAGAGTTCCCAAATTTGTATATTGCTGGCGAGTGCCTAAACATCGATGCGGTTACGGGAGGTTTCAACTTTCAAAATGCTTGGACAGGGGCTTATTTGGTTGCGACAGATATAGCTAAATGTTTAACTCGCGTTGTGCATTAAAATATCTTTTACAAGTAAAATCAATCAACCAACTAATGAAATAAACCATAGGCACAACAACTAAAAATAATTAACTCATGAATACAAAAGTAATTACTTCCCTCCTGTTGACACACCTGTTTGCATGTTTTTTTTGTGCCAGTACATATGCACAAACTGAACCTGTAAGACCACACAAAGAATGGATTCAATTTTACCTGGAAGATATTAAACAAGAAGTGGATAGCCTTGGCTACACAGAAGTAAGGAAACGACTTGTAGCCGAAAACAATAAAAATCAAACCGGTTTGTTGTCAAAAGAAAATTATTACCAACAACTAGCATTGCTAAAGGTAATGTTGGAAAAAGAGCGAAATAATTTTATTACTTCAGAAGATTTGCTGTACGAATCTTATGAAGATTACTTACGTTCTCAGCAAAGAACGAATGGCATAAAGTCGAAAATTCATAACAAGGAAATAAAAAATGACAATTTTCTGTTTTCAGGTTTAGAGAAGACTCCTACGCATAAAGAGTGTGCTCATTTAACAGATAACTACGAACGTAAATCATGCCTTAAAAAGAAAATTACAGAACACATTTCTAAAAAATACGATGCAAAAGAGGCAGAAAACATTGTTAGAAAAAACAAGCTTTTAGAAAACGGCAAAGATACTTATGTCAGAACTTTTGTAGAGTTCAGGATTAATAAAAAAGGTAAAATTGAAAATGTAAAAGGTACTTCAGTAAATGATGAGCTAACAAAACTTGGAGAACATGTAATTAAAAAACTTCCTCGTTTGGATCCGGGTGTTAACAAGGGTAAAAAAATTAGTGTAATTTACACCGTTCCTATCACCATCATGGTTCCTGCGGAAAATTAGCTTTTTAGTAATTCAATTATACACCTTTAAGTCAACACTTAATAGGTGTTTAACCAATCAAAATACCTTGCACTATATATCAATTGAAATTACCACAAAAAAACACCTTTTTTCTTTAGGATTTCAAAAAAAATTCTGGGATAACTGCCAGGGCGGCATTTAATTGTCAAATAGGGATTACATCCCAATATAAAAATCCTTTGTTAGCGAAGTGTATTCCTCAGTATAGGTATGCCTACTTGTTTCGATGCACAATTCTTCAGCTTGTACTACATCCTCAGATAGCGTTTTTGAAAAAAGAAGCAAACTACGCTTAAAGTTTTTTTCTGGCCTACCTTTTACCCGGCAATGACGTTCTAAGTGTAATGTATTTTCAGCAGCCAAATCAATAATCTTAGCCTCTTCCTGAAAGGGAATAATTACAGCTAACTTGCCTTTTTCTGAAAGTAATAAAGATGCGCCTTCAATTAATTCTTCAAAATACAAGCTATCGGTAAATCGTGCCTGATTGCGTGGGGTAGTTTCTCTATTTTCATCCTTCTGATTAAAAAAAGGCGGGTTACTAACAATTAGATCATACCGCTCTTCCACCTCATCTACAAACTCCTGAAAACTTGCATGGTAGCAAAAAAGTCGATCGCCCCAAGGAGAGGCTTCAAAATTAGCCACACATTCTTCAAAGGCATCTTCGTCTAATTCGAGTGCATCAATAAGCTCAGCGTGGCTTCGTTGAGCCATCATCAATCCTATAATTCCCGTACCAGCGCCAACATCTAAAATACTAGTAACCGAGTCGTCAATGGGGGTCCAAGCACCAAGTAAAACACCATCTGTACCAATTTTCATGGCGCTTCGTTCCTGCTGAACAACAAATTGCTTCATGTAAAAAGGCTTACTCAACTTCGTTTGGATTATGGTTACTTAACAAGTAATTAGTTATTTCTTTTAGGTGATGGGTGCGTTGTTTTATTTGCCCATTTTCATCGACCAGAAGGTAAGTTGGAAAAGTAACTATTTTCATTTTATCCGCCCAGTTGTTTGGTTGAGATGAATCTACAAAAGCTGATTTCCATTGCATTTCTCTTCTAAACTGCATTCGTTCTGATGCTGCAAAATTCTCATCGACACAAATACCTAAAACTGCTAGATCAGGGAATTCTTCTTGAAGCTGTTTTAAAGAAGATACCTCTTGAAGACTTGCTAAACTCCACGTTGTCCAAGTATAAAACAAGGTAAAGCTGGATTCATCATTTGGCAAATTGTCTATTGGACTTTTTAGAAAGCGAGTGTTTTCTGGGAGTTGTGTATAATACCCAACCAAACCTCCTTGCGGACGTTTATTTTCGCCAAGAAAAACTAACTCTAACTTCTTCTCCGTGTCGAAATTGCTAGCGTCTACTACATAATCTTTTTCTTGAATATTGAAGGTATCTGTAAGTTGAAGACGGAGCAACTCTGTAAATTCATTGTCCATTGTTTCATTTCGAGCTGAAATAAGTAGTGATGCATTAGCTGAATTAAGTTTTGCTAAATTAGAAGAAGGCCCAACCTGCAAAAGGTAAGTTTCGTTGGCTAAACGAAGGTTAGTTTCGTAAAAGCTAGGAAAAAGAAACTCTAGGTAATACTTGTTTTCTTGTGTGTCCTTCGATACGTAGAAAGCTTCAAAAGGGCGATAAGGATTAATTACAATCCGATAATCGCTTGTTGTTACTTGTTTATTTGTAATGCTGGGCAAAGTAAGTGTAAGGTTGGGCAGAAAGGACAATTTATTTGCTTCAAAAAAAGCCTGATCTTCGTCGTCAATAAATTCCATTGGGTAATCAAACTCAAGCAATTCTTCATTAGAAAAGTCGAAGTCTAAATTGGTATCTAAAACAACCCCTCGTTTGCCATTTGTTAACGTCCCTGTAAGAACATACATTTCAGATGGAATGGATTGGTCGGTTGTGTTTTCATCCTTTATTTGGTAAACTGTTTTAAGAATAGCGTATTCTTCTTCGCTAAAAAAACCTTGTTTATACTGTTCGTATAACTGTTGGTCTTTTAAAAAAACATAGCTTCTAATTACATACTCTTCAAATGATTCAGGGATGTTTTTAAACTGAGGAATGGCTTCTAAAGGAAATAAGACTTCGGCGGGTATTTCAAAGTTGCTTTTTTCAAATCGTTCCTCTAATTGAAGTTCAATTTTCATGTTTTCGGTTGCTTCTGATACTTGTGGTTGCTCATTGTGGCAAGCCACAAAAAACAAGACCAAGCATAAAGTAATAAAAAAAGAGGAGTGTTTTAACTTTTTAAGCTTCATGTTACAAGAGTTTTACAGCATCTTTCGCAAAATAGCTGGCAATTATTGAGGCTCCTGCTCGTTTTATGGAAATAAGCTGTTCCATCATGACCGCGTCATGGTCTAGCCATCCTTTTTCGGCAGCAGCTTTTAGCATAGCATACTCGCCACTTACTTGATAAACAGCAATTGGAAGCTGGGTTTGATTGGCTAAATCTCGAACTATATCTAAGTAACAGAGGCCGGGCTTTACCATTAAAATATCAGCCCCTTCTTCCACATCAGAAAGCGCTTCCTTGATTGCTTCTTGACGATTAGCTGGGTCCATTTGATAGGTTTTTTTATCTTTAGGAATATTTTGCATATCTACCGGAGCTGAGTCTAAGGCGTCGCGGAACGGGCCATAAAAAGCAGAAGCGTATTTTGCTGCATAACTCATTATTCCTGTATGGTGAAAATTGCTTTCTTCCAGGGTCTCTCGCAAAGCTATAATTCGTCCGTCCATCATATCGCTAGGGGCAAGAAAGTCGGCTCCTGCTTGGGCATGGCTGAGTCCCATTTCGCATAAAACTTCCAAGGTTGCATCGTTTTGAATCACTCCGTTTTCTATTACACCGTCGTGTCCAAAATTAGAATAAGGGTCCATCGCAACATCGGTCATTACCAACATTTCAGGAACCGCATTTTTTACTGTTTTGATGGCTTGTTGCATGAGTCCGTTAGGATTTACCGCTTCTGTACCAGCATTGTCTTTTAAATGATCACTTACTTTTACAAACAATAATACAGAACGCAAACCCATTTGCCAAAGCTCTTTAACTTCTTTTGCCAGGAGGTCTAAACTAATGCGAAAATAATTTGGCATAGAAGAAATTTCTTCCTTAACATTTTTCCCCTCAACAATAAATAAAGGGACCAAAAAGTCGTTTGGAGTAATTAAATTCTCTCTAGTTAATGAACGAATTGCTTCGCTATGGCGTAATCTTCTGTGGCGTTGGTAAGGAAACATAAATGTAAATTTAAGCCCATTTTTGAGGCGATTGTAAAACTTTAATTAATTTTTCTTCAGGAGAAGATTTTTCCGGATGATGGTCGTATTTCCATTGTACTCTTGGTGGTAAACTCATTAAAATACTTTCAATTCTACCGTTTGTTTTTAAGCCAAATAAAGTTCCCTTATCGTGAACTAGATTGAACTCGACGTAACGACCACGCCTAACTTCTTGCCAATTTCTATTTTCCTCGGAGTATGGCAAATCCTTTCTTCTTTCTACAATTGGGATATAAGCTTGCAGGAAGCTATTACCAACTTCGGTTACAAAAGCATACCATTGTTCAAGTTGCATTTCTGGAGAGGCTTTGCAATAATCAAAAAACAAGCCTCCTACGCCACGAGCTTCATTGCGGTGTGTATTCCAAAAATAAGCATCGCATTTTTGCTTGTAATCTTCATAAAAAGTAGCATTGTGCTTATCGCAGGCTTGCTTACATACCTTATGAAAATGTGCTGCATCTTCATCAAACAAGTAATACGGGGTTAAGTCTTGCCCTCCACCAAACCAAGCATCTATGCAGTTTCCATCCTTATTGTACATTTCAAAATAGCGCCAGTTGGCATGAACGGTAGGAACCATAGGATTAGTGGGATGCAAGACCAAACTTAAGCCACAAGCAAAAAAATCGCAATCTTCAACTTTAAAATATTGTTGCATCGATGCAGGCAAAGGCCCATGAACAGCAGAAATATTTACTCCTCCTTTTTCAAAAACCGCTCCGTTTTCAATAACTCTTGTGCGACCACCACCGCCTTCTTCTCTATTCCAAAGGTCTTCTTTAAATTTAGCTTTACCGTCTATATTCTCAAGTGCCGAGGTTATCGTATCTTGTAAATTTTGAATGTACTGGTAAAATCTATCCTTCATTTTTTTGCTGTTATACTTTCCTAAATCTTCTGGAAAATGTTATACCTGTGTCGTATTTGTTTATATGTCTAGAGAGTAAAAAATACAGCTAGCGACTTGTTATTTTTCACTAAGTCCGGACTTCATTCGTATATTAATTTTTAGCGATGCTAAATTGCAATGACTTTTTTTAGTGTTCTTAAAGACTTAAAAAAGCTTTTAAATTTAGCAAAACTCAACTTAAACATACGAAGTGCAAATTTACCAAAATATGTGTATTGCCCTTCACCCTTAACGTATAAATACCATTATAACCCGCTTTATGTTATAAAATATAGTACACCCAAACGTTAATCAGCTGTATAAAAAGGGGGAATCGAGTGTATTTCACTAAAAAAGATTTCAGCTGAAGAAAAATCCAATTATACCAATTTAACTATTAAATGTCGTTAATAGAGCGAAATTGCTTTTTTCATATATAACGCTGTGAATAATTTGCATAGCTGGGCTACGGAAATTGTGAACAAGGAAATATATGGAAAAATGAATGAGCTAAATAGCGTCATTTGATGGTTAAATTGGTTACACTTAAAGCTTATAAATATTCATTTGTATTGAAGCTAATTTCAGTTTTACCAGTTAATAGTTTAAATTACAGTAATTGTTAATTGACAAATGGTTTTAGTTTAAAATTTTCCAATAAAGTTGAAATAATGTAGCTTTACAGATTATTTTCGGAGAAAGAACAAAATGGATTTAAGCACACAAAATTTTTCATTTCCAAAAGAAGAAAAATTAACCCATAAAAAAGTAATCGGACTACTTTTTGAAGAAGGAAAGTATGTAAAACGCTATCCGTTTAAAATTTTGTTTCTTCCTAACAAAGAAGCAAAACATCAGGTAGCTATTGGAGTTCCTAAACGAAAAATAAAACTAGCGGTTGAAAGAAATAAAATAAAACGCAGAATTAGGGAAGCTTACAGGTTAAACAAACACCTTTTACACACTGAACAAAGCTTAACCCCATTGGCAATGATTATTTTGTTTCATGGAAACTACGTACCAAGCTTTAGTGAAGTAGAAAGTAATTTGGTACAACTCTTGCAACAAATTCTGGAGAAGGAAAAAGGAAAAAAGACAACAATTTAATTTAGTTATTGAATCGTAACTCGCTAAAATCAGCGCCTTAAAAACTGATTACTTCCAAAACATTAGCTCGAGTGTTCGGTTAAACTTACTTAATAAGTTCACTTAAAAGAACTAAGTTGTTAAAAAATGTAGCAAAAGAAATGACATACAGATGAAAAAGAAATTATTAATAACTACTACCTTACTTTTAGCAATTGCTTTTAGTGCATTTACCAGTTTGCGTAACGACTTTTTTGAAATCGCAAAACAGATCGAAATATTTACCAACTTATACAAGGAAGTTAACATGAACTATGTTGATGAAGTAAATCCTGGCGAATTAATGAATACCGCTATTGTTAGTATGCTAAATGAGTTAGACCCATACACGCAATTTTACAACGAGCAGGATGTCCAGAATGCACGCATTAATCAATCTGGGCGATCCTCTGGAATTGGTGCATCAGTAGTAAGGCGAAAGGATCAGGTAATTATTGTAGATGTCAAAAAAAATGGAGCTGCAGATGAAGCAGGTATTCAACTGGGCGATCGTATTTTACAAATTGACGGTATCGATATTAAAAACATAGACACCGATGTGCTTTCGCTTTTACAAGGAGCGCCAAATACCAAGCTTAAGCTTTTGCTAAAAAGTAACCAATCAGAGAGAGAAGTTCAACTTACACGACAAGGAGAAGAAGAAAAAACTGTTCCCTACACCGCCTTACTTTCGGACAATTCAGGATACATCGTGCTAAATCAGTTTGGAAGAACTGCCTCTAAAGAAGTTGAGCAAGCCGTAAAAGAACTTAAGGACCAAGGCGCCACAAAAATTATTTTGGATTTACGCAACAACCCAGGAGGACTTCTAGGCGAAGCTGTAAACATAAGCAACTTATTTATACCTAAAGATGTACTCATTACTTTTACCCGTTCAGCGATTGACAAATACAATGCCCAGTACGTTACAAAAAACAGGCCAGTAGATACCGAAATTCCATTAGCCGTGCTTATAAATGACCGAAGCGCTTCTGCAAGCGAAATCGTTTCTGGAAGCATTCAAGATTTAGATCGAGGCGTGATTATAGGAGCGCGTAGCTTTGGCAAGGGATTAGTACAACGACCTAAAAACCTGAATTACGGAACTTCTGCTAAAATCACAATTTCTCGCTACTATACCCCAAGCGGAAGATGTATACAAGCCCTAAACTACCAAAAGGGAGAAGCCATACGCAATGACGAAGCAAGTTATACAGAATTTAAAACCCGAAACGGAAGAAGTGTTTTTGATGGTGGTGGCATACAACCAGACATCGAAATTGAAGCTGCAAAAAGAGAATCTATTGCAAAGGCGCTCTACGAAGAAGCACTTATTTTTGACTTTGCAACCCACTACTACCGAACACACACGCTCAATGAAATTAGTGATTTTACCTGGACTAATAACGATTGGAAAAACTTTGAATCCTTTGTAAAAGAAGCAAAATTTAATTTCCAAACCCCAACAGAAATTGCCCTGCAAGAGTTAATTGAAGTAGCAAACAATGAAGGAAACTTAACCATAACAAACGAAGTAAGCAAACTGCAAAAGGTAATAGAAAAGGAAAAAACACAGCTTCTAGAGAAGTACAGGAATCAGATTGAACGCATGTTGAAGGAAGAGATAATTCGACATTATTTTTACGAAGAAGGAGTTTATCAATACGCCACAGAACATGCAATAGAAATAAAAGAAGCACAAGAAATTTTAAATAAGCCTAGTGCTTATAACAACTTACTTGGAAAGTAATAAGGCCTACTAAAATTTATCCTTAAAAGTTCCAAAGGGCTTTAAAATTTCTTATTTTGCATACGAATTTAAGAAACTATGAATATAACAACACTTTTGTACACTTGGAAACACCCTTTAGAGGTATCTGAAAACGTAGGCGCGTTTGTAGATTTAGCGAATGAGCTTGAGCTAGCTTGCGTACCTGTTTTCAGAAACTCCGCCTATATAGGAAGTGTTGCTAAAGAAGACATCGAGGTTCTGGACTTAGACGATTCCCTAGAAAATTATACCTATGTACTAAAAGAAGCTAGCTTTGAGTTAGGAGCTTCCTTGCTAGATATCTTAAGAAGTTTCGCTAATTATGAGACTCCAATTCTTTTTGCGCTTGACGAAAACAAAGCCCTTGTTGGTTATTTAGAAATCATTGATTTTTTAAGCGTATGTAAGGAAACACCCCTGCTATCTTTTGGAGGAGACGAAGTAATTGTTAAGAAGAAAAGAGTCGATTTCACTTATTCTCAACTGGTGCAAGTAATTGAATCCAATGCTGCCAAAATTATAGGAATGTTTACGTTACACGTAGATACTGAGTTTATTGAAGTATCCCTTCGCATAGACCACAGCGGTTTAAACGAAGTTTTACAAAGTTTACGAAGGTACGATTATGAAGTGTTGAGTGTGCACAAAGAGGACTTACACACCGAAATTTTACGCGATAATTCAGCTTATTTCGAAAAATACTTGAATATATAATGCCGCAAAATCAATTTAGAATTTATACTAATAAGCCTTTCGTCTCCCTCAAAAAATTGGATTAGAAAATATAAAAACCTATAGAAATGAAAATTGGAATTTTCGGTCAGTTCTTTTATCCCGATTCGGCTAAATACATTCAACAACTCCTAGAAGTATTTGAAGAAGAAGGCATTGACGTTTGGTTTGAAGCTACTTTTTTTGACTTAATGGATAAAAAAGGAGTCTATGCTGTGAAAAAGTTTCAATGCTTTACAGAACTGGATAAAAGCTTCGATATGTTTTTTTGTGTTGGTGGAGATGGAACCATTCTGTCTGCGGTAAAGTTCGTAAAAAACCTAGAAATACCCATTGTAGGAATAAACACAGGAAGACTAGGCTTTTTAGCCAGTGTACATAAAGACGAAATCCAAGAGAGCATCAAAGAAATTTTGAAAGGTAACTACCAAAAAAGCGAGCGGAGTTTACTTGAAGTTAGCACCGACCCAAGTGAAGAGCTCGAAAACGATTTTGGTTACGCCTTAAATGAAATAAGCATTAGCAGAAAAGACACCACTTCTATGATTACAGTTGAAACCTGGTTAGACAATGCATTTCTTAATTCATATTGGTCGGATGGAATTATTGTAGCTACACCAACAGGTTCTACAGGATATTCGATGAGTTGTGGAGGACCTATTATTATGCCAGAAACAGCCTCCTTCGTACTCACACCAATAGCTCCGCATAATCTTAATGCAAGGCCTTTGGTTATTCCAGATAACAAATCGCTAAAATTTCAAGTAAAAGGGAGAGAAGACAAATTTATTTTATCCTTAGACTCAAGGTTGTATTTTATAGATAAAACGAGTAGTATTTTTATCAAAAAAGCACCCTACACTATCCAATTAATTGCCTTGCATGACCAAAGTTTTATCGAAACCCTGAGAGAAAAACTACTTTGGGGTGAAGATAGCCGAAATTTAATGCAATAAATTTCAGCTTAATTAGTTTTACTTACAAATTAATGTAAAGCAATGAATACCTTGACAATATTCTTATATTTGCAAACTTTTGAAAATATATGAAGTACCCAATCATTTCGTTATTGTTTTTTATGAATAGTTATGTTTTGTTAGCACAAACTTACGAAGTAGGCTTGTTTCTAGGCGGAACTAACTTTTCTGGAGATGTTGGCTCCACTTCTTTTTTATTGCCTGAGGATTATTTGCACAAGGATAAGTTGAGTTATGGTGGTATATTTAAATGGAACAGAAGCACAAGGCATTCATTTAGGTTTACTGCATTAAGACTAAATACCTACGAGCACGATTTACGATCGGACAACAACCGAAGAATAGGCAGAGGATATGGTTTTTCTACTAGCTTAACCGAATTGTCTGCCGGGATAGAATTCACCTTTTGGGATTGGGACATTCACAACGGAAAGTCAGAAATTGTACCTTATTTATACACAGGACCTACCGTTTTTTTTGGAGAACATCAATTTGTAAATGCAAGCAATCAACTAGAAAGCGGAGGAAGAAATACAAACTTTGCAATTCCGATGGTAATTGGTATAAAAGTAAACCTATCCGATCATTGGGTTGTTGCAGCAGAATATGGAGCTAGATACACATTTACCGATAATTTAGACGGAAGTGCGCCAACCGAATTTAGTGGTGGAAGTAATTTCCCATCATTTGGTAATCCAAATACAAATGATTGGTATATGTTTGCAGGAATAAGCTTAACTTACGCCTTTGGGCGAAAGCCTTGTTATTGTAATTTTTAATCGAAGTGAAAGAAAAAATACATAAAGAAAACCTACCACAGCACGTCGCCATTATCATGGACGGCAATGGTCGTTGGGCAAAAAAACAAGGACTAAGAAGAACTGCTGGTCATGAAAAAGGGGCTGAATCGGTTAGAGAATGTGTTGAAAATTGCGGTAAATTGGGAGTTAAAAACCTAACCTTATTTGCCTTTTCAACTGAAAATTGGAACAGACCTAAACTGGAAGTTCAAACCCTTATGCGGCTTTTAGTAAGGTCGATAAGAAAGGAGTTTAAAGAATTTCACAAAAACGGAATTAGACTTAACTGTGTAGGAAACATAGAAAGTCTTCCCAACAAAGTACAAAAAGAATTACAAGAAGTTATTGAAAATACAAAGGATAACTCCAATATGACTTTAACCATAGCCTTAAGCTACGGATCCAGAGAAGAAATAAAATGCATGGTTCAGCGCATAAGCCAAAAAGTAAGCGATGGAGAAGTTAAAGTTGAAGATATTAATGACGAATTAATACATGAACACTTATATACATTCGATTTACCAGATGTAGATTTATTAATCAGAACAAGCGGGGAACAACGCATAAGTAATTTCTTATTGTGGCAAATTGCCTACGCAGAGCTGTATTTTTCTGATGTATTATGGCCTGATTTTAGAAGAGAACACCTCCTTGAAGCAATAGAAAGTTACCAAAAAAGAGAACGAAGATTTGGAAAGACAAGTGAACAACTTACTACATAAAAGTATCCAACAATTAGCATTGCTAATTTGTTTAGTAATTAGTACAACCTCTACTTACGGTCAAGACATAAGTATTGATGGTTCAACAAAATATACGCTAGGTGAAATTAGTGTTACGGGTACAACAACCTACAACGAACGTACCGTTATTGCTTTTACTGGGCTTCGAAAAGGAGAAGAATTATACCTCCCTGGCGACAGGTTAAATAAAGTAATTAATAAACTTTGGGATTTAGGGCTTTTCAGCGATATTAATATCTATATAAGTGATGTTCGAGGAAGAATAGCCGATATAGAAATAGATATTACGGAGGTTCCAAAGCTTAATGAGGTAAGCCTTAAGGGAGACAAAAAGAAAAAGTTAGAAGAACTTAAAAAAGAACTGAAGTTAAAAAAAGACGTTAAGCTAACCGAAAACTTTATAGCCAACACCAAGAATCACATTAAAAACAAGTACCGTAAAAAAGGGTTTTTAAATGTCGATCCTCGGATTTCTACAAGAACTGTAAAAGATTCACTCGACCAAATAGTGGGTGAAGACATGTTTATCAACATCGTAAAAGGGAACAAAATTAAAGTTGCTGAAATTCGCATAGATGGTAACGAAGATTTTTCTGATCGAAAGATTAGAAAATTTATGAAAAACACGAAGCAAAAGAATAGATTTCGAATTTTTAAACGTTCAAAACTTATACCTGCCGATTTTGTAGAAGACAAACAACGTATTGTAGAAAAACTCCGGGAGCGAGGTTACAGAGATGCACGAGTTGTTTCTGATAGTGTAATTGTAAGAGACGACGATTTAGTAGAAATTGAACTTACCATTAACGAAGGAAGGCAGTATGTATTTGGAGACATCACCTTCTTAGGAAACTCCGTATACTCAGATAATCAGCTTAGGAATTTGCTAGCTATTAGAAAAGGAGATGTGTATAACGGAACCTTATTGGACAAAAAAATAACAGGCGGACCAAAGCAAAACTCAGAAAACATTACCGACATTTACCAAGATAATGGTTATTTATTCTCAAGAGTAATACCTGTTGAAACTAGGGTTTACGGCGACACTATCGACTTTGAGATTCGAATTATAGAAGGTCCGATAGCTTACTTCAATAATATCACTATTAAAGGTAACGACAGAACAAATGACCATGTGGCTTACCGAAACCTTCGTACTTTCCCAGGTGAACAGTACAGCAAACAAGCTATTATGCGTACAGCACGAGAAATAAGCCAATTAGGCTTTTTCGATCCTGAATCTATTAGACCTGATATTCAAAACGCCAATCCAACAGACGGAACAGTTGACGTTGTATACGAAGTCGCAGAACAAGGTGCTAGCCAAGTACAACTCCAAGGTGGTTACGGTGGTGGCGGATTTATCGGTACACTGGGCTTAAGCTTTAACAACTTCTCACTTAAAGGTATTGGCGACAAAAAATCTTGGAACCCCTTACCAATGGGAGACGGACAACAACTATCTTTAAGAGCTCAAGCAAGTATTGCATTTCAGAACTACAGTTTAACTTTTGTAGAGCCTTGGTTAGGCGGGAAAAAACCTGTACAGCTTTCGGTTTCGTTATCCCAAACCAAGCAGTTTCAATTTAATCCGTTTACAAGAAGAGCAGACAGAAGTAGCCAATTCTCAATAACAGGAATAAATGTTGGGCTTGGTAAACGACTAAGGATTCCTGACGAATACTTTTTCATTTCAAGCTCGGTTGGATTCCAACACTTTAACTTAAGTAACTTTAACTTCGGTTCTTTATTTAGTTTTCCTAACGGTACTGCAAATAATTTCTCATTCAACGTTGGATTAAGTAGAGATAACACTTACGATAACCCAATCTTCCCACTTGGAGGATCAAGATTTAATATTTCAGCTAAATTTACCCCACCATACTCGCTGTTTTCGTCAACCAATTGGGCGGCATTAAACCAAGAAAGAGAGAGTGCAATCATTAACAACAACCAGCAACGACTAGAAGAAATAGACCAAGAACGTTTTAGATGGTTAGAATTTTATAAAATTAAAGCCTCTACAGAATGGTTCAATAGAATTTGGGACAAACTTGTGCTAAGAACAAACGTTGAATTTGGATTCATTGGGGCTTATAACAGCGACCGTGGTATTCCTCCTTTCGAGCGTTTCTTTGTGGGAGGTGACGGTTTGGCTGGTTTTGCGATGGATGGAAGAGAAATCATTGCCTTACGTGGTTACCCTAACCAAGCAATTATTCCAAGAACAAGAAACAGTAGCGCTGTAGAAGATTTTAATAACGGGGCAACAATTTATAATAAATATACGTTAGAACTTAGGTACCCTATTACACTAAATCCATCTGCATCAATTTATGGATTAACATTCTTTGAAGCAGGTAGTACGTTTGATAGGTTTGAGAACTTTACACCATTTGAACTTAGCCGTTCAGCAGGTGCGGGATTACGTATATTTATGCCACAATTTGGTCTGTTAGGAATTGACTTTGGTTATGGTTTCGACCCACTACCAGGAGCCAATACAGGAGCAAACGGGTGGGAAACACACTTTATTATCGGTCAGCAATTTTAATTTGGCACGGTTTTTTGTATACTAATATGAAATTGAAAAAATTAATCGGAGTTGTAATTTGCCTTTTTTTTGCCTTAAATTTGCAAGCGCAACGAGGAGGCGTCAAAATTGGTTATATAGACATGGAGTATATTCTTGAAAATGTTCCAGAATATCAGCAGTCGCTTAATCAATTAAACTCGAAAGCAGAAAAATGGAGTGGGGAAATAGCTAAAAAAAAATCTGCTATAGACCAACTTAAAGAAGAACTTGAAAACGAAAGACCTTTATTAACTGTTGAGTTAATTGAGGAGAAAGAAGAAGAAATTGAGTACTTAACCAATGAAATGTTTGAGTACCAAGAGCAAAAATTTGGGGTGGGCGGTGACTTTTTGACGCAAAAAAGACAACTCATTCAACCCATGCAAGATCAAATCTTCAATGCGATCCAAGAAATTGGTGAAAATAGAAAATTTGATTTTATCTTTGAAAACTCAAGTGAAGCTTTATTGCTTTACTCAAATAGAAGGCACGACCTTAGTGACATTGTTTTAAAACTTATAAAAAGAGAAGTAAAGCAAGATCAAATAAAAGGGCGTGATGAGGCAGATGAAATGTTTGGGGGCGAATATCTTTCGGTTGAAGATGCAGAAGCAAAAGAAAAACAAGTAGCTGAAAAAGAAGCCGCACAAAAAGCAAAAGAGGACGAACGTGAGCGAGTCCAAGAAGAGCGCTTATCCGAAAGAGAGAAGCAACGAGCAGAACGTCAAAAAGCATTCGAAGAGCGCAGAGCAAATATTTTAAAAGAGAGAGAAGAGCAACAACGAAAAAGAGATTCAATTAGAGAAGCTAGAAATAATTAAACAAAAAATTAAACTTTAAACAATGAAACAATTCAAATCAATTGCCATAGCAGCCATTATTTTCTTAGGAGCAGCTATATCTGTAAATGCACAATCTAAAATTGCTCACGTAGATACGCAAGAGCTTTTAGAAAAAATGACATCGTATAAAAATGCGATGACAGAGCTCGGTAAAATCGAAGAAACCTATAAGGCAGATATCGATAATATGCTAAAAGAGATGGAAAAAACAAATGAGCGTTACCAAATGGAAGAGTCTTCAAAAACAGCTGAAGAAAACCAAAAACGAATGATGAAATTGCAAGAAATGCAACAAAACATCATGGAGTACAACCGTAATGCTCAGGAACAATTACAAAAGAAACAAGAAAGCATGTTGCGTCCTATTCTAGAAAAAGCTAGAGAGACCATTCAAAAAGTAGCGCGTGAAAAGGGATACGACTATGTCCTAGATTCGCAAATCGGTACTGGAGTACTAATGGCTGATGGATACAACTTACTTGATGACGTTCTTGCTGCAATAAAATAAATTTGTAAAATAAACTTTTTAAAGCTACCTTCGGGTAGCTTTTTTTATGGATAAAACAAAATTACCTATAGGAATGTTTGACTCTGGCGTTGGTGGCACTTCTATTTTAAAAGAAGTTCATGCGCTTTTGCCAAACGAACAACTCTTGTACCTTGCAGACAGCAAGCATGCTCCTTATGGTGTAAAACCAAGAGAAAAAATCATTGAACTTAGTATTAAAAACACTGAGTTTTTGCTAAAAAAGGGAGTGAAATTAATTATAGTAGCCTGCAATACTGCTACAACTAATGCAATAGAAATCCTACGGCAAACCTATACGGAAATGGATTTTATAGGAATTGAACCAGCAATTAAACCGGCTGCCTTAAGTAGTATAAACAAACGAATTGGAGTTCTAGCAACTAAAGGAACTTTAAGCAGCGAATTGTTTAATAAAACCTCAAAAAGGTTTGTAGATAATGCGATTGAAATCATTGAAAAAGAAGGTGTTGGGCTAGTTGAAGCAGTGGAAACTAACACTTTTAATCAAAAAGATTTTGTAGAAGCATTTGAACGGCAACTCGAATTCTTTGTAAAGGCGAAAGTAGATAGCATTGTGCTAGGTTGTACACACTACCCCTATTTAATACCAATCATGAAAAACTACCTTCCTTCTTATATTCAAATTATAGATTCTGGTGAAGCTGTCGCAAAACAAACCAAACGAGTTCTTGAGAGAAATAAACTTTTAAACACTGAGCTGAATTCCAGCAAACCACAGATTGAACTAATCACCAACATAGAATCGTCAAGCATACAAAGCTTGTTTTATGAACAAATTAAAAAAGGAATAGTAAACCTAAGTTATATCGAATTCTGAATTAACGTAATAAAAAATTATTCGTAAACTTGTATATTTAGCAAATGAATGGAATAGACATTGGCATACTTATACTCCTAAGTATAGGGTTAATCCGAGGAGCTGTAAAAGGTTTGATTAATGAGCTAGCCTCCTTACTATCCGTTATGCTTGGAATTATTGGGGCGTATCACTTTTCAGAAGAGCTCCAAAAACATTTAAAAAAATGGTTTGATTGGGATCCTGAATACCTTCAACTTTTCGCTTTTATTTTAGTTTTTATCGGAATAATAGTAGCTGTTACGCTAATCGGAAAAGCAATTACTAAACTAGTAAGCTACGTAGCATTAGGCATGGTTAATCGTATTTTAGGAGCGGTATTTGGAGTGCTAAAAGTTGGACTAATATTCTTGGTTATAGGTGTTATTTTTATGACGCTCAACCAAAATGAAATACTTGTAAAAAAAGAAAAACTCGACGAATCGGTTGCTTATTCATTCATCGAGAAAAAAATTATTAAATACTTACCTAGTTTGGTTGAATTTGCAAAGGAAAACAACTACATCCCACAGGAAACCGAAGTAGATATAATTAAATAAGTCGTTACTAGAAGTAAAGAACTCTATTGAAACTTACATGGTTTACATTCCCTCAAGCAACTTAATCCTACCGGCATTTACCCAACCTGTACTTCCATTAGCTAATTCAATTTTTTGGTAATCCCTGAACTCATCAACTACATTAACTTTGGTTCCTTCGTGTAACGAAAAAAGAACGCGGCTTGAAGAATTGGGTTCGGAGAAAACATCAATTTCTTCACTAAAGATTATTCCAAAATTGTCCTTCGAAAGTAAGTTTTCTTGCGTATGTGCCATAAAAAACGAAGCGATAGAAAATAAAAATGCAAGAATAGAAAGGCTAAAAAAACTACGTTTTAAAAAAGGCTTCGTCCCAAATAAATAAACTATAAAAGCAAGTAAACACAAAAATGACCAGCCAATAGCGACATAAGCCCACTGGTTATAATTTAAATAAAAAATAAACGCGCGCTTGGTTTCTTCTATTTTTGAAAGAGGGACAACATCTATTTCATCGACAGT
Organism: Psychroflexus sp.; assembly: GCA_051859645.1. Lineage (GTDB taxonomy): Bacteria > Bacteroidota > Bacteroidia > Flavobacteriales > Flavobacteriaceae > Psychroflexus. Next base: position 207,844 of record JBHYFG010000003.1, on the reverse strand, counting down.
CATGTTTTGGGCAAATCGCAAATTATTTAAGATGTAATCTTCGCCTGGTGAAAGTTGTAACGCTTTTTCGTAATAGTAAATACTTGGAGCAATTTTCTCTTGTTTGTAATAGGCATTGGCTAAATTATAATATAATTCTGGCGAAACATAGCCTTCGTTAAGTACTTTTTCATACAAACGGGTTGCCTCCTTGTAATTGCCATCTGCATAAGCATCGTTAGCTTTATTAAACAACTCATTTCCTTGACCAAAACCAAAACTGGTAAAAAGAATAAATGCAATTGTATATACTAGGTTCTTCATCTGTTTTAATTTCTTATTCTTTGTACTTAATTCTTTGTACTTAATTCTATGTACTTAATCTTACAACTGTTTATCCATTTTAGTGAGTATGCTCACTGCAGCATCATAATTTTGCTGAATTACTTGGCTAGTAGAAGGTGTATACCTTGCAAACTCACACTCCTCTAAAACTTTGATAAAATCAGTGATTAATGCCTCATCAAGATTTTTCTCTAGGAGTAACGATTTAATTTTCGGTTTGGTAATATCGGTTGTTGTTACGTTTAATTTAGCTTTAAGGTAAGCGTGAAGTGACTTTTCGAGGGCTTCGTAAAAGGAAGCCGTATCGTTCATTTTAGCTTTTGCCTCGGATAAATATTTTTTGGATAATTTATCTGCTTTTCTTTGTAACGCTTTTTCTTCGTCTACCTCATAATTTGCCCATTTATTTTTGGAAAATGAGCTTACAGGTATCATAAACAATGGGAGTAAAAACATCAGCCAAAAACTTGTGCTTCTGAAAAAAGCTACAAAATTGTCCTTTTGAAGTGAGGTTTTAAGTTGAATGTAATTGAATTGCATATCAGGTGAAACCACTCGCTGGCGTGCTGGCAAATTTTCATCTGTATTTGAAGGCAAAGTTGCATTAGATGCAACCGCTGAAGCCCCCCCTTCCACATTTATCATTATTTCGGCAGAAGTAATTGTCTTGTAAGCTTTAGCTTTGGGATCGAAGTAAGAAAAGCTTAATGGGTAGATAGGGTATTTTCCTTTAAACTGCGGGACTAAAGTATAACGTTGCGAGATAGAACCTGTCATACCTCGGGTTTGTGTAGTAATTTTGTCATCTCGCTCAGGCTCATACATTTCTAAGGACGCTGGCACTTTTAGCTGGGGCAAACTAAATAAACGTAAGTTTCCTGTGCCGGTAACTTTTACTACGGCAGTTAAGCTTTCCTGAGCTTCAAGCTCTGTTTTAGTAGTACTTACTTCAAAATCAAAATTACCAACTGCTCCAGCAAAACTTGCGGGTTTGCCTTCCTCTGGTAGATTTTTTACGTTAATACTTCTAGTTTTAGCAGATACAGCCTTTTCGATTAACTCGTAATGGCGTCTTCCAAAAATATCTCGTCGATCGGTAGGAACTTCAATTGTAAGTGTTAGCGTAAGCGGTTCTATGGTTAATTCTCCTGTTTTTTGGGGATATAAAACAGATTTACGAAGTTCTACATATTGAAAAGGCACACCACCAAATTCCCCTTGTTTTATTTCAAGTTGCTTTATGTCTATATTTTGGCTCCAAAAATCAGTAAACTTAGGGTCGTCTTTGGGTCTCCAATTTCTAATATTTACGCTACTATCGAAGTAAAGCTTATAAACTACGTAGATACCTTCATTTAGAAAAGGGCTTGCATTAGATACTTCCGCAACTAAATGTACCGCATCAGAAGCTTGACTTCTAGCTATGCTGGAAGTAGAATTAGGGTCGTCTACAGCTGCTGTAACTTCAACAGGGACCGGAGATGTTTTGTAAACTTTACCTTGGTAGGTAATTTCAGCTTGACCAATGCTAAGTTTCCCTCTTTTTTCTGGTTCAAGTGTATAAGTATAGGATTTCTGGAAAGTTGCTACACCATTTACATAGGATTGGCTCACTGACTGCATTGGTCCACCAACTCGTTTGAATCCTGCAAAGTTAGGTGGGATAAAATTATCGGCATTTTTATCGATTACAAATTCTACCTTTAATCGTTCGTTTATGCCTAATTTGTTTCGACTTACTTTGGTTTCAAAATTAACTTCTTGTGCAAACAGAGAACCTGAAACCAAAAAAAGTAAGGTTAATAATAAGTATATGTAATGTAATCGTTTCATCTGTTTATTTTATTATTTTTTAGTTGCCAGATGCGACACGTATAATCATCCTCCTGTGTGAAGAAGCTTTATACATGCGTGTTTCGTCTGTTTATTTTCTACCAGTCTTTTTCACTTCTAACTTTTGTTCCTTTCAATTCTTTTTTATTGACTTTGTCTTGAACATCTTTTTCTTGGTTTTCTATAGCTTCGAGCAGATTTTTTATTTGCTCAGGGGACAATCTACCCTCCATTTGTTGTGGAGGTTGTTCTTGCTGATTCCCTTCCTCTTCTGGGTTTTGACCTTCGCCTTCTTGAGGTTTTTCTTGTTCTTTTTCTTGGTCTCCTTCCTCGTTATTAGGGTCATCATTTCCCTCTCCTTCGTTATTTTTATCTTGTTCTTGGTTTCCGTCTTCAGGTTGTTCTTGTTCGTCTTGGTCTTCGTTTTGGTCTTGACCGTTTCCATTGTCAGGTTGCTGTTGCTCATCGTCTCCATCGCCTCCGCTTCCACCTTCGTCTTCCATCATTTTTTTTGCTAAAGCTAGATTATACCTTGTTTCCTCATCAGTTGGATTGTTGCGTAAAGCCGCTTTGTAAGCTTCTACAGCTTCCGAGTAACGCTTTTCTTCCATAAACAAATTGCCTTTATTGTGCATGCTTTTATGTCGTAAGCTTTTGTCTTGGGTTTTTTGTGAAGCCTGCATGAGTCGGTTGAAAGCGTCTCTGTTTTTTTCGTTTTTTAGGTATAAATTTCCGAAATTATAGCGCGCTATATCATTTTCAGGATCTAAAGAAACCGCTTTTCTAAACGAAGCCTCGGCAGCTGAAAAATTGTCAGCTTCGATAAAAGCAGCAGCCTCAGCAAGGTGATTCTTTACTTCTTGAGCAAGGTTTTTATCTTGTCTAGATTGTGCAAAAATCTCTTGGCTTGTAATCAACAAGCAAAATAGAATGCAGAAGTTAATTACTAGCGGTATGTTACTTTTTCTCTTCATCAAATAAATTAAATTTAGCTAACCATTTGGTTTTCCGTTCTAAAAAGAACACATCTACTATTAACAAAAGTATGCCAAAAGCTAAAAACCACTGAAATTGATGTTGAAAATTAGCATATTCTTTAGATTCAAAAGCTGTTTTTTCAAGTTTATTTATGGATTCCAAAATAGCCTGAACAGCCTCCGAGGTATTGGACCCATCAACATAAACGCCGCCACCCAAATTGGCAATGGTTTTTAGGGTTTCTATGTCTGCTTTGGTGATAACGGTTTCACCTGTATTGTCTTTCTTATAGGATTGAATTACGCCATTTCGTTTTATGGGTATGGGTGCTCCTTTTTCAGTTCCAACACTTATGGTAAAAACAGTAATGCCTTCTTCATAGGCTTGTTCTACTGCGCGTTCAAAATCTGCTTCATGGTCTTCACCATCACTTACAAGGACTAAAACACGGCTAATTTTTTGTTCGTCGTCATAATATCGTTTAGCTAGGTTAATGGCATCTCTTGTGGCCGTACCTTGACTAGAAACCATGTCGGTATTCATGGAGCGTAAAAAAGTTTTGGCTGCTGCATAGTCTGTGGTAATAGGTACCTGCGGAAAAGCAGATCCTGCATACCCGATTAGCCCAACCCTGTCGCCACTTAGATTGTTAATTAGCTGGTTGATTATCTGTTTTGATTTTTCTAGTCGATTAGGCGAAATATCCTCCGCTAGCATACTCTTAGAAACATCCAAGGCAAATACAATATCTACCCCTTCACGCTTAACATTCTCTAACTTTGTTCCCATTTTGGGATTGATTAAAGCTATGGTGATTAGCGCAATACTTAGGCTAAGCAAGAGTATCTTCAATAAACTTTTTAATGGTGATTTATCTGGAGTTAATAGGTTTAATAATTCGGGAGTTGCAAACTTGGATTGGGTTTTCTTTTGCCACCAACGCAGCATCCAATACAATACCCAAAGTATAGGAATACTTAACAACAACCAGGCATATATTTTTTCTTCAAGGATATACATACTAGACAAAACTTCTAAATAAGGTGAATTTTAAGATTAACTCTAAAGCCAATAGCATAGCTGCGATAAGTAAAAAAGGTCTAAACTTTTCTTCGTAGTCATAGAAGGTTTCTTCTTCTAATTCAGTTTTTTCTAAGGCATCTATTTCGTCATAAATTTGCTCTAATACCTTTAAATCCGTCGCTCTAAAGTAACGTCCGCCTGTTTCTTTAGAAATATACTTCATTAGGTCTTCGTCAATTTCAACATCCATTGGGCGGTATTGAATTTGTCCGTTAGGAAGCATTGCTGCGGGCGACATTGCTTTTCCTCTGGTTCCAATTCCGATCGAATAAATTTTTATTCCTTTCTCTTTAGCAATTTCAGTGGCTGTAATTGGGTCGATTAATCCTGTATTATTTACCCCATCCGTTAATAGAATAATTATCTTGCTTTTAGCCTTACTTTCTTTTAGTCGATTAACCGCTGTAGCAATCCCCATACCAATTGCAGTACCATCATCTATTGAAGAAGCGAAATCCATACTTTGTATAGCATTAATAACCAATCCTTTGTCGGTCGTTAATGGAGTTTTGGTGTAACTTTCACCCGCATAGATAACAATTCCTATTCGGTCATTTTTTCTTCGTTGTACAAACTCAGATGCTACTTTTTTGAGTGCTTCTAATCGGTTAGGTTTAAAATCTTGCGCCAACATACTTGTGGAAATATCAGCCGCCATTACGATGTCTATACCTTCAACTCCTGAAATTTTGCTGGTAACATCTACCGTTCTTGGTCGAGCGAGGGCAATGATACAAAATGTAATACAAGCTAGTCGTAACACGAACAAAATTGGCCTTAACTTTGGCAACCAGCTTTGGTGGGTTTTGAAACCTTGAACGCTTGAAATCTTTACGCTTGGTTGTTGTTTATTTCTATTTATATACATCCAAAAGGCAAGCAATGGTAGTAGCAGTAATACCCAAAACCATGCTGGATTTTCAAAAAATATTCCGTCCCAATATGCCATTATTCTTCTTGCTTATTTAACTCAATTGAATTCAAAATTCGCTTTACAATCTCGTCTGCGTAATTATCGTCAGCATTATATATCATGGTTATTTGCTGGAATCCTCCACCTTCACCAAAATTTAAAATCTGGTATTCTTTACGAATGTCTTTCTTGGTAAACGGATTTTGAATAGCAAAGCTTCCAAAAACTTTAACTCCTTTTCTTCCGTCCAGACTTGTGTATTCTTCTTGCTTGGTAAGAATGTTGTATGCCTCCTTTTTCTCTAACTGGTCATAGACTCCATCTACAGCTGTTTCTAAATCAAATGCTTGTTGTTCATTAAATTCTAAGGTACTTAATACCATATAAAAATTGCTGAAAATTCCACCTAAAATGAACGTTTCATTTCCTTTTAGCATTTGTTCTGCTTCCGATGTCATTTCAATGTTGCCTCTTACCAAAACATCGGGGGTAGTAATACTTACCGGAGGATACCCGTAGCTACTGGTTATCCACTTACCTTCCAAAAGGTCTTTAGAAGGGTTTCCAAGATAGGTGTCTTTTACGTAATCCCAGCCTTTACTGGTTCCTAAATAGGTTACTCCTCCTGCTAAAAGTAAAACAATTACTCCTGCAATACTTGCCAATTTGATAAACTGTTTTCGTTTGGCGATTTTTTCTTGGTAAGCCTGGTTTTGTTTTAACTCTTCTTCGGTTGGTTCTGGAATTCCTTGGTCTACTTCGTCTGTAAAGTCCTTTATAAATTGACGGTCTTTTTTGGCGGTAAGCACATCAGGTTGCACACGGGCAAATTTTGCTAAATCAGCACGTTCCAATATTTTTTTAAAATCTTCTAAAGTAGTCTCTTTTATAAGGATTTTGTCTTGGCTTTTTCTATTTAATAAGTCAGAAATTAACTCGTTAGTAGTGTATTCCATTGCGCGAACTTGAACTTTTTCTTCCAAGTAACGACGGCTAATATCTGTCATTATTGAATAGTACTCTCGAAGATTTCTGTTTTCCATATACGGAGCTTTGTCCAATTCTTCTAGCGCTTTTAGTGCCTTTTCGTAAGGAGGTAAATTTTCCTTTATTTCTTTTCTGTGCTGAAGGTATCTCCAAATTAAATAAGCGATTCCTAGAGCAATTGCTAACCCAATTAGCAGCTTCCAAATCCACGTAGGAAAACGGAAAGGGCGTTTTACATCGATGTATGTTTTGATGGGGTAAAGGCCTTGTGCTAAGGTGTCTACCTCAACATCACGAACATATAAACGAAGCGAATCAGTAATAATATTTCCGTCTTTTAGTTGAATAAACTGCGGTGGGATGGTATAATGGCCAGAGTCAAATTGGGTAAGGTAGTATTCTCGTAATAACTTCAATTTTGGTTCAATTTGAAGCGTATCGATTTCCGAGGCTTCCACAGCTTCTAACGGAACAAAAGTTTGTCCTTCTGGAAAAGTAACAATATCGTCTGGTGAAGTTTCTACTTCTAGGGTGTAGATAATTTGTTCGCCAATAAAAATACTATCGCGATCGATTTTTACTTTACTAGTTTGCGCCTCTACTTTTAGCGGTATGAAATGAAATAAAATCAAGCCTAATAATAGACTAAGTCTTTGGTAATATTTCGATTTTATTATTATCATCTGTTTATTTCTATTGTCTTTAATGTTCGGATGCAACATTTAGCCGATTTGTTTACGTTATTCAACTAATTATTGCTATCATTTTTTTTAAAATTTCAAGTTTCTAGCTCTTTGACTCAAAAATTTGTTCTTGTATTCGATTAAAAACACTACTTAAGGTACTATAATTACCTAGCCTTAAAATAACTGAGTAATTTAGTAACATAGTTTTCATCTACTCGTGTACTTACTTTTCCAGCTCCGCTTTTATTGAAGGTTTCTTCAAAATACTTAAGCTGCTTTTTATATGCAAGTTCGTATCTATTTCGGGTGATTTTTGATGCTGTATTCACCCAGATAATTTCGTCTGTTTCTTCGTCTTTCAACTGAATCATCCCAACGTTGGGCATTTGGGTTTCTCGAACATCATACACTCGTATTCCAGTTATATCGTGTCGCTTTCCTGCAATTTTGAGCTCTTGCTCATAGTTTTCGGCCATAAAATCGGAGAGCATAAACACGATTGCTCTTTTTTTCATTACGTTAGAAAGGAATTTTACGGCCTGGCTTATGTTGGTTTTCTTACTTTTGGGAGTAAACTCTATCAACTCCCTAATAATTCGTAGTACGTGATGTCTTCCTTTTTTAGGTGGGATGTATTGTTCAACTTCATCAGAAAATAAAATGAGTCCGATTTTATCGTTATTTTGTGTTGCTGAAAAAGCTAAAGTTGCAGCAATTTCAGTAATCATATCTTTTTTGAAGCCAGTTTGTGTACCAAAAACGGAAGAGCCCGATACGTCTACCATAAGCATGAGAGTAAGTTCTCTTTCTTCTTCAAAAACTTTCACGAAAGGTTCGTTGTAACGCGCGGTAACATTCCAATCGATTGCTCTTATATCGTCACCGAATTGATATTTCCGCACTTCGCTAAACGTCATTCCGCGACCTTTGAAGGTAGAGTGATATTCCCCTCCAAACACATGGTCGCTGAGGCGCCGTGTTTTGATTTCAATTTTACGTACTTTTTTTAAGAGTTCTTTGGTGTCCATAGTTTATAATTAAGTGAAGAAATTAAACTATTGTCTATGGTACCTCTACTTCGTTTACAATTTTAGCAATTACATCCATTGATGTAATATTTTCTGCCTCTGCTTCGTAGGTAATTCCAATCCTGTGTCTTAGTACATCATTTACTACGGCGCGAACATCTTCAGGAATTACATACCCTCTTCGATTAATAAAAGCGTAACATTTAGCAGCGGTTGCTAAATTTATACTTCCCCTAGGAGATGCACCAAAACTAATCAGTGGTTTTAACTCTGAAAGTTTATATTGCTCAGGATAGCGTGTAGCGAAAATTAAATCCAAGATGTACTTTTCAATTTTTTCGTCCATATACACCTTACGGACAGTATTTTGAGCATCTAAAATTTGCTGGGTTGAAATAACGGCGTTAACTTGCTCGAAAGAACCGCTTAAGTTTGCACGAACAATCATTCGTTCGTCTTCAATTTTTGGGTAATCGATTACCGTTTTTAGCATAAATCGATCTACTTGAGCTTCTGGCAATGGATAAGTACCTTCTTGTTCTACTGGGTTTTGTGTTGCCATTACTAAAAAAGGCTTGTCCAAAACAAAAGTTTCGTCTCCAATGGTTACTTGTTTTTCTTGCATTGCTTCAAGCAAAGCAGATTGAACTTTTGCTGGCGCTCTGTTAATTTCATCGGCGAGCACAAAATTAGCAAATATGGGACCTTTTTTTATGCTAAAATCATTCTCTTTGATATTGTAAATCATGGTCCCCACAACATCCGCAGGCAATAAATCGGGCGTAAACTGAATCCTGCTAAAACTACCTTGAACAGCTTTTGCTAGCGTGTTAATTGCAAGTGTTTTAGCTAGACCTGGAACCCCTTCAAGCAAAATATGTCCGCGTCCTAGTAAACCTATAAGTAAACGTTCAACCATTTTTTCTTGGCCAACAATCACTTTATTCATTTCTCTTTTTAACACATCTACAAACTCGCTTTCGCGCTTAATTTGCTCGTTGATTTCAGCAATATTGATGCCTGAATTATGTCCTTCCATAAATCTATTTTTTAATAAAACTTGAGTAACTCAATTTATAAAGTAAACTCATTATGAAGTTTGTTTACTTTAAAAATCTACCTTCTTAATTTGAACGCAAATTGAAAAATTTATCTGTTTAGGCTTGTTAAGGCTTGGTTAAATCTTATAACATCGCAAGGTGTTGATTTCATTTGGCTTACGAGCTACATGAATGTTTAATTTATGGCTTAAATTAAAGAACTAATGTTAAGCTTTTTAAGATATTTGTTTCAGAAAAACAAGTCCCAATTAATCGACTATAACTTTAATTTCAATTAAATCTATTTTTGTATTGGTAGCTTCTAAAATGGTTATGTGAAAGGTATCGATATGTATTTCGTCTTTTTCCTCTAAAATATCTTCTGCATGATATACAACAAATCCTCCAAGGGTTTCGTAATTATCGGACCGCGGGATGTTAAGTTTATAGGTTTCGTTCAGGTAGTCGATTTCTAGTCTTGCTGCAAAAATAAAATGATTTTCAGCCAACTGCTCTTCTTTTAGCTGTACAGGGTCATGTTCGTCTTCAATTTCTCCAAAAAGTTCTTCAACAATATCTTCAACCGTCATCATTCCGCTAGTTCCTCCATATTCGTCTATAACTACAGCAATACTCATTCGTTTTTTGGTTAGCATGTTTAGGACGTCTTTGGCTGATGCTGTTTCTGGAACGTAAATAACTGGTAATATAATGTTTCGAATAGAGTCGGGTTGTTTAAACATTTCAAAGGAGTGTACATAACCAATGATGTTGTCTTTACTTTCTTTGTAAACAAGTATTTTAGAAAAGCCGGTACGAGTAAATATTTCGGTGAGGTTGTCTACCTCTTCATCTACAGAAACGGCGGTTATTTCACTTCTGGGAACCATTACTTCCCTGGCTTTTAGGTCGCCAAATTCCAACGCATTTTGAAAGATTTGAATTTCAGAATCGACCTCTTCGCTATTGGTAACTTCCATCTGTTCGTTTATAAAATTACCTAACTCGACTTTAGAAAAACTTAGCTGAACGTGGTCGCCTTTTACATTAAAGAAACGGTTTAAAATTAGGTCGGAAACCCACATAACAAATGAGGACAAGAAACTGAATAAGTAATAAAAAACAAAGGCTGGAATAGCAAAAAACTTAACCAAATTATTGGCGTAGATTCTAAAAAAAACTTTTGGAAAAAATTCGGCAGTAAAAAGTATTACAAGTGTAGAGATGAGCGTTTGAGTGAGCAACCTAGCCTCAATCACAAAAAAGTAAGCAATTGGATTAGTAGGTTCATGAGCTGTATCAAGCCAGCTTAAAATAAGAGCGCCCATATAAAAACCATACACAACTAGGGCTATGTTGTTTCCAATAAGCATTGTTGCGATAAACTTGGATGGCTTTCTGGTTATTAAACGGAGAACTTTAGCAATAAGGTTGTCTTGTTTTTTTTCGATTTCGAGGTAAACCTTATTGGCAGAAATATAAGCAATTTCCATTCCTGAAAAAAAAGCAGAAAGGAGTAAGGATAAGATTATTATGAGTATTGAATTATCCATTAGCTGAGATTAACCACCTCTATTTTTTCGAAATCTTCGCCTGAAAAAGAACATAAATACTGCTGCAAAAGCCAAGGCAAGCATAACGTATTCTTTTCCGTCTTCGGTTGCAAAAGAGCGGTAAGCTTCAAAGAAAAAAAGTGCTGCAATTGCAAGGTATGCGTACTCAAAAAACTTGAGGAATTTTGGGGGTTTATTTTGATTCATCTATGTATTGTATTCCTATGTTTGTTCTGGAGTTGAATTTATCAAAATTTTGGTTAGCATCAAAACCTTCGCCCTCATTTATTGCACCATTGGGCATAATTATCGTGTAAGGGTTATCAGTAAAAAGCCATTCTTCTTTCTGATTCCAATATAATTGTTGGGAATTTAAGCGCGTACTGTCGGAGGTGACAACTTTTACATTCCCTCGTAAATCTATCAAATCTACATCTGTATAAATAATTGCATAGTCTGCAATGACGGTGTTTTTGGTTTTATCCTCTTCAAAAAAATCGACCTCTACTCCTTCTGGAAATTCTCTATACGGAAAATTTTCCTGGGCAAAATCAAGCATTTTCGGGCTTCTTAAATTGGCTTTCACGTAGCCACTATCCGTATAAAAAGTGTTGATATGAATGGCTTCAGACTGTGGCTCAGACATTTCTAAACTCAGTTGTTTCATTTGGTCTAAGTTGCCCTCACACGAAAAAAGCACTACAATCCCAAAAAGAACTGTAATGCTTCTTAAATTTTTATGTACTATGCGTTTCATGTTAAGGAACAGCAACGGTTTCGCCTATCCAACAAGAATCAAATTTAATTTTATCTCCACTAGACATGTTTCGCTGAAAAACATCTCCTTTACTTGGTGCTCGTCCTCGGTGTGAGTCTGCTGCTTGCTTAGCTGTAGATTTTAATGCTGGAGAAACAGAAGCAGCACGTTCTGCATAATCTGCTGCTAACCAGTACACCGCTTTCTTTTCAAAAACATCTGAACCACAATCGTTAGCGCTTGCCGCATACATTTCAGCTATTTTTAGGTAAGCAAGACCCATTGAAGGTTGGTTTTCAAGCGCCTTTCTGAAATAATTTCGAGCATTAGAAAAATTATTGTTTTTCTTATAAGTGTTTGCTATGTTGTAGTAAACTTTAGCTCTATCGGTAGCTTTTGTTTCTAACTCAGCCGATTGCTTGTAGTAAGTCAAGGCCTTATTTAATTCACCCGCCGATTCCGAAAGCTTTCCTAAATAAAGTGCAGATTTCGCAGATGGCTCGAGTTTATGTTGTTGCTCTACGACTTTCACGAAAAATGCTGAACCTGTACATTCTTTTACATAAAGTCTGTTCCCCACTTTTCTAATCCACTCGATGTCTCCTTTTTTAGTTTCGAAATCTTTATCAAACAAAGGAATTAAGTTATCGCAATCTGCTCTTGTACCAATAACACCATTTACACCGCCTCTAATTTTGTCGTAATTTTCAAGTCTTGCCTCAGCTATTTGAAGGATTCTACTTTCTTTTTGGGAAAGTTTTTCTTGGTTTTGCTTTCTTTCCAACAAAGGTGCAGAGATTTCTGCTTGTTCGTTTTCTAAGGTTTCAATGTGGCCAAGTACCTCATCGTATTTTTCAAAAACATCTTGTAAATCAAATTTACCTTCGTCCATTAGCTTAACCATGTTAAGAAAGTAAACATATATTGATTTAGGATTCGTGAAATTTTCTAAATCTTCCGTCCAAGCTTCATCAAAAATAGTAAATTGTTCTTCAACAGTACCAATATTGTAATCGGACATTACTTGACCAACCTCTGCTAGTACAGAGCCTTTATCTGATTTGTTAGGAAACAATTCTAAGCGCTTTAAGTTATTATTAATTAAAGCTTGTGCTAACTCAACTTGTTTAGTTCCGTCTTTTTCATCTTTAAGAAGATCTTTAAACATTAATGTGCCTCGCTGGTAAGTTACAATACTATATTTTTCGCAATTCTCAATCAACTTCTCATAATGAGGCATTGCTTCGTTGTAGTTTTTAACTTTTGCTGCTTCACTAAAAAGCGACAAATCTTTTGCACAATCTTGCGCATTCGCAATAAATGAAAATAATACACCAGTTATAAACAATAAAAATCTCATAGCTTTATTTTATATTAATTATACTTTTTCTCTACAAACCACCTGTCATTAAAGGAGAAACTAAAAAACACACTCAAGAAATCTTCTTTAATAAGTCCATTAGATGTGGTCCCTCTACTACCATATTCTACACCAATGTTTGCATTGGTAAAAAATCTTCCCGATGGTATACCAATACCAAAAGTAATGCCATATTCTGAAATGTCCTGATTATTTAACCTCATACCTGTTTCTTCGTAGCGGACTCCGAATCGGTATGTCCAGCGACGAAATATTTTAGTTGGGTCGTCGTATCGAGGAACAAAAAAACCTCCGAGGCGTAATGATCGAGCTTCGGTGTAGACTAAATCATTGGCACTATTAAACGTTAAAACATCAAAATTAGAAGCTCCCGCTTGCCTATATTCTAAGCCAATTTCCCATTTCAATTTCTCACCTAGACTAAGACCAAAGGTATATTGCTCTGCTAAGTTAACCGTGGCTGATGTAGCTGGCAAATCAAGTTCATCTTGGATAATTTCGTTTCCTGTGCCGCTGATGATAACGGTTGCTACACGGCGTTCAACATCTGCATTTATTGGTGATTCTGGTCTATACACACCCATAAAACGCAAATTGTACTTTTCGGTTAACTTATAGTCGTACATGGCTGAAAAATTAAAGCTTGCTCCGCCGTAATTTGCTCTATTTATATCCCTAGATCCAAACTCCGTAGCGTTTAGAAAGAGAAGGGCTTTATTTTCTGTTTCACCAAAATTATAATTTGCGGTTGCTCCAATACTAAAGTTTTTAAACACTTTTTTACCCCATGATAGGTAAACTGTATTTAAGCCTCCTCTGCCTTCAAAAACACTAATTTGATTTTCTGCGAGCTCTTCAAGCCTGTAACCCACAGCAGAAAATGGTTTTAAACCCGCTCCAAATCCACCAATTTTTGTAGGAATTCCAACAGAAATATAGTCTACCGTTGTATTCCTAAAGCTTTCTGACGCTAAGGCTTCGGTATTAAACGTTGTATTATTAACTGTCATACCCGCTGTAAAGGTGGTGAGTTTCAAATCCGAGTATGCTGCTGGATTTTGAAGATTCAAGTGAATACTATCGGATACGACTGATAAACCTCCCATAGACCTGTTTTCTGCAGTTCCTTTAAACGCTGGGCTACCAATTCCAAAAAAAGAATAGGGAGAATAGGTACCTTGTTGTGCAAAGCTTATGGTGGTTACTAAAGTGAATATGAAGATGGTAAGCTGTTTATGCATTAGCTTTATGATGTTCAAGTAATATGTTTAATCCTTTTAATTGAAAATTTAAGTCGACAAATATGCTACTTTTTAATCGTGTTGACAAATATCTAGCATCTCCTCCTGTAAAAATTATTGTTAAATCTTTGTAATCAGTTAAGTATTGTTGAATAAATCCATCAATTTCATGTACCATTCCTTGTACGGCTCCGATTTGTAACGAAGCAACTGAAGAGTTACCAATATATGTATCATTGATTGAATGTTGTTCATGAGATACTAACGGAAGTTTTGCCGTAAAAGTATGCATGGCTTGAAAACGCATTTTCAAGCCAGGAGAAATAGCACCTCCCATGTACCCTTTAGAGGCTAAAAGCAAATCATACGTTACACAAGTACCTGCATCAATAATTAAGCAATTTTTATGAGGGTATAAAGCATGCGCTGCAGTCGCATTAACAAGCCTATCCAAACCTAAACTTTGGGGAGTTGAGTAATAAACAGAGAACGGATACTTTTGCGAATCGGACAAAAAAAACACATTGAACATGGATTCGAGCAATTTCACCAATGCGCGATCCAACGCTCCACTTCCAGACAAAATGCAAAACTGACAACTTTTATTAAGCGTAGCAAGAAAAGAAAAAAACTCAGAGGTTTGGCTTCTTAAAAAATCACCACTCTGATGTAAGTCTATACTATTAAAAACACCCCATTTGAATTTTGTGTTCCCTACGTCGATAACTAAATTATTCATTTTGCAATATTACATAATTATAAGGATTTGAGGGCACTAAGAAGGTATTTGCTTAAATGAATACAGAGCTAAACCTAACTAGGAAAAAAATAATTACACAATTCAAAAAATATTTTTGGTAAATTAATAAATCGTGCTATATTTGCACCCGCAAACAACTGGTGCCTTAGCTCAGTTGGTAGAGCAAAGGACTGAAAATCCTTGTGTCCCTGGTTCGATTCCTGGAGGCACCACCAAGTTGTAAACCGCTTTCTTTAGAAAGCGGTTTTTTGCTTTTAAGAGGGTACAAATAAGGGTACAATTTGTACAGAAAAATAATCGTCTGAAAATAGGTCACAAAAAAAATATGTAACAAGTAAGAGATTTTGATAACACATACAACTACTAATAAGTTGCTCATCTATTGAAAATGATGTTATTACCACTTGTCCATAAAACTAACGTCATAAAACGCCCTTTTTTCATTTCTGGTAACTAAAAAAACAACAAGTATTAAGTAATTAGTTTCAAAAAAAAACAGCATTTTTTTCGTTTATTTATAGCGATAAATCAAGATAAATTGCTTTTCTTTGAAAGTCGATTTTTCAACAAAAAACATTATTTTAAATGACTGTAGATTATTACATAAGACAATTACTTTACCGTAACGACTGCGTAATTATACCCGCATTTGGGGCTTTTTTAGTAAAAAGAGTACCCGCTAAAGTCTCTGTTGAAAATAATTACATTGAAGCACCAAAACGAGTTTTAAGTTTTAATCCGCAGTTAAAAAACGATGATGGGCTTTTAATTACTTACGTATCAGAAGCTCAGAAAATTTCGTACAAAGAGGCGCAGTTTAAGGTAGAAAATTTTGTTGAAGAAGTAACAGCCGCAATTCAAAGAAAAAAAGAAGTCTTAGTTGAAGATTTAGGGAAATTCTCCTTTAATGAAAATCAATTTCTAAGTTTTGAAGCAATTACTACCCAAAATTACTTACTTAGTTCCTTTGGGTTAGAAAATACATCTATCGAAAAAATAACTATTGAAAATGCAGCTGGAACTCAGCAAGAACCAAAAGTAATTGTGCTCGCTGATTCTATTGAAGAAAACAATAAAAGTTTTGGTTGGGTAAAGTATGCTGCTGTCATTGCTGGACTAATTAGCATGGGAGGTTTGTTTACTTGGCAACACCAACAAAAAGAGTTTGAACAACAGGAACAATTAGTCAACCAACGCGTTGAGCAGAAAATAGAAAATCACCTTCAAGAAGCTAACTTTAGTATTTCGCCATTTACAAGTTCAATTGAAATAGAAATCCCAAAAGAGGAATTGCATTACCCTTTTCACATTATAGGCGGTGCATTTCGCTCGCCTGCGAATGCAGCAAAAAAAGTAAATCAACTGAAGCAATTAGGATTTGATGCGAAAGAAAT
This sequence comes from Psychroflexus sp., assembly GCA_051859645.1. Lineage (GTDB taxonomy): Bacteria > Bacteroidota > Bacteroidia > Flavobacteriales > Flavobacteriaceae > Psychroflexus. Next base: position 191,886 of record JBHYFG010000003.1, on the reverse strand, counting down.
AGGCCAAAATAAATATGGGCTTTACCAAGTAGTTTACCAAAGTTACATCACTCGAGAAGAGGCCTTACAAGCTTTAACCAACATTCGTCAAACGCATAATCCAAACGCCTGGCTTTTAGCAGAATAACAAATCCTTTACATTTACACATAGGTTTCTTTTAATCCCGTTTATTAATTGAAAATAGCGTATAAATACTTCGCAATTTTGACTATTTTGTAATTGCCATGCAAGCAATACTGACTTTTGTATCAGGGATGCTTAATAATTGTTTGGCACAAGTCTCTAAAGTTACGCCCGTAGTTAGGATATCGTCCAGAAGAAGAAAGTGCTTACCTCTATAACTGGTTAATAATTCTGGTGAAGTGGTTAAATAGTAGTTTTTTTCGGTTACTTCCGAACGTGCGATTCTGCCTTTAAATACTTGGGTTTTTGTAGTGCTTTTTCGAATTAACAACTTGTCATCCAATGGTTTTTCAAAGCAATCTGAAAATGCCTTTGCGTAATTACTCACTTGGTTAAATCCTCTCTTTTTTAATCGTTGCTTATGAATAGGAACAGGGACCACAACATCAATTTGGTTGTGCCAATTAAATTCCTTCAATAATGCGGAATGCCATTCACCTAAAACATGGCTTACTTTTTGGTTTCCTCGGTATTTTAAATCATGAATAATTTGTTGGACTGGTCCATGCTTTTCAAAATAAAACAACGCACTAATTTGTTGCACATCCAATCTTCCTCTAAAGGTCTGAAAAGCCTCATTTTCTGGTCGTTCATGATCGTTAGTGAGCGGTAAATCTATACGGCAATCTGTGCATATACAGTGTTCTTCCGTTGCTAATACAACGTCGCAGGCCGCGCAAACTTCTGGAAACAATAAGTCTATAAAGTCCTTTAGCATATAAATTGGGTTAATCAACTATTAGCTAAAGTATAAAAAAACTAGAACATAGTCAAACTTAACTTAAAATCAATTTAGCTGAAAGGAATCACGATCATTTAAAAAGCCTAGTTTTTCTCTTACTTTTTGCAGCTCTGAATAGGACAAGGTTACCACCTCACAAAACTCAGTAAATTGGTTATTAGTTTCACTAAGTTGTTTACCTAGCATGTCATATAAAGCAGAATTACCCGAATATTCAAAGTTTTTTCCGTCGACTCCAGAACGGTTTACTCCTAAACAATAACTCATATTTTCGATGGCGCGCGCTTTTAGTAGAGTATCCCACGCATCTACCCTCACCTTTGGCCAATTAGCAACGTACAAAAGTAAGTCGTAGTTGGATGTATTTCTTGACCAAACTGGAAAGCGTAAGTCGTAACATATATAAGGTGCAATGCGCCAACCTTTGTATTCAAAAAGTAATTGCTTGTTTCCCGGTGAATAGTTTTCTTGTTCTTTAGCCAAGGTAAAAAGGTGTTTTTTGTCATAAAAAAGACTTTCACCTGAAGGAAAAAACACCCAAAGTCTATTGTAAAAAGCTTCTCCTTCATTATGAATAATGCTTCCAATCAGGCATGCCTCATTTTCTGCTGCTACTTGTTTCATCCACGCTAAGGTATCTTTCTGGTCTTTATCAGATACACATGAAGTATTCATGGTAAATCCAGTGGTAAACATTTCTGGAAGTACTAAAAGATCAAAGGATTGATTAATGGCTTCTATTTTCTGAGAAAACAGGCGTAAATTTTCCGAGGGATTTTCCCAAACCAATGAAGATTGAATAAAGGCTACTTTCAACTTTTCTTGTGCCATAACTAGTAGGTTTTTGTCATGCTTGAAGGTACACAAATAATTATATCGGCCATGTTTAGGTATGCTTCTTCTAATTTACTAATATTATCTTGCTCGACAGTTGCTATGGTTAATACACTGCGCTGATTTTGATAGGCATCAAGGTACCAAACAATTCCCTCGTAAAAATTTGAGTGAAAAGAACCATTAAGGTGAAGAAAAATGCCTTGTTCTGGTAAATTTTCTAGGGTAAAATGCGCCATTGTAGCATCCTTGATAGCTTGGGCCTTTACAATGTCAGGGTTAGCGTGTTCTCCTCCCATCATTTGTAACATTTCTTGATAAGTCTTTAAACCAATATCGAAGGGAATAGGGAGTGGCGCTATCCAAGATTTTTCTTCGTCTGTTAATTTATTTAGTGCGTCGAAGCCACCTTCTTTAAATACTTTACTTGCAAATCTTCGAGGAATATTTGTAGAAACGTAAGGAATCTGTTTTTCTTTAGCAAACAGCAACAAAGGCTCATAATCTGTTGCGTAATTGCTCCATAGTCTTACTTGTTCAGAAAATTCTTTTTTGGAAAGATTGCCACTTAAATATTGCTGCAGTTGAACTTCGTTGTCTCTTTCAAACATTTCTGCACCGATTACCAAAGGAATTTCTTTATCGAAAATGGCTTTTGCTACTTCCAATTGAAGCCAATGCGAAATGGGATTGTTATGGTATTCTCCAAAAAGTATTAGCTCGTGTGATGTAATCTTCTTCAGTGCTTTTTTGAAACTTATTTTTTTCCCCTTATTGGAATATAGCTGGTAAGCATCCATTTTTTGTGCGTGCAAATGAGTAGAAATGCAAAGCAAGATACAAGTAAATAATAGTGTAATTTGTTTCATCTGTTTATTTTATTGTTTTTCAGTTGTGCCGTTTTACGAGCAGATGCAATACGCTCCGATAGCTATCGGGGTTGTTCTCTTGGGTGCAGAAAAATTGCAAACGCGTGTTTCATTATTAATCATTCATTGCGTTGTTATGCTTATTAAGCTCAACGCCTTTTTCATTGAAATGATATATGTTTTTAGGTGTTATTAACATGTCTAAAGGGATGTCATTTAGGTGAGTATCCTTCAGCTCTTCTTGTAGTGGAGAAAAAAATCCTAGTCCAACTTTCAGAACATCAGGCTTACACAAGGCTAAAAATCGATCGTAAAAGCCTTTGCCGTAGCCAATACGCTGACCATTTATGTCGGCAACAAGAAGCGGAACAAAAACTACATCTATTTGTTGTTCCTCTACTTTTATTCCATTGTTAGGCTCTGGAATTCCCCATTTATTAGTTTGCAATGTCGTTTGTTCCGTAAGTAAAAAGTGCTGCATACTGTAGGATTCAAAATTAGACCTAGCTACTACTATATTTTTATCTTTCCCTTGTAAGATATGAAGCATGTAATCTGTATTAACCTCATTTTGCTTCTCTATGCTTAAAAATATATGGTATGTTTCATAATTCCAAAGACCTTTTGCGTCAAGGCTTTTATTAGCAATTTCTAAGCTCATTTGCTGAACTAAGGCATGAGGTAAGGCTTGGCGTTTTTCTTTATATTTCGTCCTGGCTTCCTTTTTGGTCATTGGATTTTTCTTTAGAGATATGAAAAATAGCATCGCCTTGGTAAACAATTGGCGCTTCGTTTACATTAATAACAAATCCATCGTCGGTTGCTTTCACCTTGTGTTTAAAACTTCCGTAGGGATCTGTAATATGCGCCATGACTTCCCCTTTTTTCACCTTCTTACCAATAGGTATTTTTAAATGAAACATCCCGCTATATTTTGCTCGCATCCAAAATGTTTCTTCAATAAATAGGGTTTGCGCTGAGTCTTGGGTTAGTTGAATATCCTTCCTAAGCATTTGGTAATGTGCAAGTACCCGTTTCGTACCTTCTATAGCGTGGCGAGTAACATCGGTGTTGATGTCATGCGACTTACCACCTTCGTACAATAAACAAGGTTTGCCCATACCTTCGCATGTAATTCGGTAGGATTTTTTTATGTTTGGTGAATATACCGTAAACGGCGCATTAAAAACTTTTGCCAACTTTACATCTTTGGTGTTTTCTTTAGCAATTCTTATTTGTGGTGCGTTGAAACGTGCTGCTCCACCCGTGTGAAAATCTAAACAAACATCGGCTATTGGAAGAATTTCTTTGGTAAACTGGTAAGCGAATCGGCTTGCTAAAGCCCCATTTTTTGTTCCGGGAAAAACACGATTTAGGTCTCTTCCGTCTGGAAACTCTCTTGATTGACTAATAAAACCAAAAACATTTAATACTGGAATACAAATTATGCTCCCGCGAGTTGGTTTATTTATGCCTTTATCGATAAGTTGACGGACAATTTCTACTCCGTTAATTTCATCGCCATGAATACCTGCCGTAATCAAAAAAACAGGACCTTTTACCTTAGACCTTTCAACAATTACTGGAATTTCAACAGAGGTATGGGTATGAAGCCGAGCTGTGTTAAAGTTAATGCGAATGCTCTTTCCTGGAAGGATTTTTTCGCCTAACAAATACATATTGTTTTTTTCGTCTATAAAAGGTTCGATTCCCATGAATTAAAAATTTAGGTAAAGGTACAAATTGAAAAACTGTTCTAAAAACATTCGCATTAATTAAAAAAAACCTAATCTGGAAATTATAAGTGAAATACACAGCGCAAATAATGCAATGTAGGACAACTTGAAAAGCGGTAAATCTTTGCTGGCTTGTAAGTAAAGTAATATACATAACAAACTTGCAAAACCAGTCTCTTCTCTTGTAAGAATAAGGCCAAGCATAAAAATGATAAATAGTCCGTTTCTTAACCATTGATTTTTTATAAAAAGAAATAAAAAAAACAAGGCCTCTACAGCTATAACAATGTAAGCAAAGGTTTGAGCATCGAAGTAAAAAAACCAATTTGGACTTTCTAGTTGAAGTGGTTGCGATAAGGCTTCGTAAGAAGTGAACTGCTCATTTATAGAAGCATTATTGGCTTGAATAATGTTTTGATTAGCTGGAAAAAAACGATGAAACTGTCTGAAAAATTCTCCACGATTGTTTAGGTACATTAAGCTGGAACCATTCATAAATGCGTTGTTCAGAAACTTCTGAACCACTGCAAAAAGCATAATAACTCCTAACAATAATCGTGCATTTCTAGGTAATAGTTGAGCTGACTCTTTCTTATAAAAGCTAGCAATGAACATTAATAAGATGAGGTACAAGGTTACAAAAGTATGGTTGCCGGTATTATAAAAATTAGTGTAAATGCCTGTTGCAAAAAAAACTGCTGTTAGCCCCCAAAAAAGACTTTTTTCATAAAATTTAACCTCTAAAATACTATATGCTACTACAAAAGCTGTTAGTAGAAAAAGGTAGTGGTGACTTATTCGCGATGAATATATAAGCACAAACACTAGAAGCATTTTTGATGCTGCTTCAAAAATATTCAGACGATTAATCTTAGTAAAAAGTACGTTCATAAACAACAGTATAGGTAAGTGTATTGTTTTTGGTGTTTATTACGGGCTGAAAAACTTGAATCAAAACCGTATCCCTTTTGTTTTTCAAATGTTCGAAAAAGTCTTGTGCGTGTTTGTCGCTTGGCGCGTAAAGTAAGTTTTTTTTTAAATGAAATCGTTTAGTAACATCTGCATTGATGAGCATTTCATTCGCATATATTTGCTGATTAACCGCAATTAATCCGTTCGCTTCGTTTATCGATGTATACATTCCAAAGCCGCCGCCTTTCCAAGGTGATTGATGGGTAGTTTGGGAACGGTATAGCTGAATTAATGCTACTACAACCACAATTGTTGTTAGTAAATAATACTTGACGAATCTTGAAAGCATGGTATAAATTTTTATGCTACTAAAATAGCAAAATAAGATGTTTTTGGATGTTGTTAAAATTCTAATGTAAATTTCATACTTAAAAATCGTAATTTAACTCCTTAAAATCCCATATATTTAAACGATATAAATTTACGTTCGATGAGCATTGGATGCAAATTATTCATGTCTTTTCCACTAAAAACATCGCAATATCAGGTTCTGTTAGTAGACAAATTGTTGTTGAATGATAATGTTGCATTTGTGACTTGAATCCTGCTACTTTCTTTTTGTGTACATTATAAAAAAAGGAGCTAAACTTTATTGAAGTTCAGCTCCTTTATTCAAATCAAAATGTAATTGAATTATTCTATTGAATGAATTTGAAAAAATTAAGCATAACCTAAGCTATAATTTTATTTTTTTTCTAGGACGCACAATTAAGAGCATGATAGAAAACAAGTTATATCAATATGTAAAATGATTCAATAGTTTTATTTATAACTTAATTGGCATCAGCTTTGTTTCAATTTTCGTGAACCGTAAATCGCACCAATTATTGCCATCGCGCTTATCAAAAAATTAATAGGAGCTTCTGGCACATCGTTTACGGTGTTTTGAAATCCTAACGCACTGCTTAAATCCTCTGCTGTTGCTTGTGCATATACCTGTGTGTTTGCTACAAAAAGTAAACATCCTAAACCTACAAAAAATGCTTTTTTATTCATCGTCTATTATTTAAAAATGCTGTTTACTTCGTTTAAGAAGTAAACAGCATTATGATTCATTTATTTTTTAATTACTTGTTGTGTAAAGGTTTCATTTTCAGAAGAAATCTTTACTACATAAACTCCAGAAGCTAATTCCGACATGTCTATTTGATGTAGATTACCCCCTTCTACATTAGCTTTAGTAACCACTTGTCCTAGTAAATTAATTACTTCCACACTTAGTTTACTGTCGTTAATGTACTGAATATTCAAGACATTGTTAACAGGAACTGGGTATAAGCTAATGTTTTGTGCCAACTGGTTTTCACTACCTAAGGATATAATATCAAACTTAAGCTCAAAACGGAATGGACTTACACTTTCAGGCACGTTTGGTTGTGCGGTAAACGTATAATCATTTCCTTCTGTTATTAGAGTTTCTGTACCCAAGTAATTATCTACCACAATTACATCTAAATCGCTTGTATAATTTTCTGTCATTAACTTCAATGCATAGTTTTGCTGTTGAAGATTATTTACAAACAATTGATGTGATTCTCCTTGGAAAGGATAATTTCTGCGCTCGATAGAAAGCAATTGGTTGCTTCTTACAATGGCCATATTTTCTCCAGAATTTCCGATTTTACCCGCATCTTCGTCGCCTACTTCATTGTTAAACGAATCGTCAAAACGCATACCAATACCATCTAATACAAGACCATTACTGTTAGGAGAAATTAACTGCACGTTTAACACACTATAGTCTGGCGTTGCAAATGTTGTTAGCTGCGAGCCTGACACTTGCTTACTTGCTTGGGTAAATTCAATCGAAGGAACAGTGGTTACACTTGAATTATTTCGAATAAATACAGCTTGTCCTGGTTGCAATAAATTATTAGCGTTAGAGGACATGGTATTGGTTCCTGAGGAAATTTCAACGGTAACGTAAGAACCACTTGTTCCTGAGTTAATGTCCTAAACATAAGCATAGTTAGGATTTACATCGCCATTGAACGTTACATTATTCAAGTTTACAATGGCTTGGTATGGGTTACCTATGAAACTAAATTGTAAATCATCACTTGCAAAAGTTGCAGTGGTTCTGTTACCTACAACCAGGTTTCCTTTTGCTCTTAGCACAGTGTTGTTGGGAGTAGGATTAGCTTCAGTTAAATCGATGCTTCTATCCCCTCTTACAAAAATACGGTAAGGAGTACCTGCTACTAAATTAGCATTGGTATTACTTGCAGGAACCCATGCTACGCCCCCAGCTTGAGTTGGTGCTTCATTATCAAAAACAAATAAAGAAGGATTTCCTGTAGCTGTGGCATCAAAACCATTGGCACCTGTGGTAGAACCCGTAATATGTGTTCCAAAACCTGCTGGAGAAGTTCCTCCTTCTTGCCAGTTGTTAAAGATACTACCTCCATCTACTGTTGGTGTAATAAATCTAAAACCTCTTGACGCATTTGTACCAGCGGGGACAAAACGTTCGGTGGTTACTTGACCTCTAACCTGAGAAGCACTTGCTAATTGACCTGTTTTTGCTAAGTTACTTTTGAAGGTAACTTCCCCATCGGTATAGAGCTCGCCATCTAAGTCTAACACGTCTTCAATGTCTAGGCTAGCTTGGGCAAATACAACTAATTCGTCAGCCTCAACATTACCACCAAAAGTTGCATTACCTTCCACGACTTCAATTGCATCTGTATCTGTTGAAACGCCAACAGGAGTTCCTGTTAACAAACCTTGTACATCGTCGGCATACACATATCCATCTACATTTTTGATAGCAAAGTTGTCGAAGTAAATCCAGAAATCTCCTGTGTTCCATGAAGCCAACATACTAATTTGTACAGTTTCGCCGACATAGTCGGATAAATCAATGTACTTTTTCTGCCAACCTAGCTTATCGTCATTTGAGAAGCTTTGAAGAATCACAGAGCCAGAAGTACTAAAGCTTCCTGTAACTGTAAAAGTACAAGCTCCATCAGGAACAGGGTTTGGTGCTTGGGTACCATAGTTTCTTATATTATATTCGTAACTTAGGTAATCTCCTGCTTGGATAGGACCAACATTTACGGTTTCAATAAAACCATTTGGAGCACTCGACCATAAATTTCTTCTTATAACATTAGAACCATCTCTACCTTCAATTACACCGCCTCCTCCAGTTGGTGTACCATTGCCTCTAGTCCAGCCTGTTATATTCCATCCAATAGGATTGGATGCACCATCAAACCCTTCTGTCCATGGACTTGCTTCCAATGCGGGTGTTGTTCTACTTAATACCGTAAAAGTACTTAAATTACCCCCTCCACAATTGGATTGTACATAAATATCGTAAGCTGTATTTGGTGTTAAGTCAGAAACAGTTAAGGCATTTGTAGCCACACTTCCTGATTGTAATGGTGTATCATCTAAAGGGTTTTCACCTGCTGCCATCAAGAACCAGTTGTATCCATCGGTTGCTGTTGCTTCAACAGGCCAATCTGTTGAGATTTCTGTTGCTGTTCCAAATGAACTTGTAATGTCAGGAGGGAAACAAGTTGGAGGAGTGCCTACAAATAGGTTATCTATATAGAATCTTATGTCAACATCAGTGCCATCTTGATGTGCCAAAAATCCTATTTTAATCTCACCAGTATACGATGCAAGTGAAAAAACTTCTTCGGTATCATTAATGTCATTAGGATTGTTTGAATCATCATAAGTGGTTAGCAAATCTGTCCACGTATTTCCAAAATCTGTAGATATATACACCTCTACACTATGATTTCCAAAACTTGTTAATTGGGCAGTAGCAGGATTATTCCAAGGTGCTGCATACACATCATAAGACAAAACATAATCAGGGCTTCCACTGCCAAGGTTAATAGCCGGGGTAGTTACCCAGTCTTGTCGTGGCGTAGAATTATAAAGGTTTATATACAGTGATCTTCCATTTGGATGAGAGGCTTGATTAACGAAATTCTGTTGTCCCCAGCCGCCATTAGCAACAGTGTCAAAAAACCCTGTTCCTTCTGCCCAACACTCAGAAGCTAGTGTTGTATTTATATTTAAACCAAAATCAGAGAAATCTTCTTCAAAGTTAAGTGCAAATGCTCCACAATCTGTGGTAAAGTTAACTGCATCAGACCAAGTACTAAATTCTCCTGGATCACATTCTGATCGGACATAAACACTATAATTTGTATTAGCGTCTAAACCTGTAACGTTTTCTGATAATGCAGAAGTTGTCGCAGTTGCAACAGCAGTGCTTATGTCAGCTGCAACTCCTTGTGGCATAATCACCCACTCATAGCCATCAGATGCTGTTGCTTCTGCATCCCATGATAAATCAACTGAATTAGAAGTGATGTTGGATACTGATAAATTTGTTGGAGGAAAACATGTTGGAGCAACTTCCCAAACTACATTATCAAAATATACAGAATTAGATGTAGTTGTTAGCTCTCTTTTGAAACCAATAAAATTATCTGATCCTGTGTAGGAAGTAAATAATACTTCAAAAGATTGTAAACTGGTGCTTAAATCTAAAGTTTCTAAAGGTGTAAAAGTAGCTGCATCATTGGGGTCACTAAGTGTTCCGATAATCAAATTGTTAGATGCATTTGTTGTTACAGCATCCAACTTAAGCCAGTAAGTACCATCTCCAAGTGTACTTAACGGAGGGCTAACTGCTATCATATCTCCTGAAGTGGTAAAGCCGTTAGACATTCTTACAGCGTTTGGCAGTGTAAAATCTTCAAATGAGCTTACACCTATACTTGAAAACGTAGACCCTGTTTGTATAATTGTATTCCAACAGTCAGGCATATTTCCTGTACCAATGAAATTAAAATCCTCCGAAAAATCGCTTACAGGATCACAAAGGGTAGTAAAATTAACAGCACTTGACCAATCACTTACTTCTCCTGGACCACATTCTGATCGGACATATGCGCTATAATTTGTATTAGCGTCTAAACCTGTAACGTTTTCTGATAATGCAGAAGTTGTCGCAGTTGCAACAGCAGTGCTTATGTCAGCTGCAACTCCTTGAGGCATAATCACCCACTCATAGCCATCAGAGGCTGTTGACTCGGCATTCCATGATAAGTTTACAGAATTATTTGTGATATCTGATGCGGTTAAGTTTAGAGGAGCAAAACAATCAGGTGATTCTGTAACTGAAAACTCATCAAAGCCAAGATACCACGGAGCACCTGTTGAAGTTATATTAATAGCAAAGTAATAGGTGTCAGAAGTTGGCGCTTCATAATCTACAATAAACTCTTCCCAAGAAGTGTTGGTTGGGTTAGTGATTGTCCCGACTGAGGTCATTGAAGCTACATCAGGAGTTGTACCTGCATAAACAGTTACTGTATGTCCTGAAGAACCATGACTTTCTCGGTAATTAAATGAAAAACGGTAGCTTTCACTAGCAACAAAATCAAATCCTGGTGTATATATGTCATTATTTGAACTCTATCTATGCCATATAAAAGTACTTCCAGATAACGGAGTGATAGTATTAGGTGAGGAGCCTACAGAGTTTGCAGCTGTAACTAGACCTTCTGAGTTATTATTTGTTTCCTAACAATTTGGAACGTTTCCGTCTCATGTTGCTAGACCATCAAAATTCTCTGACCATGGTATGGAAGAAGCTTCGCATAAAGTCGTAAAGTTTATTGGGCTTGAAAAGTCACTAACACCGAATGGTCCACAGGAAGCTCTTACATATACATCATACGAAGTATTCGGTGTTAAGCCATCCGTAGTTACTGAAGAAGGTCCACTACCTGACTCAATAGAACTGAATACGGGTTCACCCTCAGGAACGATAAACCACTCATACCCATCGCTAGCTTCACTAACAGAATCCCAATCTATTTGAGCTCCACTTGAAGTTATATCAGAAACTACTACATTAGCAGGAACAGGACAACTTGGTGGATCATCATAATAAACGGTAACCGTCCATGAATTATTATCTACTTTGTTTATCAATCCATCACACCCTGTACCTGTACCAGACCAAGTTCTAAAGGCGTGCATTTGAAAGGTAATATCTCCACCTCCCATAACATTTTCAGCAATAGCTAAACCAGTTCTATTATAGGTATGTGTACCTTCGGTGCCGCTTCCTGAAAAAAGACTACTTTCGGAGATTCCGCCTGGATTAATACATTCTATTCTAGACCTTTGTTCTGACCTGTAACCTTCCCATGATGAAAAGACAGGATTAACCCCTGTTGTCATTGTATAACTTACATCTACTCCTGTAATGATTTTTCCTACAGGTATAGTTACTACCAATTCTTCCGCACATGCAGATGGGGTTGTAGTGTTACTAGGTGCTGGGTGTTGAGTTTCAATATCTCCTGCGGTATAAGTAGCCGACGCAGAACCTGCCTGAGCTAATAAATTTTGACTGCCAAGCCAAAATACAGCAAACATCAACAATAGCGATGTTCGCCAATCTAAAAAGTTAGTACTTAAAAAGTTTTTTTTCATCATTTTATTAATTTAGTTGTTAATAATTACATTTTTGTAAAGGAGTAATTAATCAAATTCCTAAATTAACTAAATTCAATAGATAGAACTAGCGATAGTTTATAGCCGATTTTACTATATAACTTAGCTCTTTTATACTTCACACTTAAAAGGTTATTAATGTAGTTAGTTAATTCATTACATCTTAATTTAACAATTTTATAGCATAAATTTTACATACACAAGTTTTTGCGTTAATTTTTATTTAACAAAATGTATTTTTGAAAAAGTTCTACAAAAATTTTATGCCATAAATAGCATATCTTTGTTTAGGTTTATCAAAACTAAAATTCATAGTTGTGTAATTTTTAAACAATTTGCTTCTAAGCACATTCCTCATTTTTAAATAAAACTAGTCTTGCCTTATCATTTCATTTCAAGATTTAACACTCTGGAACAAACTCATAAGGTTTATTCTTTTTAGGTTGAGACATAAACGTAAAAAAAAGCTAAGTAAATGAGTAAATAGAAACAAGCTTTTTTCCATAACAGAAATAAAGTGTCCCTATTTAAGTAAGAACTCACCGCCCCGACTAATTGTAAAACGGGCGTAAAAGTTGCACTAATTAAGTTGTAAATTTTGGTTTAAACAGATGCTATACAGCAAAAAGCTCAAACGTTAAAGTTTAACCTTCTGTAACAATTGTTACAAAAATCGCAAGAAACATGACCTAAATTTGATAAATTGAATAAAAAAATACACCTATGTCTTTACATCATCAAATTTTAGTCATTGGAGCAGGAACAGGAGGAATTATGACCGCTGCTCAATTAAAGAAAAAAAACGCATCTTTAGATATCGCTATACTAGACCCAGCCGAAACGCACTACTACCAACCAGCTTGGACTTTAGTGGGAGCAGGAGCATACGATATGAGTAAAACAGCTAAACCAATGAGGGAGCTAATCCCTGACGGAGTAACTTGGATCAAAGATTTTGCTACTAAGTTTGACGCAGACAATAATCTGCTTCATACTAAAAATTCTGGTGCTATTGGATACGATTACCTTATAGTAGCTCCTGGTTTGGTAACTGAACCTAGTATGATTGAAGGCTTAGAAGAAGCTATGGGAAAAGGAGTGGTATGTAGCAACTACAACGACCCTGAACATACATGGGAAGTAATTAAAAATTTCAAAGGGGGGAATGCCGTATTTACGCAACCCACTACACCGATTAAATGCGGAGGCGCACCTCAAAAAATTGCTTACTTAGCAGCAGATTATTTTCAAAAAAACAAAGTTGATGCTCGTGTTGTTTTTGCAACACCAGGTTCTGTAATTTTTGGTGTAAAGCCAATTAGAGATACCTTAACACGTGTTATTGAACGCTATGGAATGCACTTCAAACCTTTTTATGCCCCTATAAAAGTAGATGCTAAAAACAAGGTAATTACTTTTAAATATGTTGGAGACGATGAAAACCAATGTGTAGCTAACGAATCTAAAGAAATAGGCGAAAAAATTCATGGGGCAACAACCATCGAAATGCCCTTCGACATGCTACATATTGCACCTCCCCAAGCAGCGCCTAAATTTGTTAGAGAATCTAATTTAGTTAACGAAAATGGTTGGCTAGATGTCGATATTAACTCACTTCAGCATAAAAAATACCCCAATATTTTTGGAATAGGAGACGTTGCTGCATTGCCAACCGCCAAAACAGGCGCAGCAATTAGGAAACAAGCCCCTGTTGTAGTAGAAAACATATTATTCTTACTGAAAAATCAACCCGCTAGCAACAAGTCATACAAAGGCTACTCTTCTTGCCCTCTTGTAACTGGGTTTGGAAAAATGACATTGGCAGAATTTGATTACGAAGGAAACTTTACCCCTGACCCAAAATTAAAGCAAATGCTAATATTCAACTCTGCTAAAGAGCATTGGAGGCTTTGGATGCTTAAAAAATATATGCTTCCTTATTTGTATTGGAACAAAATGATGAAAGGAGAAAATGTATAATAGTTTTTCAGTGAACTAAACTTTTTAATTGATAAAGTGTGGCTAAAGTAGTCACACTTTTTTTTCGATATAAAAAGAAAGTGAAGTCCCCACAAAAAACAACTGCCTTGAAAAGTTATTTTCACCAGAAAAAAACAAGGCTTCCGGACTTCTTAGGTTTCTAGCTTCTATTCGCCATAAAATATGGTCATTTAGTTGATGATCATAATTCACAGACCATCCAAACACACGAAAATCTAAGGCATTGGGTTGGTCAACAATTACTTGGTGAGGATCGTCATATAATTCAATTCTTCCGCTTAGGGTTGAAGCTTCAGAAAGCTTAAAGCTTCCTATTACAACTGGAGAAAACCAAATGGCGTATTGAGTGCTTGCTTTTTGCTTTTGCTCTGCACCTATATCAAAACCTATGGTCATAAAGAAGCTTTCAGATGCTTGGTATTGGCTGAAAAAGTTATGAAAATAACGCATTCTTCTTTCTGCATCAGGAAAATCACTTCCTATGAACGAGCTTGAATTAAAAAGCCACCGCTCATTTGGTTGATAAGTAAGTTGATGCCCATACGCAGGAGTGGAGTTACCCTGCACACGCTGAATCCTTTGCCACCCATTTACGTACGAAATTGAAGCATGCCATTTTTCTGAATCATCTGTATACGAAAGTTTTGCCCCCGACAAATAATAAGGGGAGTTTTCGGCTAAAATACTTCGAGTCATGGTTTGCGTAATGGCTCCAATGGCACTTTCGAAGCCAATGTGCGCATCCATTACACCCATGTCTAACCATATATTTTTGTGTGAAGAAAGCTTTATCCCAACATTAGCTCTGTAAATATTTTGCAAAACACCAGGTTCATCGGCTAAGTTAGCATTGGCATAAGTTCCAACCATTAGTGCCAACTGACCTCGATACCGTTCTTCATCTACCTCCAATTGCAAAAAACTATGATTGATGTTTACTTCATTGTTTCGGTTAAAGTTGTATAAAAAGCTAGGTAATTCATTAGAAGAAGGCATACCAGAAGCATAATTTAGGTAGGTTTCAACATACCCCGAAACAGCAACACTTGGAAATTGTTCTTGTGCTTTTATAACTAAAGGCAAGAGCAATAAACTGAGCAAACAAATGAATTTCTTCATTTAGCAAAAATAAAAAAACCGTCAGCAAATGACGGTTTTTAAACGAATTTATAAAAGTGTTGTTTATTTCCCTAAAATACTTCTAGAGATTACAATTTTCTGAATTTCTGAAGTTCCTTCGTAAATTTGAGTGATTTTAGCATCTCGCATCAATCGCTCTACGTGGTATTCTTTCACATATCCATTACCCCCATGAACTTGAACAGCTTCTGTAGTCACTTCCATAGCTACTTCAGAAGCATAAAGCTTAGCCATCGCTCCAGACAAATCGTAATCTAAGCCGTTGTCTTTATCCCAAGCAGCTTTCATTACCAAATGTCTTGCCGCTTCAATTTTAGTATGCATATCTGCCAATTTAAAGGCAATGGCTTGGTGGTTCATAATTTCAGTTCCAAAGGCTTTTCGTGTTTTGGCATATTCTTTAGCTAATTCGTAAGCACCAGCTGCAATACCCAAGGCTTGAGCTGCAATACCAATTCGTCCGCCAGAAAGTGTTTTCATGGCGAATTTAAAGCCGAAACCATCTTCGCCGATTCGGTTTTCTTTGGGCACGATTACATCATTAAAATTTAATGAGTGTGTATCGCTTCCTCGGATTCCCATTTTATCTTCTTTCGGTCCAATTTCAAAGCCCTTCATTCCTTTTTCAACAATAAAAGCATTGATTCCTCTGTGCTTTTTCTCCTTATCGGTATGGGCAATAACTAGGTAGATATCTGCAGAATTTCCGTTGGTAATCCAGTTTTTCGTTCCATTTATTACGTAATGATCTCCTTTGTCGACTGCAGTTGTTCGTTGAGAAGTAGCATCGCTACCAGCTTCTGGTTCGCTTAAACAAAAAGCACCTATTTTCTCGCCTGTAGTTAATTGACTTAAGTATTTTTCTTTCTGTTCCGGAGTCCCAAAGGTATCTAACCCCCAGCAAACCAACGAATTATTAACCGACACCACAACCGATGCAGAAGCATCTACTTTAGACAATTCTTCCATTGCAATAACATAGGACACGGTATCCATACCGCCACCTCCGTACTCAGGAGAAGCCATCATTCCCATAAATCCAAGCTCTCCTAACTGTTTAATTTGCTGCATAGGAAACTCCTGCTTGTTATCTCTTTCAATAACACCTGGCAATAATTCATTTTTAGCAAAATCTCTTGCTGCTTGGCGAATCATTTCGTGTTCTTCTGTATATTTGAAATCCATAAAAAAAGTGTGTTACTTTGTTGTTAATTTGATGAGCACAAATATAATAGAAAGTGCTTAATTTTCAGTTAAGTTTAGTTATTTTTACGAATTTTTCAATCGTTGTAGTTAATTGAGCCTATGCACCACAGATTTTTCAATAAACCGAGTTATGTTATTGGAGTAATGTCAGGAACTTCGCTAGACGGATTAGACCTTTGTTATGCTTCATTTTTTAAAGAAGAAACCTGGAATTTTAACATCTTAGCAACGCAAACCATCCCCTATGCTAAGGATTGGAAGAGAAAATTAGCAAGTGCGCATCAATTAACAGACGAAAATCTTTTAGCGCTTGACCTTTCCTACTCCGCACTCACGCGTCGATACGTAACTGAATTTATCAAAGAAAATAAAATAGCGCACTTAGACCTTATTTCCTCTCACGGACATACAGTATTTCATGAGCCTGATAAAGGAGTTACGTTTCAACTGGGGAATTTAATGAATTATGACGATGCAATGGAAGTTCCTTTTGTATGCGATTTTCGTGTGCAAGATGTTCAACTTGGTGGTCAAGGGGCGCCACTTGTACCCATTGGCGATCGTCTTCTTTTTACTGAATACACCCATTGCATTAACATAGGTGGCTTTGCCAATATTTCATTTGAAGAAAATGGCCAACGAAAAGCATTCGATATTTCTCCAGCAAACAAGGTAATTAACTTTTACACTGAAAAGTTAGGGTTGGAATACGACAAAGATGGAGAAATTGCTGCTAAATCCAACATTCACTTCCCTTTGGTTGAAGCCCTTAACCAACTTCCCTTCTACACCAAAGAAGCACCAAAATCATTAGGAATTGAATGGCTAGAAGAAAACTTTTACCCCGTAGTTGAATTGTTTAAAATTAGTACGGAGGAAAAAATTGCCAGTTTAACAGAACATATTACGCAACAAATTGCAGCATGCATCCCTTTAAATGCGAAGGTTTTACTTACAGGAGGCGGAACATTTAACAGCTTCTTGGTCCAACAATTAAGAAAAAAGTCGAATTCTATTATTACGTGCCCTTCGGACGAATTAATAAATTATAAAGAAGCCCTGATTTTTGGTTTCCTCGGATTGTTACGTCTTCACAATCAGGTAAATGTGCTTGCAAGTGTAACAGGAGCAACCAAGGACCACAGCAGCGGAAGTATTTACTAAATGTTAAATTTTGAGTATTTAACAAAACCGCATACAACAATTGTAGTTTTTCTTCGTCATAATAAGAAGAAAAGTTAGTTATGACAAATAGTGAACAAATAGGTTACATCATGTCGTTGATGCATATTATTGACGACGAGCAAGTTTTACAAGAAATTACAGCCTTCATAGAAAAAAAGATTCAAGAAAACCCTCCTAAACCCATTTCTGAGGAAGCCTATGCGTAATTCCATTTTCAAGTGAAATTACAGCCTTTCAATACCCCAAAAAAGCATTTCAATTATCTTTAAAATAAAGTTAAAGCAAACTAGTAAGTTTCCTTATATTTGTGGGCAATTTTAAGAATTGTATCCATGAAGGAATTATTAAAGATATACGAAGACAAATCACCAGAAATTGTTTTTCATTGGAACGACCACGAAACCGAGGCAGAAGGTTGGGTTGTTATTAACTCACTTCGCGGTGGAGCAGCTGGCGGAGGAACGCGTATGCGTTTAGGATTAGACATGAACGAAGTACTTTCTTTGGCCAAAACCATGGAGGTAAAATTTACCGTTTCGGGCCCAGCAATTGGCGGGGCTAAATCTGGTATTAATTTTGACCCCTCAGATCCGAGGAAAAAAGGCGTACTGGAACGTTGGTATAAAGCTGTGTCTCCCCTACTTAAAAGTTACTACGGTACAGGGGGAGATTTAAATGTAGACGAAATTCATGAAGTTATACCAATCACTGAAGAATGTGGTGTATGGCATCCGCAAGAAGGAGTTTTTAATGGACATTTTAGCCCTAGTGAAGCAGATAAAATTAATCGTATTGGACAGCTTCGTAACGGTGTAATTAAGGTGCTAGAAAACGACACTTTCTCGCCAGATACAGCTAGAAAATATACGGTTGCAGACATGATTACCGGTTATGGTGTTGCCGAAGCTGTGCGTCATTATTACGCTATCTACGGGGGTAATATTTCTGAAAAAAGAGCGATTATCCAAGGCTTCGGAAATGTTGGAGCTGCCGCAGCTTTTTACCTTTCTAAAATGGGGGTTAAAATTGTAGGAATTATAGACAGAGTTGGAGGACTTATCAATTCAGAAGGTTTTAGTTTTGAAGAAATAAAACAACTCTACTTAGCAAAAGATGGAAACACCCTCGCCGCAACAAACATGTTATCATTTGAAGAAGTAAACCAACAAATTTGGAGTGTTGGTGCTGAAATTTTTGCCCCTTGCGCAGCGTCTAGGTTAATTACAAAAGAGCAAGTAGATGTTATGGCAGATAATCAGCTAGAAGTAATATCCTCCGGTGCAAATGTTCCTTTTGCCGACAAAGAAATTTTCTTTGGACCTATTATGGAATATACCGACCAAAAGCTAAGCGTGTTGCCAGATTTCATTGCAAATTGCGGAATGGCGCGCGTATTTGCTTATTTCATGGAGCGCAAAGTGCAAATGACAGATGAAGCTATTTTTAATGATACGTCCATCACCATTAAAAATGCCCTTCAGAACGTTTACGACCACAACCCAAGCAAAACAAACATTAGCGCCACCGCTTTTGAAATATCCTTAAAACAACTTCTTTAATACTTGATCATGATAAGTATACTCATTGTTATTTTTGTGATTGGCTACCTGGCCATTACTTTAGAACATCCTATTAAACTAGACAAAGCTGTTCCCGCATTACTCATGGGAACACTTATGTGGGCGTTATTAGCCTTCGGCTTCAATCAGGGGTGGATTTCCATTGTTGATCATTACGATGAAATTTTCAATATTAACACAGGCAACCCTGACGAGCAGTTTTATGGTTTCAAGAAAAACCTTATCTATCACTTTAGTGCCGCTGCAGAAATTCTTTTCTTTTTAATTGGAGCTATGACGATTGTTGAAATAATCGATCTTCACCGAGGATTTTCCATCATCAAAGATGCACTTACGTATAAAAATAAACGTAGGCTACTTTGGGCTATGGGGGTACTTGCTTTTATTTTATCGGCCATTATAGACAACCTTACAGCAACCATTATTTTAGTTACATTGTTGCGAAAAATTCTTGTAAAGCGAAACTATCGTCTTTGGTTTGCTGGAATGATTGTAATTGCCGCAAATGCAGGTGGCGCTTGGTCTCCGATTGGTGATGTAACTACTACCATGCTTTGGATTGGAGGAAAAGTAACCGCTATTGGCTTATCCGAATACCTTATTTTACCTTCGTTAGTTTGTTTTGTTATCCCGTTTTTGATAGCTAGCAGAATGAAGGCATTTAGTGGCAAGGCCATTCGCAAGGAGCTTATTGCAGATGTTGAAGCACAACGCCTTTTAAGCAGTAAAAAAATGTTATGGACAGGACTTGCAGCTATTGCATTTGTGCCAATTTTCAAAGGAATTACAGGATTACCTCCTTACTTAGGGATGATGTTTAGTCTTGGTGTAGTTTGGTTGGTTTCAGAGTACGTAAAGCCCGAAAAAAACCTTCCTAAAACAGAAAAACACCGTTATTCTACTCACAAAGCACTTTCTAAAATTGAATTTTCAAGTATTCTCTTTTTCTTAGGGATCCTGCTTGCCGTTGCAGCTTTGGAAAGTTTAGTTTACGGAAGTATTAATGGACAAGAAGTAGGAACTCTTCGCTATGCAGCAGAGGCTATATCTACCGCTATTCCTAACATGGATGTGGTTGTTATTTTGCTTGGTGCACTTTCAGCGCTTATAGATAATGTTCCTATGGTAGCTGCGACAATGGGAATGTACACCTATGAAGTAGATCACCCAGTTTGGCATTTTATCGCCTATTCTGCAGGAACTGGAGGAAGTCTGCTCATTATCGGTTCGGCTGCTGGTGTGGCCGCAATGGGGATGGAAAAAATAGACTTTATTTGGTACTTGAAAAAAATTGCTTGGCTAGCCTTAGTTGGCTTCCTTTCGGGTGCGGCTGTGTTTATTTTAATTGAAAAATTCTTTTACACCTAAAAATAGTTTACAGCAAAAATCAATTTCTTTATTTTTTAGACTTTCATCTCAGAACTAAGTGAATACCAAACACAGAAAGGCTTCTTTTAGTGCTGAGATAGAGTCAGATGTTATAAAATTAATTGTTGTCTTGAACTAATAGCTTAAAATTAAAACGGTAAACAAAATTTAATGTTTACTTTAGCGTTATAAAATTATATTTAAAATTATGTTGATGTACATACAAACAGATGCAGATTTAATCGATGAAGAATCAGTTGAAAAGACACTTTCTCTATACGACCTACTTTTTAGTGGTGGTGCAGGAGGAACAGTGATCATTATCATACTAGGTGTTTTACTTTTTGCCGCCATGTACATTTATTTTGAACGTTTGTTTGCAGTAAAAGCAGCCTCTAAAACCGACAAAAATTTTATGGCTCAAATTCGAGATGCAGTAACTAGTGGCAATATTGAATCTGCAAAAATTAGATGCGCACAAGAAAATTCGCCTGTAGCGAGACTAACTGCAAAGGGTATTTCTAGAATAGGAAGCCCGTTAGAAGATATTAATACCGCTATAGAAAACGCAGGGAGATTAGAAGTTTATAAGTTAGAAAAAAACGTAGCTATCCTAGCAACTATTGCTGGAGCGGCGCCAATGATTGGATTTTTAGGAACCGTAATTGGAATGGTTCTCGCTTTTCACGAGTTAGCAACCAGTAGCGGACAAGCTGAAATGGGATTGCTTGCAGAAGGTATTTATACCGCAATGACAACTACCGTTTGTGGACTTATTGTTGGGATTATCGCTTACATGGGCTACAATCACTTGGTTGTAAAAACAGATAAAGTAGTACATCAAATGGAAGCAACTGCGGTAGATTTTCTTGATTTATTAAACGAACCTACCTAGCATCATGAATTTACGCGGAAGAAATAAAGTAAGCCCCGAATTTAGTATGTCCTCTATGACGGATATCGTGTTTTTATTGCTCGTATTTTTTATGCTTACTTCCCCAGTAATTACTCCAGACGCATTGGATTTAATTTTACCAAAAGCCAAAGGAAAATCTACCAATCAGCAAAACTTATCGGTAAGCATCAATAAAAATTTGGAGTACTACATCAACAATGAAAAAGTAACCAAAAACGGATTGGAAGCCCAACTTAAATCTCGTTTAAAAGGAATAGATGAACCCACCATTATCTTACGCGCTGAAGAAGGGGTTCCGATTGAAAATGCCGTTAACGTAATGGATATAGCCAACCGCAATAGGTTTAAAATTATACTCGCTGTAAAACCATAAGAAAATGGAAGTTTTCGAAGATAAAAACAAACGCGATTCCCTTATTGTAACAAGCATTATTTACTTGTTATTGGTGCTGCTCTTGTTTATTAGCGGATTAAAATACTTAGACCCGCCACCTGAAGGAGGTATTGCTGTTAACTTTGGAACTTCCGATGTTGGCGCTGGAGATGTACAACCTACTGAACCCATAAAAACAGCACCCCAACAAGCAACCCCACCTCCTCCACAAGAAAGCGAACCTACGCCGACTGAAACCAGTGAGGAAGCAGTGGTTACTCAAGATAATGAAGATGCTCCTGTAATAGAAGAAAAGAAAGAAGAAAAAAAGAAAAAGGTAGAGGAAGAAAAGAAAAAAGAACCTCAACCTAAAGAAACAATTGAAAAAATAAAAGAACCAGAGCCCGAACCAGAGCCTACTCCAAGCCAAAATGTAACAGATGCTATGAAAAGTATTCTTGCTGGCAAAGAGCAGGATGGCAAAGAAAGTCAAGGCGAAGGAGACGATAAGGAAGGCGGCGATAAAGGAAATCCAGATGGCGATTTTAATGCTACTTCTTACTATGGAAGCGGAAAAGGATTGGATGGCGATGGAAATTACAGACTTGGCGGAAGAAAAGCTGAGACTAAAACCACGTATAAACAAAAATGCAATGAATCAGGAGTAGTTGTGGTTCGAATTGAAGTAAATCCTCAAGGTATTGTTACTAAAGTAGAAGCAGGTATTAAAGGAACAACTAATTTCAGTAAATGCTTACTTGAGCCCGCAGAACGCGCTGCTAGAGACACAAAATTTAACGCAGATGATAAAGCTCCTTCTAGACAAGTTGGAGAAATAACATATGAATTTAGGCTTTCGGAGTAGGGAATACAGAATTAAGGTTTAGACCTTTATTTAATTGTCTTTCTCGACGAAATAAACCCATTTAATTCTTGTACTTCATATATCCTAAATACATCCAGCAAATCATGTAATATGCCGAGGATAAAACACTAAGATTTTCTACATTTCGGTAAAACTCCCATTGGTATTTAATTAAGTTCTTCTTATTTCTTGAAAGCGAATTCTGTCGTATACGATAAATTGCATGAGGCTTTGCTATACCAACTGCGAAAGGAATTTCTTTAAGGTATCTAAGCCATAATCCCATATCTTGGCGCTTTTTTACCTCGGGCATTTTCTTTTTTCCAAGTTTCTGCACATCAACAAAAGCAGTTAAACAGGAAATTGAGTTAGTCTTTAATATATCGGTGTAGGTAACCTTTGCTGGAACTATAAAATCCGAATACACAAATTCTAGGTTTTCGTTGGAGCGCTTATACGACGCAAAAACAAATCCTGTTTGGTGTTTGTTACAAGCTTCTATGCTTTCGGATAAATGAAAGTCAAACCAAATATCATCAGCATCCAAAAAAGCGAGGTATTTCCCTTTGGCAGCTTCAATAGAATGATTCCTGGCTACAGCAGGCCCCACATTTTCGGATAAAGCAATCAGCTTTACGCGTGGCTCATGATGTTGAATACGCTTAATAACTTCAACTGTGTTGTCTGTAGAAGCATCATCTGTAATAATCATTTCCCAATTTTGGTGGGTCTGACGTTGAACCGAAGCAATAGTGGCTTCAATAAAATCGGCTGCATTAAACGAAGCGGTAATTATAGAAACCAATGTCATATTAGTACGCTTTTTTATCGCCTTTAATGGCATTATAAACGGTTAAAAAAATAATTTTTGCATCCAACAACAAAGACCAGTTTTCTAGGTAAAAAATATCGTACTTCACTCGATTGATTATGTCTAAATCGGTTTCTACTTCACCTCTAAAACCACTAACTTGCGCTAAGCCTGTAATGCCCGGTTTTATAAAATGCCTCACCATAAATTTATCGATGCGCTCGGCGTACATGTGGGTGTGGCTTACCATGTGTGGTCTTGGGCCAACCACAGACATTTCGCCTAAAAAAACATTAAAAAACTGTGGAAGCTCATCTATGCTCGTCTTTCGTAGGAACTTCCCCATTTTCGTTATGCGTTGGTCGTTTTTTCTAACCTGATGAATATCGGCTTCTGGGTTGGGACGCATAGACCTGAATTTAAAACAGTAAAACTCTTTGTAATCCAGTCCGTTTCGCTTTTGCTTGAAAAAAACAGGGCCTTTAGACTCAAGCTTAATAAGTATAGCCAAAACAGGAGTTAACCAAGAAAGTACAAATAAAATTACAACTACGGAAATCAGCAAATCAAAACAACGTTTTAATAAGATATTTAACGGGTCTTCTAGCGGGATGTTTCGAATGGATAAAACGGGTAGGTAGCCGTAGTAATCTACTTGTAGTCGTTTTGAAAAAATATCTTTATTGTCCGGTAAAAACTTTAAAACTTTAAGGTTATTGTCGGTAAAATCGATTACAGCATTAATTTGTTCGTTGCTAAGTTTATCTGTAGAACAGTAAATTTCATCTATTCCATTCAAAATAACATAATCGAATACCTCGTCTGGATTATTGGCCAACTCTTCTGGAGAAAAGACTTTGGATAACTTATATCCATATTCAGGGTTTCCAAGAAAAAAATCTTTCAGTTGATTACTTCTAAATGACTCCCCTATAATGATTGTTGTTCTGTAATTACCTCCGTATCTGCTTCGGTAGTTTTTCAAAAAGAAATAAATTCCAAATTTAATAATGCTAACCGCAAGAAACAGCTTCCATAAATATCCAAAAACCGCTTTTTGACTGAGTACATCAGCTTCAATTACACCAAAATAGAAAAACACAACCAGCCCAAATAAAATGAAATGGTAAATGGATAATGAAAGTATTTTTAGTGATCGGGTAAATCGATAAACCTCATAAAAATCAGTTTTAAAAGAAGCAATTATCCAAACAAAAATATGAAATAAAACAAATTGTAAGTAAGCGGATAATGGCAACTGAAATTGCAATGCAATAGCTGCAATTAAACTAAGGTCTATGCCGTAAGCAACAGGCCTTAAGTACACCGAATACCTTCCAACTTTTCCTATCATAGCTTTACTTAGCGCACTATATGCTGGCTAAAATCTTTGTGTTCACTTCGTTGAAGCTCTTCTGACGAAAGACTTTTAAAATAATCGTACGTAATTTTCATCCCTTCTGCACGATCTACCTTTGGTTCCCAGCCCAAAATTTCTTTTGCTTTGCTGATATCAGGTTGGCGTTGCATCGGGTCGTCTTTTGGTAAATCTTTATAAATAACCTTTTGAGTAGTTCCTGTCAATTTTATTATTTCTTCTGCAAAATCTCGAATAGTAATTTCATGTGGATTTCCAATATTAACAGGCTCTGCATAATCGGAAAGTAGGAGTCTGTAAATTCCTTCAACTTGGTCGTCTACATAACAAAACGACCTAGTCTGGGATCCGTCTCCGAAGACGGTAAGGTCCTCTCCTCTTAGCGCTTGCCCTATAAAAGCTGGTATTACACGTCCGTCGTTAAGCCTCATTCGAGGGCCGTACGTATTAAATATTCGAACAATTCTGGTTTCTAAACCATGAAATCTGTGGTACGCCATTGTTATGGACTCTTGGAAACGTTTTGCTTCGTCGTATACTCCTCGTGGTCCTATGGTATTTACATTTCCATAGTATTCCTCAGTTTGTGGGTGTACGAGAGGGTCGCCATAGACCTCGGAAGTACTTGCTATAAGAATTCGTGCATTTTTTGCTTTTGCTAAACCAAGTAAATTATGGGTTCCTAATGAACCCACTTTTAGCGTCTGAATTGGAATTTTTAAATAATCGATAGGACTTGCGGGTGAAGCAAAATGCAAAAT
This sequence comes from Psychroflexus sp., assembly GCA_051859645.1. GTDB lineage: Bacteria > Bacteroidota > Bacteroidia > Flavobacteriales > Flavobacteriaceae > Psychroflexus. The sequence goes on along the minus strand of JBHYFG010000003.1, from coordinate 166,467 downwards.
ATAATCAAGGTTACCTGCCACGTGAACAAACTTAGAAACATCGTGGTTATAAAACTCGAAGTGTTCTAACGGAAATAAATGTTCAATATTTTTCAAATCTCCTGTAATTAGGTTGTCCATTCCAATTACGTGGTATCCTTCTTTTATAAAACGATCGCATAAATGAGAGCCTAAAAAGCCTGCTGCTCCTGTAATTAATATTCTTTTCATATAGTTATTTTGTTACTTACCGTTATTTGCGAATCTCCCAGTAGCTTATCCAGATTTTCTTTGCGTTTTAAAGCGTTGTATATTTTTTACACTGCTTTACAAAGCCTACTAGTTAGTCAATTCATCACTATTTGTAGTCTTTTTATCAATACATCTATAGCTTCTAAAAAGTAAAAAAAATTGCTCTATTTACTCATTAAGGTTTTCGCTAAAAAACGTAATGCTAGTTAACTTTTTTAAATTTTTCTCTAAGTGTCAAAAGTAAGAATTTTGTATTACCCACGAGGTATCTTTTGAACATTCTTTTGGGCTCCTGAATAACCCTGTAAAGCCACTCCAGTCCTGTTTTTTGCATCCATAGTGGGGCGCGCTTCACTTTTCCAGCGATAACATCAAAACTACCTCCCACTCCCATAATAAAAGGAATTTTCTTAAAGGCTTTGCGGTGTGCATAAAGAAAATTTTCTTTCAGGGGGGAGGTCATGGCAACAAAGAGCATATCGGCATTGGAATCTAGTATTTGCTGAACAATGGCCTGCTCATCATCTTTAGTGAAATACCCGTTTCTATACCCAGCAACTACCTGTTCGCCATAAGTTGAACGATAATTTTCAACCACTTTTTGAACCACTTCTTCTTTGGCACCTAAAAAAAAACATCGATACCCTTTTTGTCCGGCTAGGGCTACCAGGTTAATCATCATGTCTATTCCTGTAACACGCTCTTTAAGCGGTTGTCCAAGAAATTTTGAAGCCCAAACCACCGCCTGACCATCTACACTTATCATATCAGATGCTTCTACACTTTTCCATAAAGCAGCATCGGATTGCATATCTACTAACTTTCCTGCGTTTACACCAACATGAAGAAGAGGTTCTCGTTTTACTACATGTCCTTCAATGATGGCTAAGGTTTCTTGCATAGTTAAGTTGTCTATGCTAATGCCAAATATATTTATCTTAGATGGTTGTTTCATTGCCTAAGGTTTTTGTATTTTGTACTATTAGGTAATATGATAATAGTAAAGCGATGTATGTATTGTAAAAAAGTTGTCCCGCCAAAAGCGCAACCACTAGAAGTCCCGTAAATAAAATGACTTGATTTTTAGGCAACAGCGGCATTACTAATTTCTTGGCTACAAAAATATAAATTAAAGTTCCAACTAAACCAAAATGAAGCAAAACATCTAATGCATCAAATTCAAAATTTTCGATAAAAACATGTCTCCCTCCCACAAAATAATTGGCTATGTTCCAATTTTCTAAGTAATAAGAAGAGATCTCATTTAGTTTTCTTGATCGAAAAGAAGAAAGTGCAGAAATCCATCCTTCGTTAGTGTACAATTTTAAATGCTGCCCCTTTGTGTGAATAATTCGGTCCTGATACCTATAAAAAATGGCGACTACTACACCCAAAAATGTGGCACCCCCAATCAGCAATTTTGAAAAAGAAAATTTAATTTTCCGTTGGACTACCAAGTGTAATACTACGAAAGCGAGGAATAAAAGAGAGGCTTTTGTACCTACCAAAAATGAAACTATAAAAAGTAAAAAGTAAACGGCTGTTTGAAATTTAAGCGACCACTCGCTCTGAAGGAAAACAACCCACGATAGCATAATAAAATATGATGCTGTAGAGGGTCTAGTAATTAAGCCTTTAAAACCAAACCGATACGAGTAAGTTGCTAAGCTTGGTAAGTTAAAAATCGCTCCAACCACAATTGAAATCAACACAAGAAGAAGTCCTATTTGAAGTATTTTTTTAAGCTGATGGGCATTTGTGCTATTTACAGAAATACGCAACCCCATTAGTACAACAAATGGATATACATAATTGAAGAACATGTTGATGTTTTTCAGAACATCAAACTCAAACTGCGTATAGGTGAATTGACTGAAAATAAACAGACCAAATAAGCCCCCTAACCAACTATAAATTTTTTTGTAATGTAAAAACGAAATAGCTAAGAAGTAAATAAAAACAAATGATTTAAGAATGAAGGAGAGTCCGAACGAACTACCTAAGAAGTAGCGAGTTTGTCCTTCTAACGATTCAAAAAGGAAACTTAATAGTAAAATAATATGCGGAATGTATCCTTTAAGTTCTTTGTTCATTTTTAGTTTGTAGGTTCCAATAAACACCCATAAAAGTTGCAAACGCAACAATCCCTAAGGTTTTTTCAAAAAAAGATTCAGTCATAAAAAACACTGCAAAAGTAAGTAGAATAAGAACAAACTGAGGTTGCTTTTCTTTTAAAGCCCTGCTTAACGCATAAAAAAGCAGTGCTATCAAACTCAAAAAACCTAATATGCCTGTATTCAGTAAACTTTGAAGGTATTGATTATGTACATTGTAAGATTGCTCTTGGGCATGAAAAAGTTCATTTCTGTAATAACATTCATTGAGGTATTCTTGGTATTGCTGAATACCAATACCCAAAAACAAGGAAGCATTTGTTATGTATTCTTCTATCGCGCAAGACCATAGCTTTAAACGGTTAGATGCATCAGAAATAGCGATATCTTCTCTTACTTGGGAAACTTCAGATAGTCTTTCAAACACATTTTGGTCTGCTACTGCGAAGGTTAAAATACCCGTTAAAAGAACCAGGCTAAGTAATAAACTTATTACCTTGAAAGACACTTTGTAATACATAATTGCAAGCACTAAAATAAGCAAAAGAGCGAGCCAAGAAATTCTAACAGACAACAAGCTTAAAATAAAAACCAGGTAGGTCAGAACAACTATACTTAGGTATTTTTTTTTGTTGGAAGTAGGCGTAAAAACATTGGGGAGCATAAAAATAATTCCAATACAAACAAGCAATGCAAAATAAGTAGTTAGTACTCCCAACTCCACAGCATAATTTATGTAAGACACAGAATTAACAAGCTTGTAATAATACAATACACAGACCTTTATTAAACCTATTAAACTACACCCAACAAGACTTGCAATGTAATACAATTTTAATCGTTCCCACATTGGTGAAGTTATTTTTGGTCCCAAGTAAATGGCTACAAAAACCAATGTAAATGAGTGTAACTTCCATAAACGAGAACTGTATCCAACACCTTCAATTACCCAATGCGTAATTGTATTTGAAAGCAAAAAAACAACTACAATAAATAGCATTTTATCTTGAAAATACTGTTTATTTTTTTTAAACTGAAAAAGGTGAAGAAACGAAAAAAATGCCACTGATATATACGCCACGCTTGTTATTGGTGGTGAAGGGTATGCAAATGAAATAAGCAAAACACTAAGGGTGAACCAATACAATTCTTTAGTTAAGTAAGGTATGTTAAAAAAGTTGTTCATTTAAGTGATTTAAAATTAAATCGTAAGCCTTTTCATTAAGACCATAATCTTCAAAAAACAAACGAGTCTCCCAATTTTTTTGTGTTTTTATAAGCGCATTAATATCTATAATGCTCAGTTTTTCGTTGGCTACAAGTCCATTTACAACCTGCTGAATAGTTGTGTCTATACTCAATTGCGGGCTTGGTGCGGGGGTTAGTACCACTACTAATGTGTTTGGGTATGCAAGTGAAACTTCCTCTGCTATTGCTTCAATTTCTGCAACAATTTCGTTTGTTGAACGGGAAAAATTAGACCTTCCCAACCACAAAAGTGTATGCGTTGCATTAAAATCTTCAAAAGGAAAACTACTTCTTACCCCACTTTCAAGGCTAGCGGAATGCGTGTAATGATAGCCAAAAAGGTCTCGATTTTTTCCAACAAAGCCAATGTTTTGATTTCGCTTTACCCAATTGTATCGAAACTTTTTTCCTTCAAGCAGGCAACAACCAAAATCTTCAGTAATTAAATGTATTGTGTAATTAGTATGATGAGGGTTTTCAACTAAAGCAACTTCACTTATATTAACTTTAGCCGTGTAAACTAATGGCTTGGTGTAAAACCAAACAATATAATCTAGAATAATCAGATCGTCTTTTTCTAGTAAACTTTCGAAGGTAAAAATGTAATCTTTTCCTTCTACATTAAATAAATAATGATGACGGGGAATAAACGCCTGGTCTACACCTTCCTTTTTTTGAATAATAATTTCTTCTGTAGAGAATTTAAGCACTTCAAAATTGCCTAAATCACGTATAGTTTCGGTATTGTTTAAATTAAATTTTTTAGTGTAAAAACCCTTCGCCTGAAAGGACAAAACATGGTTTTTAATTACCAAAAAAAGGATGATAATGCCAAAGGCTATCATCAGTATGTTATGATACCGTGAAAATTTCATCAAACTTTTTTGAATAGTAAAATAAGGCAAAAATTAATGCAAATAAGATAGGAAAACTACCAGCCGATAGCCCCATGGTAGAAATAGACAGGATAATATAGAAGAAAACATACATGGCATAAAATTTTAAAAGCTTTCTTTTTATAAAAAAAAGCGGTGCCAATAAAATCATAGCAAAATAAAAAATTGAGGTAATCCCTTGCTCTGCAAGCACGTGGGCAATAACAGAATCAGCCATGCTTACATTTTCTTCATACCAATATTGTGGAGGCATTCGGTAGGCATCTGGGTTGTAAAATACCGATGCATCGCCAAAAGTACCAAGACCTAATCCAAATGGATGTTGCTGTACAATCGAAAAACTTTCTGCTAAAAACAAAACTCTTTTCTCCACATAATCTAAGTTAAGTACAGGTCTATTGTCGAAATTTCTGATGAAATAACTATACTGCTCAATTTTAATACTGATGGTATCTGCAGTGTAGTAATAAGTAACGGCTAACAGAAGAAACAAACCTACTAAAATCTTATGACCGTGCTTTACAAAATACTTTTTATAGTAAATAACTATCCAAACCATAAGAATTAAATAGGAGGCTTTGGAGCTCGAAAACAAAACGGAAATGATGGCAAGAACAAGAACAACTATATAATTTTGCTTATGCTTATTAACCAATTCGTTTAAAAACAACACAAGTAGCGACGTAAAACCAAGTGTAGCAACATCGAATAAACCGGTGTATCTCCCATACCTTTCCCAATTATCTGTTCGTAAGACATTGTAATTTATCCACCTTAAAATATCGTTTTGGGTGATGTACTGAAGAAGTATAAAAACCAAATTTATTATAAACACGTAGGTAATTAGCTTGAAAAAGTAAGTAAAAACAAGGCTTAAACTGTCTTTGTTTAAAAAGTTGAAAAGGGGAAGAAAAATTAAGAAAATAAAAAGCTTGTAATATTCATATAAAAAAGACAAGGTAGTAGTCTTGTAGAACAATAAATAAATTAAGCTAAGTACAAGGTAATAAGCCATAAATTTTGGCCTGTAAATAGTTTTTGTTTTTTTAGCAAAATAGGAAAATAAGCCGATGCTTAAAACAAATAAACAACTTAGCTCGTCTAAGAAACCAACTTGATAAATCCCGTGCGTAATTTCGCCTAAAAAATTAAATCCGATAGCAAATACCACAAGAAATGAAACCAACTTATGATAAGTTATTTTAAAACTAACTGTTGTATTTGAACGGTCTACTGTATCCACTTGGTTATTTTCTTTTTTTAATCAGTTTTGCGGGGACACCCCCAACAATGGTATACGCTTCCACATCTTTTGTAACCACGGCTCCTGAACCAACAATGGCATGTTTTCCAATTCGTACACCAGGCATTACCACCACATTTCTACCCAGCCAAACACCGTCTTCAATTACGGGTGGGTTAGCCAAGGTATCGCCTTGAAGAACAATTGGGACGCGAACATTGTCATGAATATGACTTTTACTTAAAATAGCTACATGAGGAGCAATAAGCACATGGTTTCCTATGTTTGCCCCTTGTATAAAAACGTTCTCGTTAATTTTACAAAACCTACCCATTCGAATGTGTTTCCCGTCGGACAAATATACATTAGGTTCGATAGCTGTATTGGTGTCGTAAGGGCCAATTTTTAGTATACGGCAAACATACCAAGTACGAAATCGAGTGCCAAAACCAATCAGCCTTGAATGTGGGAGGTGTTGAATTACTAAATAATAAATTGCCCAAGCTATTTTGCTCATAAACACTTACATATTTCAGTTTTTAATTGCGAACTTACTACATCTGCATCAAACTGAGTAGCCATTTTTAATGCATTAGCCGAAAGTACGGTTTTTTCTTCAACTGACATTTCACTAAAAGAAGTAATTTTTTGAGCTAAACTATCGGGGTTACCACGTTCAAAAATAAATCCATTATACCCGTCTTCCAAGTAGGTTTCAATTGAAGGAATATTGCTTCCCATAACTGGAGTACCACATCCGAGGGCTTCTAGGCCAACCAAACCAAGGCTTTCACCGTAAAGCTCGGATGGAAAAACACTTAAATCGAAGGAGTGGTAGTGTTTTACTAATTCTTTTTGAGGAACTAGCCCATAAAAATGAACCTGCTCTGTTAGACCTAAATCAGCTATCGATTGAATTAAGTCTTCATTTTCTAATCCACTACCAATAATACTTGCTTTAAAATCTACAGAAGCCTCTTTCAGCAAGTGAAGTGCTTTTAAAAAAGTAAGCCATCCTTTCCCTTTATCTATTCGCGACACCATTCCTAGGTGAAGCTTGGTATTGGCTTTCTTTTCTGTTGAAGGATAAAAAAGTGCTGGATTAATTCCGCCAGAAGGGGAAATAAAAACACTACTTTCTGAAAGAAAAGGATATCTTTTAAGCACAATTTCTTTAAACGAACGCGAGGGTACTACCACCAAACTTGCTTCTGCAATTATTTTTTTATTTAATACATCAATCCATTTTCCTTCAGTATCCACTACATCGGTACCATGAACATTTATAATGTAAGGGACTTTAGGTTTGCTAAAGAGAAACAAAAGTGCCATAATGGGAGCATTATGGCTTAAAAAATGAACGTACATTACATCAAAATTACCTTCTCTATAAGCATTAATAACAGCCAAATAATAGCGAAAGTAACGTTTCAGTTTGTTAAATAGCCCTTGAGTTTTGCCTTTAATTACTGCCATTTGCGTAAACAAAACTCCTTTTTTTTCTAATTGCTGTTTAAAGTTTTTTACGAACACTCCAAAAAGTGGATCCTCTTCCGAAGGAAACATATTTGAAACAAGAAATACACGAAGCGAGTGAGGCATAAATTAATTCATTTTAGTTGAAACCATTTTTAACACATCAAACAACATTTTGGGCTGAAAATAGGTGTGTATTGCTATATTTTTTTTCATGTAATACGCAGGCAACCCTGTCGAAAACAAGACACTAACAATAGTTGCTATTGCAGCTCCTTCTCCTCCAAGCAAAGGAGTTAAAATAAAATTTAAGGCTAAATTTACCACCAAAGCAACTAATACCATATTTTGGTAGACTTTTTGTTTGCCAATCATTTGCATAACAACTCCCACAGAGCCAAAGTAAGCAGCAACTAATTGCCCCAAACAAAGCAAAAAAAGCACCCAAAATCCCTGCTTAAATTCAGCACCGAAAATGCCTAAAAAAAACTGATTAAACACAACAATTACTACAACAACAGCAAGCGTACTTGTAAAATTCAAAAAAGTAGAAAAACGAACCATTCGATTAAACAAAGGAAGTTGGTCCTCTGCATAGGCAACAGCTATTTTGGGAGCTAAAATAGAACTTAACGCATACATGACAAAAGTAGTAAGCGCTGCAATTTTTACACAAACACCATAAATCCCAACTTGCTCGTCCGATTCATAAATTCCCATTACAAAGGTATCTGTCCATCCCAAGAAAACAATTACCGACGAAGATAGCATCATCGGGAACGCCTGCTGAACAAAACGCCACGAGTTAGCTTGGGTCTTAATCTTTACATTCTTCAGCCTTTTTACAACCAATAAAAAACTGATTACACTTACCACTACAATGGCGTAAAAATGGGCTTGTACGGCAATTAAGGCATCCTCCGAAAATTGGAATAAAACATACGCAAAGACCAATGAAAACAGGAATCGTCCTGGATTATTAAAAAAAGCATAGGAAAAATTCAATTTTTTTGCACGTAAAAAACTTGCAGATATAATGGCAACCGACCAAAAAGGAACAGCCAACAAAGTCCACTCCAAGTAAGGAATTAACTGTGGCTTTGGTGCTGGAAAAAGCTGGGTTACTAAATAATCGCTTTGCCAATAAACAAGTACTGAAATAAGACTGCTAAATATAAAGGATTTTATAATGGAGCGGTAAAAAATCCCCGCATCTGTTTGGTTAGCTTCAATAGCAAAAAACTTTAGTACGTTAATGTCTAAACCAAGCCTGCCAAAAACGCTTAACATCAAAAACACCGAAAAACTCCAAACCACCATTCCATAAGCATCTGCTCCAAACTCGTCCGTTATAAAAATGGTAAACAAAAAACCCATTAGGGTTCCTCCTAGTTGAACAACCAAATGGACAAATCCTTTGGTAAGAATTTCCTTATAGTCGGCGTCTTTAATAATATGTTTAAGCTGATTTACTTTCAAAATTTAGCAGGTGCTTTAGCTTTGCTGTTTAAAAAAGTGCAAAGAAACAATTTTCTCCCATCTAATAGATGCCAACATAGACTAAAAGTTGCTTTGTACGTAAAAAGATTTAACTTCATTTTGTAAACGTAGTGACCCAACAAAAATTGCCCAGTCGTATCCTAGAAAACGTAATACCAAAACACCAAAATCAGCCTTGTTATACCCGTTATTAGTTGAAATTACCCAAATAAAAAGTACCTATTTCTAGGGTTTTAGGAAAGATTTTTACTTTGCAAAAAACAGAAAAATCAAAAAAAAGGAAAATAATACCAATTTAACCAAAGCACACGACAAAAAATGAACTTCACCAAAGAAATATGCAATTTGAAAATTTAAAAATTAATAGAAACGGGATTTATCCCGTTTACAACGCACACCAAATAAAATGGCTTTAGCCAAAAACGCATTATAATTCTAAGGAATTTGGCTAAAGCCAATTTATCGTTCCTAATTATTTAGCCCCCATTTAAAAATGAGGGCTATTGAATTGACATTTCCTCGAATAATTTTATCCCGAAGGGATGACGTAATTAGAAAAATTGATAATGATAAATCAAAACCCTAAAAAGGTTACATCACTATGCGTCATGAAATAAAACCAATGTATTTTAGTATACAACAATATAAAAAATACGCTATAACTACTTGATTTTCAATGAATATGAATTTTAATCATGTACTTTGCAATTTGACTATTAAATGTCGTAAAAAGAGCGAAATTGCATTTTTCATATATAACGCTATGAATAACTTGCATCCCATACGTACGGGACGGAAATTGTGAACAAGGAAATATATGGAAAAATGAATGAGCTAAATAGCGTCATTTGATGGTTAAATTGGTATAAGTCGGGTTTAGCACGGTAATTTCAAGTGATAAATGGTATCAGTTGAACAAGGTTGCTAAAATACCGAAGCGGTTAATTATAAGCTAAGATAAAATAAGTATCGGCAGAAATTAAGTAAGTTCGTTTTTTCAATGCAAAAAAGTGGAGAAGGAAATTTTTTACACCAAAATTCAAGCTTGGTTCAATGAACGTTCTTGGCAAGCGCATCCGTTTCAAAAGGAAACGTGGGATACCTTCGGTGAAGGAAAAAATGGCTTGCTTAACGCGCCTACCGGAAGCGGAAAAACCTATGCATTGTGGATTCCGATTGTTCAAAAAATTCTAGAAAAAAATTCTTCACCAAAAGGATTGCAAGCCATTTGGATTACTCCACTACGCGCTCTTTCTGTAGAAATTAAAGACGCTTTAGAAACCCTCTTAAAAGCATTACAACTAGACCTGAAAGTAGGTATTCGATCTGGAGACACTTCTACTGCCGAACGCGCCAAGCAACGAAAAGAAATGCCACACTTTTTAATAACTACGCCTGAAAGTTTACAATTGTTACTCGCTTCCAAAAATTACCCAAAAACGTTAGGAGGTTGCAACGCAATTGTAATAGACGAATGGCACGAGCTACTTGGCACAAAGCGCGGCGTACAAATGGAACTTGCCTTGAGCCGAATGAAAAGCATTTGTAACTCGCTACAAATTTGGGGGATTTCTGCTACCATTGGCAACTTACTCCAAGCGAAGCAAGTGTTGTTTGGCGTGAAGCATCACGAAGAAGCAGCTTTAATAAAAGCCGATATTAAAAAGAAAATAACGGTGCGCAGCATCATCCCAAAAAAAATGGATACTTTTCCGTGGCGTGGCCACTTAGGCATTCATTTACTAGACGATGTTGTACCAATTATTAAACATTCCAAAACCACGCTTATTTTTACCAATACTCGCTCGCAATGCGAAATTTGGTTTCAAAAAATGTTAGAAAAGTATCCTGAATTTGCGGGTGAACTCGCCATGCACCACGGAAGTATCAATAAAGAAACAAGACGTTGGGTAGAAAATGCCATCCGAAACGAATCTTTAAAAGCCGTGGTTTGTACTTCAAGTCTAGATTTGGGAGTGGATTTTGCACCTGTTGAAACCATTATACAAATAGGAAGCCCAAAAGGGGTTGCTCGTTTTATTCAGCGAGCGGGCAGAAGCGGGCATCAACCTGGAAAAGACAGTGTTATTTATTTTTTACCCACTCACGCCATGGAATTAATTGAAGCTTCTGCGCTCCAAAAAGCAGTGGCAAACGGGCAAGTGGAAGACCGCATGCCGTATCTATTTTCCTATGATGTTTTGGTGCAATATTTAACCACGTTAGCGGTCTCTGATGGATTTTATCAAGATGAAATTAAAGCAGAAATAGCAAGTACTTTTTGCTTTCAAAACATTTCTGATGAACAATGGAATTGGGCGTTAAATTATATTGTCTCAGGAGGAAAATCCCTTCAATCCTACGACGATTATAAAAAAGTCGAAAAAGATGAAGACGGACGCTTTTACGTAAGCAGTCGCGGAGTAGCCATGCGACACCGTTTGCAAATAGGAACCATTGTAAGCGATGCTGTTTTGCAAGTAAAATTCTTAGGAGGCGGATTTATAGGAAGTATTGAAGAGTGGTTTATTTCGAAACTACAACCGGGAGATGTATTTACCTTTGCGGGCAGAAATTTAGAACTTATACGCATTAAAAACATGCAGGTTTTAGTGCGAAAATCGAAGCAAAAAACAGCTAAAGTTCCCAGTTGGATGGGGGGCAGATTAAGCTTAAGTTCCCAAATGTCTACCCTATTAAGAAATGAATTGTACGAGCATTCTCAGTCCAACCAAAGCCCCGAACTCCTTGCATTAAACCCTATTTTTGAACGCCAAAAAAAGGAATCTATCGTACCTCAACCACATCAATTTTTAATTGAAACATTCAAAACAAGGGAGGGGTTTCATCATGTGTTTTATCCCTTCGAAGGGCGTTTTGTTCATGAAGCAATGGCAAGTTTACTAGCCTATCGCATCAGTTTACTTTCGCCAATTTCTTTTTCGTTAGCCTTTAACGATTATGGATTCGAATTACTTTCTGACCAACCAATGGACGTGCAAGCGGTGTTGGACAACAATTTATTTAGTTCTGAATACTTGCTAACAGACCTAGAAAAAAGCTTAAACGCTACAGAAATGGCCCGAAGAAAATTCAGGGATATTGCAGTTATTGCCGGATTGGTGTTTACTGGCTATCCTAACAAACTACTCCAAAACAAACACTTACAGTCTAGTTCGCAACTTATTTTTGATGTGTTTAAAGACGTGGAGCCGGAGCATTTACTTTTTCAACAAGCCTTTACAGAAACTTTTGAACATTCGCTAGAACAAGGTAGGTTAGTAAAAGCCATGGAACGAATAGAAAAACAAACCATTTTGTGGAAAGCCTGCGACGAACCTACGCCTTTTTCGTTTCCTATTATTACGGACCGACTAAGGGAAAAACTTTCGTCAGAAAAACTAGAGGATCGGATACAAAAAATGATTAAAAAATTACAGAAGTAATACCTATTTTAAATGGCGTAAAGTCCGATTTATTCGAACCATTCATTTCTCTATCAAATTTACTTTCGTTTTATGCGTGAGTTAATTTCGATTGAAATTACCGTAATAAAACACCCATAAAAATTGAATTAATTTTTTCCTTTTTTATAAACGTGAGGGTTTTCTACAATTCCTTTTTTAAAAACACTTCGTATTCCCATACGCAGCTTTGCATCTACTTGAAGAATTTTGTCTTTTAGTATTTCTTCTGGACGCCCCCTGAATGAAGTTACATGAAACTTGTCTCCTTCCCGAAAGGGTTGTTCAGAAAAATAATAGTTTGAAATACACTTCCTACTAACCTCTGCTACTATGGGCGAAACAGAATGAAGCGATGCTTGATGGGTAGCCATAACCACCAAACGATTAAATTTTGAAATAATGGTTATTGGTTCTTTTTTTAATCCTTCAGGCCAAATTTCTAAATTCCCACCATTCTCCAATTCCCAACCCGGGGTAACGTAATAAAGTAGGTTTAAAATACGCCATAATTTCCTATCCTTGTCATGAGAATTATCAAGATGTGGATTTAAAAACTGGTTTTTTTTCATGAGCGACAACCCGCCAGCGTACAAAAATTCGTCTGCAAGAGGTTGCGCTGTTTTTGTTATTTTAGAAATCAGGTCTATCACTTCTTTTTCCTGAAAAGCGTAAATACACTCTTCCAACAAACTTGGGTAAGCATCCATTTTAAAGCCAACATACTTATCTTCTCTAATGCTTTTTTTAAGCATCATTTGTTCGGAAGCTGGAAATAACTCATTAAGCTCGTTAGCTATTTCTGAGGGGAGTAAATCATCTACAAAAAAATAAGGAATCCGATTATCTGACAAAAAATCAGTGCGCAACTGTTCTTCTTGTTGCTGTAACCGTTTAACAATAAGTTGGGCAATTTTTTTTCTATTCATAAGCTGAGTCTGGATCATTCAATTAAACGATAAAATAAAACTAATCATATAAGTTAAATTCCTACTAGTTTCATTTTACAACTAATCTTTTGCTACTTCAATAAAATAACAGGTATTATTTCTGGGAAACTGAATAAATACTCCTACAAATATAGAGAAAAGATAGCTTTTCAGGTAAGTCAGTTTTTAAAATTAAATAATTACCCGCTTAGATTAGCTCTTCAGCCTTCTTTTACTTACTAACGTAGAATTTAGTAAGTCTCCTATAAAACTTAAAATGGGACTTGGTTTTTTTGTTTTGAAAAGTCACTTTTTTGGGTTTCAATTTAATAATGGTATCAGTTCAGAAAACCCTATTTTTGTAAAAATTTCATTTTGAAACGATACCTCACTACAGACGACATATTAGATATTTACATCAAAGCCAAGCAGCGAGGCGTAGATTTTGTGTTGTCTAAATTCAATCTATCGGGAATAGCAAGAACCAAATCTGCATTTAGCGAAAGCAAAGAGTCTAGTGCCAATTGGTGGAGCATACCTTACGTTAGAGAACGCTGGAACAAAATGATTACCGGAAACCCTACTGTGGATTACGTGCAGTTTTTAACAACGGATTTGTTGGCAAACCAAAAAAACATCCGTTTACTTTCCATAGGTAGCGGCGAATCCTACCGCGAAATGGAACTAGCTCAACACCCCCATTTTTCTGAAATTACCTGCTTAGACCTAACCCCAAACCGTATGGAAAAAGCTGCAAAAACAGCAGCTTCAAGAGGTATAACCAACATGCAGTTCATTTGTGCAAATGTTTATACACACGATTTTGGTTCAAGGCAATACGACTATGTTTTTTTTAACGCGTCTTTGCATCATTTTGAAAACATAAATTCGTTTTTAAAAGAAGTTATTACCCCGCTTATTCATCCCAAAGGCGGATTAATCATAAATGAATATGTTGGAGCGACACGCTTGCAATTTTCTAAAAAACAGCTTCAACACATCAATAAGGGTATTCAACTTATTCCAAAAAAATACCGACAACGTTTTAAAACAAAACTCACAAAAAATTCCTACTCAGGCTCTGGTGTTATGCGAATGGTTTTAGCCGATCCGTCGGAATGCGTAGACTCAGAAAGCATTATGCCTAGCATACAACGCTATTTTACACCAGAGTACGAGCGAGCTTACGGAGGCAATTTGCTCGCCAATATACTAAAAGATATTGCCCATCATTTTTATGAATTAGACCAAGAAAAAAAGCAACTACTCGACGCACTTTTTGCTATGGAAGACGACTATTTAAAAACCAATCCAAGCGATTTTGTATTTGGTCTTTATCGAAAAAAATAATTCAATTTATTTTAGTTTCATTTTAAAGTTCAATGGGTATGATGGTTTCTTTTTATAATAAAACAGAAAGGAAAAAAAGGGCGTTTTGTTGGGGTAATTTCAACTAGTAAATGGTATAAGTTACAGAACCGAAAACTCTCGAATAAATACAAAATTAAAATTTCTTTTATTCGGAGATTAACCCGCCTAAAGGCAGGTAGTTGGGCTTATTCTTCACCTTCTACTAATTGATTCGGGGTTAACACTAGGCTAAAATTTCAGCGCCTAAACAATCAGTTAGCGCTTTTTATTTCTCTAAAAAATCAAAGAAAAATTTCTTCCTCGTATAAACTGACTTATGTCATAGGATAAATGGTGTAAAAGCGTCAACTTTGGGGTAATAATTTAAAAACAGGACACCATGAAACAACGCGTTCCAATATCCCAAATCATGACCAAAAATTTGGTCAAATTAAACCTGAATGATACGCTGAGCAAAGCCGAATCGCTGTTCAAAAAAAACAAAATTAGACACATTCCCGTAGTAAGTGGCGATAAAATTGTAGGTATGTTGAGCTATACCGATTTGCTTCGCATTTCCTTTGCAGACGCAACCGACGATGATGGCGGGCCAGTAGAGACCACTGTTTACGACATGTTTACCCTAGAGCAAGTAATGACGCACAACGTAAAAACACTTCATGCAGAAGACTATGTTAAAGACGCTGCTACCATTTTTACCACCGCAGAATTTCACGCACTTCCCGTAGTAGAAGAGGGTAAATTGGTAGGCATTGTAACAACAACCGATGTTATTCGGTATTTGCTAGAGCAATATACAAAAGGCTAATTAGCTCAAGATTGGCGCTCCACTACCCGAAGTAATACCCGTTATTAGTTGAAATTACTGGAAAATAAAGCGATGATTTTTTTATGTGAATTAGAGAAATCAACTCAACAAATAATTCAATTTATTCTAGTCTCACTTTAAAGTTGAATTGTGATGATGGTTGATTTTTAAAATGAAACAGAAAGGGAAAAGGGCGTTTCATTACGGTAATTTCAATTGGTAACTAGTTCTATTCTAGAAGAAGTTCACATTGTTTTGTATGGCTTATTGAAATTCAATTAAAATCGTTTTTTTCGTAGTACCTTTGTTGAAGTGTTTCTAATAAAAAATACAAAACATAATACCCAAGCCTACCGAAACTCAACAAAATCGATAAAGATTTAAGTAGTTTCGATAGAAGCCTCTGGGTACGAATTGAACTCAAGGTATGTACCAAACTTTCCTAAAACCATTTTTCGACTTTTTCGTGGCTTTATTGCTTCTTTTTTTTGTTGCACCGCTTTTAGTATTGGTAAGTCTGGCATTGTTGTTTATACATCGCTCATCGCCTATTTTTAAACAAAAACGTGTCGGAAAAGAAGCCAAACTATTCACCATTTACAAATTCAAAACCCTAAACAACGAAGGAAAATCAACTCCATTTTTACAGTTTTTAAGACGAAGTAAAGTAGATGAACTACCGCAACTTATAAACATCCTAAAAGGCGACATGAGCTTTGTAGGACCCTGCCCCGATATTGAAGGTTACTACGATAAATTGAAGGGAGAAAACAGAAAAGTGCTTCAACTAAAGCCTGGAATAACAGGCAGAGCTTCCCTAAAATATGCCAATGAAGAAGCCCTACTCGCACAACAAAGCAATCCGTTAGCCTACAACGACGAAGTACTTTTTCCTGACAAAGTAGCTATAAATTTGGCATATTTAGAGCGTATTTCATTTAAAGAGGACATAAATATACTGCTGAAAACTGTACTTTTGTTGTTCAGAAACTAGCACGCATGGAAAAAACAAAAGAAAAAATATGGCTTTCGTCTCCGCATATGGGAGGCCAAGAACAGGATTTTGTTAACGAAGCCTTTGCTACCAATTGGGTAGCTCCACTTGGACCAAATGTAAATGGATTCGAGGACGATTTAGAAAAATACTTAAAATCTACCCACAAAGTAGCTTGTTTGGCTAGCGGAACTGCTGCTATACATTTGGGGTTAATTCAATTAGGTGTTGGCCACGGAGACGAAGTACTTTGCCAAAGCTTTACATTTTCGGCCTCTGCCAACCCAATTATGTACCAAGGGGCAACTCCCATTTTTATAGATAGCGAACCAACTACTTGGAACATTTGCCCTCAAGCCTTAGAAGAAGCAATCAAAGATCGCATAAAGAAAGGAAAAAAACCAAAAGCAATTGTCGCTGTCCATTTGTACGGAATGCCTTATTTGGTAGATCAAGTTCGAGCTGTTGCTAATCGCTACGAAATCCCGATTTTAGAGGATGCCGCCGAAGCTTTAGGGGCGACCTTCAAAGGACAAAATTGTGGCACTTTTGGCGATTATGGTGTTTTATCCTTTAATGGAAATAAAATTATTACAACCTCAAGTGGAGGTGCGCTGGTTTGTCCTACAAATGAAACCAAACAAAAAGCCGTTTTTTTAGCTACACAAGCAAGAGATGATGCGCCTCATTACCAGCACTCGCATGTGGGCTACAACTACAGAATGAGTAATATTGTTGCTGGAATTGGCCGTGGACAAATGTTGGTATTGGACAAACATATTGATTTACGTAGAAAGATGAAATTCTTTTACGACGAGATTTTCGCTTCTATTGAAGGGGTTGAAGTATTATCAGAACCCTCGGCAGACTTTTTCTCGAATCATTGGTTGAGTTGTATAACTATCGACCCTTCAAAAACTGGAGGAAAAACAAGGGAAGACTTACGCCTGGCTTTGCTAGAAGAAAACATAGAAAGCAGACCACTTTGGAAACCAATGCACCTTCAGCCTATTTTTAAAAACGAAGCTTACTACGGAAATAATGTTTGTGAACGTCTTTTTGATGTAGGACTCTGTTTGCCTTCTGGAAGTAATTTAACAAACGAAGACAGAGAAAGAATAAAAAAATGCATAGAAGCTTTTTTTGGATTGTAAGTAACGCCTGATTAATCGTGGAAATTATTGTATAAGAAAGTGATGTTTTTTTTGTAAATCAAAAAAGATAAGCATACCCTTTGCTTTGTGTGTGTTTATAATGTAACAGCATAAACAAGACTTACGTAAAGATTTGTTTCCTTAATAAGAAACATTTATCTTTGTAAAACGAATTTATGAATGAACAGAAATTCCGAGTTAAAATTCTAGAAGAAGCAAAAGAATTTCTTGATAACGTTGACGAAAAAAGCCGAGAGAAAATAATTTACAATATTTAGAAATCACAAAGAACAAATGACAAAGAACTTTTTAAAAAATTACAGGACGAAATTTGGGAGTTCAGAACTAAATACAACAAAACTTATTTCCGACTTTTCGCTTTTTGGGACAAGACCTATAGAGAAGATACAATCGTAATTTCAACACACGGAATAATTAAAAAGACCGATAAAACACCAAAAAAGGAAATTGAAAAAGCTGAGCGAATTAGACAACAGTATTTTAAAGAAAGAAATTAAGAGAAATGAAAACATATAGTTTAGATGAGCTGACTGATAGTTACATTGGTAAAAAAGGCACAAAAAAACGTGACGATTTTGACAACGAACTTCGACTTGACCTACTTGGACATGAAATTAAAAAAGCAAGAAAAGAGAGGAAATTGACTCAAGAACAACTTGGAGAACTAGTGGGTGTAAAAAAAGCACAGATTTCAAAAATTGAGAATAGCGCAACAGACGCCAGATTTTCAACAATTTTGAAAGTATTTAAGGTGCTGGGGGCAAAAGTAAAATTTGATGTAGAACTGAACGATCATAAGATTGCATACTAACTAAAAAACGATTAAAAACAGCAATTTTACATAATCAAAAAGGCGTACAATTAATTGAAAGATAGATACTATTATAAATTTTAGTGCTAAATCGAAAGTTAAGTCCTTTAAATTCTTAACAACACAAAGCCACAAGGCGCAACCATACAAAAATAAGAGATGAATATATATGACTGCATAAGTAAACGAAGATCAGTTTTCCCTCCCTCCTACACCAACGAGCAAATTGAAAATGAAATCATCGAGCGTGTTTTAGCTGCCGCAAATTGGGCGCCTACCCACCGAAAAACCGAACCATGGCGTTTCCGGGTATACCAAGGTTTAGCAAAAAATAACCTAGGTAACGAAGTAGTTGCTTTAACAAAAGCAGCTAACCCAAATATTGCAGCGTTTAAATTGAAAAAAACAGCCCAAAAATTTGAACAGTCGCCTGTTGTAATCGCTATTATTCTTCACAGAGACGTAAATGAAAGTATCCCTGAATGGGAAGAAGTTGCTTCAGTTGGTATGTCGGTTCAAAACATGTGGTTAGCTTGCACTGCCGAAGGATTAGGAGCATATTGGAGTAGCCCAGGAATTATTCAAAATTTAGGCGACTTTTTACAACTAAAGCCCAACGAAAAATGTTTAGGTCTTTTTTACATGGGCAAAACCAACGAAGTAATTGAGGGGGTTCGAAAGACTTCCATAGATGAAAAAGTAACTTGGGTATGTGAGTAAAAAGTAATTCACGTCAGTTATTAGGTGAAATTACTATTTAAAACACTTTTTACAAAGTGAGAACAATCGAACTCAGGTTACTAATAAAAAGGGAAGCTTTTTCTTTTTGTAATACAGAAAAACCAAGCATTGCCTAAGATATTTCTCTTTTTCATAAAATAAGAGGGAGAATTAGGTGCATTATATTGCGGTAATTTCAATTGATAAATGGCATTACCCTTCAACACTTCTTAAATCAACATCAGAAATGCGTCTTTTCTTTATCTGTGTTGTTATATAGCGTATATTTGCAAAATTATAGCAGATTTAAGCATCACACTTTATGAAGAATATACGTAACTTTTGTATCATCGCTCATATCGACCACGGAAAAAGTACCTTGGCCGACCGTTTGTTGGACGCAACACACACTGTAACCCAACGAGAAAAACAAGAACAGCTATTGGATAGTATGGACTTGGAACGAGAGCGTGGAATTACCATAAAAAGCCATGCTATACAAATGAACTATACGTTTGAAGGAGAAGATTACATCCTAAATTTAATCGACACTCCCGGTCACGTAGATTTTTCTTACGAAGTTTCTCGATCAATTGCTGCTTGCGAAGGAGCATTACTAATTGTTGATGCAGCGCAAAGCATTCAAGCACAAACAATTTCTAACTTATACTTAGCTTTAGAAAACGATTTAGAAATTATTCCTGTACTAAATAAAGTAGATTTGCCTAGTGCAAACCCAGAGGAAGTAACCGATGACATTGTAGATTTGCTTGGTTGTGCTCCAGAAGACGTAATTCCTGCTTCGGCGAAAACAGGATTAGGAATCGATGAAATTTTAGCTGCAATTATCCATCGTGTTCCTGCTCCAAAAGGAGATCCAAACGCTCCTTTACGCGCCCTAGTATTCGATTCTGTATACAACCCGTTTAGAGGAGTAGAAACTTACTTCCGCGTGTTTGACGGTAGCATCAAAAAAAATCAGTTAATCAAATTTGTAGCTACAGGAAAATCCTATGGAGCAGATGAAGTGGGAACACTTAAACTTCAGCAAGTGGCTAAGCAAGAAATAAAAGCTGGAGATGTTGGCTACTTAATTACCGGAATTAAAGATGCGCGCGAAGTAAAGGTAGGAGATACCATTACCGATAGCGCTAATCCTACAAAAACCATAGTATCTGGTTTTGAGGACGTAAAACCTATGGTATTTGCTGGTATTTACCCTGTAGATACAGAAGATTATGAAGATTTACGTTCTTCTATGGAAAAGCTTCAATTAAACGATGCATCATTGGTATTTCAGCCAGAAAGCTCAGCCGCATTAGGATTTGGATTTAGGTGTGGGTTCTTAGGGATGCTTCACTTAGAAATTATACAAGAACGTTTAGAGCGTGAATTTGACATGACGGTTATAACCACCGTTCCTAACGTTTCCTACAATGCATTTACCAAAAAAAATCCAGAAGTAGCAATAACTGTTAGTAATCCATCAGATTTGCCAGACCCATCGGGAATGGATCGCGTAGAGGAGCCATTTATAAAAGCTAGCATTATTACGAAAGCAGATTTTGTTGGGCCCGTAATGAGTCTTTGCATCGAAAAGCGTGGCGAAATAAAAAACCAAACTTACCTAACCACGGACAGAGTTGAGTTAACCTTTGATATGCCTTTAGCTGAAATAGTTTTCGATTTTTATGATAGACTAAAAACCGTTTCTAAAGGATATGCATCATTTGACTATTCACCTATCGGGATGAAACCTTCAAAATTAGTGAAGGTAGATGTGCTTTTAAACGGAAGTACTGTCGATGCACTTTCGGCACTCTTGCACCAAGACAATGCTTACGATATTGGTAAAAAAATGTGTTCTAAACTAAAGGAGTTAATCCCACGTCAGCAGTTTGATATCCCAATTCAAGCCGCCATTGGTGCAAAAATTATTGCAAGGGAAACCGTTAAAGCACTCCGAAAAGACGTTACAGCAAAATGTTATGGGGGAGATATTTCTCGTAAGCGTAAACTTTTAGAAAAGCAGAAAAAAGGAAAAAAACGTATGCGACAAGTAGGAAATGTAGAAATCCCACAAGAAGCATTTATGGCTGTTCTTAAACTTAACGACTAATAGTTGGCTAGTAGTAGCCATTCGTTTGCATGAGCGAAACACTTTTATCAGAGGAACTTTCGTTTGAATTAAACCCCCTCTACGAAGAAATAATAGAAGGAATTCAGCAAAAGCATTACGCTGTTGTTGAAAATTTTTTATCCCCAGAATTGGTTGAAAATCTACGAAGCCTGCTTCAACAAAAATACGAAGAGGACGAACTTAGAAAGTCGGCTATTGGCAACAGAACCAACGAGCTAGTTGTAGAAGAAATTAGAGGCGACTTTATTCAGTGGATAGACGAAAGTAAGGCTAACGATATAGAACTTCAGTTTTTTGAAGCCATTAAAAAACTTATTGACTACTTAAACAGAACCTGTTTTATGGGAATTCTGCACAAAGAGTTTCATTATGCGGTGTACCCAAAAGGAACGTTTTATAAGCGGCATTTAGACACCTTTCAGAATGATGACAGGAGGATCTTATCTATGGTTTTTTACCTAAATGATAAAGATTGGGAGACAACTAATGGAGGAGAGTTAGCAATATACGAGCCCACTCAAACAGGTGAAAAAACAACCCTTTTGTACCCGCTACCTGGACGTTTAGTTATATTCGAATCGCAGGTACTAGAGCACGAAGTTTTACCCATAAAAGCTTCTGAACGCTTATCTATAACTGGATGGCTTAAAACAAGGTAATGCCAATTAACACCAGTTAGTATTTGAAATTACTGAAAAAGAAAACAGCCTATACCAACCGTTTCGGGAATGATTTTTTATTTATGTGAATATGAAAAATCAAGCATAGCGGGCCTACTATGGTTTCTTTTTATCAAGAAACAGAGAGGAAAAAAGGGTGTTTTATTGCGGTAATTTCAATTGATAAATGGTATTCTAGTCAAATTGATATAACTTTGTAATACTAGTTACTAGTTGAAATTACTGGAAAAGAAAGCGATGATTTTTTTCTTTATATAAATTAGAAAAATCAAGCATAGCGAGCCTACTATGGTTTCTTTTTGTAACGAAACAGAAAGGAAAAAAGGGCGTTTTATTGCGGTAATTTCAATTGGTAAATGGTATACGTACAAATTTTTGTGGTTAAATAAAGTGTAAATAAAGACTGAAAGGATAATTAACTACTAAAAGTAATTTAAACAAAGGTAGATGAAAAACGTATTTGGAGAAGAATTACAGGTTTGTTGTACCAGTCCGATGACTGGATTTTATCGAGATGGATATTGCAGAACAGACCAATTTGATCAAGGAAGGCATACTGTTTGCGCTATAATGACAGAAGAGTTCCTTACTTTTTCTAAGCGCAGAGGAAACGACCTAACCACTCCTATTCCGGCTTATCAATTTCCTGGCCTAAAACCTGGCGATCAATGGTGTTTATGTGCGTTGCGATGGAAAGAAGCTTTTGATGCAGGAAAAGCTCCGTTAGTTGTTTTAGAAGCAACCAATGAAAATACCTTAGATTATGTTGAACTAAATGATTTAATAAAACATGCCTTCAAAAAACAGCTTTAACCTAGTTCATACTTACCTTAACTTACCTGATCATTTTCATGAAATTCTAGCCCCTGAAAAAGTTCCTTCTCCAAGGCTTATCCGCTTTAATAAAACCCTAGCAAACGAGTTGGCATTGCCTGAAAATGAAGAGGCTTATATAGACTACATCTACCATCGAGCTCTTAGCAAGACTTATGCGCAAGCTTACGCAGGACATCAGTTCGGACATTTTAATCGATTGGGAGACGGCAGAGCCATTATGCTTGGCGAACATCAAACTGAAAAAGGATTACTGGACCTTCAGCTTAAAGGAGGCGGAATGACAAAATTTTCCAGAGGTGGAGACGGAAAAGCAACGCTTAAATCTATGCTTAGAGAGTATTTAATGAGCGAAGCAATGCAATCCTTAAACATTTCGAGCTCAAGAAGTCTTGCCGTTTTTCAAACCGGTGAACCCATTTACCGAGAAACCGTTCATGAGGGGGCCTCACTAATTCGAATAATGAAAAGCCACTTGCGTGTAGGAACTTTCCAATATGCTGCGCATTTAGGAGAAGAAGGAGATGTAAAAGCCTTATTGGATTACACCATACAGCGGCTTTTCCCCGAGTTGAACACAAGTAAGAATCCAGCCATAAGCTTACTTGAAAAAGTAATGCACACACAAATTGAATTGGTTTCGGACTGGATGCGTGTCGGATTTATTCATGGAGTAATGAACACTGATAATGTAGCGATTAGTGGAGAAACTTTCGATTATGGTCCCTGCGCATTTATGAACACTTATGATCCGAAAACAGTATTTAGTTCCATCGACAAAAACGGAAGGTATGCCTTTGGCAATCAGCCTTCCATAGGCAAATGGAACATCCTGCGCTTTGCGGAAGCTTTACTACCTGTAATTAACGAAAACCAAGAGGTAGCCATCGAGCTTGCACAATTGACAGTTCAAAAATTTGATGCTTTATGGAACGCTACTTATTATGGGAAAATGCTGCAAAAAATAGGCTTTCATAAAAACGAACGAAAACTATACCCTTTAGTAATTGAATTGCTAGAAATCATGCAAACTTATGAAATGGATTACACCCATACATTTGTAAAATTAACTGAAGAAAACGAGTTAAATTTTTCAACAAACGAAGCTTTTAAAGCTTGGCATGCCAAATGGCTTTTGGCTGTTGAAGAACACACAACTTTAGATGAAGCTAAACGCATAATGAAAAGTTCAAATCCGTGTATTATCCCAAGAAATCATTTGGTAGAAAAAGCCCTAGATGAAGCTGTAAACGGAGAATTTGCGTATTTTGAAGAATTGCAGAAAACACTTTCTAATCCTTACAATTATGAGCTTTCAAAAACTAAATTCGCTGAAGCCCCACAAACCCGATTCGATAAAAACTATCAGACATTTTGTGGCACATAGAACGTTTGCCAATTTAAAATACCTGAAATAAGCAGGACTACATGTTCAAGTTATACCAGTTATGAGTTGAAATTACTAGAAAAGAAAGCGATGATTTTTTTCTTTACATAAATTAGAAAAATCAAGCATAGCCTTAGCTATGGTTGATTTTTGTAATGAAACAGAGAGGAAAAAAGGGCGTTTTAATACGGTAATTTCAATTGATAAATGGTATTAGAAAGAATCCATTTGACATAGGAAACATGAGGCTCTTAAAAAATAACGAATATTTTCGTTAATGCAACTAACAAATTTATCTTTGCAGTAATTCAATAGCTATGTTTAAATGGATAGGGGCCATTATTGGTTTTAGTTTTAGAGGATTTGTTGGTGCTATAATTGGCTTTACTGTCGGTAGTATTTTAGATTCTTTTTTTCGTCGCACTAATTCGCAAGGAGCTCGAAGTGTATTTGGAGACTCCACTAATCAACAGAGTGTTTCGCCTGGCGACTTTGAATTGAATTTACTTAGTCTCGCTTCAATAGTTATAAAAGCAGACGGAAAAGTAAAACAATCCGAACTAGATTATGTGCGCCAGTATTTCGTTCAGGCCTACGGGAAAGAAAGAGCAAATGCTACCTTCAGAACCTTTAATGAGGTGATAAAAAAAAGGGAAATTTCAGCTCAACGCATCTGTCAATTCATTCGACCAAGGTTAAGCTACGAAGTTCGATTGCAAGTGCTTCATTTTTTATTTGCAATTGCTAATTCGGACGGAAATGTTTCAAGTGCCGAACAACAAGTTTTATATGAAATTGCCAAGTACCTACAAATTTTCAGAAAAGATTTTGAGAGCATACAAGCCATGTTTGTAAAAAGTGCAGATGATGCCTATAAAATTCTAGAAATTGACAAAAATGCAACCGACGAAGAAGTGAAAAAAGCTTATCGACAAATGGCCAAAAAGTACCATCCAGACAAGCTTCAACACATGGACGAGGCTTACCAAAAAGGAGCGCAAGAAAAATTCACCAAAGTAAAGGAAGCCTACGACCAGATTCAGAAAGAAAGAGGATTGTAGTACCAATTTAATAACAATACATACATTAGCTTAGTCCTTTTGATTTACATATAAAATATTTTCCGCTGAAATCAGGTAAGACCATTTCACTTAACGTAAATTCAAACAAAAGCCAGCATAACGTACTACTCTTCTTTTCTTAGCTTTGATTGGTAGTAAAATGCAGGAAGCAAAAGAATTACAAAAATAGGCTGAATTAAAAATCGACGTACATAAAACAACAAAAAGTATTGGTTGCTATGCATAAAGTAGGTTAAGTAGGCAAAAAGTAAAATCAACACTAAATAAGCAGTTGCATAAAAGAATATACTAAACTTAAGTATACTAACTTTCCTGAATGCAACCCAAATAACCCATAAACTTATAGCAGTATTTAATAAAAACCGCAACGAAGTACTTCCTAACAAAAGCCAATAGTTAAAATCAGGTTTTATTTTTTTTAAATAATTTCCTTTATAAAAATCGACTAGTGGGTCATAAAACAAAGCGTGTTCAAAAAAACGGACCAATGCTAATAATAAAAACAAAAAAACAATACTTAATATGCGTTTGGGTGTAAACATAGTTTATTTTTTAACTTCGTATTTGCGTACCCAAAAAACCCACAACAAAAACACAACACCATAAATAAACAGTGGAAATAATGTCCCGTGCATGAATTCTGTGTATTTTGGATAATGGTAAATTCCGATGGTTAGCAAAGCTATACGAATAACATTTAGCGTGTAAATAATTACAGCACCAGCTAAAATATAAAGCATTGTTTTCTTGAAACCAGAATAAAACGCGAGTATAAAAGAAAGAAATAAAATAATTACGCTTACTGCATTACAACCTTCTACAACCTGAACAATACTTCTATCCCCTATCCATATACGCATGGAAAGCGGCGCATCGTCAGTGTACAAATTTGATGGCAAAACATATGAATCATACCCTAAAAAACGAATAATTTCCTCGCTTTGTATGGCAACAATATGGGTAATAAAATCGGGGTAATAAAGTGCGGAGGGAACAGATACATACAAGTAAAGTTTATAAACAAGTGCTAAACCTATGTACGTTCCAAAAAAAACAAGTAAAAACTTAATTACTGCTTTATTTTTGGCAATTAATTCAGAGACGGACGAACTCATTTTTTTGTCATTTAATTAACAAAATTAGTCTTTTCAACTGATTTTTAACCATTTTTAAATAAATACTTTTGCAAAGTGTAAGATGATTAAATTTTATAAAAATAAATAATTGTCAATTGTATTTCCAATTACAATTTACAAAGAGAAAGAGGTACCATTTATCACTGGTGATACTACCGATTAATTGTTGAAATTACAGGTATAAAAATAAAGATTAATGCTGGTCGAGCAAACTTATACAGAAAAAAATGACAAATAAAGAAATTTTAGAAAACCTAAAAGCAATTCTTTCGGGAGAAGTTTTAGATGAAAATAAAGCCTTAACAAGTGTATGTGAATTATTAAGCAACGAAAAATCTACTTATGATTGGGTAGGTTTTTATTTCAGAAACGGACAAAAAGAAGAATTGAAGCTGAAAGCTTATGTGGGTGAAGCAACAGACCACACAATCATTCCCTTTGGGAAAGGAATTTGTGGGCAAGTAGCGGTCTCCAATCAAAATTTTTTAGTTCCAGATGTACAGGCGCAAGACAATTATATTTCGTGTAACATTCATGTAAAGTCAGAAATTGTAATTCCGTTATTTGTAGATGGCGAGAATATTGGGCAAATTGACATCGACTCGAATACACTAAATGCGTTTGAAGAAGAGGATGCACAACTATTAGAAGAGGTAAATAGGCTTGTTGCAACTTACTTAAAGGACAACCAACATCTGCCAATTTATTAATTAAACGACGTTTAAATTTTTATTTTCGTCTACAACAAAGGGAATGTACTCTGGCACTAATTCTCTCATGATTCTGATGGCTTCAATGGCATTGCATTGCTTTATTGCATCCGTCAGTTGGTCAATAAGCTCGTAGTTGCTTCGCTTGAAATCGAAAGAACTTTTAGCGATCATAATTTTATGATGATGGGTAGGCTGTGTATTTTCTGCATCGGCTAGAAGTTCTTCGTATAGTTTTTCGCCTGGGCGAAGACCGCTAAATTCTATTTTTATGTCCTCGCCTGGTACTCTTCCAGAAAGACGAATCATTTGTTTAGCAAGGTCCAAAATTTTCACTGGTTTACCCATATCAAAAACAAATATTTCGCCTCCTTTTCCCATTGCTCCAGCTTCAAGAACAAGTTGGCAGGCCTCATCAATGGTCATAAAGTACCTTGTAATATCTGGATGAGTAACCGTTACGGGACCGTTATTTTCTATTTGTTCTTTAAAATGGGGTATAACTGACCCGTTAGAACCAAGTACATTTCCAAAACGAGTAGTAATAAAACTAGTTGAACTTAATGCATTTCGACTAGCGGCTTGAACATAAATTTCTGCACTTCTTTTAGAGGCTCCCATGATGTTGGTTGGGTTAACCGCTTTGTCTGTGGACACAAAAACGAAGCGTTTTACTTTAAATTCTTGAGCCAAATCGACTAGGTTTTTTGTTCCTAGGTAATTTACCGAAAAAGCTTCGATTGGATTAGCTTCCATCATCGGCACATGCTTATAAGCAGCGCCATGAAAAATAATCTCTGGTTGGTAGTTTTCGAAAACAAAACGAAGCCTACTAAGATTAGTCACGTCAGCTATAATTTTTTCATAGGCTTGCTGAGGATGTTCTTTGTCCAAATAAACACTCATGTGGTGCAAAGGTGTTTCAGCTTGGTCTAAAAGTATAATTTTGGAGGGCTCGAAAGGGATAAGCTGCCTTACTATATCACTACCTATTGAACCTCCTGCTCCTGTTACTAAAATAACCCTAGATTCGTATAGACCCCTTAATTTTGATTTATTCAATTTAATAGGACTGCGCTGCAATAAATCTTCAAGATTAACTTTTTTTAACTCCGAAGTTGGGGAATCTGCTTTCCAGTCTTGTAGCTCTGGTAGCTTAAAAACTTTCAAGTTAAGCTCTAACAAACGGTTTATAAGTTCTGGATTCTTGAGGTTAATTTTAGCAAGCTTCTCGGAAGTTACAATTACACAAGAACCTTTTCTAGATTTTTCTTCTAATTGAAGTAAATTAAAAATAGGTAATGTAAATATTTTTGTTTTTTTTCTTGAATTGTCTTCAGAAATAAACCCAACAATATTGAATTTTTTTTGTGTATCAGAAATTATACTTTCGGCTATTGCAACATCTGTCAGTTCAGTACCTAAAATAAATGCATTTTCAGAATTTGTAGTAGACTGAATAACTTGATAAGCTCTTTTTACAATAATTCTGAAAAAGTAAAGGGAAGAAAAAGCAATAAAACCATAAACAATGGCACCAGAGTCAACAATAATTTTTGAACCATACTTATGAAATGTAATTTGGTTAATTAGAAGCACCGCAGCTACTGTAGAAGCAGTAGTTTGAAGTTGCCTGAACGCATCTTTAAAACCAGTATACCTAACAATACCGGCATAAGAACCAAAAACAAGAAAAAATAAAATTTGAATGAAAAATAATGCCCAAAAACCTGTATTAAAGGTAAAAAAAGGAGTGCTACTTGTAATGTTGGCGACCAAAAAGAAGGTTGATTGTGCAGCAACAAAGGCAATTGTTGCATCAATAAAAAAAATAACCCAACGAGGGACATAATTTCTTGATAGCAACCTAAGGTACTTAATAATTTGTAGTTTAATTCTTTTCAAAGCACAAACTTGGGTTAGTAATATTTTTCAAAAGTACAAATTTTTCAAAACAGCCTGTTAATAAAAACTTAGTTTTTTTGAAGTTATTTCTACAAACGATACTTACTTATCAAGGTTTCTTTGTGGAATTATATTTCTAACGACTCAAATTTTACAATTTGAAAGTTTACAGTATATTTGCCCAATGAAAAAATATTTAATTCTATTAACTACCATTTTGCTAGCAAGTTGTGCTACAAGAAAAGACGTTGTATATTTCCAAAATTCGGAAGAAAGTCAGCTTGTTCCCATACAAGCCATAAATGAACATCCTAAAATTCAAGTTAACGATATTCTAAACATTAAAGTGCATGCACTAAATCCAGCTTCTGTAATTGAATTTAACATGGATGCCGGACAAGGCAACATGCAACCTCAACGCTTAGAGCTTTTAAGACTTACAGGATATAATGTAGATGAGGAAGGGTATATAAAATTTCCTAAAGTTGGTAAAATTTACGTTGAAGGCTTAACCGTCTTAGAAGCAGAAGAAAAGATAAAAAGCTATCTTGTGAAAGAAGTAATTGATCCAAACGTTAAAATTATGATTCTTAACTTCAAATTTACCGTACATGGCGAAGTTAGAAATCCAGGGACATTTGAAATTTTAGACGACAACGTAACCCTACCTCAGGCGCTAGGTATGGCCGGGGACTTAACCATTAATGGGCGTAGAGATAACATTACCATATTCCGAACAGAAAACGACCAACGAATTATTAAACACATCGACTTAACTACAACCGATTGGATGAATACTCCTTTCTACTTTGTAAAGCAAAACGACTATATTTATATAGAACCTAATAACCCGAAAGTTAGTACAGCAGGTTACGTTGGTAATGTAGGCACATTGCTTTCTGTTGTTTCTATTTTATTAACTACCGCTGTTTTAATCTTCAGATAAATGAATCAAAATCAACAATTTACAGACGAAAAAGGAGAAGCTGAAGACATTAAAAAAATCTTATTGCGATACTTAAGATATTGGCCTTTGTTTACTTTTACAGTGGCAATATCAGTTTCGTTAGCCTATATTTACCTTAGGTACACACCGCCAGTTTACCAAACCACAGCAAAAATTCAAGTACTTAAAGATCAAGGAGGTATAGACATGTCTGGCTTTCAAGGAGCATCGCCACTAATAGACTTAAGTAAGGTAAACCTTGAAAACGAAACTGAAATTATTAAGTCTAGAAGACTTGCAGAAACCGTGGTTAAAAACCTTGGACTTGAAACCAACATAAAGCTGCTAGGCAATATTAGAACAGTAGAACTTTGGGGAACCGAAATTCCTTTTGAAGTAATTTGGGAAGGAGAAAACACCGAGCTTCAGTCACTCCCAGAAATATCGCTTCAACTAAAGAGTAAAGAAAATTTTAAATTATCAGTTGAAGAATTAACTATTGAAGGAACCTTCAACTACGGTGACTTAATTCAACTTGAAAGCATTGGTTTGCGTATCATTCTTAAACAAGAAACAATTGATAAGGAAAAATTTGAATCTAAAAATTATGCGCTTTACAAATCTTCGGTAGAGTCCGCTGTAACTCGACTAAGTAATAGTATTAATATTGAAAATGTTGGTCAACGAAGCGAAGTTCTTAAGGTGTTTATGAATGGGCAAAATAAAAAGAAAAACGAAGACATTATCAATAACCTTATCGACCAGTTTAACAAAGACGGTGTAGAAGATAATAAAAAAGTGGCCAAACGAACAGAAAATTTTGCCATAGAAAGATTAGAATTCCTCTATAAAGAGTTAGATACCGTTGAAACTTCGTTAGTCGACTTTAAATCCATCAATAACTTAGTTAGTGTAGAAACAAGTGTAGCAGAATTTTATGCAAAAAGCTCTGAATCTGAAAAAAGAGTATTTGAAGCGCAACAGCAATTGATGTTGGTAGAAGAATTCAAAAAAGATATGGACGGTCAGGTTAGCTTTGAAATGTTACCTGCAAACATAGGGATCTCAGATAGAGGCGTAAATGAATTCACCGTTCAATACAACGAATTAATATTAGAAAGGGATAAGCTGCTTGTGTCTTCTACGCTTGAAAGTGGGGTTGTTAAACAACTTGACAGCCAAATTATGCAAGTTAAGCAAACCATTATACGAAGTTTAGAAAATTTTAAGCGAACACTAGAAATTACAATACGAGAAGTAGAAAAGCAAGAAAATTTCTTTAAAGGTAGACTATCTTCGCTGCCTGAACAGGAAAAAGAAATGAGAGAAATAGCTAGACAGCAACTCGTAAAAGAAAGACTTTTCTTGTTTTTACTTCAAAAGAGAGAAGAAGCAGCACTTTCTTCTGCTGTTATGGCGGATATTGCAAAAGTGGTAGATTACGCATACACCATTCCTGTTCCTGTTAGCCCAAAAACAAAGATTGTATATTTAGGTTCACTACTTATTGGACTAATTTTACCTTTTGGAGGTCTGTATATTTTGTTCTTACTTGATACAAAAATCAATTCCAAGGAAGATATTATCACGTCCCTAGGAAATGTAAATATTGTAGGAGAAATCCCTACACTTGGTAAGGACATGAATGAAGTGGTTCGTAAAGAAGACAACCACTCGGTTGCAGAATCGTTCAGAATCCTGAGGACAAACTTAAATTATATAGGACTTAAGCAAAGTAAAACAGAGCACGATCCTAAAGTGATATTTGTAACCTCAGCCATTAAAGGTGAAGGAAAAACATTTACAGCCATAAACCTTGCTTCTACGATTGCATCAAGCAACAAAAAAGTGATTTTAATTGGTGCCGATTTAAGAAATCCACAAATTCATAATTACTTGAATTTATCTAAAAACAGAGATGGTTTAAGCAAGTACTTATACGATGAAGGCTGTGAAGTAGGCAATATTATTGAAAAATCTTCAAAAAAACTTTACGGTTTCGACACTATTCTATCTGGTCAAATACCGCCCAATCCAACGGAGTTATTGTTAAACGGAAGGTTTGAAAAACTTATGGATGAGTTGAAAAAAGAATATGACTATGTTATTGTAGATACGGCCCCTACAATTCTAGTTACCGATTCGATGCTGATCGCTGAAGCAGCAGATGCAACCTTATACCTTATACGTGTAGGTCATACAGACACTCAATTGCTAGAACACCTTTCGGAAATAAGTAAGAAAAATAAGCTTCAAAACATTGGTATTGTAATAAATGGCTTAAAAAATACCGGCGCATACGCTTACAATTATGGTTATGGCTACGGTTATCAAGAAAACACAAAAGGAAAAAGAAATAGGCTTAAATTTTGGAGTTAATTTAGTTTTAAATTACTGAATTAATATTTTTTCAAACAAAGACCTAATACTACATTTTTTTACTACATTAGTATTATGCAAAAATGTAAATAAATGAGGACTAAATTTATAATTACGGATGATGACAAAATGGTGCTTTTCATTCAGGAAAAAATGCTTAGCAATGCTGACTTGTGCCAACATCCATTAAAATTTAGCTCTGGTCAAGATACCCTAACCTACCTTTTTAACAATTATAACGAAGCAGATATTTTTGTAGTTTTTCTAGACATCAACATGCCATACATGAGCGGTTGGGAATTTTTAAGTAATATTGAACAACTTGATGCAGACAAAAAACTAAAGATATTTATGGTTTCGTCTTCCATCGATCAAAGCAACATAGATAGAGCTAATTCTTGCCCACTTGTTATCGAATATTTAGTAAAGCCACTTGGTAAGGAAAAGCTTATTGAACTTAAAGAAAAGTATCCTTTTTTCAAAAATTAAGCGCAAAAGTAAAGTTTGGTACATTTTTAGCTATGTATTTATTTTATACAACTAAAGTAAAATGACAACCATGCAAAAGTTACTTTCATTTACGTTAATTTTTTTCCTTCTACTAGGTTGTGAAGAAAAGAATAATGAAACAAAAAACACAAGTAGTTCTTCAGGAAACATCAATTCACTTACGGTTGTTATTGATAGTGATAACTGGAACGGACGTGTAGGCGAAGCTATTCGAGATATATTTGCCGCAAACGTAGACGGGCTACCGCAACAAGAACCCCTTTTCAATTTAAACCATTTACCCCCTTCAACCTTTACAGGATTTGCTCGAAAAAATAGAACTTTCCTTAAAATTGAATTTTCAGACGCAAGTGAATTCCGTATACTTCGAGATTCATTTGCAAAACCACAAGTGGGAATTCTGGTGAAAGGCTCTAAAGATGAAATTATCGCTAATTTAGAAGCAAATGCAGGAAAATTCATCAACGAATTTCGTTCAGCAGAACTTAAAGAACAACTAAGACGCATCAAAAAATCGGCAAAAGACGATGCTCCACTTAGAGAAACTTTTGGCGTAAACCTTACTTTTCCAACGGCATACCGGTATGCAAAAGAAGAAGATAAATTTATCTGGATGCGTAAAGACATCAAAAATGGAAACATGGAATTACTTGTATACGAAGTACCGATTTCCATTATTGAAAATGATGAAGAGGTAATTGCAAACATCATTAAAATGAGAGATTCTGTTGGTAAACAAAACATTCCGGGCCCTTCAGAAGGACAATACATGATTACCGAGGAAGCGTATGCACCTTACATAAAAGACATCTCATTCAGAGGAAAAAAAGCCTACGAAGTTAAAGGGACCTGGGAGGTGAAAAATGCATTTATGGCTGGCCCCTTTTTGCTATATGCCATAAAAGATGAAGAAAACCAGCGTTACTTAATTGCTGAAGGCTTCGTTTTTAAGCCTTCCTATGCTAAAAGAAATCATATTTTTGAAATTGAAGCTATTCTAAAATCGCTAGATTTTACTAACTAGAAACTAATTCAGTTTAGCCCTAAAATCAAACTTATAAATTGTTTCTTCTAGT
Organism: Psychroflexus sp.; assembly: GCA_051859645.1. Lineage (GTDB taxonomy): Bacteria > Bacteroidota > Bacteroidia > Flavobacteriales > Flavobacteriaceae > Psychroflexus. The sequence goes on along the minus strand of JBHYFG010000003.1, from coordinate 132,702 downwards.
TTCATTTCAACGTCCAATTGCTATGATGCTTTCTTTTTATAATGAAACAAAAAGGGGGAAAATGGCGTTTATTAGGGTAGTTTCAATTGATAAATGATATTCTATTCAATAAAAAAGTCCACGCTAAAGCGTGGACTTTTTGTAAAAACAAATCCTTTTTTTAATTTTATTGTTTAAAACATTAATGTTGCTCCCAACAAGAAATTAATACCTGCTTGTGGATAAAATCCTGCTCCTTCAATAGTTGTTGTAACGCCTGGCTCAGACCACGTGTCATCAAACATAAAGAAGTAACCATTGGATTCATACTTTACATTAAAAATATTGTTGACTAATGCGTTTAATAAAATGGATTTAAAAAATCCAGCGCTTTTCATTTGGTATACAAAATTTAGGTCATTTGTAAAAAACGAATCAAGTTTTGACGTTGGACTGTCTATATTTCCCATAAATTGTGAACTAACATACTTGCTTAATAAGCCAAACTGAAAAGTTTCTGAAGGGTGAAACATTAGCATATTGGCTGCTACAAACTCTGGCGAAAAGGAAATGTTTGTGGTGCCTAAATTAACTAACTCGCCATTTAGCTCAGCAGTAAAATTTCTATTTTTGTTTCTTGACCAACTAAAATTTGGACGCGTGCTTACAAATTTAGAAAACCGAATATCTGCTTCAACTTCTAAACCTAAACGGTAACTTTCGCCCGAGGTTTCTCGAATTGGGGCTCCCACATCATCCAATTGACCTGTTAAAACCATTTGGTCCTTGTAGTCCATATAAAAAATGTTGGTAGATAGCTTTACATTAGATTTGTCATATCGCCATCCGAATTCAAAATTATCTAATCTTTCAGCCTTGGTTATCCCTTCCTCAAAATCGGTTCTACGCGGTTCGCGATGTGCTCTTCCGTAAGAGCCATAAAACTGATTTTCTTGAGTTAACTGAAATGTAGCGCCTGCTTTAGGATTAAAAAATGCAAAATCCTGATCAATTAGCAAGTTTTCTAAACTTGAAGTAATCCCTGTTGTTTTATAATTTACGAATCTTCCTTGCAAATCGCCATACACACTCCATTGATTGTTGAGACGATGAGTAGCTTTAGCAAAAAAAGTTCCCTCTTGTTTGGTTCCGTTGCCATCATAGTAGCGATCCCTAATTTCACTAGTACTTGCAAATCTTGCCCAGATAACTTCGCCAAAATGGTCGTTGGTGTAATAACTGTAAAACGCTCCCATAGTAATGTCCCACTCGTTATCTAGGTAATTTACATTCGTATTAATTACGTAATAATCATTATCTAACCAACGACGACGAATCAAATCTGTTCTATCAATTGTTTCTCCTCCAATTTCTACAGGAGTAAGTCCATGAAATTCCATCGAATTATTTTGTCTATACTGCTCAAAATAGCCTCGCCCGTAGGTATAGTTTAACCCAACATTACTTGTCCAGTTTCGATTTAATTTTTGGTTCCAATGCAGTTGAAAATGATCTTGCTTGTAATTATCTACCTCATTATCGTAAAATCGTGTGTTTCCAAACTGATCAACAAATTGCCCTGCCGGGTTGAAAGTACGATTTGTTTCTAGCGTTTCTCTGTCAATGCCAAACCACGATTGATACGTAATGTTATGCCCACCAAAAACAATCGCTTTGATTAAGGTTGTTTCATCTTTGTAAGCCCCTTGTAAAAAGAAGGACTTAAAGTCTGAAAAAGCACGATCGATGTAGCCGTCAGAATCAATTTTAGATAAACGTCCAGAAATTTCGATATGGTCGTTAAGCAATCCTGTACTAAATTTAACATTATGTCTTCTGGTATTGAAGGAGCCAAAGGAATTTCCAATTTCGCCGTAGGCTTCTTCAGAAACACCATCGGTAAGGATATTCAAACTTGCTCCAAAAGCCCCCGATCCGTTGGTCGAAGTTCCAACCCCACGTTGCAATTGAAGGTTTTCAGTGGAAGAAGCAAAATCAGGTAGGTTCACCCAAAAAGTACCTTGGCTTTCTTGGTCGTTGTAAGGAATACCGTTGAGGGTAACATTTACTCTTGTGGCGTCGCTTCCTCGCACTCGAATGCCAGTATATCCAACTCCGTTTCCTGCATCGGATGTAGAAACCACATTCGGCATAAAATTCAACAAAATAGGAATGTCTTGACCTAAGTTACGCTCTCTAATTTCTTCTTTAGTCATATTGGTATGCGTAATTGGCGAGTCGGCATTTACACGCACCGATTGTACCAAGACTTCTTCTAAAGATTCGGCTGCTTCTGAAAAATCGATGTTTAGTTCGGTGTCTTCAAAAAGAGCAATTTCTCTTTCTATGCGGTTTCCAAAGCTAAAAACAATTCGGTAAGTTCCTTTTTGGAGAATTAATTCAAAATAACCCTCTTCATTGGTAAGCGTTCCTTTGTTCGTACCTTTAGCAAAAACACTAACATCTCTTAGTTGAATGGATTGATCGGTTACTCTTCCTGAGAGCTTAACTTGCTGGGCATAAAATGTTAAAGAAAACAACATTGCTGCCCAAAAAAATAACTTTTTCATTCGTAAAAATTTTCACGAATAAAAGGGGCCATTATTCTGGTGGTTTATAAAAATAAAAAATCCTGAGAGCACTTTGCCCACAGGAGTATATACACAATCTAAAGCCGAAGCTTTATTTTTCCCTTCGCAGCATTACCTGCGCAGGTTCATTGGGTATCATCTCAGCCTTACATTTGCAAAGCACCCCTTATTTGAGATTGAAGCGGCAAATGTAAAATAAAGTTTTAAAACCACAAGAGGGTATTTGCAGAACCTAGATTAAAACTTTATGTATATTTACGCTAAATTATTTTGTTGCATCCAAAATTTAAGTCGATGTTGTTCAAACTTCCATACCTTCTTCTTTTGTTGAATTGCCTATTAAGCTATGCTCAAACTTTTCATGAAAAGGAACTTATTAATGAAATGAAACAAAATTCAAGAGACCTAACTAAATTAGACTCGATTTCAAAATTATTGCTCGACGCAAATTCTCCTGAGGCTTTATGGGAAGGTCAACAAACTCAGGGATACGTTAACTTGGTCAATTCTGACTTGAAAAATGCCTCGCTTTATTATAACTTAGATTCAAGTAAGAAAAATGATAACAAAACGCTACCAATACAAAAAACAGGTACTCTATGTTAGTGAAACAGGCATTTCGCTGAGCGCCCATTCGCCCAAAAGCAAAGAACCCAAAACTGAGTATCCTTTCGATTTAGTGCAGTTGTATCAGTACGAAAATGAAGAGGCAAAAGTAATGTTTCATTTGGTGATTCAAGTAGATGCATTTTCTTTCCGTAATTTTATTTTTCAGGAAACCAATGATCTTGTTGAAGACTTGCTAAATCACCCAAAAATTAAGCTTCAAAAAATAAAAGCTATCTTTAAAGAAATTGAAAAATCAAACGGTTTAATTGAACTCGAAAATAAACATATCCTAAGCTGGGGAAGTGTTTATGATACAGGCTCGTACTGCGTTTATTACACTTTCAACTACAGAAAAGAATACTATGAAAACTATGAACTTGAATGCAATATAGAAGCAAATAACAATTTTCAATTCATGGAAGAGGTTGATGTAAACATAACGCCTATCAACATCGAAGAAAACTCAATCGTACCATTCGAAATTTGGAAAAAAAATGAAGCTTTTTGGAAAGAGTATTATAAAAATCGTAAAGAACTCGAAAAAAAATCAGGTTGTTATACGGTTGCAAAACTAGTTTTTATCATTATCATTTCCTTCTTTATTATCCTCTTTATAGCCTCTTTACTTCCTTAACATTAGAATAAAACCCGCTTTAAAAAACTTATTGCAGGCTAAAAAATCTGCAATTACCTTCACTTACTCAACACCTCTTATCGCTAAACGTGTAGTAAAGAATCTTATACAAGTTCATATTAAGCTTATATCTTTCAACACGAAGTCTTGTATCCGTTATTAGTTGAAATAACTAGAAAAGAAAACAGCTTGTTCCGACCACCTCGGGAATAACTTTTTTCTTATATGGATTTGAAAAATCAAGCATAGCCTTAGTAATAGCTTCTTTTCATAATGAAACAGTGGGAAAAAAGGGCGTTTTATAACGGTATTTTAAATAAATGATATTACTACTAAAAGACTTCAAAAATTTGACTATTCAATAAAATCAAAAAACATTCAAGCTTTTGTTTTTTGCAGTTCTTTAACTTTTGGAACAGTATTTGATTTAAAACTCTTATTCAAGAAATCAATACTAATTAAATCCAATAGAAAGACCTTAGTACACGACAAAAAAATGAATCATTTTCTCAATAACTTAGGGCAAAATTAAGCATCGTCCTAGCTACAATTTAATTACTGTTACACCTAACTAAAGATAAATTTCGCGAATAAGTAAGTGCAGGATAGAAAAAGAACCGAACAATAAAATGTTTACTATGAAAAAAAAATTACTAATACATACGCTAATTTTGATGTTCGGAATTCAATTTCCCATTCAAGCCCAAGCCTTATTCGACAAGCAGAGTAGCGAAAACACCTATATTTTTAAACTTACTAACCAACAAGCCTTTCAACTATATAAGGAAACGCCTACGCAACTAGATAACTCTTTTTTTACTCACGTTATCGATTCGTTTCCCATTCACCAAGAATACAGCAAAAGTCTTCCGCAAGGTCATTATATCCAGACATCTGCAAAAAAAAACATACAAGAAAGTTTATTTACAAGCGTGCAAGATTTCGATGTTTTTGTGCTTAACAATGCGCAAGACTTAATTATACAAGTACGTAAAACCTCTGGCGAAATTATTTCCGATGCTAAGGTTTTTGTAGGAAAAAAGCAACTTTACTTTTCTCCTGATCAACAAGCTTATTTAGAAAAAAAATCGAATGCTCAAGGAATTCTTTCCATTGCAGTAGGTAGTCATGTGGCGTATTACCAACTTTCTCGTGCAAAAAACGCATCTTTTGTAAGTCAAAGTTCTAAAAAATTAGCCTACGATTATCCAACAAAATACCTTTGGTTGCCTATCGAATTTGTGGCAATGCTTCCTTTTGATACTGCTAAATCTATCGAACACAGAAATTCAGTTGGAAAAATCAAAGATGCGGAAAAAGCGATAGATTGGTTGGTTTGCTTGTTTGACAGCGAGCATTACCGTTGCAATAAAAGCTACCGACCAAAAAAAAATAAGCAACCTAAAACTGCCTACTTCGCTCTTAATAAACCAAAATTTAAGCCTGGAGATACCGTAAAAGGAAAATTTTATAGCTGGGATTATAAAAACCGACCTTTAACAGAAACGATTACACTAGAACTTAAAGGCGATAAAAACAAAACCAAACTAACTAAAGCGTTAAATCCTTACCGAAAAGGGGCTTATTCGTTTGAATTTGTATTACATGACTCCCTGAATTTAAAACTTGATAAATCAAAATACATTTACCTATTTACCAAAAATAAGCAACGGATTATCACTACATATTTCAAGTTCGAAGACTACGAGCTATCCAATCAGCGATTAGCTATTTCCTCCGATAAAAGCGAGTATTATAGAGGTGAAGAAGTTATCGTTTCATTAGATGCATTTGATGCTAACGAGCATCGCCTGCAAGATGCAAAAGCAAAATTAGTGGTGCTTAGCAACGGTTCGGACTTTCAAGCAACAGATATGTTATTTATTCCAGACACCTTGTGGGAAAAAGAGGTAAAACTGGCCACCAATAAAACCACAGAAATTCGGATTTCGGATTCTATTTTCATGCCTGCAAACATGGGGTTTAAAGTACATGCCCTACTCCAATCGTCGGATTTCGATACTTCTAGCGAGCAAATGAATTTAACTTTTAAAAACGAATCTCAGAAAATTACACATCAAATAATCGGGGATAGTTTGCGTATAGAATTTCAACGAAAAGGAAAAAAAGTTCCTGTAGAAGTAAGCGTTGAAGCCTCCGATTTTTTTGGTAATCTAGTAAATATATGTGAAGAAACCACACCTTTTTCTATTCCTATTGAAGCGATGTATAGTAAATACATACTTTCTACTCGCTACTTTTCTGAAGAAATTAAAACCAATCAGCTATCCAGCGGAGTTACTGCAAGCTTGTTTAGAGAAGGAAAGGAGGTAAAAATTAACGTATTCAACCCCAAAAAGCTATTTTTTAACTATAGTGTTTTTAAGGGAAATAAGGAAATAGATAGCGGGTCTGGTACGCATTTTGAAGCTACATACGAGGCTGCCGAAAAGCTATCTTACTACGTAAACATTAATTATTTATGGGCAGGAAAAAACAATGAACGTAATTTTGTTTTAGCCAATAACGATAAAGAATTACAAGTAGAAGTAACTCAACCAAGCTTGGTTTATCCGGGTAAAAAAGCAAGTATAGAAGTAAGCGTAAAAGACAACAAAGGAAACCCTGTCGAAAATGCCGATGTGTTGGCGTATGGCTTCAATAAAAAATTCAATGCAAATGGTAGTACTATAAAAAACTACTCATCGCCACCTAAGCTTAGAAAATTCAGAAATTCATTTTCTGTTTCAACCTCAAGCGAGCAACCTATCTTACAAGCAATAGACCTTACTTTTTGGAACGAATTGGATGCGCTTCAGGAAAAGGAGTACTACCAATTGGCTTACCCTGGAAACGATTTGTACCGAAAAGAAATACCGCTGCAAAATGCTCCCACTCAATTTGCTCCATTTATTGTAAACAATGGTGAATTTATCCCCGTACACATACTAAAAGTAAACAAAAAGCCAGTTTATTTTAGCGACATGACTAACATTCAACCCTATTCGTTTGCTGTGGAAGAACATCCTGTATCACTAGAAATTAGAACCAAAAATAAGTTAATTGTTATCGACTCTATCGTGTTCAAGCCAAACCATAAGAGCATTATCAGTTTAGACCTTGCTGCAAAGAATGAGTTGTTTAAAGTGAAGGATGCGTCAGAAAAGTTAACCGAAAGCGAATTGAAACTTCTTAGAAACTTCGTTTTGCCCTACAAGTTAACTAACAATAGCTTTAGTTACTTAGAAAACAGCAACCGTTTTCACTTACTTCAAAGAAAAAACAATCATTACCACTACAACAAAATCAATTTTGCGGGACCAATTCTGCAGAAAGCAACTAAATTTGTAAACAGCAACTCTTATGCGTTGGACTTTCAATTTGAAAAAGGATACGAATATCAATTTCTTCAAAAACATTTAAAACAAACTTCAATAAGCGAAGCTAGTTATCCTACTTTTTTAGAAAATCGAGAAATACCTAGCTTTTTAGATCTTGCATTTACAGAAGAGCAAATCTCATTAATTACTAAACAACAGCTAAACAAAATAAGGTCAAATTCAGATGTAGTTCGATATCCTTACCAAAGCGATCGAGGTAAGGCCAGCCTAAGATTAAACCACCAAGAAGCGGCCACAAACCTTTACATTGTTAATTTAGCTAACGAAAACGATGCCAGAATATACAAGGGAAACACCAGTAGAATGTTTAATTTCGAACCTGGAAAATACCGCTTATTTATACTATATCCTGACGAAAGCTATAGGTATTTAGAAAACTTAGAACTTCGCCCAAATGGAATAACCTACCTAAAAGTTGAAGGACTGAACAAGCTTAAAGGAGATGCGTTTAGCAGAAACATGAGCACGCTAATTGAAGGGCATTTTTTAGGCCGAGATTCTTCTGTTGAAGCTTCCCAAAAAACAGAACAAAAAATACGAGATAATTACGAAAATTTCAAGTCCTTTTTTGGCGAGCATCACTTGTTTGAAGGCAAAGTCATGGACGAGCACGATATTCCCTTACCCGGTGTAGAAATTCGTGTTGAAGGCACTAATTACGGTACACAGTCAGATTTTGACGGCAACTTTCAGTTAAGAGTTCCCATTGCATACGAAAAAGTGAGTTTTTCCTACTTAGGCTTTGAGTCTAAAAGTGTAAGCATTTACAACAATAGCTACAAAAATATTAGGTTAACCCCCAACGTATCAGAATTGAACGAAGTAGTAATAACCTCATACGGTGGGATTATTAAACATAAAGTCGCACAAGCTTTTGTAAACAGCGAAATTTCAGCATTTCAAAATAAAGATGTTGGATATATTAATAATGCAGATATTATACGATTGCTAGAAGGAAAAATTTCTGGAATTGCCATTTACGATGATATTTTAGAAATTGAAGAGGTAGCAGATGTACAAGAAGTAAACACCGTCACCGCTTACAGATCTGCAATAACAATAGTTAGAGGAAAGAGCTCTGTTTCTGGCATAAGTGGAAAACCGCTTGCCGTAATTAATGGAGTTCCGTTTTACGGAGAAATTTCAAGCATTAATCCTAACGAAATTAAAAATATAACTGTTTTAAAAGATGCAAACGCTACCGCTATTTATGGCAACCAGGCTAAAAATGGAGTTCTCTTAATTACCACAGAACAAGAAAGTTTTATGGTTGAAGAAACAGACGAAGGGATGGACGAAGAATTTATCACAGAAGCAAGCCAAGCAAAAAGCACGCGCAAAAACTTTAACGACGAGGCTTTTTGGGAACCAAAATTAAGTACCAACAAAGAAGGAAAGGTGGAGTTTAGCATTACTTACCCAGATAATGTAACTAGTTGGGATACCTATTTTCTAGTAGCTACCGAAAAACAACAAACCGGAAGCTTTCAGCAGAATATAAAATCATTTAAGCCTGTTATGGCTCAGCTTTATGTTCCACGGTTTTTGGTTGAAGGCGATACCTTAACCGGTTTAGGAAAAGTAAGAAATTTCCTAAAAGACTCTATTGAAGTAAACACAAGTTTTTCTGTTAACGAAGAGCTTCAATTTTCAAATACGCATCAACTAAGTAACTTTATTTCAGAAGATTTAAAAATAATCCCTACCTCTTTAGATAGCCTAAAGTTAAGGTACGAACTTTCGCAACCCGAAAAAAACTATGTCGATGGAGAGGAGCTTAACGTTCCTGTCTTAAAAAAAGGAATCCAGAAAGTAGAAGGAGAATTTTATGTGTTGGGTAAAAATGAGGTTTTACCGCTCTCCTTTTCTAATCGTTCTTCAGAAGTAAGGCTACGCTTAGACACTTCATTGCACAGCCTTTTGGAAGAAGAATTAAAGGTGGTAATTAATTATCAGCACGAATGTAACGAACAACTCGCATCTCGCTTAAAAGCAGAGTTAATGAAACGAAAGATTGATGAAGCAACCCATCGAGCCACAACCAACAGAAAGGAAATAAATGCGCTGATTAAATCCTTACAAAAAAACCAACAACAAAACAAGCTATGGGGATGGTGGGCTAATTCAACCACTAATTGGTGGGCAAGTTTACAGGTTATTGAAGCACTGCAATTAGCAAAAAATCAAGGTTTTAAAGTAAAGGTTAACTTCGACCAGCTCAGGCTTCAACTGGAAAACGAAGTATTTACAAGCCCTTTGGATACGCAACAGATCCAACGTTTACAAGTACTTGATGCCATGAATTCAAGTATCGATTTTAATGCACTAGTACACAAATTGCTTCAACTAGACAACTGGAGTACAATGCAGCGTTTTCAACTTTGGGAATTGTTTCAAAAGCACGGCGGTAAAGTAGACTGGGAGGAAATAGAACAATTTCAAAAGGAAAACATGCTCGGAGATATTTATTTTGATGCAGAGGGACTTCAGGCTTTTCATCCCTTTCATAATCAAGTCCAATTAAGTATGATTGCCTACCGAGTGTTGCGCAAAAAAGACAAAGAAGACCCTAGACTTCAAAAAATTCGCTTTTTTTTATTGAAACAAAGAGGTGCAAATGGATACGCAAATACGTATGAATCGATAAGTATCGTAAACACATTAATCGATGATATTTCATGGGATTCGACAGAAGAAGCACAAGTCCAAATAAGCAAAAATGGAAATGGATGGGAAGTTCTTGAAAAAAAAACAAATGAATTAATGCTTAAAAACACCGACAACATTAAGGTGAAACACAACGCATCGCTTCCCATATATGTCAACCACACCCAAAATTATTGGGACATTGCACCAGAAGTGAAAGAGGATAAATTTAAAGTAAACGCTTTAATAAAAAACAAGTTTGGAGAAAGCTTACTTTCCGAATCGGTGAAGGCGGGTGAAGAATTTAGCATACTTTTAGAAGTAGAGGCACTGTACCAAGCATCCTATGTTATGCTGGAAATTCCAATTCCCTCTGGAACATCTTACATCAACAAAAAACAATACCCCAACGAAACTCATCGTTCTTATGCAAAAGATAGGGTTTATGTTTTTATAGAAAACCTTAGCGAGGGAAAACACGAATTTGAGGTTCAGTTAATGCCAAGATACGAAGGAAGTTATACCCTAAACCCTTCAACAGCAAAGCTTATGTATTTTGAACAAAACTACGGAAACAACGCTGTAAAAAGAATTAAAATTACGCCGTAAAAAGACTTTGGGATTGCCTATGTGTAAAATGTTCGATAATTAAAACATTCGTAATACGTATGTGAACAAAGTTGGTGTTTCTACGCATTTAACATATACGTTAAAATAGCTACAAACCGAGAATATTTTTGGAAGTATACACATACTCTGTTAATTTTGGCGATTGTAATCTTGCGGCTTTTAGTTGAATAGATTGTTCCATTATTTTCGCATAGATGTAAAACAAAAAATAAAATTTAAAGAAGGAGTAATTGTACCAATTAAATTATAAGATAAAACTAAAAGAAACCATTTATTAGTTTTTTTAGGGTTTAATTGGTGTGGTTGCTAACACATAATAAATTTAAATGTACTACCTATGAAGTTTAATACCAAAACAATACATGGAGGTCAGCATGATATTGACCCCGCTTATGGAGCAGTAATGCCTCCAATTTATCAAACCTCTACCTATAAACAAAGTAGTCCTGGACAACATAAAGGCTATGAATATTCAAGAAGCGCTAACCCGACTCGTTCAGCCTTAGAGAACTCCTTGGCGAGTATCGAAAATGGAAATTACGGCCTAGCATTTGGTTCTGGATTAGCAGCAATAGATGCTGTAATCAAGCTTTTAAAGCCTGGTGATGAAGTAATTTCGACCAACGATTTATACGGCGGAACTTACCGCTTGTTCAGTAAAATTTTTGAAGGCTTTGGCATTAAGTTTCATTTTGTAGGAATGGATAATTTAGCTGCGATTGAAGAAAAAATCAATCCTCAAACTAAATTAATCTGGACAGAAACGCCCACCAACCCAATGATGAATATTATAGATATAGAAGCTGTAGCAAGTATTTCTAAACAACATAATTTATTGTTAGTGGTTGATAATACTTTTGCAACTGCCTACTTACAACGTCCGCTAGATTTAGGAGCCGATATAGTTATGCATAGTGCAACAAAATACTTAGGAGGGCATAGCGATGTGGTAATGGGCTCCTTAGTAGTAAAGGACAAAGAATTGGCAGAGCGACTTTATTTTATCCAAAATGCAAGCGGAGCAATTGCTGGACCAATGGATAGCTTTTTAGTGCTTAGAGGTATAAAAACACTGCATGTGCGAATGCAACGACACTCAGAAAACGGAAGAGCCGTTGCCGAATACCTAAAATCACACCCAAAAGTTGAGAACGTATACTGGCCTGGTTTTGAGGACCACCCAAACCATGAAGTAGCTAAAAAACAAATGAAAGATTTTGGAGGGATGGTTTCATTTACCACAAGGAATAATTCATCTGAAGAAGCCAAATCCTTTGTTGAAAACCTCAAAGTCTTTACGCTTGCCGAATCACTTGGTGGCGTAGAGTCTTTAGCAGGCCATCCAGCAAGTATGACTCACGCAAGTATTCCAAAAGAAGAAAGAGAGAAAACAGGAGTAGTTGATTCCTTAATACGCTTGAGTGTAGGTATAGAGGACGAACAAGATTTATTAGAAGACTTGAAACAAGCCTTAGGCTAAAATTCAATTCTATTCATAAAAAAATGCCACTTACTAGTAGTGGCATTTTTTTATATGATGAGGTAAACTATTCGAAGTAATAAGTAAATCCAAAGTTAACAAAGAAAATCCAATCGTTACTTCTATTGTTAGGATTTCTTGGGTTTAGGCCATCTACATAATCTGAAAAGAAGTAATGCCATCTACCTTCTATAAACAAATCAACATCTTGATTTACTCTATACTTCGTACCAGCTTGAAAATTTACAGATAATGTTAGGTCAGAAGAGTTTGTAGTTCTTCCTAAAAAGGTAGGAAAAGTATTATCTACGGAACCAATATCTCCAGGAAGACTAGTCTCTACTCTTGGGTTGTAGTACACAAGATTAAATCCAGCACCCCCATAAGGCTGAAAGGTTTTAACTTGGCGCTCGTAATCTCTAATTTCTTTCCAGTACCACTCCAAACCAGAACCCAGCTCAACAACGGTAGATTTACCGCTCATAGCTTGCAATTGCTGAGCTCCAAGGCTATTACCAGCCTGCCATCTACCGTAATGATCTAAAGCAGTTTGATGGACAATTAGAGAATTTCTCATTTTGAAATGACGATTAAAATATTTATGCGCATTTCTAGTATAAGCGTAATTTACATAGTGAGAAATATTAACACCAAAACCCGTATTTCCCAAATTTGTTCTTGTATCTCTTCGTTCACCCCAATCGCCTCTAAAGGAAACAGGACCAACCCCAAAGCCAACTTCATGGAACACACTTTGTTGAGCCTCTGCATATCCAACGCTAATAAAAAAGGCAACAACTAATAACTGTCTGATTAGCTTTATTTTCATATTTAATTATATAAGTAGCAAATATATAAAAACCTATCGCACACAAAAATTATTTTTTAACGAACCTACAACATTTCTTTAAAAATCGAAATAATTCTACTTTTTGGTAGTTAAATTCGTCAATTTGCAAAATTTATAAATTAAACGCTTATATTTAATACTTTTTGAGATTAAACAAAAAAAAGCGCTGAATAATTATCGATATCTAAATCTAGAGCAAAAATATGTTATCTTTGTCACTTTAATTTTGATAATTCTAAAATAATGAATCCAAGCGTAAAAGAATTTTTAGACAATGTTTCTAAGCGAAATTCTGGACAACCAGAATTTATGCAAGCAGTTCAAGAGGTTGCAGAAACAATTATTCCATTTATCGAAGAAAATAAAAAATACCAAAATCACAAACTCCTAGAGCGTATGATTGAACCAGAACGCGTAATTATATTTCGCGTTACATGGATTGATGACCAAGGAGAAATACAAGTAAACAGAGGATACAGAATACAAATGAATTCTGCAATTGGTCCTTACAAAGGAGGAATTCGTTTTCATCCATCGGTAGATTTAAGCATCCTTAAATTTTTAGCTTTCGAACAAGTATTTAAAAACAGCTTAACTACACTTCCTATGGGAGGTGGTAAAGGTGGTTCTGACTTTGACCCTAAAGGTAAATCAGATAATGAAGTAATGCGTTTTTGCCAAAGCTTCATGACCGAATTGTACCGTCACATTGGCCCTGATACAGATGTTCCTGCTGGAGATATTGGTGTTGGAGGTAGAGAAGTAGGTTACATGTTTGGACAATATAAGCGTTTAGCCAACGAATTTACAGGAGTACTTACAGGAAAAGGGCGCTCATTTGGTGGATCGTTAATTAGACCTGAAGCAACTGGATATGGAAATGTTTACTTTGCACAAAACATGTTGGCCACTAAAAATGATTCGCTAGAAGGAAAAACCGTATTAGTTTCTGGCTCTGGTAATGTTGCTCAATATGCAGCAGAAAAAGCAACCGAATTAGGAGCTAAAGTTATTACCATGTCTGATTCTAGTGGATATATCCTAGATACTGAAGGTATTGACAGTGAAAAACTAGCCTTCGTAATGGAAATTAAAAACGAACGAAGAGGTAGAATTAATGAGTACTTAACTAAGTACCCTCACGCTAAATTCATAGAAGGAAAAACACCTTGGGGAGAAAAAGCAGACATCGCTTTGCCTTGTGCTACTCAAAACGAGCTTCATGAAGCAGATGCTAAGATGTTAGTAGAAAATGGCTGTATATTAGTAGGGGAAGGTGCGAATATGCCTTGTACTATTGAAGCAGTTGAAGTTTTCCAAAAAGCTAAAATTCTTTATTCGCCTGGTAAAGCTTCTAACGCTGGTGGTGTTGCCACTTCTGGCTTAGAAATGTCGCAAAACTCAATGCGTTACAGCTGGACATCAGAAGAAGTTGATGAGAAACTAAAACAAATCATGGCTGGAATCCACGAGGCTTGTGTAACCTATGGAACAAACGAAGATGGTTATGTTGACTATGTAAAAGGTGCTAATATTGCTGGTTTTGTAAAGGTAGCCGATGCAATGATTGCGCAAGGTGCAGTTTAATACTACCACAAAAAAATACACCAACCGCCTCAATTTTGAGGCGGTTTTTTATTTTAATAGGGGCTAATTCTGAACATTTGTATACTTTTATGCACGATTTATAGTTTTAACTAAGCCGAAGTTTATTTTTACAGTTAACTTACGTGATGTCAAACACAAAGAAAATTATATGACAAAATTATATACCTTATTAGCCTTGTTAGTTTGCGCTCTAGGAAAGTCACAAGATTTTAGCGCTAATTGGGCAGGGCACTTCTCCTACTTAAACATTAGCACAATTTCGGAAGGAACTAATAAGTTTGTAGTGGCCGCAGAAAATGCATACTTCGAATATGACCCCGCATTAAATCGCAGCAGAGAATTTTCAACCATTAATGGACTGAACGGAAGGATTATTTCTACCTTAAGCTACTCAACTGAATTTAAACAAACATTAATTGGTTATGAAAACGGTTTCATTCAGCTAAAAAGAGACAATAGAGACGACTTTCAAAATTTTCCTGAAATTGTAAATAGGGTAAGTATTTCACCCAATGTAAAAAACATTAACCATATTCATGAAGCTGGAGATATTGCCTACCTTTCTACCGATTTTGGGATAGTAGAATTTAATTTAAGAAGACGTGAATTTGGAAATACCTTTCTTATCGGAAGCGGCGGAAGTGAAGTAAAAGTGAACCAAACGGTTGTTTATAATGGGTTTATTTATGCCCTTACTACTAATGGTATTCGTTTTGCTTCATTAAGCGGAACTAACTTAATTGACTTTTCTAATTGGAGTAATCTCGGTAGTGCTGCTGTTAATTATACGCATGCGGTCGTATTTCAAAATAAATTATACCTTGTTACTTCAACCAATCAGCTTTTGGTATTAAATGGTACTAACTTAGACGTAGAGTTATTTTATGATGAAGAAATTCGTGACGTACGCGTACGCAACAATCAACTTTTGTTAGTTACCAAATCCAATGTGTTTTCCTACGACGAAAACTTTAATGAAAGTATTTTGTTTTTTGGTTTTAACAACCAAGAAGCAGACCTGAATGCTTCTTCAATTGTTGGCGACGCATTATACCTTGCCGACCAAAACCTTGGGTTTATGAGCTTATCCATTTCCAACCCAGACAATGTTTTTTCACTAAGTCCTGACGGACCATTACTAAACAAGGTTTTTAATTTAAGTGCTTCGTTTAACCAACTTTGGGTTTTGTATGGAGAGCATACGCAATTTTTTAATCCATTTCCCTTAAACACAAGGGGAATTTCCGTTCTAAACAATCAACAATGGACCAACATCAACCCACCTGAATTGTTCAGTGCACGTGTTATTGTAGATGCTACTGTAGATCCTTCAGATCCGTCCAGAACTTTTTTGAGTAGTTATTACGACGGAATATTAATTCTTGAAAACAAACAAATTAGAAGTGTTTTGAATGGAAATAACAGCGGGGTTGAAGGAATTGGTAGCAATACACTGGACAACCGAGTTGGAGCAATAGAATTTGCATCGAACGGAGATTTTTACTTTACTAACTCCCTTTCTGAGCACCCCCTAAAAAGAAGAAAGGCTTCTGGTGAAATTGAAAACATTGATTTAAGTGGTGCATTTTTAAATCCTCAAAATTCCAGTGTAGTAAAGCTTGCTTTAGATAGACAAGACAACGTGTATATGGCTACGTTTAGGTCCGGCGTAATGGCATATCAGCCTTCAACTAATAGAGCCGCAAGAATAAGCAGCGAAGTAACAGGAGTAAATTTACCCTCCGTATTTAACCCAAACCCTATTATTTCTGCGCTTGCAGTAGACGAAACGAATAGGCTTTGGATAGGAACACAGCGCGGCTTACGAGTTATGTTTAATCCTTCGGCAATTTTTGATCCAAATACCCCTGTGAATGTTTCACCCATTATTATAGTGGAAGATGACGGGGTTGCACAAGAATTATTATTCGAACAATCAATTACAGACATTAAAGTAGACGGTGCAAATAACAAATGGATTTCTACGGCAGACTCCGGAGTGTTTCAGGTTTCACCTAATGGACAAGAGGTGCTTAACCATTTTACGAGAAACAACTCTCCTCTGCCCAGTAACAACGTATCAAGCATTGCTATAAATGGCGATACAGGAGAAGTTTACTTTGGTACGGCCAATGGACTAGTTTCCTTTCAAAGTAGAGTTACAGATGCGCAAGAAAACTTAGCTAACGTTCGTGTTTTCCCGAACCCTGTACGTCCCAAATTTGCTGGAGTAGTAACAATAGACGGGCTTACACAGAATGCGAATGTAAAAATAACCGACATAACCGGAAGCTTGGTTTTTGAAGAAAATGCACGAGGAGGAAGCGTACAGTGGGACACCACCGCCTTTGGTAAATATAAAGTTTCGTCTGGGGTTTACCTGGTTTTAATTACAGGAAGCGATGGAACAGAAACCAAAGTTAAAAAAGTAATGATAGTTAGGTAAGTATGTTTTGCAGTACAAAGTGTGTTGTTTTAAGCTGCCTTAAGTTTGGCGATGCAGACCTAATTGTAAAAACATACACCAAAGAAGAAGGCCCAATAACTTTCATGCTTAAAGGCGTAAGAAAATCTAAAAAAGGAAAGTTTAAAGTTGCCATGTTTCAACCCATGTCCTTACTAGATATTGAGTTTAACTACCGAGAAAACAAGAATTTTCAATACCTAACAGAAGCTAAATCCAGTTTTGCCCTTCACCAAACGCAGTCTTCATTCATAAAAACTAGCATTGCCTTATTTCTTGCTGAAGTGCTTGCCAATTCACTAAAAGAAGGAAGTAAAGACCAAGTACTTTTTCAGTACATTGAAAGTGTAATTATTCAATTAGAAAACGCTACTTCTTTTGCCAATTTACCTGTAATATTTTGTGTAGAGTTAACTCGTTATCTTGGATTTTACCCAGAGGATGATGGACTAAACAAACCGTACTTTAACTTACAAGAAGGTTGTTTTGAAAGCGAATTAATTCATGCAAATTGCCGAAGCGGAAAAGAAGTAGAGAAGCTAAAAGAAATAATGACCGCTACCCACACAGAAACGGTTGCCATGAATCAACAAACCAGAAGGGATTTAATTTCGTTGCTTCAGCGGTACTTCGAAATACATTTGCCGAACTACCAATACCCAAAATCAATTTCTATTATTCAGGAAGTGATGGATCAAATTTAAGGTTAATACCATTTATCAATTGAAATTACCTTAATAAAACACCCTTTTTCTCTTTTCCGGTAATTTCAACTAATAACGGATATAAAATTTTCAATTTAAAGTAGCTTGGTATTAGTTCATCAAAAGACTTATCTTTGCCGAAATATTTCGTTTAACTTAAAAATTAGTATAGCATGCAACTGTACAACACCTTAAGTACGAAAGAAAGAGAAGCATTAATCGAAGAAGCTGGCGAAGAACGCCTAACGCTCTCTTTTTATCAGTACGCCAAAATTGGAAACCCATCACTTTTTAGAAACCACCTTTTTGTAGCATGGGATGCTATGGACGTTCTAGGTAGAATTTACGTAGCACACGAAGGTATAAACGCACAACTTTCTGTGCCTGCAAAACGCTTCAATGAGTTTAAAGCCTTCTTGGACGGTATTTACTTCCTAGAAAATGTTCGACTTAATATTGCGATAGAACATGACTTAAAATCTTTTTTAAAGTTGAAAGTAAAAGTTCGCAAAAAAATTGTAGCGGACGGGTTAAATGATAGTACCTTCGACGTTACCAATAAAGGAATTCACCTAAACGCAGAGGCTTTTAACCAAATTATAGAGGACCCTAATACGGTTTTAGTTGATATGCGAAACCATTACGAAAGTGAAATTGGACATTTCAAAAATGCAATTACACCAGACGTAGATACGTTTAGGGATTCACTAGACATAATTGAAAATGACTTAAAGGACCATAAAGAGGATAAAAACTTAGTCATGTACTGTACAGGAGGAATTCGTTGCGAAAAAGCAAGCGCCTACTACAAACATAAAGGGTTTAAGAACGTTTACCAATTGGAGGGAGGAATTATAGAATATACTCGCCAAGTAATGCAAAAAGGTTTAGAAAACAAGTTTTTAGGAAAAAACTTTGTTTTTGATAATCGCCGTGCAGAACGAATTTCGGAGGACATTATTGCAAATTGTCATCAATGCGGAAAACCCTGCGACACACATGTTAATTGTGCCAACGAAGCATGTCACTTGTTGTTTATTCAATGCGAGGAGTGCGCTTCAAAAATGGAACAATGCTGCTCCAATGAATGCAAGGAGATTATTCAACTTCCGTATGAAGAGCAAAAAAGACTGCGCGCAGGCAAAGGAAACAGCAATAAAATATTTAAAAAAGGAAGGTCTGAAAAACTAAAATTCAAAGCATCTGCTTGTAGTTTTTCGAAATTATAGTTAAACAAAAAGGCGCTGTGACCAACAGCGCCAAAACTAAATACGCATGTCAAACATTAGAATTACCAAACAATTTACTTTTGAAACTGCTCACGCTTTGCATGGATACGACGGAAAATGCAAGAACATTCACGGGCATAGCTATAAACTAGATGTAACTGTCATTGGAAAACCTATTGAAGAGGCAAGCCACGTTAAATGTGGAATGGTAATCGATTTTGGTGATTTAAAAACAATTGTAAAGTCTGAAGTTGTAGATGTTTGGGACCACGCTATTATTCTGAACAGAAACACTCCACATATCGAATTGGCAAACTATCTGATTGAAGAGGGTAATCATGTAGTGTTAGTAGATTACCAGCCTACAAGCGAGAAAATGATTGAAGACTTTGCACAACGAATAAGTAATAAATTGCCGGAAAACCTAAAACTACACTCACTAAAACTCAGAGAAACAGAAACGGCCTTTGCCGAATGGTTTGCATCAGACAACCAATAAAGAAAGGTTAACGAAAACTTAAAAATTAAGCATAAATTGTATATTAACAAGTGTTAGTTTGCTAATTTAAATCTAAAGTGTAGTTTTATGCGTAAATAAAAATAAAATGCGTTTCAAAAAACTATTACTCACTACACTTTTACTAATTCCAAGTTTATTTTTTGCTCAAAACTCGCTTACATCCATCCAAAATTTCCTTGAACGAAATGCTAAAGAGTTAGGTATAGATATTACCGATGTAAACGAGTTAAGAATAGACTCATATCATTATTCAAAAAGCACAAACACACAAAATGTTTACATTGTACAACAATATAATAACTTAGATGTTTTTAATGCTATTGGTGTTTTTGCATTAAGAAATAATGAGGTAGTACACGCAAAGCCAAGTTTTCAGAAAGAGCTGAGAAAGCGTGCAAAAAATAATGCCGCTCAGTTAAGTCCGCTAGAAGCAATTACATCAGCTGCCCATCAGCTTGGCCTTGAATCGCCGAGAGAGCTGCGTGTTATTGACCAAGAAAACAACCATAGTTTCACTTTCTCTAAAGGCAACTTATCTCATGATCCAATTCCAGTTAAATTAGTTTGGCAAGCTCCTGATATTAATGGAAATCATGATGAAAAAGGAGAGCTAAGGTTAGCTTGGGACCTTTCAATTCATGCAATGGACGGCCAACATTGGTGGAGTGTTCGTGTAGATGCAGAAACAGGAGATATAATAAGCAAATACAACTGGATGTTAAGCTGTTCATTTGAAGGACATAACCACGGAGTATTAAGTTCAGCAAACTCACCCACTACATTCCACTTAGGTGGCAGTAAAAAATCTGCCTACAGTTACAATTTTTCTGAAGATGAGGGTGAAGACGAAGCACCCGAAGGTGTTCCTAATTCCTATCGTGTTTACCCTATGCCTGTGGAATCTCCAAACCACGGAGACAGAGCCTTAGTGGTTAATCCTGCAAACGAAGATGCTTCTCCGTTTGGATGGCATGATACAGACGGAATTGAAGGGCCCGAATTTACCATTACACGTGGTAATAACGTTTGGGCTCAAGAAGACAGAGCTGGTAATAATGGAGTTGGACATGCACCAGACGGTGGTGAAGACTTAATTTTCGACTATCCACTTGCCTTTGATGCACCACCAGCTGTTTACGAAGATGCTGCAATTACCAATCTATTTTATTGGAATAACGTTACGCACGATGTTTGGTATCAGTATGGTTTTGACGAAGCGTCAGGGAACTTTCAACAAACAAACTATTCAGGCGAAGGCGCTGGTGGCGATTTTGTCTTTGCAGACGCGCAAGACGGAAGTGGCATAAACAATGCCAATTTCGGAACTCCTCCAGACGGCAACAATCCAAGAATGCAAATGTTTCTTTGGAATACAGGAGGACAACCCAACCCACCCTTGTTTATAAACGAACCTGAAAGTTTAGAAGGTAATTATGGTGCTGTTCTTGCGGGGTTTGGTCCAATAATTACAACTGAACCAATTACGGCAGACTTAGTGTTAGTAGAAGATGATGTTGCTGGCGTTCCTGCTTACGAAGCCTGTGGTAATGTTACAAATTCAGATGATATCGATGGCAAAATTGCCGTAATAAGAAGAGGAAACTGCAATTTTGTAGATAAAGTATTAGCCGCTCAAAATGCCGGAGCTGTTGCAGTAATTATGGTAAATAACGTTCCTGGAGAATCGTTTACTATGGGAGGAACAAGTAATGGAATAAACATCCCATCTCTGATGATTACCTTGGCTAACGGAAATTTAATTATTGACGCTTTAGAAGATGAAGAAACTGTTAATATGACAATTGTGGATAATGGGCCGTTTTTAATCGACGGTGACTACGACAATGGTATTATTGCGCATGAGTATGGCCATGGAATTTCTACACGACTTACAGGAGGAAGATTTCAAGCAAATTGCTTGTTTAATGCTGAACAAATGGGTGAAGGCTGGTCTGACTATATAGGATTAGTAATGACCATGACAGAAGATGATGTTGCAACGCAAGGTAGAGGATACGGAACTTTTGCTGTGAATCAATCCGTTACAGGAAACGGAATACGGCCTACACCTTACTCAACCGATACTAGCATCAGTCCCTTCACTTATAACATTACCAACAATCCAAACCTTAGTGTACCACACGGAATTGGATATGTTTGGGCGCAAATGTTATGGGATTTAACTTGGGCATTAATAGATGAATACGGGTTTGATCCTGATTTATACAATGGTACTGGAGGAAACAACATTGCTATGCAGCTAATGACTGATGGTTTAAAACTTCAAAATTGCTCCCCAGGATTTGTTGATGGAAGGGATGCTATACTCGCAGCAGACGAACTTGCAAACGATGGGCAAAACCTTTGTTTAATTTGGGAAGTGTTTGCGGCAAGAGGCCTGGGTTGGAGTGCAGACCAAGGATCTGCCTTCGAACGAAACGATCAAATTGAAGCCTTTGATATGCCACCTGCATCTGAGCTTGATTGCACCACTTTTAGTACAGTTGGATTTGAAGAAAGTCAGTTCATTATATGGCCTAACCCTGCCAAAAATCAAGTAAATATTCAAATTAGTAATCAGCTTTCGTCACAAAATGCAAACCTTGAGCTTTTCGATATTAATGGTAGAAAAGTTAATAGCAAAATAATTACTACCTCAAATTTGAACAAACTAGACGTATCTAGCTATCAAAAAGGAATTTACTTAATTAAGATTACAACAAAGGAAGGTAGTTATACTGAAAAACTAATTATTCAGTAGGCACTAGCTGTTCACTTGAGCTTAATATACCCCCTGTGTAACTAAAAAATACACAGGGGGTTTTTTACCAAAGATGATGGAGTACCGAATGCTTTTCAAATAATACCAGTTATTGGTTGAAATTACTAGAAAAGAAAGCAATGATTTTTTTATTTATGTGAATAAGAAAAATCAAGCATAGCCTAAGCTATGGTTTCTTTTTATCATGAAACAGAAAGGAAAAAAGGGCGCTTTATTGCGGTAATTTCAATTGATAAATGGTATAATACCAGCTAAAAGTTTAAATTACTGGTATTGTATAAAATAAATGCAAACCTAGTTTAGCAATCATATAACTATAGAAGTAACATTTCTTGGTAACTAAGTAAGGTAGTAAAACCTTTTTCTTTAAAGTATGCTTTTTCCGTTTGGCCGCCTGTTGCTAAAATAAAATCGCCTCCCCAACCACCTAAACTCTTAATTTGCCTTGGGTAATCTGGGAAAGTAGTTTGTTGAATAGGAGGTGTTTGAAGTAAGGTAGCTATAATTTTTTCGTGGCTTTTTATAAGCTTTTCGAATGTAGAAATTTCCTTTGAATGAATAATTTGTTGCGTAATATCATCAATACGCAAAATAGCATCTTCAATAAATAATGCAGTTTGTGCACGGTAGTGTTGGATGGCTTCTCTACTATTTTTCTTTTGATTTAGATGAACAAAAAACAATTCGTCTAAAAAGGGAGGCTGAAATACAACTTCTTCTACTATAGGTGAAGGAGAGTTTCGTTGAAACAAAATAGGACTGTTATTTTTTGCACAAGCAATGTCATAGCCGCTACCTCCAAAAAGTAATTCTTGTAATTGATAAGCATCGGTATGCGACCACATAGCTAAATTATTCACAAAAGTTGACGAAGAGCCCAAGCCCCAATTATTAGGAAAATGAAGCTTACTGGAAAACTCGTATCCGTTTTTAGAAAAAAGTTGAGGATGTTGCGCCGCTATCCAATTGAAGGCTTTTAGTAATACAAGAGTTTCTGGTTGTTGGCTTTCCGATGAAAATTCGAGCTGGTTATTCCACGTAAAAAATTCATTCAGCCAAAGTTGATTGTCCGAGGAATAACTTTTCCAAACAATGTGCTTTTGGGCGCTGGCTTCAACCGTCATAGATTGCCCAAAAGAAGTGGGAAGGCCCAGACTTTTAGCACCATCTAAAACCAAATATTCCCCTGTTAAAAGTAGTTTTCCGTTACTGTAAAATTCCTGTTTCAATTTTAAATTACATCACATTACAATTAACAAATATAGGTCGTACAGAGCAGTTTTCCTCAGTTATATCTTGTTATTTCAAATAAAAACTTCAATTGTAAGCCGGCTTAGCTTACGTATTTTACTTGAGGGTTTCAACAGAAATAGTAGTATTTTTGTAAGTTCAAATTTGTAAGAACAATAAACTATGAAGCTAGTACAAGGATTTTCGAAATTACCGAAACAAGAGAAGATAGATTTTTTAGTCAAAAATTACCTCGTTAATTTTCCTGACGCAGATAAAATTCTAAAGCAATACTTGAATGAAAACACTAAACTTCAGCAGCTTCATGATGAGTTTATTGAAAATACGCTGACAAACTTTTACCTTCCTTTTGGTGTAGCTCCTAACTTTACAATTAACGACAAAAACTACGTTATACCCATGGCTATTGAAGAAAGCTCAGTAGTTGCCGCTGCAAGTAAAGCTGCCAAATTTTGGGGAGAGAAAGGAGGGTTTAAAGCAGAGATTTTAGGAACTGAAAAAATTGGTCAAGTTCATTTTTTAAGTGAAATTTCTTCTGTTGAATTAGAAAAATTCATCACACAAATTGAACCCAAATTACGTGCTGAAGTCAAAGATATTACCCAGAACATGGAAAAAAGAGGTGGTGGTGTACGCAGTATATCCCTTCGCAATAAAACCGAAGAGTTAAGCAATTACTACCAACTTCATTGCACCTTCGAAACCAAGGATGCCATGGGTGCCAACTTCATTAATTCCTGTTTAGAAGGCTTTGCTCAGAAGCTTTCGGCAGAAGCAAAAACTTACTTCCAAAATGATAATGCAGTAGAAATTGTCATGAGTATTCTATCTAACTATGTCCCAAATTGTTTAGTTAGAGCAAGTGTATCTTGCCCTATTTCAGCCTTAGGAAAAACCGAGAAGGAAGCCGAAGAATACGCACACAAATTCCTGACAGCCATACAAATAGCGAGTGTTGAGCCCTACCGAGCCGTTACGCACAACAAAGGAATTATGAATGGAATTGACGCGGTTGTCTTAGCTACTGGAAATGATTTTAGGGCCGTAGAAGCAGGGGTTCACGCCTACGCGTCAAGAAATGGAAAATATACAAGTTTAACTCACGCAAAAGTAGAAGATGGCGTATTTCATTTCTGGATTGAAATACCTTTAGCGCTAGGAACAGTTGGTGGCTTAACTAGCTTGCATCCCTTAGTAAAACTTGCCTTAGCATTGCTTCAGCAACCATCTGCAGAAGAACTGATGAAAATAGTTGCAGTTGCGGGATTAGCTCAAAATTTTGGGGCTGTAAATTCCTTAGTGACCACAGGAATTCAGCAAGGACACATGAAAATGCACTTAATGAACATATTAAATCAATTTGAAGCCACCAATGAGGAAAGAGCCAAAGCAATAGAATTTTTTAAAACAACAACGGCAACTCACGCAGCGGTTGTTAATTTTATGAAAGATTTACGTAAAAACTAGCACAAATGAAGCACGAGTCTAAACTTCCAGCGGTTGGAACGACTATCTTTACAAGCATGAGCAAATTAGCTCAACAGTACAATGCTATAAATTTATCGCAAGGATTTCCAAATTTTCCCCCAAGTGACGTACTAAAGAAAGCCGCTCAAAAAGCTATTGAAGAAAACTTTAACCAGTATGCTCCCTTGGAAGGCTTAGCTTCTTTAAACGAAGCCATTTTAAACAAAACAAATAAGCTTTATAAATCGAACTATCAATCAAATGAAGTTTGCATAACTGCTGGAGCAACTCAGGGTATTTTTACTGTTTTTTCGGCTTTTTTGCGTCCGATGGATGAGGTCATAATTTTTAAACCCGCCTATGATTGTTATGAGCCTGCTATTGAGTTAAATGGTGCAACTCCTATTTGTATAGAAATGGAAGCACCTCATTATTCCATCAATTGGGAGGAAGTAAAAAATGCGATTACTCCTCGGACAAAAATGATGGTTATAAACAACCCACATAATCCATCGGGAAAAGTTTTTACAGCAGAAGATATGCGCTCACTAGAAGCTATTGTAAAAGACACCAACATACTTATTTTAAGTGATGAAGTTTACGAGCATATGACTTTTGACGGTAGGGCTCACCTTAGTATTGCCAAGTTTCCAGAACTACAAAAAAGAAGCTTTTTGGTTGCTTCATTTGGAAAAACCTTTCATGTAACGGGCTGGAAAATTGGCTACGTAATGGCTCCCGCTAGCTTGATGAAGGAGTTTAAAAAAGTTCACCAATACAATGTTTTTTGTGTGAACCATCCTATGCAAGTCGCAATTGCAACACATTTAAAAGATTCTAAAAATTACTTAGAACTTGCTTCATTTTACGAAGAAAAAAGAAACTTTTTTAATTCTTTTCTGAAAAAATCTTCGTTTGAAATCATACCAACAGAAGGCACCTATTTTCAGTTAGCGAATTACGCCTCAATAAGTACTAAAAAGGACACCGACTTTTGTTTGGAACTAATTAAGAATCATGGGGTAGCCGCCATTCCTGTTTCAGTGTTTAACAAGGACCAAAAATGCAGAAAGGTGGTGCGTTTTTGTTTTGCCAAAGACCAAAAAACGCTCGAAAAAGCAGGAGATATTTTAGCAAAGCTATAGGTTGCAACACCTAAACCATAAGATAAAACTGATCAATTATTTCCTTTTTGAACAGATGTCGCTAAAAATATACCAAAGGTAAGGCTATGATTGATCTTTCTGATTCACAAAAAGGAAAAAATCATCATTAACATTTACAATAATTTCAAATAATAATGAGTGTAAGTAAAAGGTTCTAAAAAGTTTATAAACAGAAAAAGCCCGCAACTTATGTTACGGGCTTTTTACTATACATTAATTACATTCCCCTCTTGGTCATGAAAATGATATTCAAGGTATGTATATGCGTCTCTAGGCTGGATTTTAATCCATTTTTTATGGTCAAAAAACCACTTACTTCGTTGGGATGGAAATCCTCTTGTTAGGTAAGCTGCAATAAATGGATGCGTCGATAAGGTAACTTTTTTTACGTCTTTTTGAAATACTTTTAGTAAATCAACATTTATTTTATTAATAGTTACTATGGGCGCTTCAATTTCTACATCGCTACCGTTTGGATCTTTTTCCCTTGTTTTTATGTTCATTTCGGGCCTAACCCGTTGCCTTGTAATTTGAACTAGGCCAAACTTACTTGGTGGCAATATTTTGTGTTTTGCTCGGTCGTCTTCCATTTCTTCACGAAGACAATCGTATAATTTTTTTCTATTTTCAGAATTATGCATGTCTATAAAATCGACTACAATAATTCCTCCCATATCTCGTAGTCTTAGCTGTCTAGCTATTTCTACGGCGCTTATTAGATTTACTTCTAAGGCTGTATCTTCTTGATTTTTTGCTTTATTGCTTCGGTTGCCGCTGTTAACGTCTATTACATGCATTGCTTCCGTATGTTCGATGACTAGGTAGGCTCCTTTTTTCATGGTAACGGTTTTACCAAAGGAGGTCTTAATTTGTCGTTCGATGCCATATTTTTCAAAAATGGGCACATTTGATTTGTAATGAGACACCAAATTTTCATTTTTTGGAGAGATTTCTCCGATGTATTCTTTAATTTGGTCAAACAATTCTTCGTCATCTACACGAACAGCCGTAAATGAATCGTTAAAAACGTCGCGCAACATAGAAGATGCTTTATTAAGCTCTCCTAAAACGCGAGACGGCAATTGGGCTTTTGGGATTTTTTTACATAACTTTTCCCAACGCATAAGAAGGTTTTGCAAATCACTATCAATGTCTGCCACTTTTTTACCTTCGGCAACAGTTCTTACAATAATACTAAACCCTTTGGGTTTAATGCTTTTAACTAATCGTTTTAGCCTGCTTTTTTCTTCTTTGCTTTCAATTTTTTGGGATACTGAAATACGGTCAGAAAAAGGCACTAAAACAATGTATCGTCCCGCTAAAGAAAGCTCTGAGCTTAGTCGCGGACCTTTGGTTGATATAGGTTCTTTAACTACTTGAACCAATATAGACTGATTGGAGTGTAACACATCTGCAATGCTACCATTTTTATCTATATCTTCCTCTTGGTTTAGATTTTGTAATGAAAAGTCTTTGATTTTACCTGATCCTACACCCTTAATAAACTTAAGCATGGTTTTTACTTGAGGGCCTAAATCGTGGTAGTGCAAAAATCCATCTTTTTCGTAGCCTACATTAACAAAAGCGGCATTTAATCCTGGTAGGGCTTTTCTTATTTTAGCTAAAAAAATATCTCCTACTGCAAAATTATTTCCGTTTTCTGTTTCTTTGTGTAGCTCTACAAGTCTACCATCTTTTAATAAAGCAAAATCTACAGCATCTGAACTTGATCTTATGATTAATTCCTTGTTCACGCTTATTAGATTTTTGTTTCACTTTACCTTAATGCAATCGCATTAGTAAAGCAAAAGATTAAACAAATTGCAGTTATTTTGCTAACTGCTTGGATATGAAACTGATTTTACTCAGTTGAATGTCAATGAACTTAATTAAACAAGAAAAAAGTAGTTTTGCAACTACTTTTTCTTTTTGTGACGGTTTGCTCTGCTACGTTTTTTACGCTTATGCGTTGCAACCTTATGTCTTTTTCTTTTTTTACCGCTTGGCATACGTTCAATTTTTGGGATTAATAATTATTTTTTTACTTCTACGTTAGACTTTACTCCCTCTAAAAACGTTTTAGCTGGTTTAAAGGCTGGTATATTATGAGCTGGAATTTTAATGGTAGTGTTTTTAGAAATGTTTCTACCGGTTTTTGCAGCACGTGTTTTTATAATAAAGCTTCCAAAACCACGAAGGTACACATTGTCTCCGTTTTCTAAGGAACCTTTTACTTCATCCATGAAGCTCTCTAATGTAGCCTGAACATCATTTTTCTCTAATCCTAATTTCTCCGAAATGTTAGCTACTATATCTGCTTTAGTCATATTATATAATTTAAAAGGGGTTTAACCTATTTTTTTTTGAGTGTGCAAATATACATAATTAAAATTCAATTTTTCAATTCAAATTGCTAAATAGTAGATAAATAGAATTATAATTGCATCAAAAAGGCGTAATTAGATGAACTTTTCGAGCACCATTATACAGTGGTACCAAACACACAAAAGAGATTTACCATGGCGAAATTCTACCGACCCATACATTATTTGGTTAAGTGAAATTATGCTTCAACAAACCCGCGTAGCACAAGGCTTACCTTACTTCATCAAGTTTACTAAAGCCTTCCCTAGCGTTCATGATTTAGCAAAAGCAAAGGAAGATCAGGTGCTTAAACTTTGGCAAGGATTAGGCTACTATTCGCGTGCCAGAAACCTTCATTTAACAGCGCAAAAAATAAGTACCGAAAATCACGGAAAATTCCCCACAAACTACAAGGATTTACTTCAACTTAAAGGTGTAGGAGAATATACAGCAGCCGCAATTGCATCGTTTTGCTTCAACGAGCCTGTTGCCGTTGTAGATGGTAACGTTTATCGAGTAATTTCTCGTTTTTTAGGCATCGACACTCCGATTAACAGCACAGAAGGCATCAAATTGTTTAAACAAAAAGCTCGACAACTACTCGATAAAGCGAAACCGGCAGAACATAACCAAGCCATCATGGAATTTGGAGCTTTGCACTGCACACCCAAAAATCCTAAGTGTGCCAACTGTCCACTTTCGGCTAATTGTGTGGCATTTCAACAAGGAAAACAAGCAGAACTACCTGTAAAAATTAAAAAAACAAAAGTTAAAACACTGCATTTCAACTATCTTGTATTTGTAACTAAAAACAACGAAACATTACTTGTTAAACGCAACGAAAAAGGGATTTGGCAAAATTTATTTGAATTCCCTTTAATAGAAACACCAAAAAAAGTAACCAAGCAATATTTAGAAGAAATTTCGCCAACACAAATCAAGCTTCAAGCCTGGAACAAGGAAGCGGTAGTTCATCAACTTTCTCATCGAAAAATTATGGCTTATTTCTGGTTGACAAATACTGATGTTATACCACTTGCTTACACGAATGAAAATTCAATAAAAATTAAGCTGACTCAGCTTAATGATTTTGCAGTTCCCGTTTTGGTACAGCGTTTTATAGAAGACTACTTTCATCAAAAATAGGTGGGATAATTTTATAATTTTTGTACTTTTACCTAAAATTAAAATATGGCAACAGGAACACTTAATAAAGTCATGCTCATTGGGCACACGGGAGACGATGTAAAAATGCATTATTTTGACGATACCAACTGCATAGGAAGATTTCCTTTGGCCACTAATGAAGAATACACCTCCAAAACAGGAGAACGCATTAGCAATACAGAATGGCACAATGTTGTAGTGCGCAACAAAGCCGCTGAAATCTGCGAAAAATACCTTAAAAAAGGAGATAAAGTGTACATTGAAGGGCGCATAAAAGGACGTAAATGGGTAGATAATAGCGGAATTGAACGTTACTCTACAGAAATTGTATGCTCAGAGTTTACTTTTCTTACCCCTAAAGGTCCTGAACAACCAACAAGTGCAACACCGTCGGCTAACAGAGCTCCGCAATCACATACTCCAACACCACAAGCCAAGCCAACACCAGCTGCGCCTCAACTTGACAAGGAAGAGGAGGACGATTTGCCATTTTAATTAAATTGACTCTATAAATGGAACCTGATCCCCTCCTACTTTTTATTTTTTTAAGTATCGACTTTGGTTTAGTTGGAGGCATTCTTTTATTTTCCTTACTGCTTGTTTGTTCGGCACTAATATCGGGCTCTGAAGTTTCTTTATTTTCACTAAGCAGTACACATTTTAACGAACGTGAAAATCAAAGCACCAAAGAAAAAATTATTTATGAACTCCTAGAGCGCCCCAAGAAACTACTCGCTACCATTTTAGTAGCTAACAATTTTATAAATATTGCTATTGTTTTGTTGTACAGCTACTTAAAAAGTAATTTCAATTTTACAGGTCAAGAAGATTTTTACGGCATCAACATAGAGTTTGTTATAGACCTTAGCCTGGTCACATTTTTAATTTTGTTTTTTGGTGAAATACTCCCAAAGGTATACGCAAATAGAAATCAGCTAAACTTTGCCCTTTTTATGGCGTATCCTTTGTTAATACTGGACAAACTGCTTACTCCCCTTACCCTCCCAATGCGAAATACAACCAAATTTTTGGAACGAAATTTAGGGAAACAAAAAACCAACCTCAGCGTAGACCAATTATCGCAAGCACTGGAACTTACCCGAGAAGAAGAAACATCAAAAGAAGAAAAGAAAATTCTTCAAGGTATTGTAACTTTTGGAAACACAGATGTTAAGCAAGTTATGCGTCCTCGTATGGACATTTTTGCATTTAGCAAAGCACTCAGCTTCAAAGAAGTAATTACTAAAATAACAGAAAACGGCTATTCACGAATTCCTGTTTATGCAGAAAACATAGATCATATTGAAGGAATATTATACATAAAGGATTTACTCCCTTACTTAAAACACCAAGATTTTGAATGGTTCAAACTTTCAAGAGAACCTTATTTTGTACCTGAAAATAAAAAATTAGACGATTTACTTAACGAATTCAAAGATCAAAAAAAGCATTTAGCTATTGTTGTAGATGAATACGGAGGAACCAGTGGATTAATTACCCTGGAAGATATTATAGAAGAAATTGTTGGTGAAATTAGCGATGAATATGATGATGAAGACATCATGTTTTCCAAACTCGACAACAATACGTTTGTTTTTGAAGGAAAAACAGCTCTTAAAGACTTGTACAACATCTTAAAAGTTGAAGACGAAAGTATTTTTGAAGAGTACAAAGGCGAAGCAGAAACCATAGCAGGTTTTGTTTTAGAAATTGCCAAAACATTTCCAAAGTTAAAGCAACCCATTCATTTTGAAAACTATACCTTTAGTGTTGAAGCTATCGAAGAAAGAAGGCTAAAACAAATAAAAGTAAAAGTAAAACCATCACAAAAAACACAGGATTAAATGATTTATAAACACATAAATAAAGCATTTAAATACAATAGTTGGCTATTATTGCTTTTAATTTCTTTTGTGCTTGGAGCTTGTGCTGACAATAATGTACAACCAAAACCTAAAAGCTACTTAGCTTTAACGTATGACGAGCCAACTTACATTCAAGCTGAAACAGACTGCCCTTTCACCTTTGAAATGAATGTTCATTCGCGCTTAGAGAAACCAAAAAACAAACGCTATTGTTGGGCAAATCTTTACTACCCAAAGCAAAAAGCAACCGTTTTCATCACCTATGTCGCTATCGAAAACAACCTAAATGAACTCTTAAGAGACGCACAACAACTACCGCTTCAACACACTATAAAAGCAGACCATATAGAAGCAAGTATATACACCAACGAAGCGAAAAAAACCTTCGGCACTTTTTACGAAGTAGAAGGAGATGCAGCATCCCAAGCCCAATTTTACCTTACCGATAGCACTCAACATTTCCTAACTGGGTCAATTTATTTTTCAGCACGCCCCAATTACGACTCTTTAATTCCAGCGGCAACTTACCTCAAAAAAGACATTCGCCATTTAATGGAAAGCGTTACTTGGAATAACTAAGCCCAAAACTAAGCCTATAAGGACCTAACGCTTGGGGTTTATTTGCTATACTTATATGATATACATATAGACTATCTGTGAAAAAGCAATTTCAAACTTTTGGATTTATTAAATAGCTAGTACAATAGCTACAATTAATAAATTAGAAAATAATTAGATTTTTATTAGAAAAGTATTAGAAACTAATTACTTTTGCCTATCAAATTTAAAATTCAAGGTGAAGGTTTTAATAACAGGAATTGCAGGTTTTATAGGTTCTCATATGGCAGAATACCTTCAAAACAAAGGTATTCAAGTTGAAGGGATTGATAATTTTAACCCTTACTACTCCACAAAACTTAAACGTATAAACGCAAACGAATTAACTAACTCAGGTATTAAAATCTGGGAAGGAGATCTTGCTGACGAAAAGCTTTACAAAAAGTTAGCTAATGATTTTCAGTTTATCATTCACTTTGCAGCACAGCCTGGAATTGCAGCTTCAAGCAACTTCGGGAGCTACTTACAAAACAATGTTGTGGCAACGCAAAAATTGCTTGAATTCGCCAAACAGCAAATAGGTTTAAAACAATTTGTAAACATTGGTACTTCTTCTATTTACGGAAAATTTGCAACACAATCTGAAGATGCAGCCCCTGCTCCTACCTCACATTATGGAGTAACAAAACTAGCGGCAGAACAATTGGTTTTAGCCGAAAATAGGCTAGGCAATCTAAATGCATGTTCACTACGTTTATATTCGGTATACGGACCAAGGGAGCGGCCAGACAAACTTTACACGAAACTAATTGCGGCTGGACTCCAAAACGAAAAGTTTCCTTTATTTGAAGGCAGTAAGCTTCACAAACGAAGTTTTACTTATGTAACCGATATTGTTGAAGGTATTTATTTAAACATAAAAAAGTACAACCAAACCAACGGAGAAATCATTAACCTTGGAAGTCCTGAACAACGAACAACAGAAGAAGGTATTATTTGCGTTGAAGAATTACTCAAAAAACATATTGATATCCACGTTTTACCTCCTAGAAACGCTGACCAGCAAGAAACAGTGGCAAAAATAACTAAGGCAAAAAAAATAATAGGTTACCAACCTAAAACAAGTTTAGAAGAAGGCTTAAAGCTTCAACTTACTTGGTACAAAGCACTAATTAAAAATCATGGAAGAATATAAGTTAACCATTATAATCCCGGTTTATAACGAATATGACAACTTAAACAGAGTTGCAGAAACCTTTAGAAGTTATTTCATGAAAGCATCTTTACCTAGCAAAGTACTTTTTGTGAACGACGGTTCGAAAGATAAAAGCTTGGAGCTCATCAAAGAAATTTGTGCACGAGACGCTAGATTTAGCTACCTGAATTTCACCCAAAATTTTGGCTTAAGTGCTGCAATAAAAGCAGGTTTCGATCATGTTTCTACAATTTACACAGGCTACATAGACGCCGATTTGCAAACCAATCCAGATGAGTTTAATGTACTGGCTGAATACGTAGAGGAATACCAATTAGTTACTGGAAACAGAAATAAAGACCGAAAGGATAGTTTTATAAAAAACATGAGCTCCAAAATAGCCAATGGTATACGAAGGCTATTTACAAAAGACGGCATGGATGACACTGGCTGTCCGCTCAAAATTATACATACTTCTTATGCTCAAAGAATACCCATGTTTAACGGCTTACACCGGTTTTTACCAGCCATGGTCATGTTACAAAACGGAAAAATAAAACAAGTAGATGTTAAGCATTATCCAAGAATTGCAGGAAAAGCAAATTTTGGACTTCTTAATAGACTTATTGGTCCTTTGATGGATTGTTTTGCCTATGTTTGGATGAAGAAAAAGTACATCAACTACCAAGTAAAAGATAAAAGTTGTTAAGTAATTGGATTGTTTATAGCATAGGTTTTGTTGCGCAGTTATTATTTTCTGCAAGAACAATTTATCAGTGGCTTTCCTCTGAAAAAAAGAAAGAAGTTATTGCCCCACGTTTTTTTTGGCAGGTAAGTCTTTTCGCTTCTTTCTTGTTATTTGCCTACGGCTACCTAAGAAATGATTTTGCTATTATGTTAGGTCAATCCCTAACCTATTTTATTTACATTAGAAACATTCAACTCGAAAATCATTGGCGCAAATTTCCTTTATTCGCTAGGGTTTTTCTTCTTATTTTCCCGCTTTTAATAGTGCTGTTTTATTTTAACAACAACAGAGTAGACACGTATCATTTGTTTAATAGTGAACAGATTTCAACATTCATATTAATGCTTGGCATTCTGAGTCAACTATTGTTTGTTTCTCGTTTTATCTATCAATGGATTTACTCAGAGCGAAGAAAACATTCTAGCTTACCTAGAGGCTTTTGGTTATTAAGCTTGGCAGGGGCAAGCCTAATTCTTCTATATGGGATACTTCGCAAGGACCCTGTATTAATAGCAGGACACAGCTTTGGGCTTTTTGTTTACTTACGTAACTTGAATTTACTAAAAAAATAGCCTAATGAATTTCATTTTCAAACGACCCTTGCTAAGTCTATTTATTTTTTCTGTGTTAGTCTTCTTTATGCACTTGACTCTAATGCCTGTTTCAATTATGGAAGCACGCAACTTTTTAGTCACGCGTGAGATGTTATTGGACGGCAACTGGTTGCTTACCACGATGAATGGACTACCCAGATATGAAAAACCCCCTCTGCCTGCATGGATGACTAGCTTGTTTGTTAGAGGCAACATAGACCATGTTTTTTGGTACCGGCTACCTACATCCATTATGAGTGCCTTTGGTATATTTCTCTTTTATTTTCTAACTAAAATACTAACTCAAAACAAAATCATAAGTTTTGTTAGCGCAATCGTTTTGGGATCTTCTTTTTACTATTATTCGATTCAATTAGAAGCACCTTCGGACATGTACACCCATGTTTTTATGCTGCTAGGAATATTCTTTTTAATCAAATTGTTCAGGAGTGATTCTTGGCATTTCTACTACTTTATAATAAGTGCTTTGGGTATCGCAGCATCAATACTCAGCAAAGGCCCAGTGAGTTTATATGCATTAATCTTACCCTTCATTATTTCTTATGCTTGGGTGTACAAACTCAACTTAAAAAAATCGCTTTGGTTAGTAGGAATCTTACTTGTAGGGATTGGTATAGGGAGCTCTTGGTTCTTATATATTAGATGGGTAGATGCTGAAACTTTTTTAGAGGTAGCTGCCCGCGAATCTGAAAACTGGACAAACTATAATGTTAGACCATTTTACTATTATTGGAGCTTTTTTATACAATCTGGAATATGGACAATCCCAGCCTTACTAAGCTTATTTTACCCTTATTATAAGGACAAAGTACACCACAAGAAAGTGTACTTATTTTCGTGGTTATGGACCATTTTAGCCCTTGTTTTATTGAGTCTTGTTCCCGAAAAAAAATCTCGCTACCTTCTTCCTGTCTTGTTTCCCCTAGCTTTAACCACCGCTCAATTTTTACATTATCAGTGGGGTCAATTAAAAAACGACAAACTAAGTAAGATAGGCATACTTATTCACTATAGTTTACTTTCTTTAGTATGCTTTGCTACCCTTTTAGCGCCCTTAGTAATTCAAGAAAAAAGCAATGTATTTTGGGCTTGGTATGTTTTGCTTGCAAGCGGAGGTATAGGAGTTGGCGCTTATATGATTAGACACTTGTTGACAAAGAATTATTCTTTGTTGTTTTTTGGAAATGTTTTACTAATCCTTCTTTTCACCTGTGTAGGAAATTTTGGATTTACATTTACCTTCAATCAACTAAATCATCCGTCTGTTAACAAGTTAAGCGCAGCCTTACAGGGCGAGGAAGTTTTCTATTTTGAAGAAATTAGACCAGAAATTAGTTGGGAAACGAAAACAATAACAAAAGAATTTTCAGCAGAAAATACTCAAATTTCGTCCCCATTTTTAGTCTTAGTTACGGAAGCTAATAAGCAAAATTTTAAAGAAAAACTTCCTGACTTTTTTAAGGTAGAAAAAACAGAAACATTTGAAAGCAGCTATCTAAACAACAAAAGAAACCTCAAAAACAAGGATCATTTTATTCACCATGTTTTCACCATTTCTGTAATCCAGCATGAAAGGCTACTAAAATGACAATACCATTTACCAATTGAAATTACCGCAATAAAACACGCTTTTTCCCTTTTTGTTTCATAATAAAAAGAAACCATCAAACCAATTGAACTTAAAATGAAAATAAATTGAATTATTTGTTGATTTAATTAGGCAAAAAAATCATTTCCGAAACGGTCGGGACAGGCTGTCTTCTTTTTCAATTTCAACTCATAACTGGTGTAAATCATAATTTGATGCTTCCTTATGAAGCAACTTCACTTAGTTTCGTATTTTTGAAGCCAAATTAGGCTAGCATGGATTTTTCCGATATCGAAATACAAATCAAAACATTGCCTTCCGCTCCGGGAGTCTATCAATATTTTGATAAAAACGACCGTATTTTGTATGTCGGCAAGGCGAAAAATCTAAAAAAAAGAGTTTCCTCTTATTTCAATAAAAATCACGATAGCTATCGCATAGCTGTGATGGTCAAAAAAATTGTGACCATCAAACACATTGTTGTCGATTCTGAAACTGATGCGCTTCTTCTAGAAAACAACCTCATCAAAAAACACCAACCCCGCTTCAATGTTATGTTGCGTGATGATAAGACTTATCCTTGGTTATGCATCAAGAACGAACGTTTCCCAAGGGTATTTCTCACCCGAAAAATGATCAAAGACGGTAGCGAATATTTTGGTCCTTACCCAAGTGTAAAGGCTGTAAAAATTCTTCTCGAGCTCATCAAAGGGCTATATCAACTTAGGACTTGCAATTATGATTTGTCCCAAGAAAAGATTGAAGCAGGAAAGTACAAGGTCTGTTTGGAATATCATTTAGGAAATTGCCAAGGGCCTTGTGAAGATTATCAGTCTGAGGAAGCTTATTTGAAGCAAATCGAAGCCATTCGAAATATCGTAAAAGGAAACTTTAAAGACTCTCTCGACAACTTCAAAGAACAAATGCAAGAACATGCTGCGCATTGGCGTTTCGAAGAAGCCGAACGCATCAAAAAGAAAATTGAAGCTTTGGAAAAATACCAAGCCAAATCTACGGTTGTCAATCCACGTATAACCAATGTAGATGTGTTTTCAATTGTTAGTGATGAAGGTTATGGGTATGTAAATTTCCTTCAAATTGTTCATGGAGCCATCATTCGTTCGCATACCATCGAAATAAAAAAGCGATTGGACGAAACGGATGAAGAATTACTTGCTTTAGGAATTATTGAAATCCGACAACGATTCAATTCCACTTCACGTGAAATCTACACTCCTTTTCCTGTAGATGTGGGCGAAGAAATAAAAGTCAGCGTTCCTAAGTTAGGCGACAAAAAAGCTATTGTAGATTTATCTACACGAAATGCTAAATACTTCCGAATGGAGCGGTTCAAGCAAATGAAAATTGTCGATCCCGACCGGCATACCAAGCGATTAATGGCTCAAATGAAAGAAGACTTACGCCTTTCTGAAGAACCAACACATATTGAATGTTTCGACAACTCTAACATACAAGGAAGTAATCCCGTTGCAGCTTGTGTAGTTTTCAAAGACGGAAAGCCATCTAAAAAAGACTACCGAAAATTCAACATCAAAACTGTCGAAGGTCCGAATGATTTTGCTTCTATGGAAGAAGTTGTTTACAGGCGTTACCGACGATTGTTGGAAGAAGACGAGCCACTTCCACACTTAGTTATAGTAGATGGCGGAAAAGGTCAGCTTTCTTCGGGTGTCAAAGCACTTGAACGCTTGGGCTTACGTGGCAAAATTGCCATTATTGGAATCGCCAAACGCTTAGAGGAGCTTTTTTATCCAGGCGACCAATATCCTTTGTACTTAGATAAAAAATCGGAAACCTTGAAGGTAATACAACATTTGCGAAACGAAGCGCATCGCTTTGGGATTACTTTTCATCGAGATAAACGCAGTAAAAACGCCGTAGGCACTGAACTTCAAACCATTGAAGGCATTGGCGAAAAAACAGCCATCGAACTTTTGAAAGAATTTCGTTCGGTTACGCGAATTAAAAAAGCTACTTTAGCAGAATTAATAAATGTAGTAGGAAACGCAAAGGCCAACATACTTTTCAATCATTTCAACAATGTGGAAGACCAAGCTCAAAAAGAATAATTTCAACAACCCATTTTGGTTGTTCTTAGCTTTGGTAGTTGTTTCCTTTTCTCAAGCGCAAACAGAAATATTCAAAGCTTCGGATAGCCTTAAAGTTGGGGTTGTTTTGAGTGGTGGTGGCGCAAAAGGTCTAGCACATATTGGGGCATTACGAGTAATTGAAGAAGCAGGAGTAAAAGTTGACTACATTGCAGGAACAAGCATGGGGGCCATTATTGGCGGATTGTACGCTTCGGGATATTCGCCACGTCAGATGGATTCTATTTTTGAAACCACTAATTTCACAAGGCTTATTCGGGATGAATTACCCCGAGAAGCACGTACTTTTTTTGAAAAGAAAGAATCTGAAAAATATGCCATCACCCTGCCTTTTGATAACTATAAATTAAGTATTCCCTCAGGCTTATCTAAAGGTCAAAATGTATTCAACTTTTTTGCCCAACTTACAGCACACGTCGAGACGAGGGATTTCAATGAGCTGCCCGTCCCATTTTTTTGTATGGCGACAGATTTAGAAACAGGAAAGCAAGTTCTGCTTGACCAAGGTCTTCTGCCGCAAGCTATGCTAGCAAGTGGCGCAATCCCTAGCTTGTTTAGACCCATAATTATAGACGAAAAATTACTTACTGATGGCGGAGTTGCCAACAACTATCCCGTTGCAGAACTTAGGGAAAGAGGAGCAGATATTATTATCGGTGTAGATGTTCAGGACACCTTATATTCAAGAGAACGAATGAAAAGTGCCACTGATATTCTCACCCAAATCGGTAATTTTACGACTATTAAAGCCATGCGCGGAAAAAGAAAACAAACCGACGTTTTCATCCGACCTGATATCAATGCGTATTCGGTTTTGGATTTTGATAAGGGAGAACAAATTATTAAAAATGGTGAAATAGCGGCCCGTGTTTTTTTTGAAGAATTGAAAGAAATTGCCGCTATTCAGCAAAAACAATCTCATTCGAGAGAAAGAATTCACATCAGACCAAAAAAAGAAATTGAAATTAGAGATATTTTAATCAAAGGAAATGAAGATTACCCACGAAGTTATATTCGCGGTAAGTTGAAGCTAAGTCAAAATGAAACAGCTACTTTTTCAGAAATTAATAGTGGGTTAAACAACCTTTCTTCAACACGTAATTTTGACCATATCAATTACAAATTAATTCCCACCGATGATGGTCGCTACGATTTTGAATTGGAAGTTCAGGAAAGTAAAGAAAATACCTTACTTCGTTTTGGCGCTCATTACGACGACTTATACAAAACAGGTTTTTTGGTGAATTTCACTCGAAAAAGTATGTTGACTACCAACGATATTTTCAGTTTAGATCTAGTGGTTGGCGATAACCTTCGCTATCAAATGAATTATTTTGTTGACAAAGGACGCTATTGGAGCATCGGCTTTTCCTCACGATACAATGAATTTCAAAAGAACGTCGATTTTGCCTTTATCAACCAAAATACCGGAGGTGTTTTTGAAAATGGAGATATCAATAAAATTCAGCTTATTAATCGTGATTTTACCAATCGATTGTATGTAGAAACTTATTTAAATAAAGAATTTAAGTTTGGACTTGGAATTGAGCAAAAGTTACTGCGGGCACAAACGGAAACCATACTCAACGACCCTAATGATGACGCTAACACTATTATTGAAGAATCTAACTTAGTGAGTAATTACGGCTATTTGCGTTACGACACCTTAAATGATAAATTTTACCCAACAAGCGGCTTTTCTTTCTATGGAGATTTTCATTTGTATTGGTTTTCTTTTCTCGCTGATGTGAATATTGATCAGTTTTCAATAGCTAAAGGCGAAATGAAATATGTACATCCAATTTCAGAAAAGTTTGCAGTAGGCATTTATTCAGAGCTTGGTTTTCGTATAGGCAACGAAGATTTGGCGGGACTGAATTTTTTCTTAGGAGGCTTTGGAAATATGCCCATCAATAATATTCGCCCATTTTATGGTTACGATTTTATTTCACTATCAGGAAACTCTTACATCAAAGGAGGAATCGATCTTCAATATGAATTCTACCCCAAAAATTACTTTCTTGCACATGCCAATTTTGCCAATGTAGATAATAACATACTTTCTACAGGAGAGTGGTTCAGTTCCCCTGATTTTACAGGATATGCACTTGGGTATGGAGTAAAGACTATTGTAGGCCCCATCGATTTGAAATACAGTTATTCCCCCGAGCTAAAAAGTAGCATTTGGTATTTTAGTCTTGGGTATAGGTTTTAGTTATCTATGGTTTAAAATTTAAAGGATTAAAACTATTTTTTTCAATTCTAAATTTTGATTTTCTAAATAATTATTATATTTGCACATATAATGTCCAATGAGCGGATTTGTCACCTTAAGACTTTGGTTTTTCTTAAGGAATTATAGCGACAAATACTGACTTTGGACTTTTTTTATTTAATCTTAATATGAAAACAGCAATTTTAATTGATGGTGGCTTCTTCTTAAAAAGATATAAGCATATTAAAGGTTTTGAAAAAACTGATAATCCTGAATTAGTAGCAAAAAATTTAGTTTCTTACTGTTTTAGGCATATTCAGAAAATCAACAAATATAGAAGTAGGTATGGGCTTCCCCCAACAGAATTGTACAGGATTTTTTACTATGATGCTAAGCCATTTGATGGTGATTCAAAAAAACCAATAAGTGGTAAATCATTCAGCTTTAAAAATACCGAACAATATAAGTTTAGAAATACACTTTTTACAACCCTAAAACAACAAAGAAAGATTGCTTAAAGATTAGGGTTTCTAAAAAACAGTTCTCGATTATGGACTATTAACGAGAGGCAAACAAAACCCCTTCTTAGTGGGAAAATTCAAATATCAGACTTAACAGATGAAGATTTAAAATATCCATTAAATCAAAAGGCTGTTGATATGAAAGTAGGTTTGGACATTGCTTCATTGGCATTTAAGGAGAGAGTCGACCAAATAATTTTAATCGCTGGTGACAGTGATTTTGTTCCTGCAGCAAAGTTTGCTAGAAAGGAAGGGGTTGATTTTATTTTAGACCCAATGATGAATAATATTGACCCGAGTTTGCATGAACATATTGATGGTTTGATGTCTATAAAAAATATGTCGCGTAGAGATAGTCCATCAGGAATTGAGGAGTAAAATGAGATAAGTGCAACACTTTATAAGGACAGCTTAAAGTTATAAGAAACTGTCATTTTCACGCATCACAACTCCATCCATCAAAAATTTTATTTTCCTAAATCAAGGTTTAATGATTATTCTTCATTAAAAATTGAATCATTTTAACGATATTTGTAGAAAACCTAACAAATATGCCTTTTTATCATCAACTTGGGAAAATACCCCGTAAAAGACATACCATTTTTAAGAAACCTGATGGTAGTTTGTACTACGAACAACTATTTGGTACGATTGGATTTGATGGAATGTCTTCCAATTTATACCACGAACAGCGACCTACACAAGTCAAAGAAATTAAGGGTCAATACAGTGTAAAACCTGAAATTGCAATTGGCAATAATATTAAGTCGTACCGCTTTAGAGGCTTTCAAGTACAACCTGAAAATGATTACTTGAAAAGTCGAAAAACAGTTCTCACCAACTCTGATTGCAGCATTATTCTTGCAGCACCAAAACAATCGACAGAGGATTATTTTTATAAAAATGCCGATGCAGACGAAATGCTATTTATTCACAAAGGAAGTGGGAAACTCCGTACACAATTTGGAAACTTAGACTTCGCTTACGGCGATTATCTTCTGATTCCTAGAGGTACGATTTACAAGCTAAAATTTGATACGGAAGACAATCGATTGTTTATTGTTGAGTCGAGACGACCAATTTACACCCCAAAAAGATACCGCAACTATTTCGGGCAATTATTAGAACATTCGCCTTTTTGTGAACGTGATATTAGAAGACCTCAAGAATTGGAGACTTACAATGAAATGGGAGATTTCCTGATCAAAGTAAAAAAACAAGATGAAATCTTCGATATGGTGTATGCTTCACATCCTTTTGATGTGGTAGGCTACGATGGATACAATTATCCGTATGCGTTTTCCATTCATGATTTTGAACCAATTACGGGTAGAATTCATCAACCGCCACCAGTGCATCAAACCTTCGAAACCGATGCATTTGTAGTCTGTTCGTTTTGCCCAAGATTATACGACTATCACCCTGAAAGTATTCCAGCTCCGTACAACCATAGCAATATTGACAGTGATGAAGTCTTGTATTATGTAGATGGCGATTTTATGAGTAGAAACGATGTAGAACCAGGACATATTTCCTTGCATCCAGCGGGAATTCCGCACGGACC
Organism: Psychroflexus sp.; assembly: GCA_051859645.1. Lineage (GTDB taxonomy): Bacteria > Bacteroidota > Bacteroidia > Flavobacteriales > Flavobacteriaceae > Psychroflexus. The sequence goes on along the minus strand of JBHYFG010000003.1, from coordinate 90,163 downwards.
ACATCCAGGAGCAGCCGAACGGAGTATAGGACAAAAAGAAACAGAGGAGCTTGCCGTTATGGTAGATACGTTCAAACCGCTACAAGTTACCAAACAAGCTTTGGAAATTGCGGATGAAACGTATTTTCAGTCGTGGCTATAGCCCCTCCTAGCCTCCCCGAAGGGGAGGAATTAAAAAAAGTGAATAAATAATAGTGAAAGCTATACTAGACTTGCAAACACTAAATGTTTAATTTTAAAAAACCCAAAAAAAAGTCCCTCCTTTGGAGGGGTTGGGGAGGCAAATGAAAGATATAAAATCAGTAAACTACGGATTAGAGAAAATTTTTGAAGGAGCGCAAGACTTTTTGCCCCTTTTAGGAACGGATTATGTAGAATTGTACGTTGGGAACGCCAAGCAGGCGGCTCATTTTTATCAGTCGGCTTTTGGTTTTCAGCCACATGCGTACAAAGGACTTGAGACAGGAAGCAAAGACAGTGTTTCCTATGTTTTAAAGCAAGACAAAATAAGGCTAGTACTTACTTCGCCATTAAACTCTAAGAATCCAATTAACGAACACATCGTTAAGCACGGAGATGGAGTGAAAGTAATCGCTCTTTGGGTAGAAGACGCCGCACAAGCTTGGAAAGAAACTACCCAACGTGGAGCTAAATCCTTTATGGAACCTACCACTGAAAAAGATGACAATGGCGAAGTAGTGCGTTCAGGAATTTACACTTATGGCGAAACTGTTCACCTTTTTGTAGAACGTAAAAACTACAAAGGAGACTTTTTACCCGGATTTAAAAAATGGGAATCTGCTTATCAGCCCGAACCTGTTGGATTGAAATTTATCGACCACATGGTTGGAAACGTGGGTTGGAATGAAATGAATACATGGGTAAAATGGTACGAAGATGTAATGGGATTTGTCAATTTCCTTTCGTTTGACGACAAGCAAATCCACACGGAATATTCAGCCTTGATGAGTAAAGTAATGAGCAACGGAAACGGGCGTATAAAATTCCCTATCAATGAACCTGCCGAAGGAAAAAAACGCTCACAGATTGAAGAATATTTAGACTTCTACGAAGGTCCAGGTGTGCAACATATTGCGGTTGCTACGGATGATATTGTGAAAACCGTTTCGGCATTGCGCAAACGTGGAGTAGAATTTTTATCGACGCCACCAGAAGAATACTACAGAGCCGTTCCAGGAAGATTAGAAGAATTTAGCCACGAACTAAGAGAAGACTTAGAAACTTTAAAAGGACTCGGAATCATGGTAGATGCCGATGAAGAAGGTTACTTGTTACAAATTTTCACCAAACCAGTTCAAGACCGTCCCACCTTATTTTTTGAGATTATTCAACGTATGGGTGCGAGAGGTTTTGGCGCAGGAAATTTTAAGGCTTTATTTGAATCGATTGAACGAGAACAACAACTTAGAGGAACCTTGTAGAGGTTTATTCAAAAAATCCCAACCTTTTGAGTTGGGATTTTTTATATCATGTTGTTACATAAGGTGAGAGTTCACTACACAAGCTCCCTCCCGAAGATTTTAACACTAATTGCACAAAAAATTACAAGAATCTGCAATAAATCTGCAAATAAAAAGTTTATTTTAATGAATTTTTCATACTTTAGTTAGCTTCAATTAAACAAAAAACATGAGAATAACTAACTTAATTTATTTTCTATTACTTTTAAGCTGCTCCGATGGTAAAACTGATTTTGAGAAGTACAGTGAATTAGAGCAAAAAGCAATGTTGCAATTCAAAGATAATGAATATGAAAAAGCATTAGCAAATTTTAAAAAGGCTATCGAATTAAAACCACGAGAAAGCACTTCTATTTATTTTTATGCTGTAGCATCAGCTTTAAAATTAGAAAAAGATGATGAAGCAAAAACATTACTAATTGCTTCAATCCATAATACAAATGCCTCGAAAAGTTATTTCTTAAACTTTAATGAGTTTAATAAGTTTAGAAAAAAAAGCCTTTTTTCAGAAATTGATAATGATTACGAGAAACATATTTCAGAATTCTACAACAAATTAGAACATCCAAAAATATACAGAGAAATGGACAGTCTAGTGGACATAGACCAAAAATATCGTTCATACGGTAGTGATAGGAAAGAGATTGCACGGGTAGATTCTCTGAACATAAAACGACTAATTGAAATAACAAAAGATTATGGATGGCAAGATAAAGGATGGATAATTCTTTGGCACCAAAGAGGTACTTATTGCGAAAATAATTACGTATGGAACTTTTTTAAACCATATATAGACGAACAGATATCAAAAGGTAATATGAAAAAAGACTTTTGGGTAATGTTTGATGAAGAAAAGTCAATCAGAAAAAACAAGGAACAAATCTATGGAATGTATTGGAATAATTTTGATGATTATCCAATTAAAGACATAGAGAATGTTGACAAAAGACGAGCTGAATTTGGTCTTCCACCACTTTGGTATATGGAAAAAGTTTATGATGTTGAACTACCGTCAGAATATAAAAAACTGTAGCGAACAATGACTGGGTTTGGAACTGAAACGAGAGGTTTAGGCTAAATTTTTCAACTTTAAACAAGCTTAGAAACGTTTTGAAGTGTAAACAAAAAGGAAACTGAAATCTAAACTGACGGGGATAATTTTTGACATTAATTAATATGGAAAAACAAATTAAATTGTTGTTGATTTTATTTATAATGACAGCTAGTTGTAATCAGGTAGTAGATGAGTTTAAACTAACTGGTGCTGAGATAAAAGAAATCGATGACTTAACTACACAATACCAAAAGCAAAGCTATCTTGAAAGCATTTTTAAAAGCGATCAGGCTATAAGAGAAATATGTACTGAATTGATTGTAGCTAATGGATTAGATTCTATTGAACATAAAAATTGTATTAGAGAGAACAATGAAATTGATGCTATAAATTTACTTAAAATTGAATATTTCCTGGAAAAATACGGATATCCCTCTAAGTCTGTTTATGGTGAAATCGCAGCTTTCACTCCATTTTTAATTATACACCATAGTGATAGCAAAGAAGCTAGATTTAGAAATTTCAATTATTTGCATAATGCTTATCACAATCAAGATATTAATGAAAGTTCGTTTCTTCTTTACTTGAACAGATTTTACAGGATGACCTATGGAAAACCTTTTAATAAAAATACAGAAGCTGATGAAGTGTCTGCACTTATAGATATTCTTGAGCTTAATTAATATATTAGATTTTTTATGGCGTAAACCGAAAAGTCTTTAATGAGTAGGGGAATATAAAAGTTTATAATTATGGTCGATTTTTTTAAAAAGTTTAGAAACACAGAAGCCTTATCACGTAATGAAATGAAAAACATAAATGGTCAGGGATATTCTATTTATACACCTACAGGAGAAGTTCTCTATGGTGCACAAGGTGAAGTTGTTGGATGTGCTTGTGATGTTTCTTACCAACGCACCTTTTTAGGAATGAATTATGGGTCTCCACAAATTCAGACACCTCCTCCAGGGCAATCCTATATATGTCCTTCAAGTTTGTGTTAATGATTCTGAAAATAAAAATACTAAAGTACGAATACTGTTTGTTTTCGTACTTTTTGATTATGTTCCTAATTAATTTTACACTTTACTCACAAAACAAGTACTCTGTTTTAGACATAGAAACTGAGGAAGTTGTTTCTTTTGCAAGCGTCAACTTCCTAAATGGTTTCGGGATGTTTTCAAATGAGAACGGAGAGTTTGAAATCGAAGATGAAAGTCTTGATTATATTGAAATTTCTCATCTTAACTACCAAACAAAAAAAGTACACTTACCAAGTCAAACCAATAAAATCATCTATCTTGAAAAGAATAATATTGTTTTAGAAGAAGTAAGTATATCTAATCAGAAAACTAAAAAAAGAAAGAAAAAGAAATTTAAATCTAAAGCTAACAACCAAAACATTCATTCAACTGCTACTCTAGCAACAAGTGGAAGGTCAGTTTTCTTAAAGATAAACTTAAGTAAAAATGATGAAATATATTATGTTGACAAAATTTCTATAAATACAGTAACAGAAAAAAATCAATTATCCTTATTTGAAGTAGATAAAACCATCTCCGTTCTCATTAAATATAATATACACGAAAATATTGATGGCATCCCATCAATGCCAATTCAACAAGATGAATATGTTTGTATAAAGGGAAAAGATTTATTTAAAAATATTGAAATTAAATTTAAGGATGAAATAAAAATTGAGGAGGAGGGCATTTTTATAAGTATTACCTATTTAGGGCAAACAGATAAAGAATGTAATCTTTTAAACAATACACCATACACAATTGTAAAAAAGAACAACGAATATATTAAGTTTTTTAATAGCATTCCCGTATTCCTACCTCTTGTAGAGACAGCGGATGAGCCAACACTCCAAACCAACATTTTTAGTACAAATGAAATAAAAAGAATTCTGCCTGAAACTTCCGCTCCTCTGGAGCTAAATAAAGAAGAAAGAGAAAAATACATATCAGAAATGCATAATAAATACCCTAATTATAGCGTTCCATTTGAGTTTACTTACTATCATTATGAATAAAACTGTTTCCGTTTTTGTGCTACTAATTATTATTTTTTTAAGCGCATGCACTAGTAACAAAAAAGTCGCCACCATCGAGCCAAAAAAGGGTTTATCTAAAATATTACCTAAATATTGGGGAAAGGGGGGTATGGCTATTTTAGAGCCGTTTGAAAAAGGGGTATATATTGCCCAAACCAATGACACTACTCCAAAAATAATCGAGAACATAAAGATTTTTGTTAATGACTTAACAACTTATAATCCTGAAAAAAAGCGGAAAAAGTCAACAACTTACCCAACAAGTGAAGCTCCCATAAAATTAAACATCGCCACAGCAAACCCTAATAATGGCGAGCCTATTAAATATTTTTTAAAAAAAGACACTATTATATGTGCCAAAAACAATTACTTAATGTTAACTATTTCTACCAAAGAAATTGATTTAAATACTACTCCTATTTTTATTAAAATTTTGCCCTTAACCAATTTAGAATACAAAAGAAATGGTTTTGAAGGCCCTCCCGTTTTTCCCTTAATTGGGAACTACAATAAAAATAGTTTTGTGCCATTTACAAAAAACTCAAAGAATGAATGGGAACTTGATACATATTTAATAAATAGAAAGTCTATTTATCAGATTGTGATTCAACTTCAAGATTAGAAAAAATTTTTAATAGAGAAAATAGAAATTATAACCCACAAATCATGAAAAAACTAATTATTACTTTAAGTGTTGCCCTTTTGTTAATCGGATGCGCAAAAGAAAAAGATCAAAAAATCACCTATCAAATGTTTCTTGACGATATTGAGTTAGTGAAAGAAATTAAAGAAGCCCCTTCTTGTGATGAAAAAATTAAACTTTTTGAAAAAATTAAAACCATAGACGGAAAATATAAGTTAAGGCGTACTATGGAAGAATGTTACGTAACTGTTGAAGTTATTGCCATGAAAGAAAACCCTACAATTGAAGTAGGCTTTACCGAAATAATGGAATTAGATCAGGAAGTAAGGCACACTGAGCCACCTAAAATATATCAAGAAGCCTTAGAAAAATTCGAAAATAATCAGATTACCGAAGAAGAATTTTTCAAAATTCATACTAAAATCGAGAAGGAGCATTTGAGAGAAGCTGATTCCATTAACTTTAAAAAGTTTAATGAATTAGTTGCATCTATTGGAGAATGGCCAGGAGCAGAATATTTTGAAATAGCTCCTGGTGAACCTAATTTACGTGTTTTAGTCGCTCACATGCCCGAAGAAGACTACAAAAGATATACACTAATGGCTTATGAAAGCGCTAAACAAGGTAAAGAGTATTGGATGAAGTTTACTACAATGTTTGGATTTAACTTTAAGCACCGTGTTTCCGAAAACAATGAGCCACTAAAAACATTTACTGATGGAGTAATCCCTTTTATGTTTACTGAGTTTTCAAAAAATGAAACAATAAATGAACAATCCGATCTTACACAAATTGAGTTTGATGAATTTAAAAAAATGCGATTTGAAGAAGAGTCTTTATTTGTATTATCAAGCTCTTTCGATTCTTTAGAGAAAAGAAAAGAGGTGCTTCAACAAGCGCAAGAATTATTGATTAAGAGAGGATTAGACAGAAACCTAATTGAAATTGATTTAAACAAAATTCAAAATGACGATTATAGGCTTTTCTACAAAACGAGAAAAATTTAATATTTACGTTCTTTCCATAAAAATAAACGCATGAACAATAAAGTCTAAAATTTCCATTTCAATTCAATTGCCCCCATCTTCAGATGGGGGAATAAATAATAGGTTATGAATGGGCTTTAGCCAAATTATTTGAGCATTAAATCCCAAATAACTCTCCTGAAAATTTTCGGCTAAAGCCTTTTATATTTTCAATGTGTGAACGGGATAAATCCCGTTCCTATTGAAAAAATGAATTTTTAAAATCAAAAAATTAAACCTCAATTCAATTGTATCCATTTTTAATTAACACTATGAATCAATTGCCCCCATCTTCAGATGGGGGAATAAATAATAGGTTATGAATTGGCTTTAGCCAAATTATTTGAGTATTAAATCCCAAATAACTCTCGTTAAAATATTCGGCTAAAGCCTTTTTATGTTTTCAATGTGTGAACGGGATAAATCCCGTTCCTATTAAAAAAATGAATTTTTAAAATCAAAAAATTAAGCCTCAATTCAATCGTCCTCATTATAAATTAACATCGTAAATCAATAGCTCCCATCTTCAGATGGGGGAATAATATAACGTTCCGTTTGGGCTTTAGCCCAATTCTTTGTCAGATTAAATACATTCCTTTAGTCTTTCTACTGCTTGTTCGGGTGTAATATCACGCTGAGGAGTACCAAACATTTCGTAGCCTACCATAAATTTTTTAACGCTTGCACTTCTTAACAAAGGAGGGTAAAAACTCATGTGCCAATGCCAATGAGAATTAACTGAACCATTAGTAGGCGCTTGATGGATTCCCGCCGAATAAGGAAACGAACAATCAAACAATCGATCGTAAGCCCTTGTTAATGTAGAAATAGCCGTTGCATAACTTAGGCTTTCCTTTGGTGATATTGAAAGTATATCTTGGTGTTGTTTTTTAGGTGCAATCATGGCTTCAAAAGGCCAAACCGCCCAAAACGGAGTAAGCACCACAAAATCTTCATTTTGCCAAATAATGCGTTCGTTCAAGGCTAGTTCTTGTGCTAAATAATCGCCTAAAAGACTGGCTTTTTTATTAGTGAAATATTCTTTTTGGTGATGATCTTTTTTGGCAACTTCATTAGGAATTGTAGACTGACTCCAAATTTGACCGTGCGGATGTGGATTGCTACATCCCATTATTTCACCCTTATTTTCAAAGATTTGAACATGGTTAATTGTTTCTTCAGCGCCTAAGGTTTTAAATTCTTTTTGCCAAGTTTTAACTACCTTTTGGATGTCCTTCACCTCCATATCGGCTAAACTTTTGGAATGATCTGGACTAAAACAAATGACTTTACAAACGCCCGTTTCACTTTCGGCTTTTAACAAACCGTCGTTTACTTGAAAAGGTTTGGTGTCTTTTTGAAGGGCCGCAAAATCGTTGGTAAATACAAAAACATCGGCATATTCAGGGTTTACTTCACCATTCATACGGGTATTACCTGGGCATAAATAACAAGTTGGGTCGTAGGATGGACGCACTTCATTAGAAACTTTTTCCTGTTTTCCTTGCCACGGACGCTTGGTTCTGTGCGGAGAAACAAGCACCCATTCACCTGTAAGTATATTGTATCTTCTGTGTGAATAATCTTGCAAATCTGTATTCATGTCTTGTGTGTTAGAGGTTTATTACGTGAGTTCCATCAGCTAATTTTACTTTGTAAATGGAACAATTTCGTTTAAATCTTTTCTTAAATTCCTTAGCTACAGCTGTTTTAAATTCCTCCAGCTTGTCTTTTCGTACAAAATTGATGGTACAACCACCAAATCCACCCCCCATCATTCGAGCGCCAATTACAGCTGAAGATTTTTTGGCACTGTCGACAAGAAAGTCAAGTTCTTCGCAACTTACTTGGTATTGTTTACTCAAACCTTCGTGGGACTGGAATAAAAGTTTACCAAGGGTTTTCATATCTTGATTCTCGGCAGCGCTCATAAATGCATGTACGCGTTTATTTTCCTGAATAACAAATAAAGCTTTTTGGTAATCAGCTTCACTAAGTTTGCCCTTCACTATGGCAAGGTCGGTTTCTGTAGCATCTCTAAGAGCTTCAACATTTAGCATGTTAGCTACTCGTTCGCAAACGGCACGCCTTTCGTTATAGGCTGTTTCAGAAAGATCGTGCTTTACATTGGAATTGATAAGAATGATTTTATATTCTTTTAAATCGAATGGAAAGACTTCGGCTGTAATGCTTCTACAATCCAACAATAAAGCACTTTTCTTTTCGCCAAACATGCTCGCAAACTGGTCCATGATTCCACACTTTACACCAGCGTAATTATGCTCTGCTTTTTGCGAAATGTAAATAAGTTCTTCTTTAGAAATCCCTAGTTCAAAAAGTTCATTCAATGCAAAACCAATCGCATTTTCTAGCGCTGCAGAAGATGACATTCCTGCTCCTCCAGGAACATTTCCAGAAAAAGCAAGGTTAATATTCCCGAAAGAATATCCTTTTTTATGCATTTCTGAAATTACACCTAATACATAGTTTCGCCAGCCACCTTTTTTAAGCGGTTGAATAGTGTCAAAAGAAAATGAATAACTTTCGTTTTTATCTAGCGCTATAATTGTAGAAGTATTTTTTTTACTTTTTGCAACAGCAACAAAAATCCCTTTGTTAATGGCGGCTGGAAATGCAAAACCCTCGTTATAATCGGTATGTTCGCCTATCAAATTAATTCTACCAGGAGAAAAAACAAGCAGCGGCTCCTTATTAAAATGAGAGATGAATTTTTGCCTGACGTTGGAATTGATTTTTTTATTCATCTGTTTTTCGTCTATTATTATAATTGTTTTTTTAAGGTGATGTTTTACGAGCGTCCTCGTAAAATTAATCAACATATAAACTTGCTATGTTAAGGAGTCAGATGCGACTCGTCCCAATAGCTACTGGATCAGTTTTCTGTGTGTAAAAACTTTGTACATGCGTGTTTCATCTTACGCAAAATACACATAGATTCCCACTACTAGTAAAGTTATGAAAGCACCTACGAGGTAAACATGCTTCCATGGGGTAATTTCAACTTGTTTGGTGTATTCTTGTACATAAGCCTCTTTTCTTGGGTATAGTTTACCTATGATAAGCATAATGCAAATGTTCGCAATAAACAATATCGCCATGATGTCTAAGTAATGTGGATACGCGTCAGCTTTTATTTTCGCTAATTCCAAAACGTCTGTAATTCCTGTTAGTTCTGCTTTTTCTAAGGCATTACTCACAACATAGGGTTGTAGTATAAATTGACTGATTACATACAACAAACAACCCGACAACAAGCCTACTTTAGCGGCAATTGCAGGTACGCGTTTGGTAGCAAAACCAACTACTATAATACTTAGTATCGGTATGCTATAAATTCCGTTTACTTCTTGTAGATAGGCAAATAAACTCCCCGCATTGGCAATTTGTGGCGCAATAAACATGGCAAAAAAGGCAAGTCCAATTCCGAAAGTTTTGCCTGCTTTTACTACCTGCTTTTCTGTTGCCTCCTTATTGAAATGTTGCTTGTAAATATCCAACCCAAATAAGGTGACAGAACTATTTAGTGCGCCATTAAACGAGCTTAAAATTGCTCCAAATAAAACAGCGGCAAAAAAGCCAACAAATGCACTTGGCAACACCCTATTTACCAACATAGGATAAGCGCTATCTGCATTCTCTAAATTCCCTTCAAATACATGGTAAGCTATAATTCCAGGTAACACCACAATAATGGGACCTAGTATTTTTATAAACGAAGCAAGCAATAATCCTTTTTGGCCTTCTTTAAGGTTTTTAGCGGCCAACGCACGTTGAACAATTTGCTGATTAGTCCCCCAATAAAATAAGTTGACCAACATCATCCCTGTAAATAAGGTGTGAAAAGGAACGGGGTCGGTTTTTTTTCCGATAGAAGTGAATTTCTCAGGATTTTCAGCCGTCAACACACGAATACCCTCAAGCACACTTCCGTCTCCAACAAGGGCAAGACCAAAAACAGGAATGAGTAATCCTCCCACCAACAAACCAATGGCATTAATAGAATCGGAAACAGCAACTGCCTTCAAACCTCCGAAAACGGCATAGAAAATCCCCACAATGCCTATTCCCCAAACACATATCCAAATGGATTGGTTGTGTGAAACACCTAAGATTTCTGGCACATTAAACATTCCGCTTATCGCTAATGAGCCTGAATACAAAATTACAGGAAGAAGCACCACAACATAACCGGTAAGAAACAAAGCAGAAGTAAGTGTTTTGGTAGAAACATCAAAACGCTTGGCTAAAAACTGTGGAATGGTAGTAAGTCCTCCTTTTAAGTAACGGGGCAACAGAAAGATAGCGGTTAAAATCATTGCAATAGCCGCCAAGGTTTCCCAAGCCATTACCGAAATTCCGCTTTCGTAAGCCGAGCCATTTAATCCAACTATTTGTTCGGTAGAAAGATTGGTAAGCAACAACGAACCTGCAATTACTCCCGCAGTTAGGCTTCGACCTCCCAAAAAATAACCATCAGAGGAATTGTCTTTTATTTTTCGGGTTGCCAAATAAGCAATAATGCCTACTGAAGCGGTGAATAATAAGAATGAGAGGAGTTGTATCATGAGGTTAATGGTGTTAATTAAGGGCTACGTTCCATCGGGTTGTGAAAACTTCTTGAGAACGAAGAACCAAAAGTGACTTTTTATTATTAAAACTATTTGAAATTCCTGTCATCGGTTCAATGGCAACTAATTTTTCATTTTTTGGGGTATAAAACTGCACAAATTTGGAAATATATTCTCCCGCAACCGATAAGCTATGTGTTGGCGTAACCAATTCTACTTTTCGTTCTAAAATGGAAAAACAATCGTCTAAAAACCTATTTTTAAGCTGTATTTGCTTTGGCTGCTGATGATTTTTAGAGCCCACTGTTATCATGTGCTCGTTCATTATAACTTGGTACTTTGCCTCTAAAGTAAGGTGAGATTCTTCTAATTGCGCTGCGTAAAAATAGGGATGCCATCCTAAGGTGAAAGGAAAAGAAGCTTCTCCTGTATTTACAATTTCTACTTCTAGACTTAAGCCATGGTTTGTTAGGGTATACACTAATTTTAATTGAAAGGTAAACGGAAAGCCAACCAACTTCTTCTCTTCATTATAAATTAGTTCAATACGGGCTTCATTTTCTGATGAAATACCTTGATCTGCAACAAATTCTTTATCGTAAACCAATCCATGAATGGCATTGGTTCGTCCCTTTTCATTACAAACCAAAAAATAAGATTCCCCTTTAAATGTGTAGGTACCATTGGCTATTCGATTAGCAAAAGGAAATAAAACAGCTCCCGCATAATTGCTTTCATAGGTTGTGTTTTTAGGTTCGTCGATTACTAGCTTGTTGTCCAATACAAGCTGAACAATTCGTCCTCCTTGCTTAGGAGAAATTATAGCCATCGATTGCAGGTTTTCTGATTGAAGAATTACCAATCCTTTTTTATGTTGAACGTTAAATCCCATAGAACTAACTTAAATTGAATTACGAATAATGGTGTAACTTTTATTTTCGATGCGCTTATTTTGTCTTGACTGAATCATTTGAGCGAGCTGCTTACCCATTAACTGAAAATCAGTAGAAATGGTGGTTATTCCGTCTGCAACAATTTCTTTTAGCAAGGAATCATTGTAACAAATTACACCTATATCCTTGGCCAACTGAAAGTTTTGTTCTTTGGCTTTTTTCACCACGTGTAACAAACTTCTATCATCCAACACCAAATAAACGCTATTTCGGTGTAAATCAGCATAAATTAAATTATTTAACACGTGCAAGTCTAAATTTTCTTGCCGACAAAACCTTGTGACGCCCTCCATTAATCCTTGCGGCTGTTTATCTGGAGCAAACAAAAAGTACAAATGTTTGTATTTATTTAGTTTTTCTTTTAAGCTTACCAAGCCTTCGTACATGTCTTTTGCAAAATTTTGAAAAACAGCCGGATAGCTACTTAAAGCCTCATTTACTTGGTCTAGAATAAACACTTTATCTTCCGGAATCCAACCAATAGAGGTAGTCGCTCCCTTTAAATTAGCTGGCATAATGACATAAGAATTATACTCCCCTAAATGATCCTGTATTGTTTTATCAAAGATTTGTTGATTAAAATGATGAAAATAAACATCGACCTGTACGTTATCCGCTAACTCATCTAAAAACGAATTATACAAATCTTCTTTAAACGAATTTAACTCGTCAAAAAGAAGAAAAACTTTGTGATTTATAGCAATGTCTTCGTTACTTACATAATACCCCTTCCCAACTACCGAATTAATTATTCCTCTGTTTTTTAATTCATTGAAGGCAACCAATACGGTGTCACGAGATAATTCATGCTGCTGCCTAATAGCATTTAAAGAAGGTAAGCGATCTCCTTTCTTCAGTCTACCTGTAGCTATCGCAGTTTCTACAGCAGTAACAATCTGCTTGTATTTGGGAACTTTAGAGGTTTTACTAATACGAATTACTTGCATGATACAAATGTACACAAAAAAACAACTGGTAGGTACTGGTATGGTAAATTATTTCAGCGCAAATCAACGCTTCAACTAATTTGAATCAGATGTTGTACTAATACCATTTATCAATTGAAATTACCGCAATAAAACGCCCTTTTTCTTTTCTTTTTTATCTGTTTATTTTATTGTTTTATAATGGTCAGACTTATCTGAGTTTTACATTTCCAATTGGCTAAACACTTCCCGATTGCAATGGGTTAGTTTTATTTTATGGTTTAATAGGTATTTTTAGTTTAGTATGGAATAAAGCACACAAAAGCCGATTCTTGAATTGAATCGGCTTTTAATTTCTGTGTTGTAAAAAAAATTAATTCATGGACTTAATTGCCATTTCATACTTCTTACTCACTTCTTCCCAGTTAATGATGCTCCATATATTTGAGAGGTACTTGGCTCTTAAATTTTGGTACCTTAGGTAGTAGGCGTGTTCCCAGACATCTATTCCTATAATCGGAATTCCTCTGTCTTCTTCTGGTACCACGTCCATAAGTGGGTTATCTTGGTTTGCGGTGGTTACTATTTTAAGTCTCCCGGAAGGGGTTACTATTACCCATCCCCAACCAGAACCGAACTGAGAGGCTGTAAGCTTATTCATTACTTGAATCATTTCATCCTTACTTCCAAACGAAGATTCAATGGCTGCATTAAGTTTGTCTGAAGCTTCTGTTGCCTCTGGCGAAAGTATTTCCCAAAATAAAGTATGGTTGTAATAACCTCCCCCGTTATTTCGAATAGTGGCTGGAAACTTTGAAGTAACTTCCATAATATCTTCAATACGCATTCCGTGAAGTCCAAGTTGTTCTACAGCTTGGTTAAGGTTTTTTGTGTACCCAGCATGGTGCTTTGAGTGGTGAATTTCCATGGTTGTTGCATCGACAGCTTTTTCATAAGCTTCATAAGGAAAGGGTAGTTCAGGCAACTGAAACTGTGCTACTGATGAAAAACTAACTAATAACGTAGCAATAAGTATTGAAATTGTATTTTTCATGATTTTAAATTTTTATCAAATTTGATTATTTCTACTGGCTTATACAATTAATTAAAAGCTTTTTAACGAAAAAACTCGCCACTGTTAGCTGTAGGGTAAAAAATAACGCCCAAACATTTTCAGTTTGGGCGTTATTTAAATAGTTAAGTCGGAATTAGTTGTTCTCTCCAACAATTCTAACATTATCTATATGGTAACGAGTAGTTACGCCAGGGTCTGCTCCTTGGTAACGGAATGCGAATCTAACAGACTCTAAACATGAAATGTTTTCTTGTCCTCCTGGCTGAAGCCCTCCAAAACCGCTGTTTGGTCCTGTTGGCACCTCAATTCCCTCAAGTTCTTGCCAGTCGGTTGTAGTTACGTCTCCAGTAAAATTATCGGTAACTAGCACAGACAAACCACTACCATTGTCGAAAGCAGCTTCAATATCTACTCTAAATTGCTCTAAAGAGCTACCTGATAAATCGATTTGAGGTGTAACTAACCAAACATCGTAAGTTTGGTTGGTATTAAATCCAGATATTTGTGCATATCTGTTATTGCTGAAAGTTCCAGTTCCCCAAGTTAGTGTTCCTCCTGCTGTGTTTACGTTAATCCATCCGTTAAGCTGACCAATATTGGTAATTCCTTCAAAATCTTCAAAGAAAATTACATCGTCTCCTCCGCTTGGACCATCACACAATGGTTCTGGATCACATCTTTCTTCAGCATTAAAATTAATATCGTCAGGAGTATTTAATTTGAATATGTAATTTGCATCTGCAAATGCGCGTAACAAAACACCGCTCATATTACCTGAACCGTTAGGTAATCTTAAGGCTTTGAAGTCTGAGAAAGTACTTGTTGCAACACGAACAGTTCCGTTAGAAACACAGCTCTCTAGCAAACGTTCTGCATCAAACTGATCGTTTGGTTGAGCCGCAAAAGTAAATCCGTTTTCGATGCTTGAAAGTGGGAATTGAACATCGGTAAGTTTTACAAACTGTCCAATCATACTGCGCTGAAAGTTTCCAACTTCTACTTCTCTAGGTATAATAGTAGCTCTTACATTGTCTCTAACAATTACGCGTTGCGACTGTAGCTCTGGAATACGACCAATACGGTCTCCGTTGGTAATACCTACGGCTGGGTTTCCGCTATCTAAACCGATTGTTAATCCGTCTAATCTGATAAAGATTTTTTGACCTATTGGATATGTACCAAAAAGTGGCGAAACATCCAATACAATTTTCATTGCTGCTGTTGGGTTTTCAGGTTCGTCTTGAATCCATAATTCCTTAAAGAAGTTACCTCCTTCATCCGAACTAACAACATATCCAGAAGTGAATAAGTTTTCGTCGAAACGCAATACTTCAAGTGAACCGTTATTTGAGTTGATTTGGTTTACAATACTACTTAAGGGAACAACCGTTCCTTCAATATTTGCGGGAGTTCCGTCACCTAAATTAGGTAATCCCCAGTCATCTTCACCTACACATGATGTAGTAATAATACTTGCTGCGACAGCAAGGAAAAAGAAAATTGATTTGAAATTTATTGCTTTCATTTTTTTATTTTTTTCAATTAAAATCTAATGTAAAAGTTTACGTAATAGGTTCTACCAAACCCGTAAAAATATCTATTACCAAAAAGTGGACCATTTGGTCTTGTTAAGTCTTCAGTTCTGTTCTGGAAATCTGCACGTCTAGATTGTTCGAAACCTCCTGTTACAAACTCTTGATCGAATAAGTTACTTATTACCGCAAAGAAACCAACAAAATAATTTTTATTTCCTGGCCCTCTTACTCTCCAAGATTTACCTCCAGTTAAATTAAATATCATGTAGTCGGCAAATTTTTCCTGACGTAAAATTTCTCTAGCTATATTTTCATCATAATTTGGAAACGGCTGCCCTCCTTGATCTAGGGTAAAGTTTTCAGAACGTACAAGGCCGCTTGGGTTAATAAAATTATCGTCAAAATAGTTAGCCGTTAAACCGATGTTCCAAAACGCTGGATCTCTATACTCAAATCCTAATTGAAATGCTTGCTGTGGTCCAGCTGGAACGCGTAGGTTTTTCATAGCAGTTTGTCCTTCACCAAAACGTATTTGTTGCCCTGGAAAATCACGTCCAGTTAAATACAAATCTGGGTTATTGGTAAAAGTATACTGACCAACATTACCTGCAGCCTTCAATAAAATTGTAGGAGTAACTTGGTATTCAGCTCCAAATTCAACACCAATGTGTTGTCTATCTATCCCGCTCATTACCTCTTGGATAAATGAGTTACCGTTGTTAAAATCTAGCCCAGTAATGCTCTCTGTAAAATAAAAACCAACATTGGTTTCATTTTGAAAAGAGTTGTAGTAACCCGTTACTCTCGCTTTCAATCTTGGCGAACGGTAAATGTAGCTAAGGTCAGCAGAGTTTACTGTAATTTCTCTTAAGCCATCTACAATTTCATTGTTTTGTCTTGCATTACTGTACGAATTTTGAATGGTTGGCGCATTTTGCATGTGTGCTCCATTAAACTCAAACAAATGGCGTCCTGAAAATTTGTAAACAAGTCCTCCTTTTACGCCATAAGTAGTAAAATCAAGCAACTCGCCTTTCCCAAAGGACTTGTCGCCTGGGAAAAATCCGTTTTCATACAAACCTGTACGTTGGTAGTTTGTTTTTCCAAAGTTACCAGCTACATAAAAATCTACTTTATCGTAATTGAATTGAAATTGGTAAAATGAATTAAATACTTCAGCATCTATAATATAGTTATACTGGAATTTTTCACCTTGATTTACCTGACGGTTTGGATTTCTAACATCCGATTGTGCTAAATCCTGAAGAGCACCTACTACTGCTGGATTTTCATCCGCGAAGAAGTCTACATCCAAGAAACGTTGTCCGCCTAATAAATCAGCTAAAACTGCGAAATTGCTAGAAGAAAGGTTTCTGTAGCTTAACGACCCGCTAAAACGAATGTTTTGATTTATTTCTGCGTTTAAAATAGTATTTACTTGGTATTGTGTGTCATCTACCCTATCTTCTTGCAAGACATAGGTGGAATTTCCTCCAGTTTCCAAGTTATTAATATTTGTACGGTATAAATCATCCCATCTGAACTGACCTCCGTTCACAAATTGTTCTCTAGTGAACCAGGCATTCTGAAAGTCGGCTGCTGTAGGGTTTGGGTTTCTTAAATGGTAACTTGGAAGGTTTTGGTAATAAATTGGGTTTGGGTTTAGCGCTCCTCCAATGAAAGCTTGCTGTCCGTCTAATTCAACTAACCGAGTACCTCCGTTATTAATTCTGGTCGTACCAAATTTACCGTTTTGGTAAGAAGCATTGGTATTCAGCTGAATTTTATCTGAAATGTCCCAGTAGTGGTTCAGCATAAAAACAGGTTCATCTACCGTTCTAACTCTTGCACTTCTTACTCTTCCATCTTGGAATCCCCAGTTTGGATTGTATTCTAAACCTTTTAAATCCCGCATTTCTTGAGTTATTGAAGTAGCAATACCACGAGCATTAGGAGTGTAAAACGTAGTAAAATTCAAGGAATGTTTGTTGTTTATACGTTTTTCAACAGCCATAAAAAAGGAATTTGCATCGTAAGGAGTCCCTTCTCTAAAACCTTCGTCACCAAAACGTCTTGACATCAATACAGAATAAGACCAACCTCCATTTAGGATACCAGAATTATAACTTCCCATCATTCTACCTTCATAAGTTCGGTCTGAAGCAGCGTAAGATATTCTACCTCCAGCTCTCATTTGAGAAGCTCTCATAATTAGGTTAGTTGTTCCAGCAATGTCTCCAAATGTATAATCATTTGCTTTGGAGTACATCGAGAATTCGCGGTTGTTTTGGACATCGTTTAATCCACCCCATTTTCCCCATTGGGGCCTTCCTGCAAACAATTCATTCATTTCTAACCCATTAATCAGCACTTTTCCGTTGGCATTATCCAAACCTCGGGGGCTAAAAAACGTAGCACTAAAATCAAATGCTGCTGCTCTTAAATAGGTATCTTGTGTAGCTTGAAGAAGACCAGATACGTTAAACGAAATATCATCCCCAGCATCTAGCTCGTCGTCTGCTAAACTTATGGTCCCCATCCTAAGCTTTTCCTCTGCTAAGTCAACTTCAATAAAAAGCTGTCCTAAATCAATCAATTCACCTTCATTAATAACGATAGGATAGCGTTTAGTTGAGTAATCTTGTTTCTCAACTACCAATACTTGTTCCCCAAGAGGGATTTGAACATTTTCAAAAGAAAATTCACCATTTTCGTTGGTGGTAACAGTTACACCAGTGCTCTGAATGTACACCGACACTCCCACTACAGGTTGTTCAGATCTGTCTTCGACTACTTGTCCAACGATATTGGTTTGCGACCAAATAAACGCTGGCAATAGTAAACTAAACAGTGTAAGAAATAAACTTTTCTTCATTTGTTTTTTGTTTGTTTTTACTCTGTGTTTAAGAATTTGTTATGAATTCCGTGCAAATGTATATAAATAATATTAATTGCTTATTTTTGGCTTCTTAAAATGTCAAATTTTACAATTAGATAATATGAATGGAGTAATGAGCTTGAGGTCTGGTATAATTGTTTTTCTTCTGTTTTTCTTTTTCTCTTTGCATGCGCAGGATCGAGAATATAAGGCAGTTACCATTGCGGCCTACAACCTAGAAAACCTTTTTGACACGATAAACGACCCCAACAAAAGAGATCACCAAAACCCTATTGGCGAAATGTCTCCTGAGGAAGCTAGGATTGTATACCCTAAAAAACTGGCTAATATGGCCAAAGTAATTGCCGACATAGGAAGCAAAGAAACTGGATTTCCTCCCGCCATAGTTGGCGTAAGTGAAATTGAAAACTACAAAGTTTTAGAAGATTTGGTAAATCAACCTAGGCTAAAAAATTACAATTATGGAATTATTCATTATGATTCGCCTGATAATCGAAGCATCGATGTAGCCTTATTGTACAGAAAAGATATTTTTCAACCCTTGTACCATGCACCGCACGAAGTTGTTTTATACGACAGAAATGACCGAACTAAAAGAAGGTACACGCGTGATATATTATATGTAAAAGGATTATTAGACGGCGAAGAAATGCATTTTCTTGTAAATCACTGGCCTTCAAGAGGAGGGGGTGAAAAAGTATCTCGTCCCAACCGTGTTAAGGCTGCCCAAGTTGCCAAAGCCGTTATTGACTCAGTTCAAAAAGTAGAACCAGAAGCTAAAATCATTCTAATGGGAGATTTAAATGATGGCCCTTACAATGAAAGTGTTAAGGTTGCTATTGGAGCTGTAGATAGCAGAGACAAGCTTGAAGTTCCTTACGGAATTTACAATCCTTACGAAGCCATGTACAAAAAAGGAGCTGGAACAATTGGATGGAGAGACGGTTTAGATGTTTTTGACCAAATAATGTTTACCCAACCACTTACCGTTAGAAACGATTTTTCTTCCTACAGGTTTTATAAAGCTTACATTTTTAATCCTCCCTATCTAGTAACCCCAAGAGGTCGCTGGAAAGGTTATCCCTTCAGAAGCTTTGCAGGAAGTACTTGGACAGGTGGATATAGCGACCACTATCCTGTGTACATTATGCTTATAAAAGAACTTGATTAAAAACAAATCTCGAAAAAAATCTCAAAAGCTACTTCTACTTCCGAAGTGGCTTTTTCTTTTAAATAAAATTGAAATACTACCTTTACAAAAATTGAAATCAATGTCTAAACTGTATATTGTTCCAACACCTATAGGAAACTTAGGCGACATGACTTTTCGTGGAGTAGAAGTACTCAAAGAAGTGGATGTTATTTTAGCCGAAGACACACGCGTTACAAGCAAGCTACTCAAGCATTTTGACATAGAAACCCCTATGCGAAGTCACCACATGCACAACGAACATAAAGCAGTAAGAAGCATCGTCAAAGATTTGCAATCAGGTACTAAAATGGCGCTCGTTACAGATGCAGGTACACCTGCGATTTCCGACCCTGGTTTTCTATTGGTCAGAGCTTGTGTAGAAGAAGGGGTAAATGTATCTTGTTTACCTGGTGCTACAGCCTTTGTTCCGGCATTAGTCAACAGTGGACTACCCAATGACAAATTTGTTTTTGAAGGTTTTCTCCCACCAAAAAAAGGAAGACAAAAACGCTTGCTTGAACTTCAAAATGAAGAACGGACCATGATTTTTTATGAATCGCCTTACAAACTAACCAAAACACTGACTCAATTTGTAGAACACTTTGGTGCGGAAAGAAAAATTTCTGTTTCTAGGGAATTATCCAAAATTTACGAAGAACAAATTCGTGGAAGTGTAGCCGAAGTAATACAACATTTTACAGAAAAACCTCCAAAAGGAGAACTAGTGATTATTGTTAGTGGAAGCAGTTTTTAAAAGTAAAAATACTTCAATTGTCAATCAAATAGTTAGTAAATTTGGTATAATTCTTTTTTGTACTTTTTGTAATGTTAGTTTTTTAAAGGGGTTTGTTTAAAATATAGTACACTTTTTTATTTTTTAACCCCTAAAATATTAGGGTCATTCTCGTTTTATAAACATATATTTTTATATTTACCCCTCAAATATAAAAATTAACTTAATCATGAAAATAGGCGTACCAATCGAGATTAAAAACAACGAAAGTAGGGTTTCAATTACGCCCGCAGGTGTTTTCGAACTAATTAAAAAAGGGCATGAGGTTTTTGTTCAATCTAATGCAGGTTTAGCAAGTGGATTTACCGATGAAAAATACATAGAAGTAGGCGCTTGTATTCTTCAAACTATTGAAGAGGTTTATGAGATTGCAGAAATGATTGTTAAGGTGAAAGAACCTATTGCTCAAGAGTATCCGTTGATTAAAGAAAATCAAATTGTGTTTACTTATTTTCATTTCGCATCGAGTGAAGCACTTACCAATGCAATGATTGAATCGAAAGCTATTTGCATAGCCTACGAAACCGTCAAAGATGAAGACGGAAGTCTACCACTTCTCACACCAATGTCGGAAGTTGCCGGTAGAATGGCAATTCAGCAAGGGGCTAAATACCTAGAAAAACCCATTCAAGGAAAAGGAATTTTATTAGGAGGAGTTCCTGGAGTACCCCCTGGAAAAGTACTTATTCTTGGAGCAGGAGTAGTTGGAATTCAAGCCGCTAAAATGGCTGCAGGATTAGGGGCTCACGTCACTATTTTAGACGTGAATATGAAACGTCTTCGGTATGTAAATGACATTATGCCAAACCACGTAGTAACAGAATTTTCAAACGAATACAATATTAGAAAGCACATCAAAAACAGCGATTTGATAGTAGGAGCAGTTCTTATTGCAGGAGCAAAAGCACCAAAACTAATCACCAAAGACATGCTTAAAGAGATGGCTCCAGGAACAGTAATGGTAGATGTTGCTGTAGATCAAGGAGGTTGTTTTGAAACTACACGAGCAACTACTCATGAAAACCCCACTTACATCATCGATAATGTTGTTCATTATTGTGTTGCTAACATGCCTGGAGCAGTGCCTTTTACCTCAACGCTAGCACTAACGAATGTAACTTTTCCCTACGTTATGCAAATAGCTGATTTAGGATGGGAAGAAGCTTCCTCCAAAAACAAAAGTTTAGCAGCGGGAGTGAGCATGGTAAATGGAAAAGTAACTTGCCCAGAAGTTAGCAAAATGGTGAATTTAAGCGTTTAAATACGACAAGTTTTTCTAGATATTATCGGTAGTTATTTGGGTTTTGTCCGTCTACTTGTTCTACCGCTTTTCTAAGCAAAGACTGAAGAAATGACAAGGCTAAACTAAATAGCAACGCCCACCAAAAGCCATCTACTTTGAAGCCTGTCACCAAAGAATCACACATGAGAATTAGTAGTGCGTTTACCACTAGCAAGAACAAACCAAAAGTGAAAATTGTAATCGGGAGAGTAAAAAGAATCAAGATAGGCTTAACAAATATATTAAGCAAAGCTAAAATTGCCGCCACTACTAGTGAAGTAGTAAAATCTACCACATGAACGCCAGGAAATAAGTTGGCAATCGTCACCACAAAAATTGCGGTCATAACTAGCTGTATTAAAATTCTCATAGGTTATATTTTGGGCTAAAATACAAAAAAGCTGTTGCAAAGTTGTTGCAACAGCTTTTTTTATAAACACTGGTAAACAAAAATTAGTTTACGTTATTACTTGGCATAATGGTTCTGTAATAACCTATATCCACCTTAGGGATAGTAGAACCATAAGTTTCATTAATTGCTTGTATAGCTTCATTAGCAAGTAGGGCGTATCCTCTTGGAGTTAAATGTACACCGTCAAGAGAAAAAGCGCCTCCGGTTGCAAATTCAGAGGTTAAGACACCACTTGAGTAAGGAATACCTCCTTCACCCACTTGTTGCAACAAAAGATCTGCATTAACCAAAGCCAAACCATTTGCTTGTGCCAACTGACGAATAATACCGTTGTATGCGGTTTGTGCTTGCAAAACCTCATTTTGCTCTTGCGGAGTAAGTACAAATTGATCGCCCAAAGGAACTGTAACACCATTAATTAAAGGTACTTGTTGCCCCATAAATTCGATAACGCCAACGGGGTTTCCAATCACTGAACTAGCTGTTAAAGTAATTAAATCGTTACTGTTTGCTTGTCTTGTTTGAGCGAAGGCTGCCGCTAGTTCAGCTGGCAAATTAAACGGAGGACCTTGCAAAATTGGCGCAATATTAGTCAGCTCTTCATCTACCATGGTTACAAAATTTCCAGGACCCGCCTGAAAATTTACTTGCCTTGCTTCGGCTTCATCCTCAGAAATTACTCCCATTTGAGCCAATCCACCTAAAATTACAGTATTATACAATCCAAAAACTTGGTTTAAACCAGCTGCTGTTGGTGCATCTAAAGGAATTGGGTTAACTGGAACTGTGGTAAAAAATGGAATGTCAGTTACATTAGGAATAGTAAATACTACTCCGCCAGATGCAGAAGCAGTTAGCACCTCTAAAGCTGCTGAGTATGACCCCGCAAATACATTTACATCAGTAATGTCATTTGAAGCATAAGTCGCTGGATTAAAATTCCCTTGTTGGTTTACACCACTTCCTCCAGAAGTTGCGTAAGCTAAAATATCGTTATTACCTATCCAAAAAGAGAAAAAGCTAGGCGACTGAGCTGCTGCATCTTGCATAATTGAAGAAGTGCTAGAAGAAGCAAAACGCGCATAATAAGGGTTTGCTTGTCCAACAGGCACGCCAGCCACGTTCCCGTAGCCTTCAGCTAATAAATGAAAGCTTTTAGCTCCTGGAGCACCTAAGTTATTAAAGGTTCCTGAAAGTGGGTTAGTTAAGTCTGTGAGTGGCTGCCCAGCAAGCGGAGCTGGCGAAGGAGAACCCATTTCATTTACAGCTAAAACAAGACGGTTTGGCTGTATTAAGTTACCGCTTAATAATAGCCCTCCTAAATTATCTTCCATTAAAGGTTGTCTAAATTCACCTCCTCCAACTAGCTTAAATTGCTGAGCCATTATATTAGGAAAAGAATTTTCTTGACCTTCTCTGTAAAGAGCGTTATCAGCGTAACCTGCTGTTAGTGAATTTCCAACGCTAACAAAGTTGGAAAAATCAGCTTCTCCAGAAGTGTAAACACCTCCATCCTGAATATCATTATCAAATTCTGGTTCGCAAGCAACAAATGCAAAAGTTGCTGCTGCTATATATGTTATGTATTTTCTCATCGTAATTTTCTTTTTTAAAGTTTGTAAGTTATACCAATTCCTGGAAGGAATGCATTAGACTTGTAAGTTCCACCAAAAGGAACTGCCACACCGTCTTCTACATAAAAGTCATAAGATTCTTCTACCTCTTTAAATCGTAAGTACAAGAAAGCAAAATCTATTGAAAATTTACTGCTTACATCATAAGAGAAACCACCTGTAAACCCATTTGCATCGTTACGCGGTGTTTCAGGCGCAAAATATCCCGACTGAATTGGTGTTTCATCATGGTAATATCCAGCGCGTAAGGTTAAGGATTTGTTTACTTGATACTGAGCACCTACTCTGTAAATAGAAGAGTTTTGGTAATTACGAGGATTGATAGACGCAGGTCCTCCGTCAGGGAAGGTAATATCTAAAGACTCGTAAACACTCCAAAGTGTGCGGTTGTATTCGGCTGTTACTAAAAGCTTTTCGTTAAATTGGTAAGAAGCTCCAACTTTCCATTCAGCAGGTAGAGGCAAAGTGGCATCGAATGCACGAACCCCATTTTGAACGGGAGCTAAAGGTGAGTTAGGTACGTTTGCAAAGGTAGCATCTCCTCCCCTAGCATTCATTAAAATTTCTGAACGGTAATTGAAACCAAAGGTTAATTTATCGGTTGGCGTAAATAAAAACGAAGCGCTCCATCCCCAATTGGTAATTCCAGAATCGTCTATGGTTACATTCGAACGTACACCATCCTCATCTACCAAGTTTCTGGTTAAATTTCTGTTGAAGTTAACGTTTCCTGTCACAAAAATTGGCCCTCCACCAACACTTAAGTAATCATTAATTTTTACAGAAACCAAAGGCTGAATGTAGATTGCCGCTAACTGAATATCATTCACTAAATGAGAGCCTGCCCAATCTTTCTCCCATTCAACTGAGCTTCCATAAGGCGTATATACGCTTAAACCAGCTGCAAGCCACTCATTAATTTTGTAGGAAGCGTAAAAATAGAAAGGGGTTCCAATTGGTGAGTCTGTCTCTGAAAACTGACCCGTTGAAGTATTTTGCCACTTTACATTAGAAAATACCCCAGTTACTCCTGCCGAAATGTTCAGCTTGTTTTCAAGCTTAATTAATCCTGCTGGATTGTAAAACCCTAATTCGGCACTATTTACCACAGCTACACCGGCGTGTCCCATGGCTAATGCTCTTTGTCCTTGCGCTCCTACCCTGTAACCACCTGCATAAGTGCTTAAGTAAGCCAAGAAGATGCATGCACTAAGTAATACTTTTTTCATCTGCTTTAATTTTAATTGTTTTAAGTTCAACATACTTGGTTCACTTTTCGGACTAAATTACAGCTGTAAAGTCCTAAAAGCTCCACAAATATGAAAATCATTTGTTTGATTATTTCATATTTTAACACCCAAAAATAGTATAAATCCTTAATTGAACAAGTGTTTTTTTAATTTATTATGCATACATAGTATATTATCGTTTCAAATACGCAATACAGGTAGCAAAAAAATCTTCTTTTTTCTCGGCATGAACCCAATGCCCCGCATCCTTAATCGAAATAATTTGTGCTTTGGGAAAATGGCTCCTAATCAATGTTTTGTCTTCCGAAGTTATATAGTCTGAAGTAGAACCTGCGACAAATAAAACAGGTTCTTCATAAGTTCCATTTTCCAATGCCTTACCTATTTCTTCAATATTTTTTTCTAAACCCGAAAGATTCATTCGCAACGCCAGTTTATCTTTTTCTTTCCAGTATAAATTTTTTAATAAAAACTGAAGAATTCCAGGATGAGAAATGTATTTCTTCATTTCATCTTCCGCCTGGGAGCGAGATGTTAATTCCAATGAATTAAGATGATTTAACCCTGCTAAAATCTGCTGATGATGTGGCGCATAGTATTTTGGGGCAATATCCACAACAATGGCGTCGTTTACATTTTCTGGATAAGTCACCATAAATTTCATCAAGGTCTTTCCTCCCATACTATGACCAATAATAGTGGCCTTGCTTATGTTTTTTTGCTCTATGTAAGCCTTTAAATCTTCGGCTAATAACTGATAAGAAAATTCTTCAGCATGAGGACTTCGCCCATGATTTCGTTGGTCAATTAAATGAACTTCAAAACCCTCCGCAGCAAAATCTCTTGCTAGAGATTTCCAATTGTCCCCCATGCCTAAAAATCCATGCAAAATTAGCAATGGCTTTCCTTTTCCTGTAATTGTTGAATGTAAATTCATGTATGTAACTAATTTATTTTTCAAAGATAGCATTCGCATGCATCATAAGAAAACCAACTAACATAAAGATATAATACCATTTATCAATTGAAATTACCGCAATAAAACGTCCTTTCTTCCTTTCTGTTTTATCATAAATAGAAACCATCATACCAATTGAACCCTAAAATGAGACTAAAACAAATTGAATTATTTTTTGAGTTAATTAGGCAAAAAAATCATCACTTTCTTTTCTAGTAATTTTAACTCATAACTGGTATAAATAAGGCTTACAGCAACTTTCTAATGCTAATGAAAATAAAAATCATAGCCGAATAGCTTATAAAAAAGGGGATGATATATTCTTCAAGCCCCATTACCAACATTACGGCAATAACAAGCAATTGAAACCCCAACCCAAAAGTAGAAATCGCCGTCATTAACCATTTAGGTAATACTCTTCCTTTGGGCGCGCTTTGGTCTAAAAAATAGATTGTATAATCAAAAGCGCTGTAAAAAATTCTATAGAGCCCGAACAACAAATCTACATTTTTTTGTTTTTCGCCTTTCATGGCAACTGGTGTAGTTTTTTCAAAAATTCGGCTGGTACTATCTCCATTAACTCGATTTCTTAAAATGACATAGTAATAATTATAAAGCGTCCCTTGTAATTGAATGCCTAAAAAAGCCAAGGTGGCGTACCAAAAATTCGCATCAGTTATGTACCAAAGTGCGATAAATATTATGGCGTTAAGTATAATATCCGCTATTGAATCTAAATATCGCCCTGTGTAAGAAGGAGTTTTCCTGATTCTAGCTAGTTCGCCATCGGCAGCGTCAAGAATAGATTTAAGGACAAGAAAGAAGGCAGCTAACCAATAATGTCCATAAACGATACAAATAACAGCAAATAATCCTGAAATAATAAAACTAATCGTTACGTGAATGGGAGTGAAAAAAGTGTTTTTTAAAGCTAACGAAATAACTTTAGCTGCCGGTCTTCCGTAGTCGGAAAGGTCGACAAATTTATGTGCGCTTGGTAATTTTGACATTGAATGTTAACATGCTAAATGTAATGAGGAATATACCCTAATACTCAAATTCTGTTTTATGTACTTTAATGTAATTAATCATTAAGTCTACAATAGCTTCATTAGCGTTAACTAACTCTTCTTCTAAGTCTGACCAAAAATCTAAGGCTGATAATTTCAGTTTTCCTACTAGTTGCCTTCGCAAAAAAATATCTTTAGGAACAGGTAACTCTGGAAAAACACGCAAGGCTTTATCTAAAATAGACGAAGTCTCGACAGCCTTAATATCTATAAATGCTTGCAATACTTCGTGTGCATACTCCCCAGAAGTATTGTAAAAAAAGCCATAAAGCCCTTGATTATTGATTTCACTTTCAAAAATATCGACATAAATAAAGTTTTGTTCGGCTTGCGAAAGGTCTTTAAACGATTTTCGCTCATTTACCTTATTCCAGACCACAGTGCCTACAAACTCTATAATGTCGGTATCTTTTGTTTGACTTAATGCATAATCAATTTCAGTCATTTACAAATCCAAAATTTGAGTTTGCAAAGGTAGGCTAAAATGATTTTATTCTTTTGCTTTTTTAATTAATACCATTTATTACTCAAGTTAATAGCACATCCCTTAAACTTCCTTCGAGAAATATTGTTTAAAGTTAGCGATAGGTTAGTTTATTTCAAAAAAGCTAAGTATTGCTTCACTACACTTTCTAATCCTTGGTAAAGAGCTTCAGAAATTAGTGCATGACCAATAGATACTTCAGCTAAATGAGGTATGTTTTCTTTAAAAAAAGCAATATTTTCTAAAGACAAATCGTGGCCAGCGTTAATTCCAAGCCCAAGTTCATTGGCTAAAATTGCGCAATCTGTGTAAGGTTTTACGGCTTCTTTTTTATTTTTTACATATCCGACAGCGTAAGCTTCGGTATATAACTCTATGCGATCCGTACCAGTTGTTTTTGCGGCTTCAATCATTCTAGGATCAGGATCTACAAAAATTGAAGTTCTTATTCCCTTCGACTTAAAAAGAGCAATTACTTCTTGAAGATAGTTTTGGTGTTTTATGGTATCCCATCCTGCATTAGAAGTTAGTACTTCGGTAGAATCAGGAACTAAAGTAACTTGTGTTGGTTGATTTCTAAACACTAAATCTTGAAAATTATCCATCGGATTACCTTCAATATTAAATTCGGTTGTTACTACCTTAGCTAGCTGGTCTACATCTGCATAACGAATATGTCTTTCATCTGGACGAGGATGAACAGTAATTCCTTGTGCTCCAAAGCGTTCTAAATTAATTGCTGCTTGTATAGGGTCTGGCACACTTCCTCCCCTTGCATTTCGAAGGGTTGCTATTTTGTTGATGTTTACGCTTAACTTAGTCATTCGTTTTTGTTTCGTGTATATGAAAAAACAAATGTACAATGTTCCTCATTTTAAGCAGGTGCTTTTAGTCATTTTTATGATGAACAGAAAAATTTTACCCGTTATTAGAAGCTAAACATTAATTGTAAACAGACAAAACTTCCAGCGAAAAGCGTCCTGTCCATTCCTTAACACAAGTTTAAAAAACAAGCTACTATTTGATAGCACTAGTCCAAAAATGAAGCGTACTTTTGCACCAAATTTTCAACCCCTTATTCATGAATTTTAATTTCGATATTTTAGAGATTTTTACTGCTGGTATGATTTTATTTGCAGTAATAGATATTATTGGTAGTGTGCCGATTATCATAGACTTACGCAAAAAGGTAGGACACATACAGAGCGAAAAAGCTTCTATTGTGGCCTGTATTCTTATGATTGCATTTTTGTACGTTGGTGAGCAAATCCTCAACTTAATTGGTATAGATGTGAACTCTTTTGCGGTAGCTGGTGCCTTTATTCTTTTTTTCCTTGCTATAGAAATGATCCTAGGCATTGAACTTTACAAAGACGATGCTCCGGAAACAGCCGCCATTGTGCCATTAGCTTTCCCTTTAATAGCTGGCGCTGGTACTATGACCTCTATACTATCGTTAAAATCGGAATACGCTACCGAAAATATTATTGTTGCAATTATTGGAAACGTAATTGTTGTTTATGTGGTGTTAAAATCTTCAAAAGCTATTGAACGTGTCCTTGGAAAACAAGGAATTGCTGTGGTACGTAAAATTTTTGGCGTAATTTTGTTGGCGATTTCAGTTAAATTATTCACCACAAACATTCAAAGTTTATTCAACTAGGGATGCTTGATGGTTTGAAAAACCGTATGCAATGAAATATTTTATTTATTTTTTAATGTTATTCGCCGTTGCCATGATGATACTTTCGGCAACTTTAATCGATTTTTCTGATGCGTTTGGCGAAGAATCAAGCTTTGGACTTATAGGCTTCATGGTTTCCCTTTGTAGCTTAATTTTGCTAGGAATCTTGCTCGTTTCTCGTGCATTGAAAGAACGCTACGAATCTTTATAAAACAACCATGTCTAGAGATGCACTACTTAAACAACGTTGGGAAGCGGTTGTAGATAAAATTTCGAAAGATTTTGCAGATGGCGACACTTTAGAGCTTGATGCCATTATTTACTTAATAGGGGTTCAAGAATTTGGCAAGCCGCAGAAAAAATTCAAAAAAGACGACAAGGTAAACCTGATGCATATTGCCATTTGTAGACTTTTAGAACCTTATGGTTATTATGCGTTCGATTATTTTGACGAAGATGGATGGCCACACTACCAAGTATTGTCTAAACTACCTCCTCTAAAGCCTGGCGAGCAAAGCGTCCTAATGAAAGAAGCAATAGTTACCTATTTTTTAGAGAAAAATTACATCAACTAGAAAAGCTCAGTTTATATCAAAAAGTAAACTGTACTTTACAAACGCTTTTCTGATTGACTACTCATACCATTTATCAAATCTAGTTTGTACAGTGAAAAGGCTAAATTATAAATTTTACTTATGAAGTACTTTTTTGTATTATTTATTGCTATTGCAACCTTAGCTTCTTGCAGCAATGACGAGAATGGTATGTTAGCAGAAGACCCAATTGTGGGTGAATGGAAATTAGAAAGTATTGAGTTTGGAGAAACGTCTGTTGAATTGCAAGAATGTGAAGATTTGGAAACCTACTTTTTCAACCTAGATTTTAGTTTTCGAGCCGAGCGTTTTGAATTTAACTTAATCGTCGAGGAATGTGTACTTAATGCCCTTGTTGAAGGTGCTTGGGGTAAAAACGAAGAGGGGACTTACTTTACGAATACGTCAGGAAACCAAGTTGATTTTTCTGCATCTTTTCAAGAAGAAGAAAGCCTTTTGCGAATTATATCTACTGATCCGCTTTCTGGCTTACAAGAAGCACGAACTTACAGAAAACAATAACTTATACCAGTTATTAATTGAACTAAGGATGTAGTAACACAAATTCCCCAGTAAAAAAAGACTGAACATTAATAACTTGTGGTGTAAAATGAGCTATTAAGTCACCTGTAGATCGAACCTCCGCATTTATAGTTTCTTTAGGTAGCACCGAAATATTATTAAATCCACGATGAAAAACATTCACCGTAGATGCTTCTAACAGAGATGCATTTATAGCGCCTACACCCCCTGTTTTTAGAATCCCAAAAGTTTCTGTTTTACCGCTAAAACTACTTTGCAAAATGTTAGAACTTCTATAAAAAACTTCCTGATTGTCAAACTCCAAGTCAAATAAGCCCATGCTTAACGAAGCGCTATTATGATTTTGGTCTGCGATTAAAGTAACACTAGGAAAAGTAAGGGGCGACTTACTTCCTACTAAGAATTGTGTGCCACTTATGATTTCTGTTAATTGTGGTGTCTGAAGGCTAATAACCAGGGGAGCTTCGCTAAAGCCTGATGAACAAATTGAAGATGCCTCTAAGTGAAGTACTTCATCCTCAGTTACAAACCATCGAAAGTTTTCTAAATGGTTTTTCCTCGCTGAAACTTCAATTTGACTTAAATCAGAAGGTGTTATATAAAGTGAAATATCCCTTCCTACCACTATTTTACTAAAATAAGGTAAATCTATTTGTTGCGTTAGCTCTTCTCCTGAAGAAAAAAGACAGTCCGAAAAATCTTCTGGAGCACAGCCGAATGCAAACAATACAACAATTATTAAACTATATTTTCTCATGCTAAAACCGTATTCCTATACCGTACTCCATAGATTCTGCTTTGGCTAGATGTGTTTTAAGCATAATCGATGCAAATACATTTTTATATACATACCGTTTCAAACCTATACGAGTATAATAAGGTTTGAGGTAATCAAATGGGTAATACACATAATACCCCGCCTGGGTAACCAAACTCAATTTGCCAATAAATAGCTCGTGTCCGACAAAAAGTCCTACTCGCTTCCAGTCTTCTTCACCTGTAATGCTTTCGTTTTCAGGAAATGCAAGGTTAGCATATTGTATGTATTTGCGTAAGGTTTTTGTAAAAAAAACTTCTGTTCCAAACTGAATACTGCTTTTTCTATTTATTCGTTTATCGGCATAAAGCGTCGTTACCAAAAAAGGATATTGAGACATTCCTATAACTCCAGAATCGTTATTTCCTGAGCTTAAGACAACATTAAACCTTACGGGTTCAGAAAAATTTGTTGCTATTTCATCCGATTTTTTTTCTGGTTCTGTGGCGTCCAAATCGTAAGTTATCCCAAACTGAATTCCGTAATTATTGGTGCTTGTGTTTGGCGAACGTGATTTTCCATTGGAGTAATGAACTAAAAAAGTTCCCGCTTGAAAACCAAAAGGCGAATCGAATAGCCTTCTCTTCTCATACTGTAAACCCAAAAGGACGCTTCCCGAAATAGAAGAGCCATAGGCCGTGTTGGTGGGATTATTCGTAAGGTCGAAGGGATTTGCAACATAGGCAATTCCACCTCCTATACGCATAGAAAGCCGGCGTTTAAAAAAATAAAAGCGATAGTCCCCATGAAGCGAATACACATTGCCTAATTCTGGCGAACCCATATGTTGAACAAGCAGTGATGCCCCGAAACTCGGGTAATTATACCATTGTTCCCAGTCTCGTTGACCGTAAGTTTGTCGGTCCCAAGACAATAATGCTCCATTGGTAGGACCTTGAATTAAATGTAAAATATTAGGGCTATGATCCATTATTTTACCGTACAAGTAATCTAACTGAAAAGCATCAGTATATATTTTCTCTTGTGAAAAAGTAATTGAGCTAAAAAAGATGAATAAGGGAAGGAACCTTTTCATTTCCAAATGAATTAGCTGCAAAAATAAGTATTCCTAATAAAAAATAATACGTGTTTTATTTCAATTTGAAAACATTACCGCTTATCGACTGATATTACCCTAATAAAACGCCCTTTTTTCTTTTTATTTTGTTGCATAAAGAAGAGTTCATCTCAGAAATTATCGAGACAGTCTTCTTTCGTTTAGGGTAATTTGAACTATTCACAGGTTTGCCATCATAACCAGTAAATGTAGAGGTTTAGCTCATTTATCCGATAAGTTGTTTTTATACCAGTTATTATTTGGTTAAAAATAAAATACTCTCCTTCACCAATACTTGAGAACTATCTGGCAATGTGCTTTCCTTCCATGGGTGAGACGCTCCAAATACGTGATTAGCATTGGCTATCCATTTAATAGTAGCATTTTTTGAATAATTAAAAAGGCATTCTGCTTCGTAATTTGACACTGTTTCATCAGAAGTACCGTGAATAACTAAGTAAGCTTGTTTCATTTTTTTCAATACTGAAGCAAGATGAAAACGCTCTTGGTTAGCGAGAAAATCTTCGTAAAACTGATACAAGTGAGGCATCTGCTGAAGCGTTCGCTTGTTTTCTACAAAGTAAACACCTTCATTTTTCCACTCTTCTAGCTTTTCACCTTTAGGAAAACGGTACCCAATATCTGAAATTCCCGCCCATGTAATCAACTTGGAAATGCGTGCATCTTCGTTTGCTTTAATAACTGCAATCGCGCCTCCACGGCTGTGGCCAATTAAGGAAATTGAAGCTTTGTTTAACTTTTCAGTCCAATTCTTATTCGCTAAAGAATAGTTTATCACGTCGTCTAAGTCT
Organism: Psychroflexus sp.; assembly: GCA_051859645.1. Classification (GTDB taxonomy): domain Bacteria; phylum Bacteroidota; class Bacteroidia; order Flavobacteriales; family Flavobacteriaceae; genus Psychroflexus. The sequence goes on along the minus strand of JBHYFG010000003.1, from coordinate 57,343 downwards.
TTTAGTTGTTGACTAAAGTTATCCTTTGAAAATGCTTCTAAATCAGGAAAATCAATAGGATTTTCGACTGTTCCTCCATTATGAGAAAAATTAAACTTCAAAAAGAAAAAACCGGCCTTGGCAAATTCTTCTGCCACTAAATTCCACGCTCCCCAATCTTTGAAACCTTTGTAGCCATGACAAAACACTACCACAGGCATTGGAGATTCACTTTCTATATAAGTTGCATCACCTACGATAGGCAAATCGTCTTGACGTTGTATTACGAAATCTTCTTTTAAGATGTTTGAATCACTCATTATTTAGCTTAGTATTGTTCTGTTTTTTTATTCAATCTATTTTCTTGAGCTTTGTTGATGACGCACGAGACAGCTGCGTCTCCAGTAACATTCACTGTTGTTCGTAACATATCTAAGGGTCTGTCAACGGCAAAAATTAGAGCTAATCCCGCTTCAGGGATTCCTGCTTGGCTTAATACGATTACGAGCATGACAATTCCTGCGCCTGGGACGGCTGCAGAACCAATTGAAGCCAGAGTTGCTGTTCCTATTATCCCAACTTGTGCAGCAAAGGATAAATCCATACCAAAGGCTTGTGCAATAAATACAGCTGCAACCGCTTGGTAAAGACTGGTCCCATCCATATTGATGGTAGCCCCAATCGGGAGCACAAAACTTGCCACTTTTGGGTCTACATGAAGGTGGTCTTCAACTCGCTCCATAGTTACAGGAAGTGTTGCAGCACTAGAACTAGTTGAAAAAGCAAGCAACTGCGCTGGTGCTATTCCTTTAATAAATTCAACAGGATGTTTTTTGGTAAACAACCATACCAAAAGGGTATAGAAAATAATCATGAGTACTAAGCCTCCAATCACACAAAAAGCATAATAAAACAGGGCTACAAATAAATCTGCGCTTGGAGCTTCTACAACTAGTGCTGCTAGCAAAGCAAAAACGCCATAGGGAGCTGTAAGCATAATAATGTCTATCATCTTAAGAATAACTTCATTAAACCCATCAAAAAAATCTTTTACCGACTTTGATTTTTCGTCAGGAATAAGAATAATTGCAATACCAAAAAATAAGGCAAAAAAGATGACTTGAAGCATATTTCCATTATCTGTTGCTGCGCCAAAAATATTGTCTGGAACAAGATCCTCAAGTGCTTGCAAAGGTCCTCTTTCTTTTTGTTTTGCTGCAAGTTGTTGTTTGTTTTCTGCTTCACCACCATAACTTAAAAGTAGTTCCTCTCTAGTTTCTTCTTGAATGCTTTTCCCTGGTTCAAAAACATTTACAACAGCAAGCCCAATACTTACGGCAACTAAGGTAGTTGCTAAGTATAAGCCTATGGTTCTGTAGCCCATTTGCGAAAGGCTAGAAATATCTTTTAAATCGGAAACTCCCTTAATCAAAGAAGCTAAAATTAAAGGAACGGCAATAAGTTTTAGGGCGTTGATAAAAATATTTCCAAAAGGTTTTATCCAATTGGTTATAAAGGTAGAACCCCATTCAAAATTACTGAGTATAAGTGCAAAAAGAACTCCTAAAAACATTCCCAAAAGAATTCTCCAATGCAATTCTAATTTCTTCATTTAGTTATGTATTTCTTTATAGCTAATCCAAAAGTTGAAAGAGTCAATATATAGAATAAAAGCAAACTTTTGTTTGGTAGCATAGTGCTACAAATCTATGCATTTTTGAGTTGAAATGGGAGTTGTAAACAGAATTAAAACAAATGAAAGAAAATTACTCTTATTGATTTGTCTGTTTTTCTGTAATCAACTTTACTGCAAACTCTTTTTTTGCATTGATTCCATTTAAGTAATTCTCCCAACTTTGAGGAATGTAATAGTCAGGCATTATACCCCTACCTCTTTTTTCAGGCTTAACATCAACTTGAAAATGCACAATAGGTATATCCACTTCAATTTTGGTATGAGGTAATTTGACATATACTGAGTAGCCACTTACATTTCCTTCAAAAGCTCCGCCTGTTTCTTCTCCTATAAAAATCCCTCTTTTTATCATTTTAACAAGGCTTACAAATTCTGCACCACCCGAAAAAGTTGCTCCACTTATTAAAACATACAGTTCCCCTTTGTACACCAAGTCCTTCTCGGGTTTTTGATAACCTAAATCAGAATAATAGTCGCTGTACAACGTGAATTCTCCTCGTTTAGCAATCGAATCATGCATTTCCCATTTGTCTTCAATCAGACTCTCTTCATTCTTTCTTTTTAGATATGATTTAGGAAACATGGTCACTTGCTTGTACTTCTGAATCACGTCGTCTGTGAGGTAGCTGAAAAGCAAGTTTTCATTACCCTCTGAACCTCCCCCATTTGCTTGAATATCTAAAATTAAGTGCTTCGTTTTTAGGGAATCTATTTTTCTAAAACACATTTCATAAAACTTTTCATAATCAACTTTAGCGTGTCCAAAACTAGGAACACTAAGATATACAATTGAATCATTAACTTTCTCTAAACTAAAACTATTGTAATCAAATTCATTAGAGTTAAACTTAGTGTTTTTTGACTTGAATTTAGTGTATCTCACAGCAGGAACTGTAAAAACAAGAATTTCATCGCTACCAAATTCTTGAACTTCTATTTTGAAATCATTGTTCTTTCCATAAACTAGCCTATATAATAACGAAAAATTTAAATCTCCAACCCATTCGTTTTTAGAAGTCTCATTAAATCCGTCTGTAGGAATCAAAGGATAAATTCGTTCTAAAATAGCATCAACTCTTTGGTCATTTACAGAGATTAATCTCATGCCTTTATTTAAACCATCAACTGTCTTACCGTAATTTTGCGTAAGTACTAATCCCTCTTGAGTAAATTTTACAGCTAGTGGAAAGAATGATTTAGACAGCCCAACTTTCGTCATTGTCCATTTTGGCAACTCGACTTCCGTATGTCCTTCATTCGTAAGGCCAATCACAAATCTTAGCTTCTCATAAAAAGCCAGTTTAGTATGACTTACGTTTAATGTGTTTCTAAGGCTATCTATTACTAAATCAGTTTGTTCTTTATCTAAGTAGTTATATAAACCTTGATGTTGAAGTCTCAATTCGTCTATAAGAAAATCGAAATCTTCGATTAGTTTTGAAGGTTTGATTTTATTTTGCGCATTTACGAATGAAAAAAATGAAAGTAAAATCAACAATAAAGTAATTCTCATTAGTATCGTTTTGTGTATTTACAAAGCTGAAGCTTACAAGGACAAAGCTTTCAAAAAACTACAGCCTTACAATTGAGTAAAATTATTGTTGAAGGTAGTGTTCTATCTTGAATACCAATTTTCAACTTTTAAATCATCGAAGTTTTTAAAATCTTTCACATTGTCAGTCACCAAAGTGAGCTTATTCTCAACCGCTGTAACACCAATGAGTAAGTCAAATTCGTCGTGCATTGGTGTTCCGTTGTTCCGTAACCTTACTTTTTCTTCTGCATATCTTTTTGCGCATCCATAAATAGGAATTATTGTAAGACCTTGGATAAATCTATCAACTGCTTTGTGAGATTTTTTCCTATTCTTACTATTTTCAGCTCCAAACCTTAATTCAAAAACTGTAATTTCAGATATATAGCAATTATCAAGACCTTTTTCTTTAATGATAATGTTGTAATCAAGTAAACCACGCAAAAAGAAAAACGCAGATATTCGTATCGAGTAAATACTGCATCTTAAAAACTCAAATCTTTATTCCTAAACTTTCTATTTTCACGTATTTCTTTTACCAACTCATCAGCGGATTTATCAGTAGCAAAAGCTCCATGAGATTTAAGAAACTCGGATTCTTTTGACTTCTTTTCTTTTTTCAAAGACTTGGTCAGCTTTTCAATAAGTTCGATTTTGGTTAGCGGATTCAAGCCTTCAAAAAGTTTTGAATAGGTATCAACTATATGTTTATCTGTTATTGTCATTTTTATTTCAAATATAATATTTTTATTGAAAACAAAATTCTTACGTTATAACCTGCTTAAATTTTAATGAAGTTTCAGTTGCTCTGGATAGTAGAATTTGGTTTCTGCAAAGAAAAGATTAATAATTAAGCTTTTGATATCCATTCATTTAATCGAATTTTGAATTCAATATAATATTTGTAAATAGACTCATCTGATAATCTTCAAATTTTTGCATTTTCAGTTGAAGCCTTTCGTCATCTAGGCTATAATCTACTGTTACATTGGTATATTCTGAAAATTTTTCAAGTTTATAAGCAGCCATTTTATCTATAATGGCTGACAACTTGTAAGTCTCTAGCTCTTTCATGTACATATTATTTTCATCTAAAAGATGTTTTTTATTAGCAAGATTCCAAGCTTCAATACCAACTTCTAATGTGTCTTCAAAGCTTAACTCATCAGGAAGCTCATCGTCAAATTTTTCAACAATTTCGTAGAGCATTTCACAATATTTTGCTCCTTTATTTTCTATTATTTTTCTTTCATGGCCTTTTATTTTTTATAAACTTTTTGTCTCAACAAATGATCTAGCAAACAAATCGCTGCCATGGCTTCTACAATAGGGACTGCTCTTGGAACTACACAGGGGTCGTGTCGACCTTTTCCTGTTACGGTGACTTCCTTATGATTTGCATCGATGCTTTGTTGGTCTTGCATCAAAGTTGCGACAGGTTTAAAAGCTACTTTAAAGTAAATTGGCATTCCATTAGAAATTCCTCCTTGCACTCCCCCACTGAAATTGGTAGTCGTGGTTCCGTCGGTTAGAATCTCGTCATTGTGTTGACTTCCCAACATTTTTGTACCTTCAAATCCGCTTCCGTATTCAAATCCTTTAACAGCATTGATAGATAGCATCGCTTTTCCGAGGTCAGCATGTAATTTATCGAACACAGGCTCACCCAATCCAACTGGCACATTTTGAATGTAACATCCTACAACTCCGCCCACGGTATCCCCCTGTTTACGCACTTGTTTGATATATGTTTCCATTTCGCTTGCTAACTCCGTATCGGGACAACGAACAGGATTAGTTTCTGTGAGAGAAAAATCTATTTCTGAAGGCGATTTATCTAAAGCTAAAGTTCCAACAGAAGAGGTATAAGCGTTAATTTTAATGTCTCCTAATAGTTGCTTTGCAATAGCACCTGCTACAACTCTCGCTGCCGTTTCTCTTGCGCTTGATCGGCCTCCGCCACGGTAATCGCGTACGCCATACTTTTTCTCGTAAGTAAAATCCGCATGGCTAGGACGGAAAACTTCTTTGATATGGTCGTAATCTTTCGACTTTTGGTCGGCGTTGTTGATTTGAAATGCAATTGGTGTTCCTGTGGTTTTTCCTTCAAATATTCCGGAGAGAAAAATAACTTCGTCTTCTTCTTTTCGCTGTGTAACTATCTTAGATTGACCAGGTTTTCTTCGATTTAATTCATTTTGAATTTCATCAAAATCAAGCAAATAGTCCGAAGGACATCCATCGATGATTCCCCCAATCGCTTTTCCGTGTGACTCTCCGTAAGTAGTTAATCTAAATATTTCTCCAAAAGAATTTCCTGCCATAACTCAATTTTCAACAACAATAATTTTTTCTTTGCACATACACAAGAAGTAGGCTTTCTTTTTGTGATTTTTGGGAAGTTGTCTTTTCGTTTTCAACTTTGTTTAAAACTATTTTAATTAAGCATAAAATTAATTGTTTAATCGTCTACATTCTTTAATATAGCTTATTTTTGCGTTTTTAAATTTCGAATGAAAGAAGAACAAAAAAGCAATAAAAAGCCGCGCTGGAAGTTGCTTCACCAATACTACACCTATACTGGATTTTACAGTTTTATCGGCCAAAGTTTAGTGAAAGCAGCCATTCCTGTTGGTATATTTGTTGCCCTACTTTTAGGAATTCATTTTTTTGTAATCGATGTAAATGACATTCTTATTTACATTACCGAAAACTTTCCTCCAATTGGGGTACTTACCGTTTTTTTTATTTCTGAATCTATCTTAGGACTTATTCCGCCAGAAATTTTTATTGCGTGGGCGGGAAAATCTGAACATTACGCTTGGCCTTTGCTTGGTGTGCTTGCCTTATCTTCTTACGTTGGTGGAATTATTTCTTATTTTGTTGGTAGAGGAATAGCAAGTATCCCATCTGTATTTGTATTGCTAGAAGTTAAAATGGCAAAACACATAAAGAACATGCGCAAATGGGGAGGCTTACTTATTGTTGCTGGTGCTTTACTACCCATTCCTTTTGCTATATCAAGTATTGCCGCGGGAGTTATCAAATTCCCTTTTGGAAGTTATTTGCTATTTGGTATTCTTCGATTTTTACGCTTTGCCATTTACGGCCTTCTTATATTTGGGGCAGTGTCAACCTAGGTAAACGCTAGCTTAGTAACTATTTCACCCCATAAAAATTGGCTAGAATTTGAGCTAAATCTTCAGGAAACTCTAGGTGTGACATGTGTCCTCCGCTTAAACTAACCAATAGAGAATTAGATGCTTGGGCAACCTGTTTGATATCTTCTAACTTGATAAGCGTATCTAACTTTCCTGTAATAATTAGTTTTTTACACATAGCATTTTGCCACGTAATAGAATGGTCTTTTCGATCTTTCAAGCCGTGAATAGTTGCTATAATTCCTTGCTGAGAACATTGCTTGGCGGTTCTGATGCAGGATTTTATTTGAGGGATTAATTTGTTCCGCATTTCTTCTGCAAATAGGTTAGTTACTGCCATTTGAATAAACGCATCTGGATATTTTTTGACTGCTTCAATAGCGCGTAATCGGTCTTCTTTTCGCAAAGCTGAATCTGCGCGTGGAGTTGAATTTAGTAACACAAACGAAGAAAATATTTTTGGTTGCAGAGCCAACATTTCCATGCCTACATAACCTCCCATCGAATGACCAATTCCATCTATTTGCGTAATTTTATTCGACTTTAACAACGCTAAAGTTGCTTCGGCAAATAAGTGCATGCTGTGATTGTAGTTGTGGGTATCTGACTTTCCGTGTCCGAAGAAATCCAATCGCCACACCCGAAAATGAGTAGATAAAAAAGGCATCAACTCGTCCCACATGTGCATATCTTCCAAAAAACCATGCAACAAGAGTAAGTCTTTACCCTCGCCAGAAACTTCATAATGAAGTGTACTTTCTTTGAATAGAAATGTTGCCATTCGCTATAAATTGTTCTGTGTTGAATGAATTTCAGCTTCAAAAAGTTGAAGAAAATACTGCATTAATTTGTCTTTCACTTCTTGCATTGGGATTTCGTTTCGTCCTAATTCTACATGCAATGAAGTTACGGCTTTGTCCTTGATTCCGCAGGGAACAATATTGTCGAAATAACCCAAGTTGGCGTTGACGTTAAAGGCAAATCCGTGCATGGTAGCCCATCGGGAAGCCCGAACTCCCATAGCGCAAATTTTGCGTGCAAAAGGGGTTCCTACATCCAACCAAACGCCTGTTTCTCCGGGGCTTCTTTCGCCTTTCAACCCATAATCTGCCATGCAAAGAATAATCATTTCTTCTAACAAACGGAGATATTTATGAATATCGGTAAAGAAATTTTCTAAGTCCAAGATGGGGTAGCCTACTACTTGACCAGGCCCATGATAAGTAATATCTCCGCCTCGATTGATTTTGTAGAAAGTAGCTCCTTTTTCTGCCAACTGAGCTTCAGAAAGCAACAAGTTAGACAAGTCGCCACTTTTTCCTAAGGTATATACATGCGGATGCTCTACAAACAAAAAATGGTTGGGCGTAGGTAGTGAAGTTTCGTTTCTTCGATTGGCTATTTTTAGTTGAATAATTTCATCAAACAATTCTTCTTGATAACCCCAAGTTTCCTTGTAATCCTTTATTCCTAAATCTTGAAAATGTATGTGTTTATTCATCAAAAAATCAAATTAAGAGCAAATATTCTACAAAAGTAAAACTACTAATATTGATTTTGCTATGTTTAGCAAGAATATTTAATCTAGTAAAGTTATTTAAAACCCACAATCTACCCCTACTTTTTACACAAAATTCCTTAATTTCGCACCCATTCAAAATTTTAAGCAAAATGACACGTAAGTTTCCTGAATACAAAGGACTTAATTTGCCACAAGTAGGCGACGATATACTAGCTTTTTGGAAGGAAAATAAGATTTTCGAAAAGAGCATCACCTCCCGCGAAGAAAACGAAGCTTTTGTTTTTTTTGAAGGCCCTCCGTCAGCGAATGGACTTCCGGGGATTCACCACGTGATGGCAAGAAGCATCAAGGATATTTTCTGTCGCTACAAAACCCAAAAAGGCTATCTTGTCAACCGTAAAGCAGGATGGGACACGCACGGGCTTCCCATAGAATTAGGTGTCGAAAAAGAATTAGGAATTACCAAAGAGGATATTGGTACCAAAATATCGGTAGAAGAATACAATCAAGCTTGTAAAAAAGCGGTGATGAAATACACCGATGTTTGGAACGACCTCACCGAAAAAATTGGTTATTGGGTAGATATGGAAAACCCATACATTACCTACGAGCCAAAATATATGGAAAGCGTTTGGTGGCTATTGAAGCAAATCTATGATAAAGGATTGCTTTACAAAGGTTATACAATTCAGCCCTATTCACCAAAAGCAGGTACGGGCTTAAGCTCACACGAACTTAACCAACCCGGAACATACCAAGATATTTCTGATACTACGGTAACTGCTCAGTTTAGGAGCCTCCCCCCAACCCCCTCCGAGGGAGGGGGAGATGTTAACTCAGACTCCACCGGAGGGGAAGGGTTGGGGAACTCTATTCAAAAAGCGTTTAATTATTCTCCCCCCTCGGGGGAGCTAGAGGGGGCTTTCTTCTTGGCTTGGACGACCACTCCATGGACATTACCAAGTAATACCGCCCTTACAGTTGGACCCAAAATTGACTATGTTTTAGTAAAAACATTTAATCAATATACCTTTGAACCAATTTTTGTGGTTTTAGCAAAAAACCTTGTAGGAAAACAATTCAAAGGAAAATACTTTGAAAGTAATGACGAGGATGATTTCAACAATGTTACTTCAGCTTCTAAGAAATTTCCGTATAAAATTGTAGCAGAATGCAAAGGAAAAGACCTTGTTGGTATTCGCTACGAGCAACTACTTCCTTACGTGCTTCCACACCAAAACCCTGAAAATGCTTTCCGAGTGATTTCAGGAGATTTTGTGACTACCGAAGATGGTACAGGAATCGTTCACACTGCGCCTACTTTTGGTGCCGACGATGCACTTGTAGCAAAACAAGCCACTCCAGAAGTACCGGGAATGTTGGTAAAAGACGAAAACGGCAACCTTGTTCCTTTAGTAGATTTAAAAGGAAAATTCCGTCCTGAGTTAGGCGAATTAGCAGGGAAATACGTCAAAAACGAATACTATGCAGAAGGCGAAGCTCCTGAAAAGTCAGTAGATGTAGAAATCGCCATCAAACTTAAAGAAGAAAACAGAGCTTTTAAAGTCGAAAAATACGTTCACTCCTACCCAAATTGTTGGCGTACAGACAAACCTATTCTCTACTACCCATTGGATTCGTGGTTCATCAAAGCAACAGCTTTCAAAGACCGTATGCACGAATTGAACAAAACAATCAATTGGAAACCGGCTTCAACAGGAGAAGGAAGGTTTGGTAATTGGTTAGCCAATGCCAACGATTGGAACCTTTCTCGCTCAAGGTATTGGGGAATTCCACTGCCAATTTGGCGAACAGAAGATGGAAAAGAAGAAACCATCATCGGTTCTGTGGAAGAATTAAAAGACGGAATAGCGCGTTCAATTGAAGCAGGTTTCATGACCAAAGATCCATACCAAGACTTTAAAGTTGGTGATTTAAGTGATGAAAACTACGCAAAAATAGACCTACATAAAAATATAGTCGATGACATTATTTTAGTTTCTCCTTCAGGAAAACCTATGAAGCGCGAAACAGATTTGATTGATGTTTGGTTCGATTCAGGAAGTATGCCGTATGCGCAATGGCATTATCCGTTTAGCCTCCCCCCGGCCCCCTCCGAGGGAGGGGGAGAGAAGAAAGCTCCTAAATTTGAAACTGCACGAAAATCTACTTATTCAGCAATAAAAGAGAATGCTGATAATCTTAAGAAGAATCCAACTGAAGCTGAAAATATTCTATGGGAACAACTGAGGGGAAAAAACATAGATGGTTATAAATTTAGAAGGCAACATATTATTGATACATATATTGTTGATTTTGTATGTATAAGCAAAAAACTTGTTGTTGAAGTCGATGGTGGCTACCACAATAAGGCCGAAGTCAAAGAAAAAGACCAAGAAAGAGACAACTTTTTGTTAGAGAATTTTGGTTATACAACTTTGCGATTTACCAATGAAGAAGTAATAGGTAACATCGATGAAGTTTTATATAAAATAGAAACTGCATTAAACAATTCCACTTCAGAGGAGGCAGAAGACATCAAAAGCTCATCGCATAAGTTCCCCCTTCGGGGGCTAGGGGGCATTCAGGCCGATTTCATCGCCGAAGGTGTCGATCAGACGAGAGGATGGTTCTACACGCTTCACGCCATTGCTACCATGATATTTGATGATGTTGCTTACAAAAATGTCGTTTCCAACGGATTAGTTCTCGATAAAAATGGTCAAAAAATGTCCAAGCGTTTAGGCAATGCTATCGACCCGTTTAGCACGCTCAAAAAATATGGTCCCGATGCTACTCGTTGGTACATGATTTCCAACGCCAATCCATGGGACAACCTAAAATTCGACTTGGAAGGAATTGCTGAGGTTCAGCGTAAGTTTTTTGGAACCTTGTACAACACCTATTCCTTCTTCAGCTTGTATGCAAACATCGACAACTTTACTTACCAAGAAGAAGAAGTTCCTTTAGCTAAGCGACCTGAAATCGATCGATGGATACTTTCGGAATTAAACACGTTAATCGCCGAAGTAGATGCTTTCTTCGAAAACTACGAGCCAACCAAAGCCTGTAGAGCAATTTCTGACTTTGTTCAGGAGAATTTGAGTAATTGGTACGTTCGTTTGTGTCGAAGAAGATTTTGGAAAGGCGAATACAAAGAAGATAAAATTTCAGCTTACCAAACTTTATACACTTGCTTGGTTGAAGTTGCTAAATTAATGGCACCTGTTGCTCCGTTTTTTGCCGATAGACTGTATAAAGATTTGAATGCCGCTACTCAAAAAGAAACTTTTGAAAGTGTGCATTTAGCTTATTTCCCAAAACAAAATGAAGCCTGTATCGACAAAGCTTTGGAGCAGAAAATGCAACAAGCACAGACCATTTCATCCTTAGTACTTTCATTACGAAAGAAGGAAATGATAAAAGTGCGTCAGCCTTTGGAGCGCATCATGATTCCTGTATTGGATGAAGGGACACGAAACTCGATTCAGGAGGTAGCCGACTTAATTCTTTCCGAAGTAAACGTCAAGCGAATCGAATTTATTGACGATACCTCAGGAATACTTGTCAAGAGTATTAAACCAAACTTTAAAGTGCTTGGCCCACGATTTGGAAAAAACATGAAAGGAGTTGCACAAGCTATTCAAGGGATGAATAATGAGCAAATTCAAACTTTGGAACAAAATAATTCACTATCTTTACAAGTCAATGGTGAGGAAATTGAAGTTACTAAAGATGAAGTAGAAATTTCTTCTCAGGATATTGAGGGTTGGTTAGTAGCTAGCGGCAATGGTCTTACGGTAGCATTAGATGTGAGCTTGACCGAAGAATTAATCAATGAAGGTATTGCACGAGAATTGGTTAATCGTATTCAAAATATCAGGAAAGATGCAGGTTTTGAAGTCACCGACAAAATCGCTATCCAAATGAAAACCAATGATAAGTTAGCGAAAGCTGTTAACGAAAATTTATCATACATAAAGAATGAAACTTTAACAGCAAGTCTTACTTTTAACGACGAAATTAATGAAGGCTTTGGCATTGAGTTTGATAACATTCAAACAATACTAAAAGTCGAAAAATTATAAACTTATGCAAACAACTACGAAAGAAAGATACAGCGATGAAGATTTAGAAGAGTTCAAAGTATTGATTCTTGACAAAATCGAAAAGGCCGAGAAGCAGTTAAAGCTCTACGAAGAAGCTTTTAGAAACGGAAGCGCTAACGACACGGAAGATACGGCTCCAACCTTCAAATCTTTTGATGATGGGAGTAACACCTTAAGTAAAGAGGCGAATTCAGCTTTGGCAATTAGACAAGGAAAGTTTATCCGCGATTTAAAAAACGCCCTAATTCGTATTGAAAACAAAACATACGGAGTTTGTCGTGTTACAGGGAAACTAATCCAAAAAGAGCGATTAAAACTTGTTCCTCACGCAACACTAAGCATTGAAGCAAAAAATATGCAAGACTAAAAAAATCCCGACTTACTAGGTCGGGATTTTTTATGTTTAATGGCTTTGGAAATATGCTGCAAAAGCTTAGCTATTACACCAAATACACAAAGAAGACACAAAGTTTCACTAAGATTTTCAATACATGTTAATTTAATTTTGCTTCATAAACTCTGCGTTCTCTGCGTCCCTACCTCATCGGCAAGCAGGTTTATGGTGTATTTCGCTGTTAACCACAAAGGCACAAAGTTCACAAAGGACACTGTGAAATCAAAAATAGCCTAATTTTTGTCCATTATACCTGAAATCACTTTGTTTTTAAAGCTTACCTAAAATTATCGATATTAAAATTAACCTTGAAATTGAAAAATAAAAAGGTATCAATTATAACTGTAAATTTTTCGGTTGAATAATACTGTTTTGCAGCAACGTGTGTAAGATTATGAAAAACCACAAAAATTTCCGAAATTGCAAAAAATAAATAATTATGGCAACAGTTGATAAAATACGCAATAATCTGATTGACAAAATATTGACAATCAGAAACAAGGATTTTCTTATAGCTCTCGATAATTTGATTTCATCAAGTGCAACGGACACCAATAAGGTGGAACTTACCGCTGAACAAAAAGAAATGCTAGAAATGAGTGAATCAGACATTGAAAATGGTCGATTGATTTCTCAAGAAGCAATGGATAAACGAAATACAGAATGGCTAAACGGACTGTAAAGTGGACTCGAACAGCTGATATTCAATATGTTGGAATACTTGAATATTGGGTTAAACGAAACAAGTCAAACACTTATTCAAAAAAGTTGATTAAAATTGTAGCGGAACGAACTAAACAAATTGCAGAAACACCTTTCATTTACAAAACAGCTGACTTTAAAGATACGAGAGTTGCTTCGTTGAGTAACTTCAGTATCTTCTATAAAGTAACCGAACAAGAAATACTAATAACTGCATTTTGGGACAATCGTCAAGACTCCCTGAAATTATTACAAATTTTAAAGGAAAAAAAATAGCCTTGCTCAACAGTTATTTTTGCTCTTTTTGTCGTAGCTTTTACGCAAGTTGCACAAAGAAGCTACAAAGATTTTCAAATTAAGTAACCTTAATCACTAGGCAAGTCTGCAATGAATCGCTGTTAACCACAAAGGCACAAAGTTCACAAAGGACGCTGTGAAATCATTATGTTTTCAAAGCTTATCTATAATCAACGATTTTCAAATTAACCTTGAAATTAAAAAAATGAAAAAAGGCTTGATTATTATAGGTCATACCTTTGTGCAACTTTGTGGGATTTTGTGCTCTTTGTGTCATAGCCTATACACAAACCTCCTCTCGAAAACACAGCCATAATAATACTTCTCAACTAGACTAGCGAGATTAAACTTATAATACGAACCACCTTCTTTTACTTCAAAATCAACTTTTGCGTAGTTGGGTGATTAGTAATTCTTACCAAATAATTTCCTTTAGACAAATTACTCAATTGCAGTTGTTCTTGAATAGCCCCAACTCGTTGTTTAAACACTCGCTTTCCAAGTAAATTATATACTTCTATTTCTTGTCCAAGCAAAGCCTGCGGAATATTCATGGTTACAACACCATTAGTCGGGTTAGGAAAGAAATCCCAGTTACTAACAATACTGAATTCTTCATTGCTTAAGGTAGTGAATTCTGCAATTGCGCTACCTCTGTTCGCGCCTCCGTGATTGGATATTACAAAAGTGCTTCCGTTTCCGCGCGCCCAAACAACGGGAAAATTCTGTCCGTCATTTTCAAAAATAAAGTTGTTAGACCCTGCATTTAATGCACGTGTAGCAACTAAGGTACGCACACCTCCCTGCACGGTATTGCTTTCAATCGTCCAGTTTTGAACAGCATCAACCTGAGGTTGTACAAAACCTACAAAAGTTCGGTCGCTGAGGTTCGTTCCGTCAAAAATAACCACATCGCCTCCATTGGTCATAGATGTTACACCAAAGCCAAACGCCAACCAACGATCGGATGGACCTACAAGGGTAAGTGTAACTCCATTTTCGTTGGTTTCAATACTCGCTGAGTATTCTAATCCAGGAGTTGTAGACAAAATAATGTCTTCAGCAATAAAGGACTGAGCTTGAAGACAAAGGCTAACAATTAGTGATAAAAAAAGTAGTTTTCTTTGCATAGCATTTTCTTTAAATTAATCTTTCAGTTTGTTTTCAATAGCTTTATTAGGTAGCTTCTCGGCATAATCTATAGCCGAAAAACCCTTTTCATCTTTATGTAAAATGTTTGGGTTGTACTTCAACAACAAGTCGACAATATCTTCTAACTGAAATGTAACTGCGTAAATCAATGAGGTAGTTCCATTGGCATCTGTAGCATTTACATTAGCTCCTTTAGCAAGGAGTTTTTCAGTAAGGGAGTAATTGTTTTTTACCACTGCGGCCATCAACGGAGACCCCATGGCTGAGTCTTCATTTACCGTAACTCCATTTTCAATTAGATAATTCGCCACCTCTTCTTTTTCGTAATACACTGCTAAAAGGAGTGGAGAAAAACCTTGCTCACTTTGAAGGTTGACAATCGTTGCATCGTTTTCAACAAGCGCTTTAATTTTTGTTAAGTCGCCATTTCTTGCTAAATCATGAATACTTTCTTGGGCTGTAAACGAGAAGACGCCAAGTAGGGTGAATAAAAAGGAAAATATTAATTTAGTAACTATTTGTTTCATTTTAATTTTTTTTATGTGTTTTGTCGCTGATTAAAAATAATTTTAACGTAAATGTATTTGATATTCAACAATATCTTTAATAAAAGACACCATTTTAACAATCAATTAATTTACGTTGTGTAACATAAAACCTATTTATATACGATTAGTTGTAAAGGTTGGATTACATTTCAATTGATATTTATGCTATTGTTCACAAATACCTTTCACTATAAGATTGTATCTTTGCCGCTTAAAAAAATAGCGCATGCAATTATCGGAGCAAGAACTTGTTAGAAGAGAAAAGCTACAACAACTTAAAGCTTTAGGCATTAATCCTTATCCTGCAGATTTATTTCCTGTAGATCATACTTCAAAAGACATAAAAGAAAATTTTGAAGCGGACAAAAAAGTAGTAATCGCAGGACGTTTGATGTCTCGACGTATTCAAGGAAAAGCCTCTTTTGCTGAACTTCAAGATGCAGAAGGAAGAATTCAGGTCTATTTCAACAGAGATGAAATTTGTACAGGTGAAGACAAAACTTTGTACAACGATGTATATAAAAAATTACTTGATATTGGTGATTTTGTTGGTATTGAAGGTGAATTATTCACTACGCAAGTAGGCGAAATGACCGTGAAGGTAACCAACTTTCAATTATTAAGTAAGGCATTGAAGCCGCTTCCATTGCCAAAAGTAGATAAAGAAGGAAACGAATACGACGGTTTTACCGATCCTGAAATGCGCTACAGACAACGCTATGCAGATTTAGCAGTAAATCCTCACGTAAAGGAAATTTTTGTCAAGCGTACGAAGCTTTTTACAGCGATGCGAAATTTCTTCAACGATAAAGGCTATATGGAAGTAGAAACACCTGTATTGCAATCCATTCCCGGGGGTGCAGCGGCGCGTCCGTTTATCACTCATCACAATGCCTTGGATATTCCTTTGTATTTGCGTATTGCCAATGAACTTTACTTGAAAAGACTCATCGTAGGTGGATTTGATGGTGTGTACGAGTTTTCTAAAAACTTCCGTAACGAAGGCATGGACAGAACCCATAACCCTGAGTTTACGGCAATGGAAATCTACGTTGCTTACAAAGACTACAATTGGATGATGGAGTTTACCGAACAATTGTTAGAGCATTGCGCAATGGCGGTAAACGGTACTACTGAAGCTACTTTTAAAGAACACAAAGTAGATTTTAAAGCGCCATACAAGCGTATCAGTATGACGGATGCGATTAAAGAGTTTACAGGCTTCGATATTACAGGAAAAAGTGAACACGAACTAAGAGAAGCTGCAAAATCTATGGGTATTGAGGTAGATGATACCATGGGTAAAGGCAAGCTGATTGACGAGATATTTGGCGAAAAGTGCGAAGGCAACTTTATTCAGCCAACATTTATTACCGATTATCCCAAGGAAATGAGCCCGTTGTGTAAAGAACACAGAGACAATCCTGAGCTAACTGAACGCTTCGAATTGATGGTCTGCGGAAAGGAAATTGCCAACGCTTATTCGGAATTAAACGACCCTATCGACCAACGTGAACGCTTTGAAGAGCAGTTGAAACTTGCACAAAAAGGAGACGATGAAGCTACTGAATTTATAGATCATGACTTCTTACGTGCCTTGGAATACGGAATGCCACCAACTTCAGGATTAGGAATAGGCATGGATAGATTAATTATGTTTTTGACCAATAATCCTTCCATTCAAGAAGTTTTGTTCTTCCCACAAATGAAGCCTGAAAAGAAAAAAGTAGAATTAAACGAAGAGGAAAAAGCGTTATTAGGGTTGTTATCAAATGAATTTAAAAGCTTAGATGAAGTGAAGAATGCTTCAGGTTTAAGCAACAAAAAATGGGATACAACCACTAAATCACTTCGTAAGAAAGAACTAATTCAAATAGAAAAAACGGATGAAGGACTTTTTATGAAGAAAGTGTAAGTACTAAATCTAGTTAGAACAAAAAAGCGTATTCCAAAATGAATACGCTTTTTTGTTTACTGTTTGTTTTATTTAGAAATAAAAAGAAAAACCGACGTTGAAAGAAAAAATATTGAATTTATTTCCAAAGGCATCATCCTTTAAGCCAATTGCATATCTAATCCCTGGCTCTATGCTTGCACTGTTGCCAATAAAAAAAGCATATCCTGCTTGAAAGCCAAGGTAAAGCGGTCTCTCTCTACCTGAAGAGAAAAAATCAAGACTGTCATAGGAAGAACCGTTTAAATTAAGCGCTAGAGGCAACTTGTCTAGTAAAAAATACTTTGCACCTAATCCCCAAGAAAAATTATTATCGCTCACAATATTTCCGTGTCCTAAAGAACCTGTAATAGCAAGGTTATCTTTTATAAAGTAACCTCCCATCAAACCAACATTATAATAGGAGTAGTCCCCATCATTATAAAAATTAATACTGCTACCTGAATAGAGGTTCGCTTCACCAAAACTTGTTCCGAATTCAATAAAGAATTTTCCTTCTGAAATTTGTTCAACTTTCTCTTCTTGAGCTTGGGCAAACACCAAACTAAAAAGCATAAGACTAGTAAAAATAAGTTTTTTCATGTTATTGTATTTTTTAAAGTAGCTAATTTATAAAAAAACTATTGAACGAAAGCTATCGAACCAATTAAAACAGGTATAAAGCAGCAACTGAGTTCCGAAATAATAAATAAGAGATGCTATTTTTAAATCTGAATTGAACTTAGGAATTTAATCCAATTTCTTTTGATATTTAATTCAATTCCAAGTAAAAATGCAAAATATCAAGTACATTTGCAACGAATTAAATCCGAAAACATGTACGTGCATTCTCATTTTAAATCTGTCTTTATCAGCATTCTACTAGGTATTGGTTTAGGGATTCTTAGTAGTGGATGTAGTTCGTATTCTGCAGAAGAAAAAGCTTTACTTTTCGATTTTATTCCGCATAATTCTAATGTAGTTCTAGAGACATCAAGTATAAATGATCTGAACAAAACCTTTTCTCAGCAATCATTTATTGAAGCGAATGTGTCTTCAAACTTGATCAGAGAAATTCAAGAAAAATTTGAATTTGCAGAAGTATTTCCTACCGACCAACTTGGACTTTTAAGCCTAACACCCATTGGAAAAAAGGAGCTTGTTCCAACCTACTTGACCTACATCAACGAAACTGCTTTTTCGGAGTTAGAAAAAGACACTAAAATTGGTAACAGCATTACTTACGATGGAGTAGAAATTATAGAAATCACGTACAAAGAAGGTAATTATTATGCTGCAGTAATTCAACAGGTTGGAATGATCAGCCCTTCTAAGTTAATGATTGAAAACATCATTCGACAGCGTAAAAATGAATGGGAAAATACACCTATACTTCAACAATTACAAAAAGCCTCATCCCAATCCTCTCCAACATTGTATGTTAATGCTAAAAGCATAACACCTTATTACGCAGAATGGTTTCCGAAGAAAAGCTTTTTGATGCTAGAAAACTTGGTAGGATGGAGTGCCTTCGATATTAAAATTAAAAAAAATGCGCTTCAGCTTGTTGGAATCAATATATACGAAGAAGGAAGCAATGCAAAGCTCTTACTGCTTCAACAGCAAACTCCTTCTAATAGTCAAATTTCTAGCTATGTTCCACTTCTTTCGCTTGGGGTAGAAACTTATCTCATTAATAATATAGAAGCATTCGAAAAAGAAAAAGAGAGGCTTAATTATCCCTTAACACCTAAAAAATGGAGGTTTCTATTTGAAGACGTAAAGGAAGTAAGCAAGGTATATTTTGCAGATTATGATTTAGTAAGTATTCGCTTAGGTAATCCTGCTGCGTTTGCAGGACATATGGAGGCATTTTCAAACTTACACAAACAATTCCGAGAGCACGAAATTTTTGAATTAGAAGAAACTGGGTTTTTAAAATCATTTACCCCGCTTGTAGCTGCATCATCGCACAAATTCTTCACCCAAATTGAAGGAAACTTTTTTTTCGCTACTCAAGCAGAACATTTAGAAAGTTTGTGGATAAATGTAGAATCAAAATCTGTTTGGAGCGAAAAAAAATCCCTAAATGAAAGTTTAAATGAGGTTAGCGCTAAGTCCAATGCCTTGTTCTTACTTTTTTCAGACATTACAAAACCTTACTTAAGCGACTTAAGCTCCAAACCAAATTCAATTAACGAATTAGATGTAGAATCGCATGATGTAGTTGTCCTTCACTTTAAAAACGAAGACAACTTTAGTTATACCAACCTTGTTTTTAAAGCAACGCAAACCGACACAGAGCCAACTAAATTAAGCCACCTTGGACGGATTAAAAGTGCAAACAAAATAATCAGTTCACCGCAATTTTTTACCAACTGGCGAACACAACAAAAAGATGTGGTTTACCAAGATGAAAACTTTGTGCTTCATCTTGCCGATACTAAAGGAAACGAGTTATGGAGTAAACAACTAGACGGAGCTATCGTTGGAAAAATTAAAGAAATAGATATTTTTAAAAATACACGTATACAAATGGCATTTGCCACACAAAACAAAGTGTATTTAATCGATAAAGAAGGAAAAGATGTGAAGCCTTTCCCGCTGGATTTTAAGGATATTATTACTCAGGAACTAAGTGTTTTTGATTATGACAACAACGGGAATTATCGTTTTGTAATTACGCAAAACAATGCATTGCTTATGTTTGACAAAAACGGCAAAACAGTAAAAGGCTTTGATGTACCAAAAACAAATTCTAAAATTACTCAACCACTAACCCACCTTAGAATTGGTAATAAGGATTACCTAATGCTTCAACAGGAAAATGGAAACTTAAATGTTCTAGATAGAACTGGAAAAGAACGTATACCAATTACTTCAGAAGAAGCATTTTCTGGTCAAAATTGGTATTTATACGATGCTAAGTTTACTTCTACCACAAAAAATGGGGCATTAGCACAAATTAATGAAAAAGGAGAAGTTGATTTTCAGACGAAAAACTTACTAGACCGACACCACATTGTAGCTAACGATCGATTATTGGTTTTACTCTCGGAAAATAAATTAATGATAAATGAAGTTACTATAAAGTTAGATTACGGCGTTTACCAAGCGCCGCAACTATTCAGCGTTCAGGACAAAAGCTATATAGGACTTGTAGATCTTCAATCCAATAAGGCTTATCTTTTCGATGAATTTGGTAGCCTCGTAGAAGGTTTCCCTGTGTATGGAGAATCACTTATCGATATTCACTTTTCAAGTTTAGATGAGTTTTATATGATTACGAAGGGAGAAGAAAATTCAATTTTAATATACAAAAAATAAACATGGGCATATTTGGAAACTTTTTCCAGGGAGGAGACAAGAAGCGGGAACAATCCTTTGGAGAGGAGAACTGGATACAACTAACAAGTGTTCAAAAACTGGATGAAATTCTAGCAAATACAACCGATAAAACCTATGTTTTTTTTAAACACTCAACACGATGTGGAATAAGTCGGATGGTATGGAATCAAGTTCGTTTTTTAGGAAAAGATAAACCTGAGGACGTAAGTTTAATTTATATAGATTTAATTGCCTACCGTGATGTTTCTAATGCTATTGCTGAAAAGTTGAAGGTTTTTCACCAATCCCCGCAAGTAATTGTGCTTCAAAATAATGAGGTAGTCTACGAAGCTTCCCATTCAGCTATCGAAACCGAAATGATAAAGGAATTGTATTGATGGATGTGAATTACCTCAAGCCTCCATCTGCTCTAACTTCTTTAGCAATTTCATTAATGTTTTCTGGAATTTCTGCGGTAAGTAACCAAGCTAAATCTAATTTGTTTTCTTTAGCTAGCAAGACTAAAAAATCATTTGCTGCAAAAAGTTTACCCAAGCGTTTTAATTCGCTTTCAAATTCGATGTAAAAATCTTCGTGAAGTTTATTAATTAATGCGAGAACTTTGTATGTTTTGGCAACTAAATATACATTAAACTTTCTAGTTTTAAAATGAGTTGCTCGCGTAAGTAAGTCGTTACGGTAAGTAATAACCTCATTCATTAGCCATAAGTTGAAAAAAGCTTCGCCAAACTTATCCTTTGTGGTGTAAACATGCTCATTTATTAACCCACTTAAGTAACGAGTTTCCATAAATAAGGCTCCAACAGATTGAACCCTACGTATGTAGTTAATGCCTTTTTCTAAAGCTATTTTAAGCTCTTCCCTTTTTTCCTCAATGGGTTCGCCTTCTACAAGTTCATAATTTAAACGTTTAGCAAGGGCAAGGTCTTTTTTAAGTAAGCGTAAAATTAGTTTGTCCTTTTCTTTCGAAGGAAGGTTGGCGATGGCTTCTTTAAACTCTTTAGAATAAAAACTGCTCATTTTTCTATTTCATTTTAATTTCATTCATCAATTTGAAACCTAATTCGTCAATTTGAGTATTGCTATTGGCGACATTCGCAAGCACTACTACCCCAATTTTATTAGCTACATCAAGCAACATAACAGAACTATATCCTCCTGTGCCCCCATTATGGAAAAAGAATTTTCGGCCATCGTTCTGTTTTACAATATGCCATCCCAAGCCAATCTCATAGTTAACATCAATCGTATAAGTCGAACTGAGTGTCTTGCTAAAAGCTATGTTTTTTTCATCAAAATGGGCTTGTATGAATTTAGATAAATCTTCGGAAGTGGACAAGATTCCTCCCGCGCCAACTAAAACATCAAACTCCCAATTAGAAACAACCTCACCATTTTGATTAAGCCCTCTAATAAGCTTATTCGAAACATTGTCCAATGAAGTGTAAGAACTGCTCATCTCCCATTCCTCGAAGATTCTCTTTTGTAGGAGTTCTTGAAAAGACATTGCTTCTGATAACCCAAGAACGTAACCCAACAAGCCTGCTCCTAAATTGGAGTAGGCATACTTACCTAAGTTTGATTCTTCAATGCTAAGGTAGTTTTTTAAGTAATCTTCTAATTCTCCTTTTCCGTAGTTTTTATAAGGATTTGCGAAATCTGTTAAATTTAAATTGATAGGTAAGCGAGCTAGACCTGAGGTATGATTAGCAAGGCGCTCAAGAGGGATGGAGTGTTCTTCATTAAATTTAAAATCGAAAAAAGATTGAGCTTCATCCGAGAGATTTAATTTACCTTCTTCAACAAGAAGTGCCAAAATTGTTGATGTAAACACCTTGGTCAAGGATCCTATTTCGAAGACATTTTTCTGATTATTTGTACACACAATCGTGTCGCCTTTGCTTAATGAACCATAAAAATCAACTTTGTTGTGGTTGATAACAGCAACTGAAAGTTGAGCGTTTTTGGGTAAATCCTGATGAGTTGAATATAAAAGAGCAGCTACTTCTGCCGGATAAGCCCTCAAGTCATTTATTAGATTTTGATCCTCGACTGCCTCTTCGTAGGGCTTGATAAGCAAAACTTCAAATTTATTTGCATCGTTTAGGCTAATATAAAAGCTTAACGCGGTCCATTCTAAGTTTACTTTGTAAATAGCACCTGTCCCGTCTTCATCATTCAAAAAATCTTTAGAAATAATTTTTCCCGCTTGATATTTTAATTCACCAAAAAATTGTTGGGTGTCTTCTAATGGAAGCGACTCTTGCATTTCACTTGAAAAGCTTTCAAAGATAGCTACGAAGTCTTCTTCATTATAAGCTTCAATAAAATCATCAAAAGCTTTTGTGTAGTTTCCATTTTGAGAAAAAACAGAAAATGAAATTAGAACAAAAAAGAAAAAATAATGATAAATCTTCATTTTGCTGTTTTTTAAAAATGCAGAAATGCGTCCTCGATATGTTCGACTTTAGTGCCGAGTTTGTTTTTGATGATGGCCACAACATCAAAACGAACCTCAACATCAAGGTTGTTTTCGTTTACGTAGTGATCGATGGCTTTGACCAAACGTTGAATCTGTGTTTTCTTGACAAATTCTTGTGGGTCGCCAAAATCAGGCGTGCTCCGTGTTTTTACTTCAACGGCGGCTAATACGTCGCCTTTTTGAGCAATAATATCGACTTCAGCTTTTAGGTAACGGTAATTAGTTTGTAGGATTTCATAGCCTTTTTCCGTTAGCAAACGGGTAGCTAATTTTTCTCCTTCTTTGCCTAATTCGTTATGTTCTGCCATGATTAATTACCTCCTTTCCAAGAATCTCTTAAGGTTACTGTTCTGTTGAAAACCAATTTTTCGGGTGTACTATCTCTATCTACACAAAAATAACCCATTCGTTGAAACTGAAATTTGTCTTCTACTTTCGCCTCCTTCAAACTTGGTTCAACAAAAGCATCGATAACCTCTAAAGAATTTGGGTTTACAAAATCTAAAAAGTCTTTTTCTTTGTCAGCCGAGGGATCTTCAACCATAAACAAACGGTCGTACAAACGCACTTCTACTTTGGCTGCATGAGCTACAGAAACCCAATGAAGCGTTCCTTTTACCTTGCGTAAAGAAGCCTCTGTTCCGCTTCCGCTCTTACTGTCTTTGTCGTACGTACAATACACTTCTATAATTTCGCCGGCTTCATTTTTAATAGCTTTTTCGGCTTTAATGATGTATGCATTTTTAAGTCGAACTTCTCCGCCAAGTTTCAACCTAAAAAACTTTCGGTTGGCTTCTTCCTTAAAGTCTTCTTTTTCGATATAGAGTTCTCTAGAAAAAGGCACTTGTCTTTCTCCTGCATTTGGGTCTTCGGGATTGTTTTCGGCGGTTAACCATTCCTCAGCGCTCTCAGGGTAGTTAGTAATGACAAGTTTGAGCGGATCTAAGACGCCCATCACTCGGGGAGCTGTTTTGTTGAGGTCTTCACGTACACAAAATTCTAAATGAGCCACATCCACAACATTTTCACGCTTTCCAATTCCAATGCTATCAGCAAAATTTCGAATCGAAGCCGGGGTGTAGCCTCTTCTTCGCATACCAGATATAGTTGACATGCGCGGGTCGTCCCAAGAAGAAACAATTCCTTGCTCGACTAATTGTGCTAATTTACGCTTGCTTACTACAGTATGGCTTAAATTTCGACGGGCAAACTCACGCTGTTTTGGTGTAAACTCTCCTTCTTTACTTACCTTTTCAATAAACCAATTGTACAACTCTCTATGAGGCAAAAACTCTAGCGTACAAAAAGAGTGAGAAACTTGTTCGATAAAATCTGATTCACCATGCGCCCAATCATACATGGGGTAAATGCACCAATTGCTTCCTGTGCGGTGATGACTTTTGTGTAAACAGCGGTACATAACTGGATCGCGCATCAGCATATTAGGCGAAGACATGTCTATTTTTGCACGAACTACGTGTTCTTTTTCTTTGGTTTCGCCATTTTTCATGGCTTCAAAAAGACGAAGGTTTTCCTCCACACTTCTTTCTCTATAAGGACTAGGCGTACCTGCTTGTGTTGGTGTTCCTTTTTGTTGAGCAATTTCTTCCGAAGTTTGGCTATCTACATAGGCATCTCCGTTTTTGATAAGCTCAATGGTCCAATCGTATAATTGTTGAAAATAATCAGAAGCATAACATTCCTCAGCCCAAGTAAAGCCTAACCAAGCCACGTCTTTTTTGATAGCATCGACATATTCTTGCTCTTCTTTTGCGGGATTGGTGTCGTCGAAACGCAAATTAACAGGGGCATTGTATTTTAACCCAAGACCAAAATTTAAGCAAATGGAAGAAGCATGACCAATATGCAAATAACCATTAGGTTCGGGCGGGAACCTGAATTTTAATTGGTCTTTGCTATAGTCGTTTTTTAAATCTTCCTCAATGATTTGTTCGATAAAATTTAAACTCTTTGTTTCTGCTGACATGTGATTATTTTAAAGTGCGAAAATACTGATTTTATTGAAACAATTTGATTAATTTAAAATATCAGAAAAGGTGGTTTTATGATAGAGTTGATGGTTCAACTTTTTTATTGAAACAGGCTACCTCAGAAAAAATTAAACCCGAATGGCTCATTGGGGCTTCGTTATATTGACTGAACGTGCCAAAAAAATGTGTTTTTAAGACTTCGGCATAGCACCGCTATAATAAAGGTGAGTGACAAATTGCAAGAATTTATGTTGAAGAAGTTTTAGCTCAAATAGAGTGTATAACACATTATGTAGATTAACTATTTTCAATTGTTAAATTTTGAATCACCTCGCTAATCAATTCTGATTCATAGCCTTTACTGTATAAAAAAGCATATAATTTTTGCTGATTTGCATAGGTTAAGCTACCAAGTTGACTGGCTTTTTTTTTAGCCCAATAAAGTAAATGCTGCTCATATAATTCTGGGTCAATTTCTTTTAGGGCTTCCTTCTTTAAATAGGAAGAAATTTGTTTTTGCTGAAGTTGTTGTTCTATTTTTTTCCTGCCCCATTTTTTGATTAAAAACTTTCCTCTGACTAAGGCTTTTGCATACCTTTCCTCATTCAGAAAATTATCTTGCATCAACTGAAGAATAATTTTTTCTTTTGCAGCTGGAATCATCCGCATTTCGTCTAACTTTTGCTCAACTTCTAGGTGGCAGCGCTCTTGGTATGCACAATACTTCATCATACGAAGGAGTGCTTCATCGACTGTATAAGTTTTTGTATGTGGATAATTAAACGACATAAAATGGAGAAATTGACAACAAACATACATTTTTTTAGTTGCACATAAAACTAAAATCTACTTTGAAAATTGATTCATTGGTAGGTTTCAATTAGACAGTAAACAGAAAAATTTAACTACCTGAGTAGGTATGTAATACCATTTATCAATTGAAGTTACCGTAATAATAAAATGCCCTTTTTTCCATTCTATTTCACCATAAAAGAAAACATAGCTAAGGTTATGCTTGATTTTTCTTATCCATATAAAGAAAAAATCATCGCTTTCTTTTCCTGTAATTTCAAAAAATAACTGGTATAAAAAGCTGAAAAATTCTTCAATTAAATTTAATAGAGTAAGTATTGCCCATTCTCAAAAAAGCTTATCCCTTACGTAGCGTGGCTTAAGAGAATAAAATTACGTAACTAGTTGATTTCCATAACAAACATGAGAAGTACTGTAAAATAAGGGACTCAGGGATTGTTGAAAACTTTGTTGAAAACCTTTTTAAATTTAACTTACGTGGAGCCGTTTTATTTCACATATTTGTTAGTCCGAAATTCAATTTTTTAAACCTTTTAAAATCAAAGAAATGGCACACGTAGAACCTATTTTAGCTGAAAACAAAAACCGATTTGTTGTATTTCCAATCCAGCACCACGATTTGTGGGAGTGGTACAAAAAGCAAGAAGCAAGTTTTTGGACAGCGGAAGAGATTGACCTTCACCAAGACATTACAGATTGGCAAAATAAGTTAACAGAAGACGAGCGCTATTTCATCAAACATATCTTGGCTTTCTTTGCTGCATCAGATGGTATTGTTAACGAAAATTTAGCTGAAAACTTTGTAAACGAAGTTCAGTATACCGAAGCTAAGTTTTTTTACGGATTCCAAATAATGATGGAAAATATTCATTCCGAAACCTATTCGCTACTTATTGATACCTACGTAAAAGACGAAGCTGAGAAAAATAAACTTTTCCAAGCCATTGAAAACTTCCCGGCTATTAAAAAGAAAGCAGACTGGGCGCTTAAATGGATTGAAAGCCCAAGCTTTGCTGAACGTCTAATTGCTTTTGCCGCTGTTGAAGGTATTTTCTTTTCGGGAGCTTTCTGTTCAATTTATTGGTTGAAGAAACGAGGCCTAATGCCAGGGCTTACGTTTTCTAACGAATTGATTTCTCGTGACGAAGGTTTACATTGCGATTACGCTGTTCATTTACATAACAACCACTTAATTAACAAGGTTTCTAAAGAGCGAATTACTGAAATTATTGTAGATGCCCTAAATATTGAACGCGAGTTTATTACCGAGTCTCTTCCGGTAAGCTTGATCGGAATGAACTCTAAATTAATGACACAATACCTAGAGTTTGTAACCGACCGTCTGTTAGTTGAGCTAGGCTGCAACAAAGTTTATGGAGCCAGTAATCCATTTGATTTTATGGATATGATTTCGCTGCAAGGAAAAACAAATTTCTTTGAAAAAAGAGTAGGCGAATACCAAAAAGCAGGTGTAATGTCTAAAGACAAAGAAAAAGATAGTAAAATTAGTTTCGACGCAGACTTTTAGAAAGATAGTTGCTATGGATACTATGGTCGCTATGGGTACTATGGTCACTATGGATACTATGGATACTATGGTTGCTATGGTCACTATGGGTACTTTGGTTACTATGGATACAACAGAAGCTATAGAAACAATAGAAGCAACAGAAACAATAGAAACAACAGAAACAATAGTAGCAACAGAAACAATAGAAACCATAGAAACAACAGAAACCATAGAAGCAACAGAAACCATAGAAGCAACAGAAACAACAGAAATAAACCACAAAAACAAACCAGTATGTACGTAGTAAAAAGAGATGGGCATAAGGAGCCGGTGATGTTCGATAAAATTACCGCAAGAGTAAGAAAGTTATGTTATGGACTTAATCCGCTAGTAGAACCTACCAAAGTAGCCATGCGCGTAATTGAAGGGCTTTACGACGGAGTTACCACGAGTGAACTAGATAATCTTGCAGCAGAAGTAGCAGCAACCATGACCATTGCACACCCTGACTACGCACATCTAGCGGCAAGAATTTCCGTTTCCAACCTACACAAAAACACCAAAAAAACCTTCAGCGAGGTAATGACCGATTTATATGCGTATGTAAATCCTCGTACAGGTAAAAAAGCACCTTTAATTGCTGATGATGTATACAAAGTGATCAAAGAAAATGCAGATTTGCTGGATTCGCATATTATCTATAGTCGAGATTTTAATTACGATTACTTCGGTTTTAAAACATTAGAACGTTCGTATTTACTTAAATTAGATGGTGAAGTAGCAGAGCGCCCACAACATATGTTAATGCGAGTGTCCGTAGGAATTCACCTTAACGATATTGAAAGTGCTTTAGAAACATACGACCTTATGTCGAAAATGTTCTTTACCCATGCAACTCCAACTTTATTTAACTCAGGAACACCAAAGCCACAAATGTCTTCTTGTTTCTTGTTAACTACGCAAGATGATAGTATAGATGGTATTTACGACACCTTAAAGCAAACAGCAAAAATTTCGCAGTCGGCTGGAGGTATTGGTTTATCTATACACAACATTCGTGCTACAGGTTCCTACATTGCGGGAACAAATGGTACTTCAAACGGTATAGTTCCCATGCTGAAAGTGTTTAATGACACCGCTCGTTATGTAGACCAAGGAGGAGGAAAAAGAAAAGGTTCTTTCGCGATTTATATCGAACCATGGCATGCAGATATTATGAGTTTCTTAGATTTAAAAAAGAATCACGGAGCTGAAGAATTGCGCGCTAGAGATTTATTCTACGCGATGTGGATTCCAGATTTATTCATGAAACGCGTGGAAGAAGACGGACAATGGACATTAATGTGTCCTAACGAATGTCCTGGTTTATACGATTCGCACAGCGAAGAGTTTGAAACTAAATACCTCGCTTATGAAGCTGAAGGAAAAGGAAGAAAAACCATCAAAGCAAGAAGCCTTTGGGAAAAAATCCTTGAGTCTCAAATTGAAACAGGCACCCCTTACATGCTTTACAAAGACGCTGCTAACCGCAAGTCTAATCAGAAAAATTTAGGTACCATTCGTTCCTCTAATTTATGTACAGAAATTTTGGAATACACCAGCAAAGACGAAGTTGCAGTTTGTAACTTGGCTTCCATTGCTTTACCAAAATTTGTAAAAGGTAATGAGTTTGACCATAAAGAGTTATTCAAAATCACAAAGCGGGTAATTCGAAACTTAAACAAGGTAATTGATAGAAACTACTACCCAGTGAAAGAAGCCGAAAACTCAAATATGAGACATCGTCCTGTTGGATTAGGGGTTCAAGGTTTGGCAGATACATTCATCAAATTACGTTTACCATTTACTTCCGATGAAGCCAAGAAGCTCAATCAAGAAATCTTTGAGACACTTTACTTCGCTTCTGTAACTGCTTCTATGGAATTGGCTAAAGAAGAAGGTCCTTATTCGTCTTACGAGGGTTCTCCTATTAGTCAAGGAGAATTTCAATACAACATGTGGGGATTAAAAGACGAAGATTTAAGCGGAAGATGGGATTGGGCAAAACTGCGCAAACAAGTAATGAAAAACGGCGTACGAAATTCCTTGCTTTTAGCACCAATGCCAACCGCTTCAACCTCTCAAATCTTAGGTAATAACGAAGCTTTTGAGCCATATACTTCGAATATTTACACAAGACGTGTCCTTTCTGGCGAATTTATCGTCGTAAACAAACACTTACTTGAGGACTTAGTTCGCTTAAATCTATGGAATGAAGATGTTAAAGATGCCATCATGCGCGCTAACGGTTCAATACAAAACATCGACATTATTCCTGATGAAATAAAAGAATTGTACAAAACTGTGTGGGAATTATCTATGAAAGATATTATCGATATGTCACGTCATAGAGGATATTTCATCGATCAATCGCAGTCCTTAAACCTATTCATGGAAGGTGCTACGTTTGCAAAATTAACTTCAATGCATTTCTACGCATGGAAGAGCGGTTTAAAAACAGGTATGTATTACCTAAGAACAAAGTCAGCTGTAGATGCTATAAAGTTCACTTTGAAAAACGACAAAAAGCAAGAAGCACCAGCGCAAGTTGAAGTAACCAGCAGTGCACAAGTTGCTACTCAGCATCAAACAACTAATCAAGTGTTGCCAGAAGGATCTTCGCTAACCGCTGAAGAATTAAGAGCTTTAATTCAGCAGTCCAAAGATGCGGAAGGAGACGATTGCTTAATGTGCGGGTCTTAGTTCGATTAAAACTACACAAAATTAAAACAAATAGTCCTTGCTTAATCAAGGACTATTTTTTGTTGTTGAATTAAATAATTTAGCTTTGCGTTAACTACTACATTTATCAATTAAATCACCTTAATAAAAACGCCCTTTATTTTCCGGTAATTCCAACAAAAACTGGTATAAACAGAAAAAAATCGCTAATAAATGCCAAACAGACGAACAGAGCGAATACTACTACTGATTCAGCGACTTAAAGCAAGGTACCTGAATCACCAACAATTTATGGTTATAATTAGTGTTCTGATTGGTTTAACGACGGGTCTAGTTGCTGTTGCTTTAAAAAACCTGACCTTTTTATTTCAATCGTTAACCAACATTGGCAGTCTAGCTATTTACTTCATTTTCCCATTTTTAGGGCTTTTTCTTACTTATTTGGTCATAAAACATGTCCTGAAAAAAGAGGTTGGGCAAGGGATTGCGGTTACACTTCTATCTATTTCAAAGGAAAAAGGAATCTTGGACAAATTTCAAACCTTTGCTTCATTAATAACGGCACCTATAACCGTTGGATTTGGAGGTTCCGTTGGACTTGAAGCTCCTACTGTAGTTACTGGTGCCGCAATAGGAAGCCAAATGTCACGACGTTTTAAATTAAATCAAGCAAGCCGAAATTTACTTATTGGATGTGCAGCAGCCGGAGCCATGTCTAGCATTTTTAAAGCACCTATTGCAGGAATTATTTTCGCTATAGAAATTTTTAGCTTGGATTTGACTTTGGCTTCGATGATTCCCCTTCTTACCGCTTCTGTTTCTGCTATCTTAACATCCTACTTTTTCTTCGGAAATGAACTTATTTTACACACGGTTTTAGAAGAAAAATTTAGTCCCAGTGATGTTCCTTTTTTTATATTGTTAGGAATTTTTGCAGCCATTTTCTCTATTTATTTTACCAAAATATACTTTTCTGTAATTCGTTTTTTTAAACGGATAAAGAAAAAAAACCACCGAATGATTGCTGGAGGAATTGGGCTTGGTGTTTTAGTCTTCTTATTTCCTCCCTTATATGGCGAGGGTTATGATATTGTAAATAGTTTGCTGAAAGGAAATTATGAAGTTGCACTTGCCAATAGTCTTTTTGCAGATTATGCCACCAATATGTGGATGGTAATTGGCGTTCTTACCTTTCTTGTGTTCTTTAAAATTGTTGCTACATCCCTAACGGTTTCGGCTGGTGGTGTTGGAGGAATTTTCGCGCCCGTCTTGTTTATGGGAAGTGTGATGGGACATGCTTTCGCTTTACTCATCAATATGTTGCCTTTTATAGACAAACCCATTTCAGTGACGAATTTTACTTTAGTTGGTATGGCAGGATTAATGGCAGGGGTAATGAGTGCACCGTTGACGGCCATTTTCTTGATTGCTGAAATTACTAGCGGATACGAATTATTTATCCCACTAATGATTACCGCAGCTATTGCCTATTTTGTAACCAATCAATTTCAACAACACTCGGTCTACACGATGGAATTGGCAGAAAGTGGAGGCTTGCTAACACACAATAAAGACCAAGCGGTAATGACACTTTTGGAAATAGAACAAGTTATTGAGACTAATTTTGTCCCGATAGAACTAAACATGACATTAGGAGAAATTGTTCAAAAAGGGGTTATAAAGTCCAGTAGAAACCTCTTTCCTGTGGTTGATCAGGACAATCATTTCTTAGGAATTATTTTGCTGGATGATATCAGGGGAATTATGTTTGAGCAAGAATTATATACCAACATTACAGCTTCCGATGTCATGGTACAAGCACCAGAAATCATTGATTTAAGCAATTGCAAAATCCAAGAAATTATGGATAAATTTCAAGGAAGTAAAGCTTGGAATTTACCTGTTGTAAGAAATGGAGAATACGTTGGCTTTGTATCTAAGTCAAAATTACTTACCGCTTACAGACAAAAATTGATTGAGGTGAGTATTTAATTTTTCAACGATAAATACACATCAAAATTAATATCGATTAGGTTATTAACTTCAATTAGCCCCATTAGTTTTTTTGGTGACTCTAAGCCAAAATCTGAAATATCGATGATTAAGTCTCCTGTAAAATGATTCTTTTCAGGATTTTCGACTTTCAACTTGTAGTTATTATTTTTCCCTGCAATACTAACTTCTACATCGGCTACATATTCTTTTTCTAAAAAAGAAATTCCATGAACATATATGTCAATATAGGGAAATTTATCTGTTTGTAAAAGCGCTCTAAAGTCTTTGTTGATTCTTCTTCCTCCGCAATCAAAGTTATTGGCAAACAAGTGAAGCTTAGCTTTTTTGATGTTGAACTTTTCTTTTCTATTTGTTTCAACATTTATTGTTTTTTGTTGAAGCTTTATTTCATCTTGGTATTCGCAAGTAAAAGAATTTACATTAGAAGTTCCTTTAATTGCAACTTTACTTTCTTTTTCAAAAGTAACTTCAATAGGATAAGTAGATAAAAATCCTATTACCACAAAAGGGAAAAGGTAGGTAATTGCTATTGATTTCATAGCTGAAAAATTTATTTTACTCATGAAATAAGCTAAATTAATCATAGGTTTATCGCTATTTCAAGAGATAAACCTATGATTTTAAGTTTAGAAGCTTATAACAGCCTCAAGGCTAATTCCGCTAAAGTTACCATCTTCAAAAATACTTCCTGGCTGGTATCCGTTATAATTTTGGTTTACGTATTCAATCTTAGTAAGGATATTTCTTGTCATGAACCATCCAGCGCCTAACTGTAAACGGTCAATTTCAACGTTATTTCCTCCTGGTAATTCTCCATCTACATAACTGTATCTAGCGCCAAAGTAATAATTTTCTCGGGCACCAAATCGGTAAATTGCTTCAGCAGCATAATGGTTCCAAGTTCTTCTGCTGTCTTCACCTGTTGTTAGACCTGAAGAATTTTCAAACACCCCAAAAAATTCAAAGTTTTTGTACTTTACAAAAGGGTTAACCATGATTGCAGTTAGTTTTCTGTTCAGCATAGGAATAACATTTCCTGATCTAAAGTTACCTGCAGAAGTTGCTCCAGGAGCTTCCATTACAAAATAATACCTAGACCCCGCTCTATCTCCATTGTATAAAAAGTTATTTGCACTTTGAGCTGTGTTGTAAATAGATCCTGTAAGACGTGTTCTTAAGTCTGAATTGATTTGCTTGTCGTATCCAAATTTTGCAAGGAAAGAAGGGCTTGTAGGGACATCTACAACTGTTTGGTTAAGCTTTCCGTTAGTAGCACCAATCATACCAATCCATCCATTTCTACGGTAGTAAACTTCGGCACCAACTTCTGTGGTAAATGAGTCCATTAAATAATTACCAACAAAAGGGTTAAACATTGCTTGTGCGTTGTCAGTTCTTCTAAAGTGAGCATCACCATAGTTGTTTTCCATATGCCCAAGCATTACGGTAACGTATTTCATTACATCTTCCATGAATCCTTCACGGATAAATTCTAATTTATCGATTTGAAGAAAACCTCCTTTTACATAAGCTTCAGGGTGGTGTCTTGAAGAAAGATAAGTGCGTAAGTGCATGCGTACACCATCATATAGCACAACATCTAAATCAAGGTTAGCTGTGGCTAAGTTGAAGTTATTTTCAAGTTCAATAAGTGGAGCAGCTCCACTATTAGAATGGTCGATTCCTTGAAACTGAAGCGTTGAAGCACCACCAATTCGAACCTGGAAACCATCATAATTGGTTACTGTATCTTTGGTAGGTTCAAAGTCGTTTATTCCTCGCTGATCAGGAAGTCTAAAGTTGTCCAAATCTCTTTTGTCCTGGGCAAAACCCAATTGCATTACCGCAAGGGCAATAAGTACGTAAAAATAATTGTTTTTGATTGTTCTCATTTTGATAAGTATTAAAAGGTATTTATTTGTTTAGAATTTTTGTTTGGTATATTTTATTTGGAATAATTAATTGAAAAATAGATAGTTACGTCATCTCCCGTTTTAATGGTTCCAAATACAGCAGTTGGTGGGTCGACATTATATTCTGTCATCGTAACATCGTATTTTGCAGTAATCTTCTTTGAAGAAGTATCCACTAAAACCGGAAGCTGAATGCTTTTTGTAGTTCCTGCAATCGTAAGATTTCCTTTAAGTACAACTTCGTAAGTGTCTTTTGAAGTATTTTTTGAACTTACAACCTCAGTAGACTCAAATTGAATGTGTTTGTGTTTGTCTTCTTTTAAAGCTTCGTAGGTGTTTTTGTCCATCCTAGATTTTCCGCTTTTTAGCGATTTAACAGGAATTGTAAATTGAATCGATTCAAATGAAAAATCTCCGCTAGTATCCATTTTTAAGTTACCATTCATTTCTTCAACAGTCATTTCCCAATCATGAACATTGGAAGTTCCTTCTATAAGTATTGCATCAGGAGTTAGTTTATACATTACTTGAGCAAAAGCTGAATTAAAGCAGAAGAATAAAAGAATGAATGCTGAAATCATTTTAGTTTTTGAATACATCATATGTTAGGGTATTTAAGAATTGTTGATGCAAAAATATTTTAGGATGTTAGTTAAAAAAATGACAAAAATCACGTTACGCATTGTTATACATGACATACGACAACATCAACAATAATAAAATTACTTTTTAAGTTTACTTTTAGCTAAACAAAACAGCTGAAAACACAAACTCAATCGTTTAAGTTTTTCTAAAATTTAACAGTCTTTCGCAATCGTTAGAGTACTGGATAAGCAAGGGATTTGAGCTTATTTGGTGGTTTTTTCAAAGGATTTCGTTAGGAAGTATGTTAACTAATTTTTACTTTTATTCAAAATTTTGGTTAATAGATGAAACAAAAATACCCTATCATCTTTGCTTTTTTGATGTGTCTTTTCTTTTTTGAAGGGAGGGGGCAACAACAGGTATTTTCCAGAGAAAACGTAACAACTGGTAATTGGGGAGATGGTCAGCTACCATGGTTTTATGAATCAGCTGGTAATCAAGGAGATCCTGATAACGACAACACAGTTGCAAATTTTATTAGAATAGGTCATAATAATAATTTAAATATGACCTTAAACGGAAGAAATTACAGAGCAAGAGAAATCGTATTTCAACCTGACGCAAATAATAACCGCACTATCGGCGGGAATATTTTGGACATGAGACATCAATCAGGAGGTCCCTCAAAAATAGAAAATCAAAGTATAGCCACTCATACATTTAATAATTCTGTAGCTATCCAAGACGGAACTGCAGAGATTAATCCTGTCAATGGAAATTTAGTTTTTACTAATAATATTTTCAATAACGGTAATTTTATAGATGTTTTTGGCAATAATGGAAATAAATTAATTCTTTCAGGAAATCTTCAAGGAGTGGGAGGTATAACGCTTAAGCAAAACTCAACAATAGAAATAGCAAATACGATGACTTATACTGGCAACACGACTATTGAAGCTGGAGTTGTTCGTATTATGGCGGGGGGAGATTTATCCAATGATAATAATGTTTTTATAGGTAGTTCAGGAGAATTTGATTTAAATAACCAAGACATAACAATTCGCTCCGTCGGCGAGATTGGTAGTGGTGACGGAGGAACTATCAACCTTGGTTCAGGAACGTTAACGCTAAGCGGAGGATTCACCACTCGTTTTCAAAATAGTATCTCAGGAACTGGTGGGCTTGTCAAAAACGGAACAGGAACAATTACGCTTTATGGAAATCAGTCGTATACGGGAACGACAACAATTAATGGAGGAGTGCTTGCAACAAATGTTAATTTAGCATCTTCTAAAGTCGAAGTTAATGATGGTGGTACCTTTAGAGTAACCAATGGGCAGACAGTTACTATAAATGACCTCACTTTAAATGATGGAGTAACTTTAAATTTAGAAGCCGGTTCCATTCTAAATGTTACTGGCGAATTTGAAGAAACCAATATCAACATAACTGGAACAGGTGAACTTCGTGTTATTCGTACAACTACTCAAAATGGTAATTGGGAAATTGCAAGCACTTGGGAAAACGATAGAATTCCTAGCTCTGAATATGATTTCATTATAATTAATCATGAAGTTAGTTTAAACAGTAGTCCTTCAGTTCGTTTTCTGAACATAAGCTCATCAGGAGATTTATCAGTAGCTTCAAACGAGAAGCTGACCATTTTAAACGGTGGGAGATTAATAAATGATGGTGGCTTTCAAGCTAACGAGAGTACCCTAGAGTTTCTAGGCTCAGGAAGCATTTCTGGTTCGGTAACTCTCCACAACCTCGAAATCAACGGAGGGGTAAATGTTGGTTCTTCAACCACCGTGGCTAATGATTGTGTGATTAAATCTGGGAGTTTCTTTATTGATAATGCACCACGTTTTTTAGAAAACTCAACTCTTATCTATGACACAGGAGGTAACTTTAGTAGAGGAATTGAATGGAATAACTCAACTACTACAAATCAAGGAACACCGCACAACGTTGAAATAAGAAGCAGTAATTTTCAAATGAATGGGGCAGGTTTTACTTCAGGAACGGCAACAATTCAAGGCGATTTATTAATTACAGGAGGTTCCTTCAATATGAATGGCTTTACACATTCTGATGTAGAAGCAAATAACATTATTGTTGATGGAGGTAATATTGAAATGGGAAACACCTCTTTTGGCGAGCCTATACAAGGAAGAGCTTTAGTAGCTAATGGTGATTTTCGTAATCTTGTTGGAAGTGTAACTTTAGGAACAGGCTTTCAAGGCGATTTGAAAGTAAGAGGAAGCCTTTTTGAATACTTGACTCCTTCCTCAACATTTAGCTCCCAAGGCCGTGCGGTAATTTTTGAAGGAGACAATACTATTAATGTGACCTCAACAGGAGAAATTATCATAGACTTTGTGGTAATTAATATGTCAGGAGGCAAGGTGACTATAGATAATAATTTAACTATTCAAGGACTCAGTGGTACGGGAGGTGAGTCAGGAATTTTGTTACAGATGTTAGACCAAGCAACCTTGGATCTTAACGGCTTTGACTTGTTCTTAGGAGGAAGTGATGATGAAGAATTTGATGTAGTTATGGAAGAAGATACTAAAATCATCTCCACACCTTCTACAGTCATTACCATTTTAAATGATGGAGATACACAACTTAGGCTTGATGAAAGTGAACAAGGAGTAACAAATGCAGTGAGAAAACTTATTGTTAACAATGAAGGGAAAACAATCATTTCTAATGATTTACATATCTTCGAAAGCCTCGAGGTGGATGAAGCTGAGGTAGACGGAAATGATAAATTAATTTTTAGAAGTAGTGAAAATCAAACCGCTGTAATCTCCGAAGTTAAAAATGGAGGTTCCGTTACAGGAACAATCCGCACCGAACGTTACTTTACAATGGGCAATCGCGCCTTTCGTTATGTTTCTCCTTCGGTTACATCAACCGAATCAATTCGCAACCAATGGCAAGAAGGGCAAAATAACTCAAATACAACCTCTAATTCAAACACTAAACCGGGTTTCGGAACCCATATTACTGGTTCTTTAAACGGAAGTAACGGTTTTGACGCTACACAATCTGGGAATCCTTCTATGTTTACTTGGAACGATGGAACTCAAAATTGGGATGCTGTTCCAAATACAGATAACACATCCTTAGAAGCTGGAAAAGCTTACGCTCTTATGATTCGTGGTGACCGTTCGGCTAATTTAAACGACAATAATGCCACGGGCAATTCTACTATACTTCGTTCGGTTGGGGTTCCTCTTTTTGGGGAACAAGAATTTACAAGTAATGTTGCTATTGGGGAATTTGTTTTGATTGGCAATCCTTATCAAGCTCAAGTTGATTTAACTCAAGTTGATACTTCTGGTTTTACAGATGATTTCTATATTTGGGATGCAAGCATGGGAACTTTTGGAGGCTATGCTTTGGTAGAAATTAATTCAGGGGGAGTTGTTGGCACAATCACTACTGTTCCCGACGCTGGAACCCAAGCAAATCAATTTTTACAAGTCAATCAAGCTTTCTTTAAAAAAGCAAGTGCTACTCCTCAAAGCATCACTTTTAAAGAAACACACAAACACGATGGGATTAATAACAATACTACTTTTAGCTCCCCTGAATTTACCCGAATCAACGTTAACTTACTTAGAAATGGAGATGTAGTGGTGGATGGTTTGCGTATTGATTTCGATGAAAGTTTCGACGATGAAGTAAACCTACAAGATGCTACCAAACTATGGAACTTACAAGAATACTTCGCCATAGACAAAAACCCACATTGGTTGATGGTCGAAAAAAGAAGCATACCTGAAGAAGAAAGTATTCAGTTTTATTTAGACAATTATTTTTCTTCCGAATACAGCCTTTCAGTTAACGTACAAAACCTAAACACACACAAAGCATTTTTATACGACGCTTATTTAGATGAAAGTACGGAGTTAACAAACAATCAAGTTAACATCTATGCTTTTGAAGTAGACCCCAACATACAAGCAAGTAAAGGACCTCATCGTTTTTCGCTTTTCTTTGAAGAGATTAGTTTGGGAGTAGATACGCTAGAGAATTGGGACATTAAGGTATTTCCTAACCCAGCTTCAGAAGTAGTGCATTTTCAAGTTCCGCAAAACATAAAAGGTGAAAACGTGCAGGTTGAAATTATGGATTTACTAGGTAAGGTTGTGCTTCAGCAAAACATAAAAATTAAAAATGAAAAAGAACAAGTAGCATTACCCAAATCAATTCATAAAGGAGTTTACTTAATGTTAATATCAACAAACAACAGAAGCTATTCAACAAAACTAATTGTAAAATAAAAGGACGTATAGTCGAAAGCAAATGCCAAAACACACACCAATTGCTTATACTTTATACAGCTTACAGAGCAGAATAGTACTACTAGGGTGCTTCCTACTCTCCTACTCAAGCTTTTCTCAAGAACCACCGGGAGGAAACGCACCTCCACCTCCTAACGGAGGTTTTGTTAGGGATGTACCTGAGGTTTCTATAGATAATAAGCTATGGCTTGTTATAGCTGTTTTGTTTGCCGTAAGCTGGGGAATCAGCAAAACGAAGCTCCGCCAACAGAAACAAGGCAACCAGAGCATACTCAAGCCACAAAAGTAAGGTGGGTTCATCTACCTTTACCGATGCGTAAGCGGCATAAGAAAACATTACCGTGTAACTCCAAACCTGGACAAACCGAAACCTTGTAAATACTCCTAAAAGTATGGGCGTTGCTAAATACCAAGGATGAACCGTACTTGATAAAACAAAATATAAACAAGTGGCCCAAAGCATTTGAGTAAATATAAACTGTTTACTAATAGACTTTGTTTTTATCAACAACCAGAAATAACCATTCGCTAAAAACCCAAGTAAAAGTTTGGTAATTACTGCAATGGCGTTCCATCCTACAAACTGGTATCCCAGCCATCGAAAAATGTAATATACACTAGCGTTAAATTCGAAGGTGCCAAACCACAAACCCACGGAAGCAAGGTAATTAGAGGCATGATTAAGCCACCCAAAAGCTAAAAAGCTAACTAAAATAAGCATTAAATTTAAAAAGACAAAAGCTAAAAATCTTGGTTGAAAAAATGATTGAAAAGTTATTTTGGCTCCTTTTACAGTCATGAAAAAAAGGAAAAAAGGGAGCAGAAAAAGGGTAAATAACTTTGATACTACAGAGGCCGAAAAGAAAATTGAAGCCCAAATCAACGATTGTTTAGTTAAGCAATAAATGCTGGCCAAAAAGAAAAACAACATAACGGGCTCCATATGTAAATTGGCGTTCAGTTCTAAAATTACCAGTGGATTAAGGGCGTACCAAAATATAGAGGTTACAGGAAGTTGCATTTTACCAAGAAGCTTTTTGGCTACAAGAATAATTCCTACCTCTGCGCTGATTATAATTAGCCTCATCCAAACTACCAACCAAAATATACTTTTGCCTCCTAAAAAAGTAGCTATAAAAAATAAGATTTGGTTTAAGGGAGGATAATTGGAGTAGTGCATGGCACTTAGCTCACCCATCCCATCTGCCAAAGCTTCTTGGTGGGTAAAGGCTATCAATTGATTTTCTATTAATTGGTTGGGCGTAAAAGCATATGGATTTTGACCTAGATTTAGTAAAATTCCATCCCAAATAAACCGAAAATAATCTTGGGATAGTAAAGGCACCGAAAAAAGAATAACTAACCTGATAAGTAATGCCAATAAAAAAAACTGACGAAAACTAAAACCACTCTTTGTAATTAGCCACCAAAAAGAAAAAAAGGAAACACTATAAATCGCTATAAAAGGTAAAAAAGGAGTTCGGTTTACCGCATAGCTCAAAAAGCTTAGACTCCCTATAAAAACAAGGCTAGGAATAAGCTTATAAAGCATATAAGTTAGTCGACTTTGCATTTGCTAAAGGTTTGCAAGCTAATATACCCAAATCCAAAAATAAGCATGGAATAAAAAACTACAAATACATATTCGCCATAACTAAAAGCGAGCAGTAAAGCAATTAAAAAATAGCCTACTAAAATAGCTTCCAAGTAATGGTATAAATGAAATTGCTTAGTTACGGGTTTGGTTTTAAATTTTACTGAATCGTCAAAAACATTGTATTTTGGTGTTCGAATAAAACCTGTTTTTTTACCCAAGTGTCCCTCTAAAACAGCTTTGGTATTGTTAACAGAAAAACCCATAGCTAAGGAAAAGAAACCCAAAAAAGTAAATACAAATAATAAGAAGGAAGCAATGGTTAGCTTTCTTCTTTTAAAAAAAGCATAAGCATAACCTGCCATATAAAGCAATGTACTAAAACCTAAAAAAGCAAACACATAAAAAATATGATGAGTTTCCGGAACGCTTTGCTTGATGTGCAATACTGGTAAACTTAACACCGCTAAAAGCAAAATCACTAAAAACATACTGCTGTTAAGCAAGTGAAAAAAGGCATGTAATTTAGCCCATAATGAAAGTTGTTTAGCTTGTAGGACGCTTCCAAAATTAATTCTAAAATTTTCGGCTGCGCCTTTGTTCCAACGAAATTGCTGACTTCTAGCTGCGTCTATAAAAATGGGAAGTTCAGCGGGAGTTTCTACGTCTTCAAGATAGGTTATTTTCCATTGTTTAAGTTGCGCGCGGTAACTTAAATCTAGGTCTTCAGTAAGTGTATTGCCTTTCCAGTTTCCCGCTTCTTCTATGCATTGTCTTCGCCAGATTCCGGCGGTACCATTAAAGTTGAGAAAGTAGTTGCCTTCACTCCTACCCACTTGCTCTACCCTAAAATGAAAGTCTAAAGCAAGGGCTTGTACACGAGTAATCATTCCATAGTTTTCATTTACGTGCCCCCATCGGGTTTGTACCACTCCTGTATTTTCGTCTTCAAAATAGGGTAAGGTTTGTTGTAACCAGTTGGGCTTTGGAAGAAAATCGGCATCAAAAATGGCAATATATTCAGCTTTTGTGTAGCTTAATCCATTTTTTAAAGCACCAGCCTTAAAGCCTTCTCTGTTTTTTCGGTGAAGGTGAAGTATCTGAAAACCGTTCTTTTTGTAGGTTTCCACTTGGGCTATATTCTGAGCCAAAGAAGCATCAGTAGAATCGTCTAAGACTTGTATTTCCAACAAATGAGGAGGATAATCAAAAGAAGTAATGGCCTTCAATAGGCGCGCAACCATTTCTTTTTCGTTGTAAATAGGCAACTGAACGCACACTAAAGGAAGATGCTTTAAATCCTTGGTGACAGAAATTGGAGTGCGTTTGTTTCGCCTAAAAACTTTTAGTAGCAAGCTGAACTGACTTAAACTGTACGTAAAAATAAGCAACAAACAAAGCCCGTAAATAAATAGTATAGCGAAGTGTAAACTACTCATGCATGTATTTTTTAATAGAGGAAGGACGTATTCCGTAAGCAAAAATCCATCCCAGTATTTTAATTCCAGCCATTACAGCACCTTTTACAGTACCAGATACTTTGGAAGTTCCTATGCGGTTGCGGTATGGTACAGGAATTTCCGTATACCTAAGTTTTGCTGTAAGCGCTTTCAATTGCATTTCTACGGTCCAACCATAGGTTTTATCTTGCATTTTAAGGTGAAGTAGTGCCTTCCAATGTATCGCCCTAAACGGACCTAAATCGGTGTAAGAAGCTCCGAACAAGCGTTTCATTAAGAAAGTGGCAAGCGTATTTCCAAAAACTTGCGGAAAAGTCATGGAACCTTCTTCGCGCAAATTTTTTCGCCTTGCTCCTATTACAAAATCGTGTGTTCCCTGTTGAATAGGCGAAACTAGCTCTGCTAAATATTCAGGATAATCCGAATAATCCCCGTCAAGAAAAACAACAATATCTGTTTCTAAGTTTTTCTGTTGAAGGTATTCCATGCCCTTTAAACACGCATAACCATAGCCTTTTTTAGGCTCAACCAAAACAGTGGCACCGTGATTTTGAGCAACTCCTTCTGTGGCATCGGTAGAGTTGTTACTTACCACAATTACCTCTTCAACTAATGACGGAATGTCGTTAATTACCTTTCCTATAGAAGCTTCTTCGTTAAAAGCGGGAATAATTACACGAATTTTAGGCATTTTTTTCAATTGAACTGCAAAAGAAACCAATTTGAAGCAAAGAAAAAACCTATTTTAAAAATTACAACATTTATAGCATTTAAAGATTGAAGCATCGATTTGTTTTATTCTCTTTTTATTGTAATTGAATGTAAAATGTTAAATTTTAAACCTTAGTGAACCAGCACAAAGAAATATTCGTAAGTAATACCGCAACCAAGTTTCATGATTGTTTTGGTTTTGATTGTTTGGTATTTGAATTGGTTGTTGTGTTTTGGGGTTGCGGCGCTTTATCCTGAGCGTCGCAATTTTTTTAAAGTTATAACAAACAAGCTCGAAATTTTACTGTACTTTGGTTGCATTAATTTTTAAGCTATGCAACCAGATGAATTGATCCTTCAACTGAAGGAAAAGAATGAGAAAGCATTTGCGAAGATTTACGAAATGTACTCCGATAATATTTTCGGAATCATTAATACCATCGTAAAAGATTCGGAAATTGCCAGTGAAGTAATGCAGGATGTCTTTATGAAGGTATGGGAAAAGTCGGATTCATATTCGGCAGAAAAAGGAAGATTTTTTACGTGGTTGCTCAATATTTCTAGAAACGCAGCTATAGACAAAGTGCGTTCTAAAGCGTACAAAAACAACAACAGCAATACCGAACTAGACAAGGTTGCTTTTTTTATTGAAGACGACATTAACCTTGACCAACTAACAGATGGCATTGGAATAAAAAAATGGCTACAAAAATTAAAGCCTATGTGTATTCGGATTTTAGATTTATTATTTTTCCAGGGGTTCACACAAAATGAAGCCGCCGAAGAATTGGACATACCCCTTGGGACCGTTAAGTCTAGAAGCCGAAATTGTTTGCAAAGTTTAAAAAATGAAATTGAAGATTGATGGAAGCGAAAGATAGAATAGAAAGTGGCGATTTAGAGCTGTACGTTTACGGCGTATTGCCTGAAAACGAAATGGTTCAAATTTCGAAAGAAGTTAAGCAAAGTGAATTGCTCCGAAAAGAAGTAGAAAAAATTGAAAAGTCATTATTAACTTTTTCTGAAACCTTATCCCCCGGAGTAAAGCCATCTCAGTTTGTTCAACTTTACCAGAGTATCAAAGAAAAACAAGTTCCTGTAAAAAGCCTAAGCCAAAAACCAAATTGGATCAGCTATATTGGATGGGCAGCTGCGGTAGTTTTGGTAGTTAGTCTCTGGTACACAAATAACGAGTTAAATTCTTCTGAGGATGCATTACAAATTGTTCAGCAAGAAAAAACCAAGCTAAACTTTGAGCTCTCAGAAAAAGAAAACATTCTTGAACAAAGTCAAGAGTTAGTGGCCTTTTTACGTTCTGATGAGGTTAAGCGTATCCCTTTACCAGCCAACGATGCTGTTGCTCCCGAAGCATTTGCGCAAGTTTTTTACAACGAAGTTTCTGGCAAAGTTATGATCGATATTAGTGGTTTGCCAGAGGCACCCGAAGGAATGGTTTACCAAGCTTGGTCCCTTTTATTGGATCCGCTAACGCCAAGAAGCATAGGTTTACTGGAAGAAGGAGAGGCAACTTACAAGCTCATTTCTTTAACCAATATTCCCGTAAGTGAAGCCTTTGGTATTACGCTTGAACCCGCCGGCGGAAGCGAAACTCCAAACCTTGATCAATTGTATGTACTTGGAACAGTATAGAATTAGAAAATAAGCAACCCCTGATGTTGTAAGGCTAAAAGTTTATTTAACAAAATCACTGAATTAGCCGTATTTGCTAGTCATGTTATATCAGTAATTTAAATTAGTAAGTCGAATTAGTGCAATTTCGGGAAGCAATTTCCTGCTATTCATTCCAATTGCGCAGCTTTCACAAAGCAAAAATAGCCTGGCTGCAAGAGCTTCCTATCGGTCGCTTTCCATCCAGCATTTTGCTAAGTTCAAGCTTTGCCCGATTTCCATTTCTATCAGGGCTAGGGGTTATCGAACTGTACAGATTTTCTTAAAACCATTTATAAATCAAGTAGAAGGCATTAACAAAATATTCATTCGGATACCAGTTACTAGATAAAACTACTAGAAAAGAAATAAGTGACCCGATAAAAGGGTGTTTTATTAGGCTAATTTCAATTGATAAGTGGTAGTAAAGCATTTATGTCCTGTAACGACTAAAAAATCTAGAATTTTTAAAGTCGGTGAATAATGGCGGTTAAACCTCTTTCCGAGTAGCGTCTAGTTTTAAGAAAATAAAAATCAGTAAAGTAAAGCCCCACAAACCTGAGCCTCCGTAACTAAAAAAAGGCAAGGGAATACCTACGGTCGGAAAAAGCCCCAACACCATTGCAATGTTTACGAAAAAATGCAAAAACAAAATAGAAACAACACTATACCCATAAATTCTATTAAAAGCAGACTTTTGTCGTTCGGCTAGAAAAAACAAGCGTAACATAAGCGCACCAAACA
Source organism: Psychroflexus sp. (assembly GCA_051859645.1). GTDB lineage: Bacteria > Bacteroidota > Bacteroidia > Flavobacteriales > Flavobacteriaceae > Psychroflexus. The sequence continues at coordinate 12,438 of JBHYFG010000003.1, read as the reverse complement.
GCAACACAACAAGCGCACTGCCCAAAAAACCAAATTCTTCTCCAACAGCGCTAAAAATATAGTCGGTATGCTGCTCTGGGACATATCTCCCGCGGGTTTGTGTTCCTTCTAACCAGCCTTTTCCTGTCCAGCCACCACTGCCTATAGCTACTTCGCTATGGTAGGTGTTGTATCCGGCTCCAGAGCGATCAACTTCCTTGCCTAACAATATATTGAACCTATCTTTCTGGTGCGGAAGTAACACATTTTCAAAAATAAAACCAACTGAAACAGTAAAGGCTATACAGGCTCCGGCAATACCAATGTAATAAAGTAATTTAGGCTTCGTCTTTCGTTTTATAAACCAACTAAAAAGCGTAACAAGAACAATCCCTATAACCACAGGAATACTTCCAAAACTTAGGCTTAACACAAATAATGTAACTACTAGAAAACCTATGATTAAATAAAAATCAGGTAACCCCTCTCGGTATAAAGGAATAATAAAAGCTGCATAAATCATTGCGCTTCCTGCGTCCGGCTGAAGCATAATTAAGCCTACAGGAATTCCCATTAAAAGAAGTGTTTTTACTTGGTCACTAAACCTTTTTAAACTTACGTCGATGCCTGTTAAGTACTTAGCAATAGCTAGCGCAACTGCAGGTTTTACAAACTCGGCGGGCTGCAGGCTAAAACTTCCAAACGAATACCAAGCCGTTTGTCCTGCAATGGTTTTTCCAAAAAACAATAATCCAACCAAGGAAAATACAGCAAATATGTAAATAATACTGGCAAAGCGTTGGTAAAACTTAGCTTCTATAGAAAGTACAAGCACAATAAGAAAAAAACTAAGTAATATGTAGGTTAGCTGTTTTCCGTAATACTTAGAGGTGTCCAAAAGATTGGGTTCTTCTTCTGCCAATGTAGTCGAAAAAATATTCATCCAGCCTAAGCCCACTAAGCTTAAGAAAATAAGAATGGTTATCCAATCCAACTGAAAAATAAGTTTTCTAGGCATTATTTATTTATTTCAAAAGGTTCGCCAGTATATGGTTTTTCATACTCTTCAAGTAAGCTGTGTTCCAAAATCCACTTTTCTAAATCTTTACGTGTAATGTTATTGGTTAGGTATTTTTCAATCATTAAACTGGCAATTCTTCCAGCGTAACGGGATCCCCAATAACCGTTCTCCACAAAAACGGCCAACACAATTTCGGGATCTTCCTTAGGAGCAAAAGCAACAAAAATAGAATGATCGGTAAGCTGCATGCGCTTTCCGTCTAACTTAATAAAATTTTCAGCAGTTCCTGTTTTTCCACATATTTCAATACCTGGAATTTGAAGGCTTTTAGCTGTTCCGTACTCATAAACCTCGTTCATTCCATCTATGGCAAAATCAAAATAACGCGGATCTATGCTCGTGTGGTTTTTTTGGGTGTACATAGGATCCTTTATAGGTTCGCCATCAATAGCTTTTAAAATATGAGGTTTATAAAACCATCCTCGGTTGGCAATTGCCGTCATAGCTGTTGCAAGCTGAATGGGAGTAGATTCTATTTCGCCTTGACCAATGGCGTTGGATAAAGTTGCGGAAGCAAACCATTTATAGGTCGGGAAATTATAGGCACGATTGTAATAGTTAGCGTCTGGCACTCTTCCTCTTTTACCAGCAGGCAAATCGTAGCCTAAAAAATCTCCGAATCCAAAACTTTTTATGTGATTGGACCATACATCCATTCCTTCTTGTGGAGTTGGGTATTTTTCGATACTTCTTCGGTAAACCTGAGCAAAATAAGAATTACACGAATGAGCGATAGCACTTTTTAGTTTGACTGGACTTGGGTGAGCATGACAGCCCATTTTACGTCCAGATTTACTGTAGGTATATCCCCCATGACATGAAAAAGCTTCTTCTGATGAAACAACTCCTTCTTGCATTGCGACCAAGCCGGTAAATACTTTGAAGGGTGAACCTGGGGGATAGCTTGCTTGCAATCCCCTATCAAAAAGAGGCTTGGCAATAGAGTCGTAGTACATTCGGGTGTAGTTGCGCGACCTCTTTCTTCCTACCAACTCATCAGGATCATAAGTAGGTGCTGAAATAAGAGCAAGAATCTCTCCAGACTTAGGGTCTAATGCAACAATGCCACCCCATTTATTTTCCATTAGTTTTTCGCCATAGGCCTGAAGTTCTGCATCTATGGTAAGGGTTAAATCGCTTCCTTTTTGAGGCAAAGTATCAAAAATCCCTTCTTTATAGGGACCAATATCTCGATTAAAACGGTCTCGTTGTATGTATTTAACGCCTCGCCTCCCCCGAAGTATTTCTTCGTATTGGCTCTCGACTCCTTGCCTACCAATTAAATCGCCTGATAAATAATAAGGCTTACGCTCTAAATCTCGTTGGTTTACTTCGGCTATATACCCTAAAAAGTTTGCCCCATTAGCGGTTTGGTAATCTCGTAATTGTCGTTTTTGAATATAAAATCCTTCAAACTTATGCATTTGTTCTTGAAAGCTTGCGTATTCTTTTTTGGTGAGTTGTGGAGTAATGATAGATGGAAGCCAAGGGGCATAATCTATGGCTTTACTAATTTGTTGCTTGAGTCGGTCTTCAGAAATATTTAGTAAATCCGAAAGCGCCAGTGTATCAAAAGACAAGATTTGGTTTGGAATAGCCATAACATCGTAAGCTGGCTGATTTCCAACTAAAAGCGTTCCGTTCCTGTCAAAAATATAGCCCCGTTGCGGATAATCATATACCTTTTTTGAGGCAAAATCTGCTGCTGCATTTTTAGAAGAATCGTCTATTACCTGCAAATAAAAAAGCCTTCCAATAAAAAGGATACAAGCTAATAAGATTAAAAGTACAGGAAGTAATTTTCTCATTTTTTCTTATCTGCGATTAATGAAACTACTAACAAAGAAAGAAGACTTGTAAACAGAAAAGAGTAAAAAGTGTTTACTACAACAAATCTCCACAATTGAAGCTGAAAAGCTTCCATAGAAAACAAAATAAAATGGTGTATAAGTACCATTAAACTGATGTAGGTGAAGCGGGGTTTAAAACTTTCATTATAAAATTTTAAGGTTTGGTAGTCGTAGTTTATTCCGAATGAAAATCGAAGGATTAAGGGTCTTACATACCCAATAAATAAACAAGCCATAGCGTGAACTCCTCCTGTATCAGAAAAAAAGTCGATACTTAAGCCTAATAAAAACGAAAAAAACATTGTTTTAATAGGACTTAAATTGAGTGGCAGTAGAACGATAAACAGAATGTATAAATAAGGATTAATATAGCCTAAAAAAAGTACATTATTAAGTACAAGGGCTTGTAAAAGCACAAGACCGATAAACCTAAGCATATGTTTTAGTGTACTATTCATTAGTGGTTTCTAAGAGCTCTATAGCTTCGTCTAAATTTATTAACCGAAGTGCATACACACTTCCTAAACTTGTCATGTCATTAAAAAGGGCTACTTCAATTTGGTAATACCCAATATTTTCATCTAAAAAATAAGAATTAATACGACCAATTGGAATTCCTTCTGGGAAAATAAGCGAATTTCCTCCTGTAACAATGGTGTCGCCAATGGCTACTTGTGCAGAACGAGGGATATCCAAAAGTTGTGTGTAATAAGGTGAAGCGGAATCCCAACGGAGTGAACCAAAATGAGATGAGTTTTTTAATGAAGCATTTATCGAAATATGGGTGTTTAAAATGGAAATTACACGCGCATAATGCTGACTGCTTTCCTCCACGATACCAATAATTCCTTTACTAGAAATAACGGCCATATCTTGAACAACCTGGTCGTTTAAGCCTTTATTTAGCAACAAATAGTTGGCCGGTTTTCGATACGAATTCGATAGTATTTTGGCAGGAATAACTTGAAAATTTAGGGGTTGTGGCAACGAGTCTAAATCCGTTATCTGTGCTGCTTGATTTGAAAAAAGATGCTTCCTTAGCCAAGCATTTTCTTCTACCAAACGATTGTTTTCGGTACGTAAACTAAAGTATTCAGTCACACCTGCGCTCTGTTTGAACCACCATGCGCTAATTATTTTGTGAGAGCTAACTAATTTAGCGTTATGATAAGTATTGGCTTTTAAAGTAAGTACAAAGGCAATACTAGCCAGCAACAAAAAAAACAATCCGGCTTGGAACCTGATTATAAAATTGATAATTTGTTGCATACATTAACCTTCTATTTGATTAATACTGCTTTATAGCGCTCTAAATCTTTCAGGGTAATACCCGTACCTCTTACAATAGCACGCAAAGGGTCTTCAGCGATATACACAGGCAAGTCTGTTTTCTGCGAAAGTCGTTTATCTAGTCCTCTTAACATCGAGCCTCCTCCTGCTAGATAAATTCCCGTATTGTAAATATCTGCTGCTAATTCTGGTGGTGTTTGCGAAAGCGTTTCCATTACTGCATCTTCAATACGAAGAATAGATTTATCTAAGGCTTTTGCAATTTCTCTTGATGAAATTTCGACTTGCTTAGGTTTACCTGTTAGCAAATCTCTTCCTTGAACACTCATGTCCTCAGGAACAATTTCCAATTCTTCTGTAGCGGCTCCTAATTGAATTTTAATTTTTTCGGCGGTACGCTCTCCAACATAAAGGTTATGTTGCGTTCGCATGTAATAAATAATATCGTTTGTAAACACGTCACCTGCAATTTTTACAGACTTATCACATACAATTCCACCAAGGGCGATAACCGCAATTTCTGTAGTTCCTCCTCCAATATCTACAATCATATTTCCTTTGGGCTGCATAATGTCTACCCCAATACCGATAGCTGCTGCCATTGGTTCATGTATCAAATAAACTTCTTTCCCGTTTACACGTTCTGCGGAGTCTCTAACGGCGCGCATTTCAACTTCAGTAATCCCACTTGGAATACAAATAACCATGCGTAAAGAAGGAGTAAACAAACGTTTTTTAAGAGCTGGTATTTCGCGAATAAACATACTTATCATCTGTTCACTCGCTTCAAAATCTGCAATAACCCCATCCTTTAAAGGCCGAATGGTCTTGATGTTTTCATGTGTTTTTCCTTGCATCATTGCCGCTTCTTTTCCAGCAGCAATAATTTTGCCTGAAATTCTGTCCCTTGCCACAATAGACGGACTGTCTACCACAACCTTGTCGTTATGAATAATTAACGTGTTTGCTGTCCCTAAATCTATAGCGATGTCTTCGGTAAGAAAATCAAAAAATCCCATGTTATTTATCGTGGCCTTCGCCTAATTTATTTAAAACTTTAAAAATAAACAATTAATGTTTAAAATGCCTTGTTCCTGTCATGAACATTGACATATTTTTTTCATCACAAAAATCGATACTCAGTTGGTCCTTAATCGAGCCTCCCGGCTGAATTACAGTTTTAACCCCCGCATTATAAGCTATCTCTACACAGTCTGGGAAAGGGAAAAAAGCGTCGCTCGCCATTACTGCTCCTTCCAGCGAAAACCCAAAGGATGTTGCTTTTTCTATGGCTTGTTTTAAGGCGTCTACTCGAGACGTTTGGCCAGTACCGCTCGCTAACAACTGCTTGTTTTTAGCTAATACAATGGTATTCGATTTGGTGTGTTTGCATAATTTTGAAGCAAACAATAAGTCGCTTACTTCCGCTGGACTTGCGTGCTGTTTAGTTGCACAAGTTAACATACTCTCTTGATCGGTTATATGGTCTTTTTCTTGAACCAACACCCCGTTTAAGCATGTTCTAACTGAAAGACCTTCCTCATTAAAATCCTTCAACTGAAGTAAAATTCTATTTTTCTTTCCTTTTAAAAGCTGAAGGGCTTCATCTGAAAAAGATGGTGCAATAACTACTTCACAAAAAAGCTCGTGAATTAAAGTGGCCGTCTCTATATCAATTTCGGCATTAGCAATTAACACTCCTCCAAAAGCTGAAACAGGGTCGCCCGCTAAAGCATCTTCGTAAGCTTTTACTAAAGTTTCTCGCTGAGCCAAACCACAAGCATTGTTGTGTTTTAAAATAGCAAAGGTTGGGGCTTCTCCTTTAAACTCTTTTATCAAATTAACCGCTGCATCTACATCCAGCAAATTATTATAGGATAATTCTTTGCCGTGGAACTGTTCAAAAACTTCGTCAAACTTTCCATAAAACCATCCTCTTTGGTGTGGATTTTCGCCGTAACGAAGTGACTTTCCTTCTGCGTAACTTACTTTATACGCTTCAATTGAAGCATCCTCGTTAAAGTAATTGAAAATTGCTGTATCGTAATGCGAAGAAATTTGAAATGCTTTTGCTGCAAACTTTTTTCTTTGCTCAATGTTTGTGGCTCCATCTTGTTGTTGAAGAGTGTTTAATAAGGCTTCGTAGTCGTTTCTTGAAGCAATACAAACTACTTCTTTAAAGTTTTTAGCAGCTGCGCGAATTAAAGAGATACCTCCTATGTCTATTTTTTCAATGATATCCTCAGGAGATGCACCAGACGCAACAGTGTCTTCAAACGGATACAGGTCTACCATTACCAAGTCTATCTGAGGAATTTCAAATTGTTTCATTTCTTCTTGGTCAGAAGCTTCAGTTTGCCTATTTAGTATTCCTCCAAATACTTTAGGGTGCAATGTCTTTACCCTTCCTCCTAAAATAGATGGGTAAGAGGTTAAATCTTCGACAGGAGTTACTTGAATACCTAAGTCTTCAATAAATTTTTGCGTGCCGCCTGTTGAGTAAATGCGGACACCTAATTGATTTAGTAATTCAACAACAGGAGCTAGTCCGTCTTTGTAAAACACTGAAATTAAGGCTGATTTGATTTTGTGTGTTGTGCTCATAAGGGTAAAACTTTAAGCCTGCGAAATTACTTTTTTTTATTCAAAAAATAAAAGGGAATAACAAATGAATACAACATATTTTTTAGCCATTTTTTGGCACCCATTAAAACTCCCGAATCTGTGCAAGTAATACCATTTATCAATTGAAATTACCGTAATAAAACCCCCTTTTGTCCTTTCTATTTCATCATAAAAAGAAACCATCAAACCAATTGAACTTAAAATGAAACTAAACTTAATTAAATTATTTTTGATTTGATTAAGCAAAAAAATCATTTCCGAAACAGTCAGGACAGGCTGTATTCTTTTTACGTAATTTCTACTAATAGCTGGTATGAGGAAGAATAAATCAGTCTATAAAAAAATAATCGTCGAACGGACGAGTGTCTAAACTTTCAAAGTAATCCGGAAAAACGCCTTTAAAAAACAAACTGAAACCAAAAATAACAATAATAAGGGCTGTAACTTTTTTAGCAAGGGCTACTCGTATTGGTGTTAGCTTTGAGTTAAGACGTTTGGCAATGAGTATTTTAAGCAAGTCTACCAAAAAGTAAGTTAGCAGTATGCTGGAGAAAAAAACAACTAATCGCTTAGGTTGCATTTCTAAGCTTGGTCCAAAAATAATTAGCAATCCCAGCCAAAAACCAAGTACCCCAATATTTACAAAATTGAGCAAAAAACCTTTTAAAGCAATTCCTGCATAAGCTTTGTTTTTGAGTTTATGAATTTCAAAGCTTGCAGAATTATAAGTCGTACTTTTAGCAGAAATGAATGTTGCAGTCCCATAAACGACTAATATAATTCCGCCGAGTAAAAATAAAGCTGGCTCGTCCTTTACCTTTTCTAAAAGCTGATTGGTACCAAAATAAGCAATACATAAAAATACAACATCGCCCAACAAAACACCAATATCGAAAAATAATGCAGCCCTGAATCCTTTTATAATGGCCGTTTCTATGAGTACAAAAAAAACGGGGCCAATCATAAAAGCAAGGAAAATTCCGATGGGTATAGCTAAATTGATGTCCTGCATTTTTACCAATTACTTTTATTCTGTTTACGCCTTTTCATCATTAAATGTAGTTACTCCGTTCGTTAATTTTACAGAGGAGGTTGTTTGTACTGGTCTGTTTAAGTTAACCATAGAATTCTTTCATACTGGCAAAAGCGCTATTAAAGAACCTAACTTTATGCGTAAAATCATTACTTACATGAGTAAAATTTAATACTTATATGTACTTATACCATTCATCAATTGAAATTACCTTAATAAAACACCCTTTATCGATTTCTTTTCCAGTAATTATCAATTGATAACTGGTATTAAATCAAAAGTTTAACATTTGAAACTTAAATATCCCCCTTAGGGGGTATTTTTTCGAACTTAAAAAGCACTTAAGTTTGTAATATTGATTTGTTAAAGAGTTCTCATAGATATATTCCACAGCGTGGATATTCTGAAAAAGCTTTAGTCCTTATCCACTTTTTCATAGTCGCTCTTCTAGCCTGGGGCGACTTTTTGATGTGAACTAAACCTATTTTTCAGGCAATTTGAACATTCTTAAAAGTTAACTGCTGGACAGTTACACTTATAACGCTTTCTACTCTCTCCAAAATTATACCCTAAAGTAATCTGGTGAAAACCTGAACTTGCTAAAGTAATTTCTTGCAATGCAGCGTTAGTATACGTGTAAGCAAACATAAATTGACCAAAATTAATTCCAATAAAAGGAGAAATTGTACTTAGCTTTTGGCTAGTAATACCTTGTCCTGAAGCATTAATAAACTCAGCACCATCAAAGCTTCTTCTGTATGATAAACCACCCCAAACCATATTACCAGAGTCTAATTCGTAATACAATTTACCATTTACATCTAAATTATTTTCATTGGTTGCTTCTCTTCTTTGGTAAAGTAAAGAAGGCTCAAAAGAAAATGGACTTCCTATTTGATTAATGTTGTATCCCACAGAAAGAAGATACTGACGTTGATTGTTAACTTCAAAATTTTCAGTAAAAATCGTATTTTCTTGTGGAACAATATTTTTAATGGTTCCGTGAGCAAAGAAGTCTAAGTAAAAATAAGAGAATCCGAAATCAAAATTAAAATTGGTTGTGCTTTGACTACCTCCTGCAATTAAAGGATCGCCAGGTTGTCCACCACCAATTAAATCAGACTCATTTAAACCGTTTTGAACCAATCCAACACTTGCACCAAAAGACAACATGTTTAAATCTGCTACACTTCGGGAAAACATAAGGTGGTAAGCAAAAGTAAAGTATGCACCTTGTTGACTGAATCTTCCGTTGCTGTCGTTAAAAAGAATACCACCTAAACCAACTTTATCGTTAACTTTCCCGTTAACACTTAATGTTTGCAAGCTTGGCGGATTATCGACATCAAACCACTGTTGTCTTCCTGTAAGTCTTGCTTTATTAACGCTTGATGCACCTGCCATTGAGGGGTGTATCAAATAATAGTTATCGGTTAAATAATCTTGGTAAACGGGTATGCCACGTTCCTGAGCAAATGCTGAATTAAGAGATCCAACAATGAACAAGAAAATGATTGCTTTTATTAATTTCATAAGCTTTATATGCGTGTATTCTTACTTTTTTATCAGGGTCGAAAATTAAGCATTCAATTTTAAATAATGAACTTAATCCGCCATTAACTTTTTATTATTAACATTTTTATCTTCTCATGCCTTATAAACACTATAAATTAGGAATGACAAACTGAGTGTGAGTTGTCATGTCGACCGAAGAGAGTGCCCCTCCCTAACCCTCCCCGAAGGGGTGGGGACGAAAGCCCATCACGCTTTTCCCGCAATGCTTTTCAAAGTCCCCCTTTGGGGGATTTAGGGGGCATCACGTTCTGCTCTTCAAAGCCCCTCTCCTTTGGAGAGGTGGCTTTAAGTCCTCGCTCTGCGGGATTGGGGAGAGGCTCTATCGTTTCAACGTAAAATTCGCTTTAAACTCCTTTCTCACTCCCGTACTTGGCTCTGTATATTCCACTCTAAACCAATAATCATTGGTTGGCATTTGCTTTCCGTTGTAGGTACCATCCCAACCAGCGCTAGTAGGGCTTAGTTCTTTTAACAACTTCCCGTAGCGATCGAAGATATAAATCTTCGCATCTAACTGATTCCCTAATCCGATAATGTTCCACGTATCGTTGTAGCCATCATTGTTAGGAGTAAAGAACTTCGGGTAGTCGATTAAAGAAACAGGCACTTCTACCGTTCCACAACCTCCAATATCTCTACCACGCACAATGCGGTCTCCTGCACCAAGTCCATCAAAGACGATGCGTGTTTGTCCTGGATTTAAACTCACCCATGGACCATTGTCTACTTGGAATTCGTAATTTCCGTCCCCTACGATATTGACTACCTCTAAACTATGCGAACCGTCGAAGGCAATGCTTAATACGTTCACGTCAAACTGCGGACCATTACTGCGTATCAGTGTCGCCGAACTACTTGCCTGACAAGCCGTAAGGTTGTTGGTTAAGTCTGTTACCGTAACTGAGTAAGTACCTTCTTGTGTTGGTGTTAAAGCACTTCCTGTAAAGCTAAGCGCTTGTCCATTTAAACTCCACTGAAAGGCAAAATCAGAAGTGTTTAATCCCGTATCTAAAATAGGCGGAGAGAAATCAGTTTCAATGACTTGTCCTGTTTGTGGATCGATACAAATAATAGCCCCATCCCATTCGCTTAAATCAACCAGCGGAAGCGGATTTACACGCACTTCAAAAGATTGAGTTGCAGAAGAAGGACATAAGTTATCTAAATCAATTACTTCAGCGATAATGGTCATAGGCGAAGTAGAAGTCACAAAAGCCGTTGGATCAACAATGGAAATTCCGTTGTCAAAGTCTTCTTGGCTTGCGTAATACACTACCATGGTATTGCTGTCTTCATCAGCAAACAATGGGTCGATGTCTTCGTCTTTTACGGTCAAATTTACGGTTGCAATAAATTGCGAGTTGGCTTGATTGCCTCCAGCTTCTACTTCATCCGCACAAACGACGATAGGAGCCAGATTAAGGTCGGTAATCTCAGGACGAGGCTCCACGACCATGACAATTTCTGCAATGTTGCCGATATTGTAACAACCCGTGAGTAAACTCTCCACACGCATGTACAAGGTCTGTCCATCCGAAGCCACATAGCCTGCGGATAATGGAGCCGTACCTGCTTCAGCCGCCGCTTCAGTTAGGTGTAAACTAATGGCGTAATTGCTTAATTCTTGATTGAACTCCGCCTCAGGGTCGAGTAAGTCAATTAAATCACTAGGTAGACCATTGGTTAAATCATACAGACTAAGCGCTACTTCTAAAGCCGAAGGAATAGGTGCAGAGCCGCTACCTTCAGTTGTTTCGCATAAGCTATATCCAAACGGATTCCCCAATGGATTAATCTCAGGATTAGGCTCTACACGAAGCGCAATAGGAACCACGACTGAACAGAAATTCCCCGGAGCATTGCTATCCAAACGAAGCCATACCAATTGAACATTCGTAGGGAAGAAATTCTCGTCCAACTCATTCAATTCAGGATTGTTGACATAAGCTTCAGGATTAGGAATTAAATCATCTGCATCTTCGTTTCTAGCGCCGTTTTCAGTTAAGTAATACGAACCGATGTTGTTTTCACTACCGGTGATTTGTACTCCGATAGAAGTTAAGTCAAATGGTTCAGCAGCTACTCCGTCATTATTATCATCACAAGCCGTCAATTCATAAGGCTCCCCTAAATCCACAGGGAAAGGAAGCGGCAATACGTTGATGGTAAGTACCACCGTATCAAAACACTGATTAACTGTACTTACATCGGTAGCTTGCACAAAAATGTTCATCGGTGGATTGCTTGTATTTACATATTCAGTAGGATTAGCAATCGCATTTACTTCATTGGTTAAATCCGCTTGTGATTCGTAGTAGGTAAAGACAACATTTCCTGGAACAGGAGAAATCCCTAACATTTCTTCTTCTTTAGAGGTTAAATCAAAGGTAGTTTGTGGGAATGGGTCGATAGAAAAATCATCGTTACACTCTACAAGCGGTGTAGGCGTAGTTAAGTCAGGATATGGCTCCACACGAATTTCAAAGCTGTTGTCGTTCGCAAAACCAAACTGATCGAAACAACCTGTATCAGGGTCGGTAAGACGCACCCAAATACGCTGTGGGTTTAAGGTGTTGGTGTAATTCTGAGGTACGGCAATCGCATTAGTCCCTGCAATGGCGTGTGCTTGACTTTCGTGGTAAGTGACTACTAAGTTACCTCCATCAACCCCTGTTTGGTCACCAATAGCAAGCGAAGTATTGACAGTTAAATCAAAGGGAGCAAAACCATTCAGTGAAGCATCATCACAACGAGATAAATCAGATAATTCAACAATCGCAGGGCTTTGTCTAGCTTCTAGTTCGATGGCACGTAAGGTAAAACATCCCGTTCCGTTGATGTCTGCACTACCGATATTGGTAGCACGAATAAAGACGGTTTGAGTAAACGGATTAGAGTTTTGAAAGAGAATAGGCTCTCCGTTTTCATCTTCAATAGCAATGGCATTATCGCCATTGATGGCATCAGGTTCGGTTAAGTGGAAGGTAATTTCGGTATTTACCTCA
>JBHYFG010000002.1:258188-262378 GCA_051859645.1 Psychroflexus sp. | reverse complement strand
AGAAATACTAATGCAAATGCTGAATCTTTTAACGCTAAAATAAAACTCTTCAGAGCTAACCTTAGAGGGGTAAAAGATATTTCTTTCTTCTTATTTAGACTTGAAAAATTATTTGCGTAAACTTAATACTCCCCAAAAAAAATAAGTGACCCATTTTTCATACGATTTCAAGTTGAGTTGGGATCAAAAAAAACGTCTATCCTTGATGGTAGACGTTTGAGAATTTTTAAAGGTAAATTTTTATGACTTCAAAAATTAAAGTTTAAAAGTAATAACGGGAAGCGTAGAGTGATTTACAACATCTTCCCCAATACTACCATTAAAGAAATGAGATAAGCCTCTTCTTCCGTGAGTTGGCATTGCAATTAAATCTGCTTTAATGTCCTTGGCTCCGTTAAGTATACCTAATTCAATGGTGTAATCATTGTAAATTACAATATTTTCGCTGTTGAAAGGAACTTCAACTTTATTTAAAAATTTTCGCATTTGTTCGCGTATTTCTTCAGTACTATAAAACTGATTGCCAGGTAGGTTTACATATAGCAATTTCATTTTAGCATTAAAGCTTTTGGCAAATTCTACTGCTTTCTTATAGGCATGTATGTTTTCTAAATCGAAGTTTGAAGCAAAAACTACTTGTTTTATATCAAAGTGTTCCTCGTCCTTTTTTACCACAAGAACAGGTACGTCAGAAACGCGCACAATCTTTTCAGTATTAGAGCCTATTAAAACTTCTTTTAAACCGCTTGCTCCTACTGATCCCATAACAAGTAGGTCAACAGCTAATTTTTCTGTATTTTCTTTAATCACAAACGAAGTTGGACCAACATCAACTGTATCAATAACATTTACGCCATTTAAATAATCTTTTTCCAAAAATTTAGCAAAACGTTTTTTAGCAAGTTTCATAAAGAATAATACTTGTTCATCGTCTACGTTAAATTGTTCTGTTCCAAATAAGGATTCAGCAAGTTCCACAACGTGAAGGACATAAAGTTCAGCGTTGTTTTTTTTAGCTAAATTAGCTGCCGTTTTCAAAGCGTATTCAGAAGTCTTTGAAAAATCAACGGGTACTAAAATCTTTTTCATGGTATTTGTGTTTATAGGTTAAATTGTCATTGAAAAAATTCTTGTTGAAGGCTTTGATGCTTTTAAGTGCAAATCGAAAGCCATGCATACATTTCTTATAAAAGCTCTACCTTGTCGAAGAATTTCTACAGAATTTGACGATAAAAGTACTAAATTATCATCTTCCATCTCCTTTAATTGAATTAAAATATCTTTAAGTTCATCAATATATAATGAATTATTAGCCCAAGAAGTAAACAAATTACACATCAAATTCAGGATATGTTTTCTAATTATGAGGTCCTCTTTAGTATGAATATGCCCTCTAAAAATTGGGAGTTCACCATTTCTAATTCGTAAATAATAGTCCTCTAGTTTTTTTTCATTTTGAGCGAAAGCATTCCACGAATCACTAATTGAGGAAACGCCTAAGCCAATCATTGTTTTAGCTTTGGTAGTTGTATAGCCCATAAAATTTCGATGCAAGCTATTATTTTCCATCGCAATAGTAAGATGATCGGTTGACAAAGCGAAATGGTCCATTCCAATTTCTATGTATCCCGCCTCTTCAAGCATTTGCTTACCAGTTTCATATTGATGTCTTTTTTCTTCTGCCGAAGGCAAATCGGCTTCATCAAAGCCACGTTGTCCATTTCCTTTTATCCATGGTGTGTGAGCATAGGAGTAAAAAGCAATTCGATCGGGTTGAAGCGCAATTGTTTGTTCAATAGTATATTTAATATGTTCCAGTTTCTGAAAGGGAAGCCCATAAATTATATCATGCCCTACAGATGAATAGCCAATTTGACGGGCAGATTGAGTAACTTTAACTACATTTTCTATGGGTTGTATGCGATGAATTGCTTGTTGAACCGTAAAATTATAATCCTGAATTCCGTAGCTAACTCTTGTAAAACCTAAATTAAACAAAGTTTGTAAATGCTCTTTTGTGGTGTTATTCGGATGACCTTCAAAACTAAAATCAAAAATTTCAGCTTTTTTTGCACGTTTGAAAATTCCTTCAATTAAGATTTGAAGATTTTCTGGTGAAAAAAATGTTGGGGTACCACCTCCTAGATGAATTTCTTCAATTTCAGGTTCATAACCTAGAATTTCAACATACATACTCCATTCTTTCAATACTGCTTTAATGTAAGGTAATTCAAAAGCATGTTGTTTTGTTATTCGTTTGTTGCATGCACAAAACGTACACAAGCTTTCGCAAAAAGGAAGATGTATATATAAGCTAATTGGCTTATGATCAGATTTTTGAAGACTATCTATCCATGCTTGCGTAGTGAATTCGCTGACATCCCAATAGGGCACCGTAGGATAACTCGTATACCTTGGACCTGGAACATTGTATTTTTGAATAAGGTTGCTCATTTTTTATTTTTATTCAAAATTACGAGCTAGGTTAGCCATAGCAAATGATTTTAATCAGTTATAATTTGAATTTCTATAAAAAATGAACAGTTTGATACCTAATAAAAATCGTAAAAAATACACTTAGCCAAGAGATGAGTTGCTATTTAACTGTCAAATATTACTACTTAACTTGTTAATTTCCAATAAATTTACTTTTTTCGAATTCAGTTGCTCAGTTTGCTAGATAATTGGCATATTTTCAAATAGTTGATACAATAGATGATTAAATAATATCTCACTATCAACTACATTTAGTAGTTAAAATGATTAATAATTGAAGTAAGGTTTAAGGAATGTTTAGATACTTATGGGTTTGCAGTGAAATTTTCCATTTCGGATTTTTCATTACGTAATCTACAATCTTTGGAATCATTTTTTCGCGAACACTCCATTCAGGTTGTAAATATAATTCGGCGTTCACTTCAAGTTTAGCGGCTTGTTCCTCTGCAAAAATAAAATCATGGTTGTTGTGAATAATTACTTTCAATTCATCAACATGATGATAAATTTCGTCCTTAGGGAGCCTATTTTTTTTAGGTGAAAGACAAATCCAATCCCATGTACCTGTTAACTGATAAGCACCAGAAGTTTCAATATGAACTTTAAGGTTTTTCGCTTTAAGTTGTTTTGTAAGAGGCTCCATATCCCATGTCAGTGGTTCTCCCCCAGTTACTACTATAGTATTGCTGTATTTCGCTGCATTTTCTACAATTTTAGAAGTAGTGGTAGGCGGGTGTATGTTTGGGTTCCAGCTTTCCTTCACATCGCACCAATGACAACCCACATCGCAGCCTCCAACTCGGATAAAATATGCAGCTTTTCCAGTATGATGACCTTCTCCTTGAATTGTGTAAAACTCTTCCATTAAAGGGAGCATTTCTCCTTTATTTACTAAGTCTTGTATGCTTAATCCTTCTATTTCCATAGCGGGCAAAGATACAATAAGATTTTATTAAACCAATCTTACTTAAGTTGTAGAATCATGCGTTTTTAAAAGAATCTAATTAATGATGTAATTACTAATGCACAAAAGCTGTAAACATTTTGTCATCACAAAAAATCAAATTCATAATAGGCAAGCGATTTAGTGTCGTATTGTTCTAAAAATACAACTTTCCAATCTTTTGCTTTTGAAGTAAAGCCTTTGTGGTCAGATAGATGTTTACGAAGTCTTTCATTAATATCTTCGCAGGTATGACCAATGTAAAACTTGTCTAAACTTTGAGAATGTAAAATATATACTATGCACATAAAACACAAAAGCCACATCATTATTGATGTGGCTTTGTGATCGCGACAGGATTCGAACCTGTGACCGTCCCGACTTTGCAAGTCGGGATGCGCTATCCAACTGATTCAATTAGTTTTTGAATTCGATTTTTACTTTTCCAGCTTTTAATTGTTCTTTCACGTTCGTAGGCAAGCGATTTAGTGTCGTATTGTTCTAAATATACAACTTTCCAATCTTTTGCTTTTGAAGTAAAGCCTTTGTGGTCAGATAGATGTTTACGAAGTCTTTCATTAATATCTTCGCAGGTATGACCAATGTAAAACTTGTCTAAACTTTGAGAATGTAAAATATATACTATGCACATAAAACACAAAAGCCACATCATTATTGATGTGGCTTTGTGATCGCGACAGGATTCGAACCTGTGACCGTCTGCTTAGAAGGCAGATGCTCTATCCAACTG
>JBHYFG010000002.1:0-258091 GCA_051859645.1 Psychroflexus sp. | reverse complement strand
CTGAGCTACGCGACCTTTTATAATTTCAATAAACCCAGGACTTTTGACCGTCCCGACTTTGTAAGTCGGGATGCTCTATCCAACTGAGCTACGCGACCTTTTATAATTTCAATAAACCCAGGACTTTTGACCGTCCCGACTTTGTAAGTCGGGATGCTCTATTCAAATATAAACTCCCGAGCCCAAAAGCGTAAGAAAAATATCTGCGTTTTTGCGAGTGCAAATATACTAATAGCTTTTGTTTTAGCAATTATTTTTTTAAACTAATTTTAAAGATAAAACAAAAAAAACTGCTTCTTAAAAGAAGCAGTCTGATATACAATATTTTATAATTTATTGTTTTTTCATTTCATCTTCAATCATTCCAAAAAACTGGTCTAATTTAGGAAGAACTACAATTCTGGTTCTTCTATTTCTAGCTTTACCCTCTCTTGTTTCATTTGAAGCGATAGGCTTGTACTCTCCTCTACCCGCTGCAGTCATCCTTGCTGGATCTACTCCAAATTCTTTTTGTAAAATTCTTACAACTGAAGTTGCTCTTTTAGCACTCAAATCCCAGTTGTCAACAATAACCTCTCTAGAAATTGGATCGGTATCAGTGTGACCTTCAACCATAAATTCGAAATCTTTTTTATCATTTACAACTTTAGCAACTTTTTCTAAAACTTTTCTAGCCTCTTTTGTAACTTCATATTTTCCACTACCAAAAAGTAGCTTGTCAGATATTGATACAAATACTACACCTTTTTCTACACTAATTTCAATGTCCTCATCATTCACATTATCAAGTGCACCTTTCAAGCTTGTAACTAGGGCTAAAGTAACACTATCTTTTTTATTAATTGCATCTCTCATTGTCTTGATTTGCAAATCTTTCTCCTGAAGACTTTCTAAAGAACGTTGAAGGTTCTCAGCGCCTTTTTTAGAAATTGTTACAATGTCTCCTTGTGTGTTTACAAGTGCATTGTTGGTGTTTTCTAAGACTTTTATCTGTCTTTCATAACTGTTCTTCATATTTTTCTTTTCATCCTCACAAACGCTAAGTTTCATGTTGGCGGATTTAAGCTCATCTGAAGCAGTTTTATACTTATCTTCTAATTCACTAAACTTCTTGTTAGATACACAAGAGCTAGTTAACACTGTTGCTAAAGTTAAAATAGCAAATACTTTTTTCATTGTTTTAAGGGTTTAAATTTCGACGCAAATTTAATGCGAATATTATTAATAGCAACGACTTAACAGCATTTTAGCGAAAAACTTTTGAATTTAATTATATATTAATAATATCCATAAAAAAGCCCCGATAAACGGGGCTTTTAGATTCAATTAGTAAGGTGTTAATTACCCATACGTTCTTTAATTCTAGCTTTTTTACCAGTAAGCTCTCTAAAGTAGTAAATACGTGCTCTACGAACTTTACCTCTTTTGTTAACTTCAATTTTTTGAAGTGCTGGTAAATTAACAGGAAAAATACGCTCTACACCTACTGTTCCACTCATCTTTCTAAGCGTGAATGTTTTTGTAGCACCGCTTCCTTTTACTTGAATTACAGTTCCTTTAAAAAACTGTGTTCTTGTTTTTTGACCTTCCTTAATTTCGTGATAAGCAGTGATAGTGTCTCCTGCTTGGAAGTGAGGAAAATCTTTTTTTGTGATAAACTCGTCTTGGACAAACTTTACTAAATCCATTTCTAATTTGTTATTAATGTTTGTATTAAGCAACATTCACGATTCTCGCCAGAGGTTGAATAACAGTTTGCAAAAGTAATACTTTTTCATTAAAAAAAACTCAAATAAAATATTTTTTCAAAAAAAGCCAAAACCTTATTTTAAAATGTTTTTTACCCTTTGCTTAATAGTTTGTTTTCTTTCTTTAAAATATGTGACCGAATCCAAAGAATACTTGGCTACCTTCTCTAGAACGAGCGTAATCTAATCGCATTACAGTCGATTGATTCCAACCGATTCTTCCCCCTAAGCCTGCTGAACCTCTAAATCCATTTAGTTGAATATCATCAAGACCTTCCCAAACTGTTCCTGCATCGAAGAAAGGCGTTAGACCTAAGACAAACTCTTGATTAAGCATTTTGAAGTCATACAACCTCGTTCTCATTTCTAAGTTAATTAGTCCAACGGTTGGTGCTAGCATACGAGCTTCTCTAAACCCCCTGAGTGAACGCTCTCCTCCAAGGACTAAAATACCACCTGCTTCAGCTTGACTGGATAAGTCATACATCTCGATAAAGTTAATATTGGAGCCCCAAATATGTCCAAAAGAAGCTACCCCTGCGAAAGTAACACGTCTTTTACCACCTTTCCATTTTTTCAACGTTTTAAAGACTTGTCCTTGCAGCATAAACTTGTTGAAACTGAAATCAGAGCCCAATTCTGGAACTGACCATTCATGTGAGTATTGAAGAAAAACACCTCTGGATGGGTCAGGTTCAAAATCCCGAGTATCGTAGATAAGTGCCCATGCAAGCATGGAAGTAAATTTCCAACGATCGTCTCCAAAACCACCTAGGTTGAAGCGATCCCAAGTTCCATCTTCCTTCTGAATATCCACTAAAGTTGGGTTATTTACGGCTTCAACTTTATTCCCATCTATATCTACAGCTTCTTCAGCAATCTTTCCATTGTAGGACTCAAATTGAGTAAATAGCATTTCATAACCAAACATTACGCGCATTTTACCTCCCATAAGAACACGCTCACCTAATAAATTATAAAGCTGCTCTCTTTGTATTATTTGATTAAAGTGAAAATCACTTCTAAAAATACCGTCTTCACCTTGAACAGCTATACCTAAGTTATCTTCGTAGTCGCTTAATCTTCTAAACGTTCGAGGAGCGCCAACATTACCTTGGGATTTGTCTGCAAAACTTAATCTATTTAATGAATTGCGACCAATACCCCAATACTGAGCATCAGGATCTTCCCAATAAACAGCATCCGCTCTTAATCGCCACGGAGTATCAAAAATATATGGCGCGTCATAGTTAAATGCGTAGCGAATTCTTCCATTTTCAAAAACAAAAAACTCGGCATTTAATCGATGTCTATACGGTGTATAGTCAAAAAAAGGATCTTCTTTATCGCCATTCCAAAAGATATTTACGTTTCCTCCAGCTCCAAATCCTCGTATGGGATCAAATTCAAATCTAGGTAAACCAGTAATAAAAGTTCCAGCCTTTTTGTCTTTTAAGTCAACATCTGGCATTCTTTTTACTGGATCTATATAAAAAGGAAGTTCGCGTAAATTTATTGTGTCTTGCTGGGCAAAAATTGGACTTGTTATAAAAATTAAAAATAAAAAGTTGCATACTCTTTTGCAATTCATAATGCTTTTTTTGATGCTAAACTACTAGCCAAATTAAGTTGCAAAAGTAACATGGTCGTTTGTGACTTTTCATTAGAATTTTATTAGAACATTTTTCTGGAGACTTGATAGAAAATTGCATTTTAGACCTAGCTGATAATAAGTAAAGTTTTTTGAATTACATCAAAAATAAATTGCTGTGTAATAAATTACTTAACAGTTCAAAAATTAGAATGAAATCATTTTGTGTGTGAGAGAACTGAACAGGTTTTTTCTTTAAAAGCCTTATCTTATCACATGAACACTATAACTTTTTAAATTATGTTCAATAAATCTAGACTATTGAGTTTAAAAAATAGGCACATGATTTAATCTTGAATTTATTGATTTCAACTAAAAAACACAGCAAAAATAAATTCTTACTGTGTTTAAAAAAAACTAATCAAATAATAAGCTCCTAGAAGACATGTCCAAACCCTAAGAAGAATTGAGAACCTTCTCGAGATTGAGCGTAGTCAAGTCTTATTACCGTAGATTGGTTCCATCCTATCCTGCCTCCAAGACCTGCAGAACCTCTAAATCCATTCAGTTGTACATCGCTTATGCCATCCCAAACTGTTCCGAAATCGAAGAATGGAGTAAGTCCTAACGTAAATTCTTGTCTTAACATTTTGAAATCGTAGAAACGTGTTCTCATTTCTAAGTTAACCAAACCAACTGTTGGAGCTAACATTCTAGCTTCACGGTAACCCCTTAAGGATCTTTCACCTCCAAGCACTAATATTCCTCCTGCTTCTGCTTGACTAGATAGATCATACATTTCGATAAAGTTGATGTTGGAACCCCAAATGTGACCAAATGAAGCAGCTCCAGCAAAAGTTATTCTTCTTTTTCCATCTTTCCATTTATGAAGTGTGTGGAAAACTTGACCTTGTATCATAAATTTATTGAAGCTAAAGTCAGAACCTAGTTTTGGAGTAGACCATTCATGAGAATATTCAAAAAACACTCCTTTAGATGGGTCTGGTTCAAAGTCTCTTGTGTCATAAATCAATGCTCCTGCAAACATAGAAGTAAATTTCCATCTGTCATCTCCAAAACCACCTAAGTTAAATCTATCCCAAGTACCATCTTCTTTTTGAATATCAACTAAAGTTGGGTTGTTAATAGCTTCTACACTTGTTCCATCTGCCAATCTTGCTTCATCAGCAAATCTACCCCCGTAAGATTCAAATTGGGTAAATAATGCTTCATAACCAAACATGATGCGCATTTTACCTCCCATTAATACACGCTCTCCAAGTAAGTTGTACAATTGCTCGCGTTGAATGATTTGGTTGTAATGAAAGTCTGTTCTAAAAGTACCGTCTTCTTGAGGAATAGCAATTCTTAAGTTGTCTTCATAGTCGTCTATACTTCTAAAAGTTCTAGTAGGACCAACCGTTCCCCCTGATTTATCAGCGAAGCTTAGTCTGTTAAGTGTGCTTCTTCCAAAACCCCAGTATTGTGCTTCAGGGTCTTCCCAGTACACAGCATCTGCTCTTAATCTCCAAGGAGAATCGAATATGTACGGTGCATCATAGTTAAATTCATAACGAACTCTTCCATTTTCAAATATGAAAAACTCAGCATTCAATCTATGACGATATGGTGTATATTCAAAGAACGGGTCGCTTTCATCTTTGTTCCAAAATACATTTACATTACCTCCGGCACCAAATCCTCTAATTGGATCAAATTCAAATCTTGGTAATCCTGTAATAAATGTACCTTCTTTTTTGTCTTTCAACTCCACATCAGGCATGCGCTTGCTTGCATGAATAAAGAAGGGTAATTCTTTTTGTTTGATCGTATCCTGTGTTTGACCGAATACATGTTCTCCAAAAAAGAGTGACAATAACATTAATAAAGTAATTTTGATTTTCATTTTTCTTGTTTTTAAGTGTTTATATAAATTTTTATAAGTTAAAAAAGCTTGTTGCAACTGCGAAATAAATGAGTAATCCTGTAATGTCTACTGTGGTTGTAATTGCAGGACTAGCTGCAACTGCGGGATCTCCTCCAAATGCCTTTACGGTAAGTGGTAATGCCGCGCCTATTACAGTTGCTGTGATGGTTTGAAGTGAAAGTGCTAATGCAATCACAAAAGCTATAATTGCTAAGGGATATTCATCAGGAGTTTCTGTTTCCCATGAAAGAAACATGACTTTTCCAAATGCAATAAATCCAAGACAAATAGCTAGTAATAAAGAAATACGACTTTCTTTCCATATCACGATAAACCAATTTTTTAGTCTAAACTGACCTAGTGCCATTGCTCTAATGACAACTGTTGCCGCTTGCGAGCCACAATTTCCTCCGGTGTCTGCCACCATTGGCATGTATAGCGCTAAAATGAGTAATTTGTCTAAAGTAGATTCGTAACTGTGTATGATGAGTCCTGAAATTAGTCCAACAATAGCTAAACTAACAATCCAAACCACTCTTTTTTTGAAGTGGGACCAAACACTCGTCTCTAGATAATTTTCGTCAGAAGAGTCTCTTGTCATCCCCATGAATTTCTCCATGTCTTCGGTTTGCTCTAAACGAAGAACATCAATAGCATTGTCTTGGGTGATGATACCTACAATTTGGTTGTTTTTATTCAACACAGGAAGCGTAAGTAAATCGTATTTTTCAATTTTTCTAACCGCTTCTTCTTGGTCTTCATCTACACTTGCAGTAATGATGATCTGCTTCATCAATTGATTGATTCCTGTAGAAGGCTTCGCAAGTACTAAATCACGAAGTAAGATATAACCGATTAATTCATAATTATCATTTACAATATAGATGTAATTCACATAATCGCTATCTGAGTAGTCGTTTCTCAATAAATCGATAGATTCCTCTACACTGTAATGTTGCTTGAGTACAACATAATCACTTTTCATGATGCCCCCTGCGGTTTCAGGCGGATAATTACTCAAGTGAATAACGTCTTTTTTAATCTCTTTGGTTAGGAATGGGAGAAGCTCTACTTGTTCTTTTTGTGATAAATGTTGAAATAAATCTGCTCTATCATCCGAAGGCATGTTTTCAAAATACTTGGCAAATTTCTTTTTAGATGAATTTTTGAACAAATCTATTTGCTTGGAAATAGATAATTCACTAATCAACTTACCTGCATCTTGAATCTTGAAGTGATCGATAACTTCAAGCACAAAAAGCGGGTCTCTATGGTATAAAATTTCAGAAACTTCCTGAAGAGGCATCTTTACCATAATTGGAATGAATTCAAGCATCCGCTTATCGCTTGCATCAAATTCTATGTTTTTTAATTCATCTAAAGTCATCACTAATCGTTTTCTTGTTGACCATTAATTTCCCAACTCACTTGCGTTACTCCATATTCAATTGTCAGTAAACTCGCTAAGTTTTCCATTTCCACATCATGTTTTCCATGAGCAAATATCTCTGCTTCTACAAAAGCATAAGCAGGATTACTATCGTCGCTACTTCGTAAAGAACGAAGTTGAAGATGCTGATCTTTTTTGACTGCATTCAACAGCAATACACGAAGGTGGTTTTCTACTTGTTCTTTGCAGGTGATATTAAACTTGTATAAGAAAGTGCTTTCATCATTATCTGCACTGTGAAATGAGTATCTGTTTAAAAACACACCAATTGGGCGAAGCAACAAGTGTACAAGTGACACTGCAACGGCAACTATGGTAGCTTCTATTAGCAAACCTACTCCAGCGAGAGAACCTACAGCAGCAGAGCACCAAATGGTTGCTGCTGTATTAAGTCCGCGGACGCTTAGGCCGTCTTTCATAATTACTCCAGCGCCAAGAAAACCAATTCCTGTGACGATTTGTCCAATAATTCTAGTGGCATCTCCTTTGTAGATTTCGTCTTCATCTATGGAGGAGGTAAGAGAAAAAGAAATTAAGGTAAAAGCAGCAGCTCCCAATGAGACCAAAGTGTTGGTGCGTAATCCTGCACTTCTTTGGCGCCATTGTCTCTCCAATCCTATAACTGTTCCAAGTACGATAGCTAAGAGTAGTCGAGTGATGAATTCTGTTAATACCATGTTCTAGTTTTCTAAAATTGCCATCTTAAGGCGTTGCAAAACTAGCCCTGTAGTTCCTAAACCTTAGTTAGAAACCACTTATAAAGTCATTACATTTTGCTTAGAGAAAGATTAAAATTGAATTAGAAAGTATATTTTGAAAATATGTTTCAACTTGGCATGCTAATTGAGTTTTATTTAAAAATAGATTTTAACAAAGCAAATGAATTACGTACGTATACAACTTCTACACAGAAGGATAATCCTAACAACTATCGGTACGTGTCGCATCTGCCCATTAAAAAACAATAAAATAAAATAAACAGATGAAACACGCATGCACAAATTTTCTACATACAGAAGGATGATTATACGTGTCGTATCTGCCCATTAAAAAACAATAAAATAAACAGATGAAACACGCATGCACAAATTTTCTACACATAGAGGGATGATTATACGCGTCGCATCTGCACATTAAAAAACAATAAAATAAACAGATGAAACACGCATGCACAAATTTTCTACACATAGAGGGATGATTATACGTGTCGCATCTGCCCATTAAAAAACAATAAAATAAACAGATGAAAAGGTTAATCTTATTAGTAATAGTTATATTTTTAAATGCTTGTAAATCAGTAACACCAGTTGGCTATCTGGATGTCGAAGTGTATTATAATCCTGATAGAGAAAAAACACCAGTAAGTATAGGATTAGAGCTTAGCAAAGACGTTGAAGATCGTTTTTACATTGATACTGAAAAAGCGACTAACATCCCAATTGCTGCTTACAGAAAAAGTGTTGAAGATGCATTTGAAAGTGTTTTTGCTTCAACTTTTTACAACCTTAGCAAAAAGTATACAGATGAAGATTTAAAATTAGTGATTTTTAAGATTACTCCATCTAGAGAAGTTTATGAAATAAATTATGTAACTAATAGAAATGGTAGAATTGTCCCAGCCTACACAAATAAGGCAAAGTTTAGGGTTTATTCGAGTCTTTATAAAGAAAATAAAAAGTTAGCAGAAATTAATTTTGAAGTAGACAGTTCAAAAAAATCAGCTGGTGGAAGAAATAACAAAGTTATTTTTAAGGATGGCCTTCAGCTAGCAATGGATACGCTTTTAAAACATGTTCTAGACCATGAAAAAAGTAGCTTTTAGAAATGAATTTTTCTTTTAAAGAAATACATTTTATATAGGCAAATCCTCATAAAAAGTGTAATTTTGAATAAATTTAATCACAAAAAAACACTTACCTATGGGAAAAGGATTTTTTCACGTACCACCTGCCGTTAATGAACCCGTTTTAACTTATGCTCCAGGAACGCCAGAGCGCGAAGAAGTACTCAACACATACAAACAAATGTGGAATACTAAGGTAGAAATACCTTTGTATATTGGTGCTGAGGAAATAAAATCAGGGAATACTAAAAGCATTAGACCTCCTCATGACCATCAACATGAAGTTGGAATTTATCATACTGCAGATAAGAAACATGTAGATTTAGCAATTCAAAGTTGTCTTGACGCAAGAAAACAATGGGCTGCATTACCTTGGGAACAACGTGCTGCTGTTTTTCTTAAAGCTGCTGAACTTGTTGCGGGTCCTTACCGCCAAAGGTTAAATGCTGCTACAATGATAGCACAATCGAAAACAATTTACCAAGCAGAAATTGATGCAGCTTGTGAATTTGCAGATTTTTTACGATTTAATGTAGAATTTATGACGCAAATTTACGATGAACAACCTGAATCTGATGCGTCTGCATGGAATAGAGTTGAACACCGCCCTCTGGAAGGTTTTGTATACGCTATTACTCCTTTTAACTTTACCGCTATTGCTGGAAACTTACCTTCAAGCGCGGCTTTAATGGGTAATGTTTGTGTTTGGAAGCCTAGCGATAGCCAGATGTATTCAGCTAAAATTGTAATGGATGTATTTAAAGAAGCAGGAGTACCAGATGGTGTAATAAATATGATTGTTGGTGACCCAGTTATGATTACCAACACGGTACTTTCCCATCCTGATTTTGCCGGTGTTCATTATACAGGTAGTACAGAAGTTTTTCAAGGCTTATGGACTAAAATTGGACAAAACATCACAACCTATAAATCTTATCCAAGAATTGTAGGAGAAACTGGCGGTAAAGATTTTATTGTTGCCCATGCATCTGCAAATGCCCGTGTTGTGGCTACCGCATTATCAAGAGGTGCATTTGAATTTCAAGGACAAAAATGTTCTGCTGCATCACGTGCATATATTCCCAAAAGTATGTGGAATGATGTAGAGGCTTATTTAAAAGAAGACTTAGCGTCCTTTAAAATGGGATCTCCAGAAGATATGAGTAATTTTATTACAGCGGTTATTCACGAAGGTTCTTTCGACAAATTAGCATCTTATATTGATCAAGCTAAAAAAGATGCTGACGCAACCATTATTGCAGGTGGAAATTACGACAAATCTAAGGGTTGGTTTGTAGAGCCTACTGTTATTCTTACTACTAATCCAAAATACGCTACAATGGAAACTGAGTTATTTGGACCAGTGCTTACCATTTATGTTTACGAAGACGAAAAGTTTGAAGAAACCCTTTATTTGGTAGACCAAACGAGTGTTTACGCTTTAACCGGTTCAATAATTTCTACAGATAGGTATGCTGCTAACCTTGCTACACAAATTTTAGAAAATGCCGCTGGTAACTTCTATATTAACGACAAATGTACTGGAGCTGTTGTTGGTAGACAACCTTTTGGCGGAGCTAGGGCTTCTGGAACTAATGATAAAGCTGGTTCAAAATTAAATTTATTAAAATGGGTATCGCCAAGATTAATAAAGGAAACTTTTGTGCCACCTACAGACTATCGTTATCCATTCCTAGGTGAATAATAAATGTTATCTTTTTTGTAAGATACAGATATTAAATAGTACTCATGTACAAAAAAACCCTCGCTAGTCGAGGGTTTTTAAATATACAAAATTCTATTAAAAAAAGATTAAGCTATTTCTTCTACCTCCTTTTCTATACTTGCTAAATAGCGCTCTGCATCTAAAGCAGCCATACAACCAGTTCCAGCTGCCGTTACAGCTTGTCTATACTCTTTATCTTGTACATCGCCACTAGCAAAAACGCCTGGTATATTTGTTTTTGTAGTTTTTCCTTTGGTTATGATATAACCGGTATCGTCCATATCAATTACTCCTTTAAAGATATCGGTATTTGGTTTATGTCCAATAGCGATAAATAGTCCCGTGATAGCAATTTCTTCTTTTTCTCCAGTTTGGTTGTTTACCATACGTAAACCTTCTACAACTTGCTCACCAAGAACTTCATCAATTTCAGTATTAAATTTAACTACCAAGTTTTTGGTATTAAATACTCTATTTTGCATTGCTTTAGATGCTTTCATTTCATCTTTTCGAACAAGCATTGTTACCTTGTTACAAATTTTAGCCAAATAAGTTGCTTCCTCTGCCGCAGTATCTCCTCCTCCAACAATAGCTACATCTTGACCTTTATAGAAAAAACCATCACAAACAGCGCATGCAGAAACGCCACCACCTCGAAGTCTTTGTTCGCTTTCTAGACCTAAATATTTAGCCGAAGCTCCCGTTGATATAATAAGTGATTCTGCTTCAATCCATTTTTTATTATCAATTTCAACTTTATGTATACCTCCTATTTCATTAGAAAGCTCAACTTTAGTTGCCATACCAATTCGGACATCGGTACCAAAACGCTCAGCTTGTTGTTGCAATTCTACCATCATTTGTGGTCCGTCAATCCCGTTAGGATAACCTGGGAAGTTTTCAACTTCAGTTGTTGTTGTTAATTGTCCTCCAGGTTCCATGCCGGTGTATACCACTGGATTCAAATCTGCTCTAGCGGCATAAATAGCGGCCGTATAACCTGCAGGTCCTGAACCTATTATTAGGCATTTAATTCGTTCTATTTGCTCTGACATATTAATTAATTTTGAACTACAAATTTACATCCTTTTTTTTTAAGTCGAATGCATAATCATAGAAAGCTGTTATAGTTGCATTGAAACCTCACAATTAAAAAAGCCTACTTTTAAGTAGGCTTTTTTAATATTAAGCTTTTATCCAATTAACAATTTCTTCGTCAAGTGGTGAAGTTTGTGGAGCAATTACTTTTTCAAGTTCACCATTTTCATTAATTAAGTATTTTTGAAAATTCCATTGAACTTCGTTGTCCGATATACCGTTATTTGATTTTTTAGTCAGGAATTGATATACTTCATGCATATCACTTCCTTTTACACTAATTTTTGCCATCATGGGAAAACTTACGCCGTAATTACGTTCACAAAAAGTTGCAATTTCCTCATTTGTACCTGGCTCCTGCCCCATAAAATTATTTGCTGGGAAGCCAATAATTACAAATTTTTCGTCTCCATAAGCCTCGTATAATGCTTGCAAATCTTTGTATTGAGGTGTAAGTCCACACTTAGATGCAGTGTTTACCACCAATACTTTTTTACCTTTAAGACTTGCTAAATCGAAGCTATCCCCTTCTAAACTTTCAACTTTAAAATCATGTAAATTCATTTTTCCTTTGTTTGATTGAGCTATGCCTAATTGCGTAAATATAAGCACTAGCGTTAGTAAAATTATTCTCATCTTTTTTGAAGTAAAATTAAAAGAGATTCAACGAATAAACACAAATAGCGGATAAATTTGTCTTGAAATTAACGAAAAATTCGGCTTGAAAATTCAATTTGCTTAGTCCTTGTATCCAAAACGCTTTAATTGACGTTGATTGCTTCGCCAATCTTTATTTACTTTAACGTACAGGTCTAAGAATATTTTTTTTCCAAAAAACTTTTCTAAATCTCTTCTTGCAGCTGAACCAACTCTGTTTAAAGCAGTACCTTTATGCCCAATAATGATTGCTTTTTGGGTTTCGCGTTCAGTCATGATGATGCTACGAATCTTAATAATATCTTCAAACTCTTCAAAAGATTCAGTCTCAATTTCTACAGCGTAGGGAATTTCTTTTTTGTAATACGTAAGAATTTTTTCTCGAATTGCTTCATTCACAAAAAATCGTTCTGGTTTATCTGTAAGTTGGTCTTTGGGGTAAAATGCTGGTGATTCTGGCAATAATTCTAGAATACGCTTAAACACTTCGTTTATACCAAAGTTTTGAAGTGCAGCTATTGCAAAAACTTCTGCTTTTGGAACTAAACTTTGCCAATAGTTGAATTGCTCTTCAAGAATTTCAGGTGTTGTTGTGTCTACTTTATTTATTAGTAATAAAACAGGTACTTTGGTATTGTTTATTTTTGAAAAAAAGGCTTCATCTTTGAGCGATTTTTCACCTACTTCTACCATATAAACTAATACATCGGCATCTTCAAAAGCAGACTTAACAAAATCCATCATTGCATTTTGAAGCTCATATACTGGTTTTATAATTCCGGGGGTATCACTTAAAATTACTTGAAAATCATCACCATTTACAATTCCTAAAATACGGTGCCTTGTGGTTTGGGCTTTTGCATTTATAATGGAAAGTTTTTCACCAACAAGGGCATTCATTAAAGTGGACTTACCTACATTCGGGTTGCCTATAATATTTACAAAACCAGCTTTATGCATAATCATTTATTTAGCAACAAAGGTAACGAAAGATATCACTTCAACAGTAGAAATGCGCAGATATATTGAATTCTGTAAAAATTGATATTTCAGTAGTTTAGGTAGCTAGTTGAAATGTTCAAATATAAATCCAAATTGTAAACTTAATTAATTGCATATATTTCTTTTTGAAAGCTTATTTTGTTTCTTTTTTTTTGAAAAAATCAACTTAGAATTGTGATCTTAGATTTTGAAAAGCGTAAAATACGACCACAATTTAATCGGATAATTTCTTATAAATTCAACTAAAGTAATCAATGATAACCAACAATACGAGTAGTAAAGGGGTACGACTTATATTGAATAATTCAAGTTTAAATGAGCGATTATGGATAAAATAAACCAACGAAAAATACTAAAATAAAGCTTCAATCAGTAAAATGTATGTATTTTTGACCTCTGATGATTGGAACATAAATAACCTAGTTTGAAAAATTAAGTAATATAGGTTTGCTTTATTTAAATTAAGCCATTTTAGTTTCATCGAAGAACACTAAAAGTAACAAATGAAACCGTTTTTCTTATATATATTTTTACTGGCTTTTTGTTATACAACGGTTGCTCAGCAAGTAAAAACTGAGCAACTAGAATACATAACAGGAAGTATAGTGAATGCTGCAAACGATACTCCGATGCCTTTTGTAGATATTGTAAACATATCGCGAGTAAAAGGAGATGCGGCCGATGTTGATGGAGAATTTGGGGTTTTAGCCAACATAAATGATACGCTTCATTTTTCCTATTTGGGTTTTAAGCCAATTCAAGTAAAAATTACTCAAGATTGGGTAACATTTGGAGATGTTAGAATTAAAATGACGGAGGCTGGTATTGGAATTGAAAACGTAGAAATTGAAAACATTCAGTTAACTGGTTTTTTAGAAATTGACGCAAAAAACATTCCTATTTACGATAACTATCGCTACAGCATCTCCAATTTAGACTATGGGTACGAAGGTGGTGGATATCAACGTTCATCATTTGCAAGAGTAATGGAGTCTATTTTTAATCCCTCAGATTTTTTATACAAAACCTTTGGAAAGAGACAGCAAGACATGAAAAAACTTCGACTCATGAAAGCTGATACAAAGATAAAAGAAATTTTGATGAATAAATATGACCGAGAAACCTTATCGGCAGTTCTTCAAATATCTAAATATGATATCGAAAGCATACTAAAACGTTGTGACTACTCGAGAGATTATATTCGTGCAGCAAACGACCTTCAAATTTTAGATGCTATAAGCAATTGTTACGAAGATTACAGGGCAATAAACCGATAAAGAATGCAA
The DNA here is from genome assembly GCA_051859645.1 of Psychroflexus sp. Lineage (GTDB taxonomy): Bacteria > Bacteroidota > Bacteroidia > Flavobacteriales > Flavobacteriaceae > Psychroflexus. The sequence goes on along the minus strand of JBHYFG010000002.1, from coordinate 243,763 downwards.
AAAATTGTAGTTTTAACTGGAGCTGGAATTAGTGCAGAAAGCGGAATTAAAACGTTTAGAGATGAAGACGGCCTTTGGGAAGGTCATGATGTCATGGAAGTTGCTTCTCCGCAAGGATGGGCAAAAAATGCTGAGCTTGTTTTAGACTTTTACAACCAGCGAAGAAGTCAATTAAAAACAGTGAAACCCAACAAAGCACATCGCTTACTCGCTGAATTAGAAAATCATTTTAATGTACAGATCATCACTCAAAATGTTGATGATTTACACGAGCGTGCTGGATCTTCTAACGTATTGCATCTTCACGGCGAACTTAAAAAAGCAAGAAGTATTGCTGACGAAAATTTAATTTTAAAGTGGGAAGAAGATATTCAATTAGGTGATCTAGCACCTGACGGTAAACAACTCAGGCCCCATATAGTTTGGTTTGGAGAAGCGGTTCCCTTATTAAATGAAGCTGCCCAATTAGTTCAACAAGCGGATATTTGTATTATTGTTGGAACTTCAATGCAAGTTTATCCTGCTGCAAGCTTAATTGACTATGCGCCAAGGAATTGCCCTATTTACTTTATTGACCCAAAACCAGCAATAAAATCAACTTCACAAATCAAAGTGATTGCAAAAAATGCAACCCAAGGAATACAAGAATTATTTACTAAATTAATAACTACTCAAGTTTAAATAAAATGAATTTTAGTTTAAAAGCAATTTCGCCTATTGACGGTAGGTACCATAGTAAAACAGAAGAATTAGGAGCTTATTTTTCTGAATTTGCCCTTATTAAATACCGTGTTTTAGTAGAAGTAGAATACTTTATTGCACTCTGCGAACTACCATTACCACAACTAACATCTGTTCCAAAAAACAGCTTTGAAAATTTGCGAGATTTATACCGAAAGTTCAATGAAGCAGATGCTGAAAAAATTAAAAACATTGAAAAAGTGACCAACCACGATGTAAAAGCGGTAGAGTACTTTATAAAAGAAGCTTTTGAAGAATTTGGGTTAGAAGCTTATAAAGAGTTTATTCATTTTGGGCTTACCTCACAAGATATTAATAATACAGCCGTTCCGCTTTCGTTAAAAGAGGCACTACATAACAATTACCTTCCGCTTTTAAGCGATCTAATCGCGCAATTGCAACAACTATCAGAGGAGTGGAAAGACATTCCGTTATTGGCTCGAACCCATGGGCAACCTGCCTCCCCTACTCTATTAGGAAAGGAAATTCTCGTTTTTGTTACGCGTTTAGTAGAGCAACAAAAAAGTTTACTCCAAATTCCGTTTGCAGCAAAATTTGGTGGAGCTACTGGAAATTTTAATGCGCATCATGTTGCTTTTCCTGAAATAAATTGGAAAAACTTTGGAACTAATTTTGTCGAAAATTCACTTGGATTATATCATTCATTTCCTACAACACAAATAGAACATTACGACCATTTAGCTGCATGCTTTGATGCATTGAAAAGAATAAACACCATAATAATTGATTTAAACAGAGATATATGGACGTATATTTCAATGGATTACTTTAAGCAAAAAATTAAAAAAGGTGAAGTGGGTTCGTCCGCTATGCCACACAAAGTAAATCCAATAGATTTTGAAAATTCTGAAGGAAATTTAGGAATTGCAAACGCAATATTTGAACATTTGGCTGCAAAACTTCCCATAAGTCGTTTGCAAAGGGATTTAACCGATTCTACAGTTTTAAGAAATATTGGGGTTCCTTTTGGTCACACATTTATAGCGTTTTATGCTACCCAAAAAGGCCTCGGGAAACTAGTGCTAAACGAAAAGCAAATTAAATTAGATTTAGAAAACCAATGGGCCGTTGTTGCAGAAGCAATTCAGACAATTCTTAGAAGAGAGGGTTATCCTAAACCTTATGAAGCCTTAAAAGAGTTAACACGTATTAATGAAAAAATAACTGAAACCAGTATTCATCAATTTATAGACCAATTATCTGTTTCAGAACCAATTAAAACGGAACTAAAACAAATAACACCTTTCAATTATACTGGAATTTAAGTACATGAGTAATCGTTTTAAAGCCTGGCTGAGTGCCGCAAGACCTCGTACTTTACCGCTTTCAATCGCTGGAATATTAATGGGTTCAGGTATAGCTTTTGAAAGTGGAAATGTAGATTTTACCATCTTTTTTTTGGCAATACTTACTACAATTAGTTTTCAGGTGTTATCCAATTTTGCTAATGATTATGGCGATGCAGTAAAAGGGACAGACAATGAACATCGTGTGGGTCCTACACGAGCCATACAAAGCGGTGAAATCTCAGCTACAGCAATGAAAAAAGGCATACTCATGAACGCTATTGTTTCTGCAACGTTTACAGTATTACTTATATACAAAGCTTTTGGCATTGAGAATTTGGGTATTGCGCTATTTTTTTTAGCTTTAGGAGGTTTGGCAATTATGGCTGCAATTAAATACACCGTAGGAAGTTCGGCATATGGTTACAGAGGGTTAGGCGATGTTTTTGTGTTTATTTTTTTCGGTTTAGTCGGTGTTTTAGGAAGCCTTTTTTTATTCACAATGGAGTTTAACTACTTAGCAATATTACCAGCAGTAAGCATTGGGCTTCTAAGTGTAGGCGTATTAAATTTAAATAACATGAGGGACCATGAGGGTGATAGATTGGCCAATAAAAATACACTCGTAGTACTCATGGGATTTCAAAAAGCAAAAATTTACCACACTATTTTAATATCAGTTGCGGTAACAACATTTACCATTTTTGTTTTCTTTAATCTATCCCCTTTTTACGTTTTTATAAATTTGCTTCCTTTTTTATTCCTTTTTGTTCATTTAGCTAAAGTATGGAAAACAACTGAAGCAAGAACTTTAGATGGACAATTAAAAGTCGTAGCACTTACCACTTTTTTAGTAAGCTTAATTTGGTTTATTATTCAACTTTAAAAAGAAAACTTTAAACAGAATATGGAAACAGCAAACTTACTTCATTGGGTGTATAATTACTTGCTAGAAAACACCACTATCGAAGAAGAAAACGCACTACTAATTAACTTAGTTGCTAATTTAATTTTTGTATTAATTATCGCTTTTTTACTTTATAAGCTACTACGAGTATTTGGTGAAAGAGTTTTTACTAAAATTGCTGAAAAATCCAAGACAAGTTTTGATGACTACTTGGTGAAAAACAAGTTTTTTCTTCATTTGTCAAATTTACTTACCATAAATTTTATTTCTCTTTTGCTTCCCGATATTTTTGGTGAATTTGAAGACTTAAACCTTTTTGCGGGGAAATTAATTAGTTCATTAACAGTTGTTTTGGTAATTCTACTTATTAAAAGTGTACTTAGAACGTTTAAAGATTACCTAAAAACAATTCCTACATTTAAGGATAAGCCAGTAGAAAGCTACATTCAAGTATTCATGATCATTAGTTGGTTGTTTGGGTTTATTTTTATTTTTGGAGTAATTACAGATAAATCTATCGCAAAATTACTTACCGGTTTAGGTGCTCTTTCAGCGATCATTTTACTTATATTTAAGGACACTATCTTAGGTTTTGTTGCCAGTATACAGGTTGCTGTAAATGACACGGTTCGTTTAGGAGATTGGATTACAATGGAAAAGTATGGAGCCGATGGAGATGTATTCGAAATTAATTTGGCTTCAGTAAAAGTTAGAAATTTCGACAACACCATAACTACGATCCCTACCTACTATTTGATTTCAGATTCTTTCAAGAACTGGAGAGGAATGAGTAATTCTGGAGGGAGAAGAATTAAAAGGGCAATTTATGTAAAAGCAAACAGTATTAAATTCCTTACCGAGGATGAAATTGAAAAGTTTAAAAAAATTCAATTAATTCAAGACTACGTAGTAACAAGACATGAAGAAATCAAACAATTTAATGCCGAAAGAAAAGCAGATAAATCAGTACTAATAAATGGTAGAAATCTGACTAATTTTGGATTATTTAGAATATACATAGACCACTATTTGCAGCAACATCCAAAAGTAAATACCGAAATGATGACCATGAGCAGGCAACTTGCGCCTACTCCAGAAGGAATTCCATTAGAAATTTATGCTTTTAGTAGCGACAAAGTTTGGGTAAACTACGAACGTATTATGGCCGATATTTTTGACCATATTCTTGCTGCTGTTCCTTTTTTCGATCTAGAAGTTTTTGAGCATCCTTCAACAACAGATGTTCAGCAAATTGGAAAAAGAAGTATTTCGTAAAAGTAACCCGCAAAATTTAGCAATTTATTTTGGTCATTTCTAAGCTTTCAGTTTAGAAACCCCAGCTGGCCCCAATTCATCTGGGTTTCGTTCAACAAATCTGAACAAATTATACTTTGTTTAATTTTTAACTTGATTTTTTGAACAAAACAAAAAACAATTCAATAATTTTGAACTGTTAAAGAAAGCTATGGGAAATATTAAACAAAATTTCAGTATTAAAGATTTAGAATCTTTAAGCGGTATCAAGGCTCATACCATAAGGATGTGGGAAAAAAGATACGGTGTATTATCGCCTGAACGTACAGAGACCAATATTAGAACATACGGTATTACTGGGCTGCAGAAGATCTTGAATATTGCTTTTCTCAATGAAAATGGCTACAAGATTTCACGTATTTCAGGAATGGAGGATAGCGAGATTTCAGATTTAGTTCAACGTATTACAACTAGTAAAAGTAATTGTAACCGAGCGGTAAAATCATTAAAAGTTGCTATGATGAACTTCGATCAACCTCTTTTCCTAAAAACGTACGATAATCTTATGATTACAAAAACGTTTAGAGAAATTTATCATGAAGTGTTCATCCCGCTTCTGCATGAAATTGGACTTTTATGGCAAGCTGGAACGATTACCCCCGCTCACGAACAGTTTATTTCAAACTTAATTAAACAAAAGCTTTTTATAAATATAGAAATGCTTCAAAGTGAAGTAGCTTCTAAAAATGATAGAGTTTTTATTCTTTTTCTTCCAGAAGAAGAAATACATGATATTGGGCTATTTTATACAAACTATGAAATATTATCCTATGGTTATAAGGTAATTCTACTTGGTCAGAGTTTACCAACCGAAGATTTGTCGTACCTTTCGAATTTATACGAGCATACAGTTTTTGTTAGCTATATTACTGTTAAGCCGGATAATATACTAGACTATTTAGAGGTGTTGAAAAAAAATGTAAACCTAAGTGAAACCTGTGAATACTGGTTACTTGGACACAAAGCTAGACAAATTGTAGATGAAAAAATAGAATTACCCAACCATGTGACTGCATTTAAAACTCTTGAGGAGCTTACACTTAAATTATAAAAATGAAAAGAAAAATTAAAATTATAGGTTCAGGTTTTTCATCGCTTGCAGCTGCATCTTACCTTGCAAAAGCTGGACACGATGTAGAAGTGTTCGAAAAAAATGCTAGCATTGGAGGGAGAGCAAGAAGGTTTAAGCAGGAGGGCTTTACCTTCGACATGGGCCCTTCATGGTATTGGATGCCAGATGTTTTTGAACGTTTTTTTAATGACTTTGGAAAAAAAGTAGAAGACTACTACACTTTAGACAAGCTAGACCCTGCATATACTGTTTACTTCGGAAATGAAGATGCCATTCATATTGAAGATTCATTAGAAAAAATCTATAAGGTTTTTGACAAAGAAGAAGCAAACGGAGCAGCAAAATTAAAAAAGTTTATTGACGAAGCTAGAGATAATTACGACATTGCGATCAAAGACTTGGTTTATCGTCCGGGTGAATCGCCGTTAGAGTTAGTTACTCCAAAAACGGTTCAGAAAATAGGTCAGTTTGTAGGTAATATAGCTAAAGATGTCGATAAAGATTTTAAGAGTGAAAAGCTACGCCAAATATTAAAATTCCCTGTATTATTTTTAGGTACAAAGCCAAGCGACACCCCTTCCTTTTACAATTTTATGAATTATGCCGATTTTGGTTTAGGAACTTGGCATCCCAAAGGAGGAATGCATGAAGTAGTTGTTGGAATGGCAAATTTAGCAGAATCCTTAGGGGTAAAAATCCATACGGATGCGAACGTAGAAGAAATTATTGTTAATGAACAAGGAAAAGCAGTCGGCCTTAAAATTAATAAAGAAACAATAACAGCTGATATTGTTGTATCCGGAGCAGATTACCACCACAGCGAAACACTTCTCCCTGACAATTATCGGCAGTACTCCGAATCCTATTGGGAAAAGAAAACCTTTGCTCCTTCATCGCTATTGTTTTATTTAGGTTTAAACAAAAAGCTAGACGGTATAGCACACCACAATTTATTTTTTGATGTAGATTTTGATAACCATGCAAAAGAAATTTATTCGGATCCAAAATGGCCGAGTGAACCTTTGTTTTATGCTAATTTTACTTCTATAACAGATCCTTCTACAGCCCCAGATGGTTGCGAAAATGCTTTTTTTCTTGTACCAATTGCCCCAGGCTTAGAAGATACTGAGGAGCTAAGGGAAAAATATTACGATACCATAATGTTAAGATTTAAACAAATAACAGGAATAAGTATCAAAGAAAATGTTATTTTTAAACGAAGTTTTTGTGTAAACGACTTTGTTAGTGACTATAATTCATACAAAGGTAACGCATACGGTATGGCAAATACGCTTTTACAAACAGCTTTTTTACGTCCTAAACTAAGGAGCAAGAAAGTAAAGGGTATGTATTTTACCGGACAACTTACTGTTCCAGGCCCTGGTGTGCCGCCAGCCCTCATTTCTGGAAAGTTAGTTGCAGAACTTATTGAAAAAGACTTAAAAAAATAAAATACCTCAAGCTATGAAAACTATTTTTGATCAAGTTTCTAGAGATTGTAGCAAAACTGTAACAAAATCTTACAGTACATCATTTTCTATTGCTACAAAAATGCTTGCTCCAAGCATAAGACAAGACATATATAACATTTATGGCTTTGTACGTTTTGCCGACGAAATTGTAGACACCTTTCACGACTACGAAAAAGAAACCTTGTTAAACAACTTCGAAAAAGATTTGTATTTAGCTATTGAACAAAAAATTAGTTTAAACCCAATCCTCAACTCTTTTCAAGAGACTGTTCATAAATACAACATTCCAAGACACTTATATGACGCATTTATGGCTAGTATGCGAAAAGATTTGCACAAATCTGAATACTTAACAGTTGAAGAATACCAAAACTATATTTATGGAAGCGCCGATGTTGTTGGCCTTATGTGTTTAAAGGTTTTTGTAAATGGTGATGAACAAATTTACAACCACCTGAAAGATGACGCCATGAAATTAGGTTCTGCATTTCAGAAAGTTAACTTCTTAAGAGATTTGAAAGCAGATTATGAGACCTTAAGTCGCTCATATTTTCCAAACGCAAACCTAGAGGAGCTAGATGAAGCAACAAAACAAGAAATTATTGAAGAAATTGAAGCCGATTTTGAAGCAGGATACAGGGGAATTATACAATTACCTGTAGAAGCAAGGCTCGGTGTTTATACAGCTTATATTTACTACCTTAGATTACTTCAAAAACTAAAAGCTACACCTTCATTGGAAATAAAGAACAAACGCATTAGTGTACCTAATTATGAAAAAGCAGGTTTGCTAGCTAAATCGTTTATTTCGTGTAGATTAAATTTACTTTAAAAGGATTTATTAAACTATGATTAGTATACTTTGGATTAGCATTTTTTTTCTCACTTTTTGCATAATGGAGTTTCTTGCTTGGTTTACTCACAAATATGTAATGCACGGCTTTTTGTGGGTACTTCATAAAGACCATCATAAAAAAGACCATAAATCTTGGTGGGAACGCAATGATTTATTTTTCGTTTTTTATGCAGCCGTTAGTATGTTCTTTTTCATGAGCGGTTTAGTACCCTATGGAAGTGCGATAGGCGGTGGAATTGCTCTTTATGGAGCAACTTACTTCCTGGTACATGACATTTTTATTCACCAGCGATTCAAATTATTTAGAAACGCAAATCATTGGTATGCAAAAGGAATAAGAAGAGCTCATAAAATGCACCATAAACATATAGGAAAAGAAAAAGGTGAGTGCTTCGGAATGCTCGTTCCGCCCCTTAAGTTTCTTAAAAAGAATTAGGTTAAATCCTACTTATGAAATCACAACCAATTGCAATTATTGTTGGTGCTGGCATTGCTGGAATAGCCAGTGCGCTTAGACTAAACAAACAAGGCTTTAAAGTTCATGTTTTTGAAGCTAATGCGTATACTGGAGGTAAATTGCATGCGAAAAGGTTAGGTAATTATAGGTTTGATATGGGTCCTTCCCTATTTACAATGCCTCATTTGGTAGATGAGTTATTTCACTTATATGGTGAAAATCCAAAAAACTACTTTAATTACCACAAAAAAAATATAGTTTGTAATTATTTCTGGGAAGACGGTACAAAGTTTTCAGTAAATGCAGACGAAGAAATCTTTGTAAATGAAGCTAGTTTATTTTTTAAAGAGAATAAATCTACCATCGAAAAATACCTTCAAAAAAACAAAGATAAATACAATTTAACCGCAAAGCTTTTTCTTGAAAATTCATTACATAAACTAAAAACATACCTAAGTGTTGACACTATAAAGGCCATTTTTCAAATGTATAAATTAGACATTTCTAAAAGCCTTAGTCAGGTGAATGAAACCTATTTTTCAAACCCGAAGCTTATTCAACTTTTTAACCGTTACGCAACCTATAATGGTTCAAGTCCATTTCAAACACCTGGTATTATGTCCATGATACCTCATTTAGAAATGCACTTTGGAACATTTTATCCTAAAAATGGCATGCATGAAATATCCCAAAGTTTAACTCGTTTGGCCAAGGACAAAGGGGTTCAATTTCATTTAAGCTCTCCTGTTGAAGAGATTGTAATTGAAGGCAAATCAGCTAAGGGAATTATTGTTAATGGGGAGTTTAAAAAAGCGGATATTGTAGTTTCAAATATGGATGTTTTTGGAAGCTACCAAAGCTTGCTCAAAAAAGCTAAACAACCTACTAAAACCTTAAAACAAGAACGCTCTAGTTCGGCACTAATTTTTTATTGGGGTATTAAAAAAGAATTTCCAGAATTAGATTTACACAATATTTTTTTCACCTCTAATTATAAGGAGGAATTTAACCATATTTTTACCGAAAAAGCCTTATACAACGATCCGACAATTTATGTAAATATTACTTCTAAAGAAGACAAAAATGATGCGCCTTTAGGATGCGAAAATTGGTTTGTGATGGTAAATGCTCCGACTCATGAAGGCCAAGATTGGGAGTCTCTCAAAAAAGAAACGCGTAAAAATATTATCAATAAATTAAATAAAATCTTGAAGGTAGATTTAGAAAACTTAATTGAAGAGGAGATGATTTGGGACCCTTCCGGTATAGAAAAAGACACGAATTCGCATCAAGGATCTTTATATGGCGCTGCAAGTAATAATAAGTTTGCTGCTTTTTTGCGTCACCCTAATTTTTCAAAACAATACAATAACTTATTTTTTTGCGGAGGCTCAGTACACCCTGGCGGCGGAATACCATTGTGCTTATTATCAGCTAAAATTGTTAGTGATTTAACCACTAAACCCTAATCGTATGCAGAAACCAAGTAACCTTCAAATAGCAATTGGCACACTTTGGCTATTTCATGTTTCAGGAATGATCGGTATTAGTCTAGGCTATTTAGATTGGTTTGTCAGCCGTACAAGTATGAACTTATATGTATTAATAATTGTATTAATGCTTTTCTTTCCTTTGGATAACAAAAAAAAGATTGTAACATTTTTAGGAATTGGTTTAGTTGGTTTTTTTGTTGAATATCTTGGTGTAAATTTTGGTTACTTTTTCGGTGAGTATAGTTATGGAGAAAATCTAGGCCCCAAGTTTTTTGGAGTTCCTTGGTTAATTGGAGCTAATTGGGCGATGTTGGTTTTTGTAACTGGAAGCATAGCGAATAAATTTATTAAAAACTTGTGGATTAAAGCTCTCTTTGGGACCTCATTAATGCTGATTTTGGATGTTTTTATGGAAAAAATTGCTCCCATATTCGATTTTTGGGAGTTTACCGGAGGTGTTGCACCTATCGACAATTACGTAGCTTGGGGAGCATTTGCTTTTCTTTTTCACCTTATTTTTCATTGGCAAAAAATTAAAGGTGATTTTTTATTGAGTATCCACATGTTTGTAGTTCAACTGGTCTTTTTTGTGTTTTTTTATGCCTACTTCTAAACCAACATACGCAATTATTGGTGGAGGTTCATCTGGACTTCACCTTGCTATGGCTATGTTGAAAAATAAAAATTTAGCATTCGAACAACTCTTTGTTTTTGAAAAAAAACAAACTCACCTAAATGACAAAACTTGGTCGTTTTGGGAAAATGATTTAGGAATGTGGGACCAAATCTGCATTAAAAAATGGGATAAGGCCTTATTTAAAGCAAAAGGCAAAACAACCACTTTAAGCCTTACACCCTACTCCTACAAAAGCATTGCTTCAAAAGATTTTTATACTTATTGTGAAAAAGAATTATTTAAAGACAACAGAATTAAGTTCATAAAAGAAGAAGTTACTAACTTAATTGAAACAAAGCAAAAACTTACTATCGAAACAAAACATGAAACATATGAAGTAAATCATGCATTTGATTCGAGACTTCCGACATTAGAGGAAATAAAAGAAAGTGAATCAAAACAAGTTTGGCAACATTTTAAAGGTTGGTTTATAGAAACCGAAGAAGATTTTTTTGACGACACCTCCTTTACAATGATGGATTATAGCTTGAAAGATGGTAGTAGTACTAGTTTTACTTATGTACTACCCTTTTCTAAAAGAAAGGCATTGATTGAGTTTACTTATTTTTCACCTCAATTTGTTGAAGACTCGGTATACGATAATTTTATTCAAAAATACATATCTACAGAACTAAAACTAGCCAGTTATAGCATAACAGACACTGAAAAAGGAATTATTCCAATGACAAATTTTGCCTTTGAAAAAATGCATACCAAAAGAATTACAGCAATTGGAACTCGTGGTGGATGGGTAAAGGCTTCAACGGGGTATTCCTTTAAAAATGCAGAACGAAATGCCGCTAAAATTGTTCAAAACTTAGTGGATGGCAGAAATAGCACTTTTGGCTTATACAACTTGAAATACCAACATTACGACACCCTTTTTCTTGATGTTCTTCAGCATAAAAATTACTTTGGTGAAGAGTTATTTTATAGGTTGTATAATAAAATACCGATTCAAATGCTGTTTCGATTTTTAGATGAAGAAAGCTCTTATGCAGAAGATTTTCGCTTAATTACTTCCTTAACTTCAACAGAATTTATTACCGCTTTTTTTAATCATGCTATGAAGAAGTTCAATACACATAAGTAACAAAGTTGTTTTATTAACTTAAGCACTAAAACCCACAAGCGAAAATTATGGGTTTTAGTTTTATTCGTTTTCTTTATATCAGGTATTATTTGAAATTACTAAAAAAGAAAGTATTGATTTTTTTTGCCTAATCAAATCAAAAAATAACTCAATTTGTTTTAGTCTCATTTTTAATACCAATTTGACTATTAAATGTCTTTAATAGAGCGTAATTGCTATTTGAATTACCAACGAATCATTGCACTTCCCCAAGTAAACCCACTACCAAACGCAGCAAGTACTAAAAGATCACCCTCTTTAATTTTACCCTCTTCCCATGCTTCTGTAAGTGCAATGGGTATAGAAGCTGCGGTAGTGTTCCCATACCGTTGAATATTGTTGTAAACTTGACTATCTTCTAGCTTAAATTTGGCTTGAATGAACTGAGAAATCCGTAAATTGGCTTGGTGAGGGATTAACATATTAATATCATTTACTTGAAGGTTATTTTTCACCAAACCTTCCATAATTACTTCCGAAAATCGAACAACTGCATTTTTGAATACCAACTGACCGTTCATGTATGGATAATAAGGAATGTTTTCTTGAGGGTTTTCTTCAATAATTTGAGGAACCCAATAATTGGTACTTGGACCAATAAGTGCTAATTCCTCCGCAAATTTCCCTTGAGAATGCAAATGTGTTGAAAGTATTCCTTTGTTTTTCTCCTCAGTTTGTTGAAGTATTGCTGCTCCAGCCCCATCGCCAAAAATTACAGATACCGACCTACCACGTGTTGTAAAATCCAATCCACCGCTATGGTTTTCACTACCAATAACAAGCACTGTTTTATACATTCCTGTTTTAATAAATTGGTCTGCAACAGATAAACCGTAAATAAATCCACTACACTGATTCCTTATGTCTAATGCGGGACAAGTGTGAATATCCAGAACGTCTTGTATTTGCACACCACAACCAGGAAAATAGTAATCGGGACTTAGGGTTGCAAAAACAATTAAATCAATATCATCTTTATTTATTCCTGCTCTTTCAATGGCTTGTTCAGCGGCTTTTTTTCCCATTATTGCCGTTGTATCGCCAGTAGATTTATCTATATGTCTTCTCTCATGAATTCCTGTACGTTCGACAATCCACTCGTTATTAGTATCCATGAGCTTTGCCAAATCGTTGTTTGTAACTACGTTTTCTGGCACGTACTTCCCTAGACCTATTATTTTTGATTGATACATATTTTTATTTCTAAATTAGCATATAAATATACAATTAATTAGGAATACAAAAATAATACTAGAGCTTAAAAGTGAAATTTTATCGATTGTTGAAAGTTTCAACCCGTGAATTATAATTTTACAATTTCAACCTAGCCCCAAGCAATCCAGCGAATGTAAAGGAGTTCAACTTAATTTTATTTTTACTTACCTGTTTAAAGCAGATTTCAAAATTGATTTTACTAAAATTTGTAAGGGCAATTACAACGAAAATAAGTTTCCTGAATGCGACACTAACTGAAAGCGCGAGAATAGTTCTTCTTTGTACCATTTAATACTCCTAGTTTTTTGAATAGCTTCAATATGCTCACGACTTTGGTATGCAAACTTATTGAGTTGGTCTGCATTTTCCCAGATACTAAATGTGGCCATTTCAACAAAAGGAACTTCACCAAAACCTTTGGTATAAATTAGCCCATTTGCTTTTAAAAGCGGTTGTTGAGAAATTGGAACAAACTTCCAGAAAGTAAGCAATTTACTCCATTTAATACTTGCTCTAGTAATTGCGCATACCTTAGCATTTTGATCAATTACCTTTGCTCTTTGAAACGGGTTACTTCCATTCCATTCCCCTCTTGCTTGTATACTTTGCATAAATAGAATATGATGCTTAGAGGATTTTTTTCTATACGTTTTAAATAACCTGCTGTTAGTTATAAATTCTTGTGCCTCTTTTTCGGAGTTCCATACTTGTAAGACTGCGTAAATAGACCAATCAGGGAAAGGATTGAAATTTTCTTTCCCACTTCCAAGTAATTTATAAAACGTACAACCTTTTGCCTTTAATAAAGGATTGTGAGCAAATTGCATCATTCCGAAAGCCCAAATTTTAGAACTTAAGCTAGCATACTGAAAAATACTTAAGGTAGTAATTTGCTCATTTACCATACCTTATTTTTTACGCATGTAAACACTTATTGGCACTCCATGGAAATCAAAATGATCACGTAATTGATTTTCTAAAAATCGTTTGTAAGGTTCCTTAACATATTGTGGTAAATTACAAAAGAAAGCAAATTGGGGTTGCGGTGTTGGTAGTTGAGTAATGAATTTAATTTTTACGTACTTACCTTTATTCGCTGGAGGTGGGTTTCGTTCTATAATAGGAAGTAGTACTTCGTTTAACTCGCTGGTCTTAATTTTTTTACTTCGGTTATGGTAAACCTCTACAGCGGTTTCAATTGCTTTAAAAATTCGTTGTTTATTTAGTACCGAAATAAATATAATTGGTACGTCTGTAAAAGGTGAAATTCTTTTGCGTATGGCGGCCTCGTATTCTTTAATTGTATTGGTTTCTTTTTCAATTAAATCCCATTTATTTGCAAGGATTACAATTCCTTTTCGGTTTCGTTCAGCTAACCAAAAAATATTTTCAACTTGGCCATCAAAACCTCTGTTTGCGTCGAAAATCAAAATACATACATCCGCATGTTCGATAGCTCGAACGCTACGCATGACGGAATAGAATTCAAGATTTTCTTTAACCTTAGATTTTTTTCTTATTCCAGCAGTGTCAACTAGTTTAAAATCGAAGCCAAACCTGTTGTATCGAGTATCTATTGAATCTCTTGTAGTACCGGCAATATCGGTAACAATGTATCTATCCTCTCCAATTAATGCATTTATAAAGGAAGATTTTCCTGCATTTGGTCTACCTACAACGGTAAACTTAGGTAGGTCTTCTTCAACCAATTCAGGAGTATCTGGAAGCGCATCTACTATAGCGTCAAGCAATTCGCCAGAACCACTACCATTAATGGCAGAAATAGTATAATACTCGCCTAATCCAAGGGAGTAAAATTCTGTAGCGTCTAGAAAACTTTTGTTGGAATCCACTTTATTTACAGCCACAATCACTGGTTTAGTAACTTTACGTAGCAACTTAGCAACATCCTCATCAGCAGGAGTTATACCTTCGTGTACATCTACCACAAATACAATAACATCAGCTTCATCAATAGCAAGTTCAACTTGTCTATCAATTTCTTTTTCAAAAACATCATCGCTACCAATTACATAGCCTCCCGTATCAATTACAGAAAAATCTTTACCATTCCAATCTGTTTTTCCGTAATGGCGGTCTCTGGTTACACCGCTTACAGCATCTACTATAGCTTCTCTTCTTTTTATTAATCGATTGAAAAAGGTTGATTTTCCTACGTTTGGTCTTCCGACAATAGCAACAATTGCGCTCATTTTACTTTATTTCTAATTGGGTGCAAAGGTAACATTAATGCGGGAATAATTAGGCATAAAAAAAACCTTCAACTTATTGAAGGTTTTATACCATTTATCTATTGGACTAGGGTTGTTTTCTTCTACAATTTATAATCAACCATAAATTAAATCTTAATAGTAGAAAAAACATTCACTTAGTGAAAATTTAGCGTAAGCTTGCTTTTAACTGATTTTCGAATTGACCGAGTAGTTTTTTCATGACTTTATCCACTTGCTTATCGGTAAGGGTCTTGTATTCGTCCTGAAAAGTAAAACTAACAGCATAACTTTTTTTGTTTTCAGGGAGATTACTGCCTTCGTAAACATCAAATAAGTTAACTTCCTTTAAAATTTTCTTTTCGGTAGCAAAGGCTATTTCCTTTACATTGTTAAACGAAACTTGTTGGTCTAATAGCAATGCAAAATCTCTTCGTAAACTCGGGAATTTCGGGATATCTTGAAATGTGAATTTTTGTTGCGAAGCTAGCTGAATTACATTATCCCAAAAGATGTCTGCGTATATTACATCCTCATCGATATCAAAATGCTTTAGAAGTTTCTTTGAAAGTCGTCCAAATTCAACTAAAGTAATTTTGTTATTTTTAAGGAGTAAGCCTTCTGCAATAAAAGAACTTTTTACGCTATGTTGCTGTGTTATTTCAATTCCTAAAGATTGAAATAGGCTCTCTAAAATTCCTTTTACATAAAAGAAATCAGATTTTTGCTCTTTAACATTCCATGATTCAGGAAGTTGGTTACCCATTACAAACATACTTAAATGCTTCACTTCTTCCCTTTTTTCTGAATATTGGTGGTATGTTTTTCCAAATTCAAAAAACTTTAAATCATTTATTTGACGATTGTTGTTGTAGCGTAAACTTTCCAACCCAGAAAACAGCATGCTTTGACGCAATACGCCTAAATCTTGGCTTAAGGGGTTTAAAATTTGGACTTGCTGGTCTTTATTAAAATCGTCTGCAAGGTCTGCGTATGCAGCGCTTGTAAGCGAATTTGCCATAGTCTCATAAAAACCTTTATGAACCAATAAATCCGCAATTTTGTTTTGCAATTTGTAATCTGCAAACTTATCTGTTGAAGCTACTGATACGGTGAATTTTGTTGGAATTTCTATATTGTTATAACCGTATACACGTAAAATCTCTTCAATAACATCTACCTCTCGTTGTACATCTACGCGATAAGCAGGAATGGTAAGCCCCATACCGCTTTCAGATACATTGTTAACTTTAATTTCCAACGAAGATAAAATAGATTTTATGATTCCAGAATCTATTTCTTGACCAATTAATTTATTAATTTTATCGAAGGTTAAAAATACCTGAAAATCTTCCAACTTTTTAGGGTACAAATCGTCTAAATCGCTAGTTACCTTTCCTCCAGCAATTTCTTCAATAAGAATTGCTGCGCGTTTTAGTGCATATTCTGTAATTGTAGGATCTATGCCTCGCTCAAAACGAAATGAAGCATCTGTATTTAACCCATGGCGCTTTGCTGTTTTTCGTACACTTACAGAATCAAAATAGGCACTTTCTAAAAATATGCTTGTGGTTGAAGCCGTTACTCCTGAGTTAAGTCCTCCAAAAACACCTGCCATGCACAAGGGCTTATCTGCATCACATATCATTAAATCTTCTTCGTGAAGCGTTCTTTCCACACCATCTAATGTAACAAATTTTGTTCCGGCTGGAAGTGTTTTTACAATGATTTTATTTCCTTTTATTTTGTCTGCATCAAACGCATGTAAAGGCTGACCTAGCTCATGCAATACATAATTAGTTGCATCTACAATATTGTTTTGTGGTTTTAGGCCAATGGATTTAAGTCTGTTTTGCAACCATATTGGTGAAGGCTTAACTTCGATATCGCTCATGGTAAGTCCACAATAACGCGGCGCCAATTTATTGTTTTCGACTTTTATTGTAATCTTTCTGCTTCTATCTTCTACATGAAAACTGCTAACTCCAGGGGTGTTTAAACCAATGCTTTTTTTATGTTGCACCAAGCCTGCTCTTAAATCTCTAGCAACTCCCCAATGACTCATTGCATCTGCACGATTGGGAGTTAAGCCTATTTCAAAAACGCTATCTTTTTCT
This sequence comes from Psychroflexus sp., assembly GCA_051859645.1. GTDB lineage: Bacteria > Bacteroidota > Bacteroidia > Flavobacteriales > Flavobacteriaceae > Psychroflexus. Next base: position 226,773 of record JBHYFG010000002.1, on the reverse strand, counting down.
ACTGGAAAAAGTTCATTCAAAGGAGTGCCTACTTTTGCATCTTCACTAAGTACCATAATACCATCGTGGCTTTTCCCTAAACCTATTTCATCTTCAGCACAAATCATTCCGTGACTCTCCTCCCCGCGAATCTTTCCTTTCTTTATTACCCAAGCTTCGCCTTTTGCATCGTATAATGTAGTTCCAATAGTGGCTACAGGAACCTTTTGACCTTTGGCTACATTGGGTGCTCCGCAAACAATAGAAAGTGGTGTAGCTTGACCTATATCTACCTTTGTCAGTTTTAATTTATCTGCATTCGGATGTTGTTCGCAAGAAATTACTTCTCCAACAACGATTCCTTCTAGGCCTCCTTTTACCGACTCAAATAGCTCCACTCCTTCTACCTCTAGACCTAAGTCGGTAAGTAACACCGATACTTCTTCGGCGGGTAATTTTACATTAATAAATTGCTTTAACCAGTTATAGGAAATTTTCATCTGTATATTTTATTTTTTTTTAGTTGTGCCGTTTTACGAGCATCCTCGTAAAATTAATCAAATTATAAATTTGCTATTTTGTGGGATTAGATGCGACACGTCCCGATAGCTATCGGGATCATTCTCTTGTGTTTATAAAATTTGTATATGTGTGTTTCATCTATTTGTTCTACTGATTCTATAATTTATTTTAATTGTAAAACAAGCCGCAAATATAATAAACTCGACTTGCTTAAGAGGTTTTTTATTAAAGATTATTTTGTCGTAACAATACTGTAATTTTTGTTCTGTAAAAGGAACAGAAAACAAGCAAATGTTCCGTTTAATCATTGTTGCTGAACTTTGATTATAATACCATATATCAATTGAAATAATTGGCATAAAATGTCAGTCGCTATTAAAAAGTAGCCGTTTTATTCTTTACTGAAAAAACAAATGTTAATCACCGTAGGAAATATTCCTTTTTAATGGAAATAATCCTATTTTTGTAATTCAAAATCGAAAGACTAATATGAATTAAAATACTTAAAAAGTGGGGACGTAATAAAAATTTAGTTGCTAATAATCAGTCTCAAACCAAGCCTTCCCTATTCTATGTAGTTTACTTTGTGTTTCAAAGAATAGGCATGGGACAAACTGATTTGACGAATATCAATTTTGTCGTGTACTAAAAAATAAGTCTTAGATTAAGTTTTAGTTGAATACAGAGATTAAAAAAAATACACACGTGAAAAGAGCATCTATAGGAATCGATTTTTTTGTACCTAGCATTACAACTGCGGTACAATTGCCGCTTGTACAGGAAGGAATTAGTGCCGGATTTCCTAGTCCTGCCAACGACTTTTTAGATATTAGTATAGACCTAAACAAAGAGTTGATCAAACACCCAAGCACTACGTTTTATGGGCGTGTTCGTGGCGAAAGCATGATTAATGCAGGTCTCTCGGATGGAGATTTGCTTATTATTGACAAGAGCTTAGAGCCTAAAAATAATAAAATAGCAGTTTGTTTTATCGATGGTGAATTTACCGTAAAAAGAATAAGAATAGCCGAAGAAAAATTGTGGTTAATCGCTGAAAATGAAAACTACAAACCCATCGAAGTTACTGAAGATAATGAATTTATGATTTGGGGAATTGTTACTACGGTGATAAAAAATGTGTTATAAGTAAGGTTTTATGTTTGCTTTAGTCGACTGTAATAATTTTTATGCTTCTTGCGAACGTGTTTTTCAACCTTTGCTGTGCAAACAACCTATTGTAGTGTTGTCCAACAATGATGGCTGTGTTATTGCTCGAAGCAACGAGGCAAAAGCTTTAGGGGTTCCAATGGGAGCTCCCGCTTTTAAGTACAAAGAAGTTTTTACGAGAAATAAAATACATGTTTTCTCGTCGAATTACGCATTATATGGAGACATGAGTGCTCGAGTGATGAATTTACTTGCTGAATTTACACCAGATATTGAAGTTTATAGCATTGATGAAGCATTTTTAAAATTTGAAGGATTTACTACAAATTACAATTTACAAGACTATGGCATTCTGCTAAAAAAACGTGTAGAAAAAGGTACCGGTATTCCTATAAGTGTTGGTATTGCAACTACTAAAGCACTGGCTAAAGTGGCCAATAAAATTGCAAAAAAATTTAGTCATCGCACACAAAGTGTATACTGGATACAAACTGATGAACAACGCATCAAAGCACTTAAATGGACCAAAATTGAAGATGTCTGGGGAATAGGTAGACAGCATGCTAAACGATTACAAGAAATAGGCATAGAAAATGCCTTTCAGTTTAGCCAACTTCCAGACCAATGGGTGCGTAAACAGATGAGTGTAGTAGGTTTACGCTTAAAAAAAGAGCTAGAAGGAATTCCTACCCTAGATTTAGAAGAAGTACAAAGTAAAAAAGCAATTGCTACCACACGCTCCTTTGACCATACTTACGAAGATTATGAATACATAAAAGAACGGGTAAGTAGTTTTGCCGTAAGCTGTGCAGAAAAAATGCGAAAACAAAATAGTTGCTGCAATGTTGTTATGGTATTTTTAAAAACAAATAAATTCCAAGTGAACGAACCTCAATACGGAAGAAGCTTTGCAATACAAACTCCATATCCAACCAATTCCAGTATTGATATTGTGAAATATGCCGTACAGGCGTTAAGCAAAATCTTTAAAAAAGGATTTAAGTATAAAAAAGCAGGTGTTATGGTTATGGGGTTATGCCCCGAAAATAGCTTACAGCTAAACATGTTTCATCAGGCAAATCCTAAACATAAAGCATTAATGCAGAAAATAGACTACCTTAACAAAAGTATTGGGCAACAAAAGGTGAAGTTTGCCTGCCAAGACTTAACTAAACTTTGGAAAATGAAACAAGAACGCTTGTCAAATCGATACACCACTAAGCTTAATGAAATTTTAGAGGTAAAGACTTTCTAGCTTGTGTGTGCATGTGACCAATTAACGTATTCTGTTTCTATAAATGATAGTGCGTAACTTTTGCTTAATTTCTTCACCAGCATCAATCAACATCCGCTCATTGGAAGGAAAGGCAACTCCCCTATTTTTAATTAATCTTTTTTGTTCATCAGTTAAAACTCTGGCATCTCCCTGGAATGAACCAAATACATTTTCAAAAATAAATTCGCTAGCGAGAGGAAATGTGTTTATGTTTTGATTTAATTTGAAATCACGATAAATTACCCTTGCTTCTACTGCAACAGATTTTTGTTGAATGGTTTCAAATAAGGTTCCACCAACAGTAACGTAAATATCTTCACGCACTTTATTCCCTTTTTCATCTAAAATAAAATTGCCCCTTGCATCTTTAGCGTATCGCCAGCCATCAACCACTTCATCTTCTAACTGAACCTCACGTTCGCGTAACATATCTGGAGAAAACAAGAAATTCATAAAATCAATTCTAATTCCATAATCATAATCAAGATTTGGTTCTTCTTCAGAATGGTACTGTGTCCATTTGTCGTCTAAACCGAAGGTATTGAAATCTAAAAGTAGCTCTTGTACAGGCTGAGGAATAACAAAATTGGTACTGTTTGTTAAATGAACCAACACAAAATCAGTTCCCACAAAGAAAGCTTCACTTATTAGTTCACGAGTATTTTTGTAATTTGGTCGAATTGATTCCAGTTCAATAAGGTCATCGTGTGCTTTTCTGGCGCTTAATTTATCGCCATAGCTGAGTAATTCTAATGCCTCCTGGTAAAAGTATTCAGCAACATTATCCCTAGCCTCTATAATTTGAGTGCTATAGTCATTTAACTGAAAGTTCATATTTCGGTTTTGACCTGAATGATAAAGAGGTAAAAGAGGCCTTATGCGCTCTTGTGTTCTATCCAATCGTTCATAGGTACGGTAAATTTCAACTGTGTTGACTGGTAATCTTTCTTTTTCGAGAAACTTAATACGGCGTTTGTCCCGTAATTGCATTTTGGAAAAGGCTTCTTCTAAGAGTAGCATTTGGTCTTGCGCACGACGATTTGTTTTATTTCGTTGAAGATTTGAAATAGCAATGTCTATGGCTTGTTCAAAATTACCAGAAAGCATCTGACGCTGAGCCCGCTTTGAACTATTACAAGAAATAACCAAAAAAAACACTAAAAATAAAGGTACTATTTTTCTCATTTAACTAAGGGAATTTAAACGTCTCAAACTTACTATAAAAATTTCTAATACAGGTAGCTAGGTGAAATTAAATAGTGCAACTAAATTATGCGATTTAATGAATTTGTGTTCGATTAACATGTAGTGGTAATTTGTCAAATCCATTTGTATTAAGGCTAAAAAAGAGTTAATTGAGAAGAAAACAAACACATATCAAAAGAAAATAAATACTTTAAGTAATACACTTTAATATATTTAAAATCAAGTTTGTATGGTTGAAAAATTCATCTAAAAATTACAAGTAAAACAAAACCGTATTTTAAGTAGCATTAGCTAATAAAGATACTATTGTAAGAAAAATGTTTACTTGAATAAGATAGAATCAACCCAAGAGCAAATCTGAAAATTTTTCAGGAGGTCTTCCTACTACTGCTTTTTTATCTTTTACTAAAATAGGGCGCTCGATGAGTTTAGGAAAATCTACCATTGCTTGAATAATTTCCTTGTCATTCAAGTCTTTACCTTTAAAGTTTGTTTTCCAATCGGCTTCGTTTTTGCGTACTAAATCAATTGGAGCTGTACCAAGATAGTCAATAAGTTGACTTAATTCTTCAAAATTAAGTGTCTCATCAAGGTATTTTCTAATTTCAAAGGCTTGTCCTGAGGCTTCTACTAGTGCAAGCCCTTCCCTTGATTTTCTACAACGTGGATTATGGTAAATGGTTATCATTATTATAAATTTTCTTCGGTTGCTTCTTGACCTGACATCATTAAAAAAGCTTTAAGGAAAGGATCAAGTTGGCCATTCATTACGGCATCAACATTTCCTGTTTCTTCACCTGTTCGAACATCTTTTACAAGCTTGTAAGGGTGCATGACGTAATTTCTAATCTGAGAACCCCATTCGATGCTTTTCTTTCCTGCTTCAATTTCTTTTCTAGCTGCTTGTCGTTTTTCAAGCTCGATTTGGTAGAGCTGCGATTTCAACATTTGCATGGCTTTTTCTCTGTTTTCTAACTGAGAGCGCGTTTCGGAATTATGGATTACAATCCCTGTGGGATGGTGGGTAAGTATGGCTTTGGTTTCTACTTTATTCACATTTTGACCCCCTGCGCCACTCGAGCGAGCAAAATCCCATTTGATGTCAGCAGGATTAATTTCAATCTCGATACTATCGTCGGCTAACGGATACACATAAACCGAAACAAAAGAGGTATGACGCTTTGCATTACTATCGAATGGTGAAATTCGCACAAGACGATGTACACCGTTTTCTCCCTTTAACCAACCGAAGGCATACTCCCCTTCAAACTCTAAAGTAACTGTTTTCACTCCTGCTACATCGCCTGCTTGGTGATTGAGTTCTTTAATTTTAAAGCCGCGTTTTTCTGCCCACATCATATACATACGCATAAGCATTTCTGCCCAATCGCAACTCTCAGTCCCACCTGCTCCCGCTGTAATCTGAATTACAGCCGAAAGCTGATCGCCTTCTTCAGAGAGCATATTTTTGAATTCTAACTCTTCAATAGCTTCTTGGGTAGCTTCGTATTGAGGAGTTAGCTCCGCTTCATCAACTTCACCTTCTTTGAAGAATTCATACATCACCTCCAATTCTTCCAATTTAGCTTTGGCATTGTCGTAACCAATTACCCAAGCTTTTACAGAATTAAGTGCTTGAATGTATGCTTGCGCTTCTTGTGGTTTGTCCCAAAAATCAGGGGATAAGGTTTTTTCTTCTTTATTAGCAATATCTATTTTTTTGGCATCTAAGTCAAAGATATTGGTATAAGGCGGTTAGACGTTTTTTTAGGGTTGTTATATGTTCGGAATTAATCATTGCTTAAATTTTGCTCAAATGTATAAAATATATGTCAATTGGCGTTGTTTTTAGTGAGGTTGGGAGGAATAAACTTAGTTTAGAAGCTTTAATTATCTTTACTCAAATTATTCAATCGGTTAAAATTTAGAAAACTTCTTCCTACACTCTTCAAACTTTCTTTTCTTTGAGGCAAATTATTCGAATTTATGAGTCAAATTGCTGAAAATATTCAATTTTATAAAAAAAAGCTACCAACAGATGTCCAACTTGTCACGGTTTCTAAAACGAAGCCTGTTAGCGAATTACAAGAAGCTTACGATGCGGGTCAACGAATTTTTGGAGAAAACAAAATTCAAGAAATGGCAGATAAATGGGAAGCACTTCCAAAAGATATTCAATGGCACATGATTGGGCATGTACAAACCAATAAGGTAAAATACATGGCGCCTTTTGTTGACTTGATTCATGCGGTTGATTCGTTCAAATTATTGAAGGAAATCAACAAACGAGCAAAGCAAAATGACCGGGTTATTAAGTGTTTATTGCAAATGAAAATAGCTGAAGAAGATTCTAAATTTGGGCTTTCGGAAGCAGATTTGCGTAATTTGCTTCAAGATGAAAAAGTAGCTTCACTTTCAAATTTAAGGATTGTCGGCTTAATGGGAATGGCTACTTTCACAGAAGATGAAAATCAAATTTCTTCTGAATTTGAAAAGCTTCAGAAGGTGTATAAAGATTTACAACCTACTTACAATTTCGACATACTTTCCATGGGAATGAGTGGCGATTACCAACTAGCTATTGAAAAAGGTAGTACTATGGTTCGAATTGGAAGTGCCATTTTTGGAGAGAGAAATTACTAATTGTAGTACATCTCAACCACTAATTTGATTCAACTAAATTCGTTTTTTGTAATTAATTTAGTATAGAAATAAAGTCTTACTTCTATTATAGTCTTTGTGTTTTTTGTGACTTCTTTGAGCTACTTTGTGTAATAGCTGCAACACAAAATTCACAATGCATCAAAAAAATTAAATATCAATAACAAATTATGAATAAACGATTTAGGTTACCTTAAGAGTCGAAGTATCTTAATTAATATAGAAATCTAAGTATATTTGCTTCATTAAAATCATATATGGCAAAAAATAACATTAATATAAAAAACAAAAAAGCGAAATTTGAGTATGAATTTTTGGATACTTACAATGCAGGAATTGTGTTGGCAGGTACTGAAATTAAATCAATTCGAGAAGGGAAAGCGAGTATTGCAGAGAGTTTTTGTGAGTTCAACAAAAAAGGGGAACTCTTTGTTATAAACATGACAATCCAAGAATATACGCACGCGACTTATTTTAACCACCAACCTAAATCGGAGCGTAAGCTTTTGCTTCAAAAAAAGGAGTTGAAAAAACTGCATAAGGAAGTAAAAAACTCGGGTTTAACTATCGTTCCTTTGCAAGTTTTTATTAACGAACGTGGTTTTGCAAAAGTGAAGATTGCTTTGGCTAGAGGAAAAAAATTATTTGATAAGCGTGAGGTAATCAAAGATAGAGACAACAAAAGAAAATTGAATCGCATCCAAAAGACGTATAATACATAAGTGTTTAAATCACCAATTTTAAACTATGAAAAAACTAATTCTTCTATTTATATTCGTAAGTTTTAATTCATTATTTGCTCAACTTTCAGGAAAAGTTGTCGATGAAAACAATGATCCTCTAGCCGATGTAAATATTTATGTAGAAGAAACTTTTCAAGGAACTGTTTCAACAAAAGATGGATATTTTGAATTAAACATTCGCGGCAATCTACCGCAAGTAAATGTGCTATTTCAGTACATGGGCTATGAGACAAAAAGATTAATAATAGAAGTCAATCAACTTCCGAAAGAAGAAAATATTCAGCTACATCCCGAAACATTTACCCTCGACGATGTTGTTGTAAATGCGAATGAAAATCCTGCTATTCGGGTTATTCGCAAAGCTATCGAAAACAGAAAGGCAAATAAAGCGAAGCTCGCAGCTTACCAAGCTGACTTTTACTCCAAAGGGATTTGGCAACTAGACAATGTTCCTGAGAAAATTTTAGGGCAAGAAGTAGGCGATTTTGGAGGTGTTTTAGATTCAACTCGAAGTGGAATAATTTATTTGAGTGAAACTGTTTCTGAAATTTACTACCAAGAGCCTAACATGAAAGAGCACATTATTGCTTCAAAAGTAAGTGGAAATGATAATGGCTTCAGTTGGAATAATGCCGACGATTTTAATGTAAGTTTTTATGATCGAACCATTGATTTTAATGCAGCAATGGTTTCACCAATCGCACCCAACGCCTTTTCTTATTACGATTATGTGTTGGATGGAGTCGATTACGACGAAAATAAGTTGCTTATTAATAAAATTCAAGTGAATCCCAAACGACCTTTCGATCGTTCCTTCAGTGGGTATATTTATATTGTAGAAGATACGGGCGAAATAGCAGGAATTGATTTCAAAACAAATGGGCGCGCTACGCAAATCGAGCCTTTGGAAGAAATACGCTTTCAACAGCAATTTACTTATCTCCCAAGTATCGAAAGCTTTGTAATGAATGCACAAACCATCGACTTTTCATGGTCAATTTTTGGGATTAAAGGAGATGGAAAATTTTACGCCAATTACAGCAATTACAATTTTGAACCCAATTTTGCGCCTAAATTTTTTAATCGAGAAATTATTTCTTTTGCCGATGATGCCAACTTGAAAGATGAAGCTTATTGGGAACAGATGCGAAGTGTACCACTTACTAACATTGAAATAGCCGATTACACAAAGAAAGACAGCATTCAAGAATTAAGGAAATCTAAGGTGTATTTAGATTCTATTGATGCTGCATCCAACAAGTTTAAAGTTTTTGATATTGTTTCAGGCTACCGTTGGAAAAGCACCTACAAAAACAGAGAGTTTATCTATGATACACCTTTTCCGTTGGGGGTGAATTTCAACACCGTTCAAGGCTGGAACATACCCCTATCCTTGACCTATCGTCAACGAGATGAGCAAAATTCTTTCCGAAAATACTGGGATTTTTCGACTAAATTCACCTATGGTTTTTCTGAAGAAAAGTTGCGTCCTGAGTTTATTTTCAGAAAGAAGTTTAATAACTTCAGTAAGCCTTATTTAATTTTAAGTGCAGGCGAACGACTTGAGCAACTGAATAGTAGTGAACCGATTACTCCTTTAGTAAATACTGTTGCTTCCGTGTTTTGGGAGCGAAGCTATATAAAACTTTATGAAAGAAGATTTGTTGAAGCAAGTTATTCTCAAGAAGTTTTTAATGGCTTTAGGGGATTTGCGACTTTAGGATTGGAACAAAGGAACCACTTGTTTAATGCTACTAACTCACGTTTATGGGTCAATAATCCTGAGGGCTTTACAAGTAACAATCCACTTGACCCGTTTGATGAAACTAGCCTAAGTTTCATGAGTCATCGTTTGGCTAAACTACGACTTGGTGGGAGCTACAATATTGGTAATAAATACATTACTCGTCCCGATGGCAAGTATAATTACCCCAACGAAAACTACCCACGACTAAGTTTTCAATACATTAAGACCTTTGCTTCTAGCATTACGAATCACGAATTCAATCACTTAAGATTTAGAGTGAATCAAGAAGTAAATCTTAAAAATTACGGTACAACGTACTACAGCGTAAATGCAGGGACATTTTTTGGGCGTAGAGATGATATTGCTTTTGTCGATTTTAAGCATTTCAACGGAAACCAAACTCATGTAGAAACAAGTAGCACGTATGTAAATTCATTTCAGTTGCTGAATTATTTTGAATATTCTACCACAGGAAATTATAGCGATTGGCATTGGGAGCATCATTTCAATGGATTGGTAATGAATAAAGTTCCGTTGTTAAATTCACTTAATTCACAGTTAATCGTCGGAGCAAAATCATTATTCACCGAAGGAAGAAAACCATATTCAGAAGTTTCTGTAGGCCTAGATAGATTAGGCTTTGGGAAATTTAAATTACTCCGTTTAGATTACGTAAGAAGCTTTGCAGGCAATCGCTCAATAGGAGGATTCGTAGTTGGAATAAAAATCTTGAATATTGTAAATTAGAGGTTTCGCCTGTTTTATTGACCTCTAAAAAAGATGACGGTACTTAGTGTTTTTAGAATAATACGAAAATCTAAAAATACATTTCTCTTTTTGATGTAATATAAATCGTATTGAAGTTTTTCTAAACTATCCTCCTCGGAGGAAGCATATTTTGCTTTTACTTGCGCCCAACCGGTAAGACCAGGTTTTACAACATGACGTATTTCGTAAAAGGGAATTTTTTGAGCTAATTCTTGTACAAACTCAGGTCGTTCAGGACGAGGTCCTATAAAACTCATATCCCCTTTCAGGACGTTGAAGAATTGCGGGAGTTCATCAAGCCTAGTTTTACGGTAAAATTTACCAAATTTAGTAACTCGAGCATCGTTAGCAACCGCCCACTGAGCCCCTTGGGATTCGGCATTTTTTACCATAGAACGTAGTTTAACTATCATAAAAGTTTCGCCATCCTTCCCTACTCTTTCTTGAACATAAAAAAGAGAACCACGGTTTCCGATTAAATTAAATAGTAAAAGAAAAGGGATTAAAACCAGTAAGAAAGATAACCCAACCAAGGAAGTAAAAATATCAAGTAGTCTTACAAATGATAAGTACAATTTATTTTGATTACTTCTACTAAAAGGAAAGTAACAATAAAAATCATTTTTGATATTTTCTACAGGAATTTTGTTGGTAACTTCTTCATAAACTTGATGAAATGATCGAATAGGAAAACCTGCTGTGAGTAATGGTATTAATTGCTGATATAACGCAAGGCTAACTCCTTCAAATGAGTTGGTTACGACAATTTCGCTTATATTGTGTTTTCGGACAGCAAGAACTATTTCTTTTATGTTATACCGTACGCAATCAGTTACAGAAACATCATCTTCGAATGTATTAATGTAGGCAACAACTTCATAATTAGGATCAGATTTTTGTAGTTCAGAACGAATTAAATTTACATCAAAACCATCGCCAACTAATAGCACTCGCTTATAAAAACGTGGTGAAGCAATTAGTGAGATATATGCCCAACGCCAAAGAAGTAAGGCAACCAATATACTGATAAAGAAAAATAAAATTTGAACTCTATTTTCTGGTAATTGAGGTGAATATTTCGGAGTGAACAAGAAAAAAAGTACCGTTAACGAGGTAGTTAGTACTAGATTTTTAAAAATTTTAAACCTGCTTTCTGCTTTTTGAAGATCATATATTTCGAAAATAGTACCGAACAATAATATGTAAAAACTAAGCATCAAGAACCAAGTTGGAGCACTTGGACCAAGCCTAAAGTAAGTTAACTCAAAAAAGTAAGTTGAAAAGTAAACAGATAAAATAACAACTAAAACATCAACAATGCGAAGAAGCACCTTCCGTTCAGATATTTCAAAATGCGTTGTTTTCTTAGCTACCATTCATATGTTAGTTATAAAGCAAAAATAAAATATTAATAAGGTAATTGTTAATAAAAATTGAAATTTTTTAAGGCAATACTTGTAGAAATTTATCTAATGTTTGATAGTTAAAAAAAAGGAGATGGAGTGTATTGAAATAAATTTGGCAAGAATAAATAGGATGCTAAACCAATTCAATTTTGAAATTGAATAATGAACTATTCCTATTATTTTATTTAACTAGCTTGTAATTAGCTTCAAACAAAAGTGATTAACTGTTGTCTTTTTTAGTAGAAATCGAGTTAATGTTCTTGAACATACCATGCATGATAACTACGTGAGGAAAAGTAATTGCAGCAACAAAGGCAAATAACACTGAATACACATTTTTTTCATCTTTCAAGAAAAACCAAAAAATACCAAGTCCGATTAATGAAATTAGCCAATACCTCCAAGAATCTATAAAATATAGCACTAACCCCTGAAAACCTGTTTTGCTATATAGAAAGTCTTGCTGATTGCGTAAAGAAGGTAAACTATGCCAGAAAACAAAATAGATAGCAAAACCAACAATTAAACTTGAAAAATAAAATATAGCTAAATAAACTACGAAATAAATAAGTTCGTTCCTTATTAATTTGATAAATGATTTAGTATTTTCCACGTATAAGTAGAGTGAACTTAAATAAATAAAAATACTAAGCAAAACTATGATTCCAATTTCTTTTTTGGTAAACCAAGCTGAATTGATGTCGTTTACTATAGAATTAGTTGCGTCAAATTCAATAAAGAAAAGCAGAAAGAAAATATAAATGCCATAATTTAAAAAAAGGCTATACCTTATATACTTATTATTAGATGCTTTCGATTTTAAAAATTCAAAGTGTTGTTCGCCGAAATGGTAAGCACTAATAACTATAAAAAAAGGAAGAATTAATGCCGGTACTAAAAAGAAGGAAGATAGAATTAATAAAACTGACAGTCCATATGCAAACCTCCAAAATTTAACGTTACCCTTTAATTCAGTAGACATTGATTCAATAATTTTCATGTCGTTTGCGCCATGAAGTAAACCAATACTCAAGATAAGGACAAAAGCAATTATAAGTTGAAAATTATCAGGGAAAAGGTATAACAGAATAGAAAGACCAACGGAATACAAAATTATGTGTTTCTTAATTTTCAAATCTTCAAATTATTATAATGACAAAAATAATCAAAAATTTTTCTTAATAAAGAATTTAACTGTTTAATCTTTACCTATCTTTGATTCAACAAATCAAAAATTTATAACGCTATGAGTAATTTTATGTATTTATTAGCCGACGTATCAAAAATCGCGAATGACGATTATGTTGGCTTTACGTTTTTCGTTGGCAGCATGGCTATGATGGCCGCTTCTGCCTTTTTCTTTTTATCCTTAAATCAGTTTGACAGAAAATGGAGAACTTCTGTGTTGGTTTCTGGATTAATTACCTTTATTGCAGCAGTGCATTATTTCTACATGCGCGATTATTGGGATGCAGTAGGTGAATCTCCAACTTTTTTCCGTTATGTGGATTGGGTATTAACCGTTCCATTAATGTGTGTGGAGTTTTTCCTAATTCTTAAAGTTGCTGGAGCTAAGCAATCGTTGATGTGGAGACTGATTTTCTTATCCGTTGTGATGCTAGTTACAGGTTACTTTGGTGAGGCTGTATTTACAGACCAAGCAGCATTCTGGGGATTTGTTTCAGGTGTGGCTTATTTTGTAATTGTGTACGACATTTGGTTAGGGAAAGCTAAGAAATTAGCAGAAGCTGCTGGCGGTGAAGTATTAAAAGCTCACAAAATTCTTTGTTGGTTCGTTCTTGTGGGATGGTCTATCTATCCTTTAGGTTACATGTTGGGAACCGATGGATGGTACAGCGGAATCCAAGCACTTAACCTTGACATGGACGTAGTTTACAACATTGGTGATGCTGTTAACAAAATCGGATTTGGTTTAGTTATTTATGCATTAGCTGTAAAATCAACTGGTTCCCCTGAAAAAGCATCTTAATTTATCCTTTAAGAAACAAATTAAAACCACCTCTCGAGGTGGTTTTTTGTGTTTAAATAATACCTTTGTAAGCATCAATTATAGTTAAAGATGCAAATAGATGTAAACGACATACCGGATGACTTCATCTCAGAAAACATCAATCTGAACGTACATAACATTTCCAAAAAACTTGAAAAATTAGATGCTGAAAGTCGACTACAACTTATCCAACAAATAGCCGGAAGACAAAAAATAAGAAAAAAACTCCCGCTCTTCTTTACTAATCATAAACTTATAATACCTCCAACCATTAACTTAGAACAGAGTTCTTCAGAAGCGACTGCAAATTTTAAAGCTGCTTTATTTGAAGGTAAAAAAATAGTCGATATAACTGGGGGTTTAGGTATTGATTCATTCGCTTTTGCATCCAAGAATAAAGTTATTCATTGCGAACTAAATCCAGAACTTGCTAAAATTTCAAAAACAAATGCTCAAATTTTAGAGCTTTCAACTATCGAAATATTAGCATGTGATGGTATAGATTATGTGCGTAAAAGTTCATCAAATTTCGATTTAATTTATTTAGACCCCGCAAGAAGAAGTAATTCCAATAAAAAGTTAATTAAATTTGAAGATTGTACGCCAAATATTCTTGCTATAAAAGAAGATTTGTTTGAAAAAACGAATCAGATTTTAATGAAAACAAGCCCAATGTTTGATATTAGCTTAGGATTGCATCAATTAAAAAATGTTTCAAAAGTTTGGATTGTAGCTGTTAAAAATGAAGTGAAAGAAATAATGTGGCTGTTAACCAAGGATGTTAGCCTATCTTCCGACGAAACTCCTATTCATACAATTAATATTAATAAGACTAGTAACGAAAAGTTTTATGGAAATTACTACGATGAAAAACATAGCATAGCAAATAAAGGAAAAGTAAAACAATTCTTATACGAACCGAACGCTTCAATACTCAAAGCTGGTTTTTTTAATTTAATATCGACTAAATTTAAATTAGATAAACTCGCTACTAATAGCCATTTATATAGTTCAGATGTACTGATAAGTAATTTCCCAGGAAGAATTTTTGAAGTTGAGGAAGTATTGCCTTACAAAACAAATTTGCTTAAAAAACGTTTATTAAAGAAAAAAATTAATATTTCTACTCGAAATTTTCCTAGTTTGGTAAGGGATTTGATTAGTAAGTTTAAAATTGTTGAAGGTGGAGAAGAATTTGTATTTTTCACACAACAAAATGAAACAGAAAAAATTGTAATATTTACTAAAAAAGTAAGCGCATGAAACGATATACTTTAACATTATTAGGATTATTTTTAATTAGTTTATCCACTAACGCACAAGTAGATTGCCAGTATGAACAAGTTGAGCTGAGCAAGAAAAAACATATTTCACTAATTCGTACAGCCAAAATAATGGTAGATAATTCGACCACGGCAGAAAAGGGAAGAGTAATCGATTTCAGCTTAGTCAACTCTAAAGGAATCATTGTGTTAAATATGGAGGTGTATAAAGACGCGAAACAACCATTAAATCCAGCTTGTATTGGAAAAGATGCTAGATTAAGCTTTAGGCTTGCTAACGGAGATGATGTAATCCTACCTCAAATTGGCACTAGACTCTGCGGTTTCGAGCTCGAAGCCTCGGAACCTGGTTTCTTTAATATAAAAAATAGAGGTTCATTTTTAATTACAGACGATAAGTTTAAACAATTAAAAGAGAATGAACTTATTAGCATGAGCCTTACATCAGAAAATTTCAGCTTTTACACTGTAATACAAGACGAGCTTTATGACGATGTAAGCGATAACATATTGGAACCTACAAAGTTTTTTATAGATTATTTAAACTGTGTTGTGGATCCACAAATAATTGTTCAAGACTAACCTTCGATGATGAAAAAACAACTTATTTATGTGCTTATATTTTTTGCCAGCTTGCCATTATACTCACAGGATACGCTAGCAAAAAACGGAACTATAAATGCCAAAGATGCCCAAGAAGACATTAATCTTCAAGAATCACTTTGCTATTTTTCAGCTCGGCAAATTTCCAGAAAGGGAGTCATTAATTATTTAAAAACTGAGCCCATTATGGTAGATGAACTAACCACTCCTATCCGCGGGAGACTAATTGATTTTAGTTTAATCAGAACCAAAGATAAAATTTTACTTGAAGTAAGTATTCAAGAAGATTCGGAAGAAAGTATTCTTCCTGTATGTATAGGAGCTGGATCTAGTATCAGATTTCATTTAAAAAATGGTAAAAAAATAAACTTGCCTCAGTTTGGCGAAAAAAACTGTGGAAGTAGAAACGTAGAATCGGACAATTACTTTAATATTTCCAACCAAGGCTTCTTTCTAATAGACGAAAAGAATGCAGAAGAACTCAGAAAATCAGAAGTTTATTTAGCCGAGTTTAAATCCAAATCTTACGAATTTAATTTCGTTTTTAGAAGTGAATTGTACGACGAAGTAAACGAAATATATATTTATCCCGAGTTGTATTTTTTATCGGAATTGGATTGCGTGCTGTATCCAGAAATAAAGAATTAATTATTACCAATACTGATTAGTCCATCTTCAATTTTAGCAACTACTGCTTTAGCAGCTGATTCTCCATTAAGCATTGCGGCATTTAATGAGCCATTAGACAAGTGGTCACCTGCCAGAAAAATAGCATCTTTTAATTGTGTTTCTGTTGCTGGAAGCATGTAAGAGACACTTTGCATAATTGGGAGTGCTTTTTTAATAATGTAATGCTTCAATAGTTTTTTGGGCTGTAAACCTAACTTTTGTGTTAGTTCAGTTTTTACTTTTTCAACTAAATCCTCCTTAGTTAACGAATGTTTTTTTACTACACTAACAGACAATATGGGAGTTTGATGCTCTAGGTAATGAAAATTATTAATCAACGCATCATCATCAGCAACTAAACCGATAATTCGCTCATTTAATAGATTTTTATCGACTTCAAAATATAGATTTTCGACACTTTTCCAGGCCTCATCTTCATTAGGAAGATTGCTTATAAATTTACTTGGTTCGGTAGCAATAATAATAAAGTCGAAATGTTCTTCTTTTCCATTACTTAAAACTACAGAATTGTCTTTGACAGTGCTAACTTTTGTGTTAAAATGAAACTTAGTTTGTTTGAGGTTAGCTTTAAGTTGATTTGGTATAGCTTGTATTCCTTTTGAAGGAATAGCTGCAAAACCTTCACCAAACATTTTAAAAACAAATTCAAATTTCCTACTTGAAGTAGCCAATTCATTTTCAAGGTAAATTCCCGTAAAAAAGGGAATAAAAAATTGCTTTATTATTCGTTCAGAAAAGCCTTCATTTTTAAGGTAATTTAAGGTGGAAATTTCTGGAGCTCTAAATATATCGTCAAAGTTTTTCTTTTTCAGTTTATTGCCAAGTTTTACTATTTTCAGCTTATCACTAACCGAACCTACTGAAGAAAATAACGTTGAGAATAAAAAAGAAAAATCCCGAGAGGCGTCCCCTATTTTAGTAGATTTTCCTTCACTGAAAATAACCGCGCCTGGCTTGAATTTTTTTAAGTCTAATAATTCATAATTCAAGTACTTCTGCGCAGCTGGATAGGATGTTAGCAATACCTGAAAGCCATGATCCAATGAAAAGCCATCTGAATAATCAGTTTTTACGCGCCCTCCAACCCTATCGGAAGCTTCAAAAACAACCGGAAAATAACCTTTACTCTCTAAATAATTGGCTGCTACCAAACCACTTACCCCCGCTCCTATTATAGCAATATTACTTTTTTTTACTTCGTTGCTCATTTACAAAATATATAAATGCGAAGTTAAGTATAAATGCAAATATTAGCTAAATAGTAGTTCTAAAATTAATCACAATAATAACTTATGGACAGAGGTTTTGTGTGTAAGAATGGAAAAGATAAATTTGATTATACGAATATCAATTTTAGTTGTGTGCTAACTAAAATAGTAAAGAAACAATAACTACAAACAATCAAAAATATATAATTACTGAAATAAAATGATAAAAAATTGATTATTGTATTAAAAAATGTGAATATATTTGAATATAAACTTTGATTTAACTATTTTAGTAATGAATCAAAAAAAATAAAAAAATGAGTATAATTGCCACATCAAACAATCAATTAAACCTTTATGTATGTAATAATAATGAGCTTACTAAAAAAGTAATTGCATACGCTCATTCAACCCAAACAACACTTCATATAATTGATGTTTGTAAAACAAAGATTACAGGTTCCGAATGGAAAGAACTAGCGGTTAAAGCTAAGCTATCAGTTCATGATTTCATCCAAACAGGACATCCAACCTTTATTGAAGCTTACGGCAATAATGTAAATTTAGACGAAGAATCAGCAATTAAAATATTAAACTCGAATCCAGAAGTGTTGGTATATCCAATAGCCTTAAGAAATAACAAAGCTGTTCTCTGCAAAACAGAATCAAGCTTGTTAGCCCTGCAAAGTTCCGATACTGGAGAAGTTCCTATTCCATAAAAGTTTATATCTTTACGGCTTATATACATCAGGCATGTCAGAAAGCATCTTACAACTTGAGAAAGCTAGCATTTTTCAACGTGAAAATCTTGTTTTATCAGAGGTAAACATCTCAATCAATAAAGGTGAATTTGTTTATTTAATTGGTAAAACGGGTACGGGTAAAAGCAGTTTTATGAAAACACTTTACGGAGATTTACCACTAAAAGAAGGTGAAGGAAATATTGTTGGTTTCGACTTAAAGAAACTTAAAGATGCCCAAATTCCGTTTTTAAGAAGAAAATTAGGCGTTGTTTTTCAGGACTTTAAACTTTTAAATGATAGAAATGTCTCTGAAAACCTTCTTTTTGTTTTGAAGGCTACAGGCTGGAAAGACAAAAACAAAATGAACGAGCGTGTTGACGAGGTACTATCAAAAGTTGGTATGAAGACTAAAAACTTTAAATTTCCTTACCAATTGTCTGGCGGAGAACAACAACGAATTGCAATAGCAAGAGCGCTTTTAAATGATCCAGAGCTAATACTTGCAGACGAACCTACTGGAAACCTAGACCCACAAACATCAGTTGAAGTTATGGAAGTATTGCAGCAAATCAATAAAAATGGCAATACCATCCTTATGGCTACACATGACTACGCCATGTTGCTTAAGTATCCTTCGAAAACGCTTAAATGTGACGGTCAAAAAATATTTGAAGTAGTTCAAAAATCGTAAACTTTGGAAAGAACCAACACCAACAACGTGGATATACTTTTTGAAGATAACCACCTTATAATTGTTAACAAGCGCGCTGGTGATTTAGTTCAGGGAGACAAAACAGGTGACGTTTGTTTAGCTGAAATCATTAAAGAATTTATTAAAAAAAGAGACGAAAAGCCAGGGAATGTATATTTAGGTGTCGTTCATCGGTTAGATAGACCAACCTCTGGAGTAGTTATATTTTCAAAAACATCTAAAGCACTACCTCGCTTAAACGCGATGCTTCAAAAAAAAGAAATCAAGAAAACCTATTGGGCGTTCGTAAAACAATCACCTAAAGAATTAAAAGGTACTTTGGTTCATTATTTGCAACGAAATACGAAACAAAATAAATCGTATTCTTTTGACGTCGAACAAAAAGACCGAAAAAAAGGCATTTTGCATTACGAAACAAAGCTTAAATTGACCAATTATACGTTGTTAGAAATTGAACTTGAAACCGGACGGCATCACCAAATTAGAAGTCAGCTGTCAAAAATTGGTTCACCTATAAAAGGAGACCTAAAGTATGGTTTCGACCGCAGTAACCCTGACGGAAGCATTCACTTACATGCAAGGAGTATCCAATTTCAGCATCCCGTGAAAGATGAAATTGTAAATGTGGTGGCAAAAGTCCCTTCCCATGATCCTTTATGGAAAGAAGTTGCTAAAGTTTTGTAGGTATTTTTAGCTATTAAAATCTTCTTGACCTGTAATAACCTCCTCTTCTAGAAGAAGAACTTGGTTGTTCACCTCCTCCAAAATTACTTAGTTTATATGTAAAACTAAACATGGCGTAACGCGTAAGAATCAACTGGTTGGTATCTTGAATAAAATCATCCCCAGTTGTTCTTCTTGTAGCAATATTTTGATTGAATAAATCGTAAATTTTCACTTTAAAAGTGGCCCTATCCTTTAAGAAAGTATAGCCTAAACTTACATTCCACAATAATGAAGTACTGTCGAAGGCATCGGAGACATTTCCAAACCTAAAATACGAAATGTCATTACCGAATATAATTCCTTTTGGCCAAAATAAAGTGGCATTCATATAAACCTCTGTATTTGTGAAATTTTCATTTCTATTAGAAAAAATATCATAAACGGTATTGTTGTAATTTAATCTAACTCCAGGATTAATGCTGATAAAATCTGGTCGTTCATAAGTGAAAGAAGCGCCAGGAGAAACGGTGTACAAATCCGATTTAAATAAGACTTCGTTACTAAAACCAATATTTCTATTGTAGTTTGAAGAAAAAGAAACATTGTATCGATACATATCAGTGCCCTCGGTCTGAAGTCGCTTGTTATAAAACACAAATAAATTTGCTCTTCGTACACCATCTACATTGGTGAAAGTAGTTGTTCTAACTAGATTTTCATCCGTAAAAAGAACTGGCACTACCTGGTTATCTGTGTTGGTAAAACTTCCTGAAATGCTATAGCCAGAACGTGTTTTAAAATCCCAATTATTAAAACGCATTCGGAAAGTTTGTGTGAAAGAAGGATTCAGATCTGGATTTCCTACCCTAATATTTAAAGGGTCAGTTACAATAACTACCGGCTGTAATTGCTGTATTGAAGGAATTTGTGCATTGTTTCTATAAGAAACCCTAAAAGATTTTGACCGGGAGAAATTGTAATTTAAAAAAGTATTAGCAAATAAGTTGTTGAAACTGTTTCTAAAATCGCCACTTCCTTCTAAATCTTCAGTTTCGATACTTGAGTTTAAAAGACCGAAGCTTGCTCCTGCTCTAATTTTTTCACCTTCGTAGTTCAAACCTAAATTTGGTGTATGAATTTGTCCGCGAGAACGAAACGAACTACTTAGTAGTTCATTAAATCCCGTAAAATTTTGAGATGCCTCTTCAAAATCAAATACCTCACGTGTATTTTCGTTTCGATCGGTTTCAAAACTATAGGAAAAGTCTAGAAATAGCTCCTCTTTTAATGCGTGTCTATAAGTTGTTGAAGCTGTATATCGTTGCGATTCGTCATTTACATTAATGAATTGATTTTGCTCCTCAATGTCATTAGTTGCAACTACTTCACGTTCTGAGAAAAAGAAATTTTCATTATCTCTTCTGTTGTTTCTATTGGAAAGATTCACGCTTACGTACGAGCCTTTTTTTGCAAATCGCCTTGTAAAAGTCAAGTTGCTTGAAAAGTCTGCAGAAGTATTTTCTTGAAAATTTCGTGTTTCGGCGGAATTAACTAAATCGCCATTTTCATTTCTGGTAAATGAGTTACTTTCTGACTCATTTTCACCAATATTAAAATTTAGTCTTGGTTCAAATGAAATTCGAGTCATTGAATCTGGCTTTACTTCAAATCTTGTAGACATTCGGTGAGAGTCGTTTCTTACACGTGATGTTGACTCAGATTCCGTAAAAAAGCTTCGATCAGGTAATATATTTTCACGTAAAACCTGAGTTCTATTTTCGGTATCTGTTCCTCCATAAAAATAATCTCCGGTTACTTCATATTTACCCTCCTCCCACTCGTTTGTGTAATTACCTCCCAAAGTTTGCGAAGTGGTAATTCCATTATCGTTTCCAAAGAAATTTAATCCACCCAAGGTATTCCCTGAACGAATATTAGAGCCAAGTGCATCAAAAACTTCATCAAAGGTAAAGCCTGGGCTATTAATATTGTTTGCAGCAGCTAAAATACTAAATCGTCTATCTCCCTTAAACGAGTTAAAAATTCCGCTAGCTTCGTACCTATCGTCGGTACCGTAGCCTGCTGTAGCTCTAGAAAAATAACCTTTATTTTTATCTTCCTGAATGGTTACATTTATGGTTTTATTTTCGGAGTCGCCAGCTTTACCCGTAAATTCTTGTTCTCTTGTTTTAGTATCTACTACTTGAATTTTATCTATAATTTCTTTAGGAAGGTTTTTAGTTGCAATTTTTGGGTCATTACCGAAAAACTCCTTTCCGTTTACTAAAATTCTATTAACAGGTTGGCCATTAACAGTAATATTACCTTGCGCATCAACTTCAACCCCAGGTAATTGTTTTAGCGTTTCTTCAAGGTTTGCATTTTCACGTGTATTAAACGATGAAGCATTAAATTCTAATGTATCTCGCTTAAGGGTAATTGGAGAGCGCCTTGTTTTTACGATTACTTCACCAAGTTGGTCGTCTTCAAAATCCATCAAAAGAGTCCCAAAATCAAACTCTTTCTCGGCTGGGTTTATGGTTCGTTGAATTGTTTTTAATCCTGTATAGGTAATAAAAACAGATAATTTATCGGCTCTTGACTTTCCTTCCAAAACAAAATCGCCATTTTGGTCAGAAATCGTATAACTAACTAGTGTTGAATCGTTTGTCCGTTCCGCATAAATTGTAGCCGATTGAAGAGGCTCGTTAGTTAGCTTATCTATTACTTTTCCTTTTACAGAAAAGTCTTGTGCATACAAGCTGAAAGAACATAGAATGAAGCAAGCAAAAAAAGAAAATTTCATGTAGTTTTTATTTTATTCGACTTAAAAATCTACATTAGGTTTAACGTAATCGTAAAAACTTCATTACTTTTGAATTGATATTTTACTAAAAATGAAGAAAATTAGCCCTAACCACATCGCTTCTAAAACCAAAGATAAAATTAAGGAATTAGAGGAAATATTACATTCCTTTGAAGCTTTTGAAAAACAAAACAAGATAGGATTGCTCTCGGGTATATCAAAGAGCATCATTACGCAACTATTTTCCTTTATTATTTATGCTATAGCAATCATCAATTTTATACTTGCAATATCGCTTTTATTTAAGGGTAATTTGATTAGTACACATGAGTGGATAAATGATTTTGCAAAATATTTCTTTCTTATTTCGGCTATTTGTTTTGTATTTATCCTAAAAATCCTAAGAAACTACAACCACAAAAGATTCATGCTTTTTGAATATAAGCAGCACACCGAATTAATAATAAAAGAGTTGAAGAATCAGCTTAAAGAGCTTGAAAGAAAATATGAATTTTACCTTGACAATTTTATTGAAGAAGCAGTAAATGACGTAGATGTAGAAAAGAACTTCAACGAAAAATAACTAAACACAGCTAAAGCAACTAATCTAAATGCTATTTTTCGTGTATTGAAATACTATTAATTTAGCTTTAAGCAAGGTTTTTAGGTCAAGTTTCCGTAAAATTGCATTATCAATAATACATAACTAAACAATGACTTTAATTAAATCTATTTCAGGTATCAGAGGTACAATTGGAGGCGCCCCAAGCGAGAATTTGACCCCCCTCGATGCCGTAAAATTCGCAGCGGCTTATGGTACCTGGCTGAAAAACCAAAAAAACCAACCTACATACAAAGTAGTTATTGGCAGAGATGCACGAATATCGGGAAGCATGATTCAACAACTTGTGGCCAATACTTTAGTAGGTTTGGGCATAGATGTAATCGATCTAGGACTTTCAACTACTCCAACAGTAGAAGTTGCAGTTCCTCTAGAAAATGCAGATGGTGGGATTATACTAACCGCAAGTCATAATCCAAAACAATGGAATGCATTAAAACTGTTGAATGAAAAAGGTGAATTTCTAAATGCGGAAGAAGGCCAACTTATCTTGGAAAATGCCGAAAATGAAAACTTTAACTTTGCTGAAGTAGACAATCTTGGAGAAATTTTCAAAAACAATACGTATATTGACGTACACATAGAAAAGGTATTACAGCATCCCCTTGTAAATGTTGCGAATATTAAACAGAAGAAGTTTAAAGTTGTAGTGGATGGGGTAAATTCAACAGGCGGAATTTCAATTCCACCTCTTTTAAAGCAACTTGGTGTAGAATGTATCGAGCTTTACTGTGAACCTACCGGACATTTCCCTCATAATCCAGAACCATTAGAAAAACACCTTGGTGTACTCTGTCAAATGGTAAAAGACGAAAACGCAGACTTTGGTATTGTGGTTGACCCAGACGTAGATAGACTGGCATTTGTAGACGAAAACGGAAAGATGTTTGGTGAAGAATATACCTTAGTAAGTGTTGCAGATTACTACCTAAGTAAACATCCTGGAAGAAACACGGTAAGTAATTTATCTTCTTCACGCGCTTTGAGAGATGTTACTGAAAAACATGGCGGAACTTACTATGCGAGTGCGGTTGGCGAGGTGAATGTTGTTCAAAAAATGAAAGAAGTAAAGGCCGTGATTGGTGGTGAAGGAAACGGAGGAATTATCGATCCTGAACTTCATTACGGACGTGATAGTTTGGTGGGAGTTGGCTTGTTTTTAAGTCTACTTGCTGAAAAAAACATGCGTGTTTCTGAACTTAGAGCATCTTACCCTGCTTATTTTATGGCGAAAGAAAAAATTGAACTCACCCCTGACTTAAATGTTGATGGTATTTTAGCTTATGTTGCGAAAATTCATGCTACCGAAGAAGTATCTACCATAGATGGTGTGAAGATTGACTTCGAAACTTCTTGGGTTCATTTAAGAAAGTCGAATACCGAACCGATTATTAGAATTTATACTGAGGCTTCAACGCAAGAAGCAGCGAATGAATTAGCACAAAAATTTATATCAATTATAGAAAAAGTAGCTAAAGAGGTTAAGTAATCATTTGTTGGTACAACTTTTCATACATAGGAACAATTAGATCAATATCAAATTGTTTTGCATTTTCGAAAGCTTGCTCTTTAAATTGGGCAAGCTTTTTTTCATCCGAAAGAATGTCAATAGCATTATTTGCCATTTCATCTATCTCTCCTACATTACTTAAAAATCCTGAGACCCCGTGAGCATTCACCTCAGGAAGCCCTCCCGTATTTGTAGAAATTACAGGAACTCTGAATGACATTGCCTCCAAAGCTGCGAGACCAAAACTCTCTTTTTCTGAAGGCAACAAAAACAAATCAGACATGCACAAAATACGCTCTATTTCATTGCTCTTACCAAGGAAAAGTATTTTGTCTCTAATGCCTAATTCGTGCGCAAGAACAGATGCGTATTCTCTATCTGGTCCATCGCCAATGATAATAAGCTTGGATTTTACTTTCTGTTGAATACGCTCAAAAATTTTAACCACGTCACCAATGCGTTTCACAGGGCGAAGGTTACTTATATGAAGAATTATTTTTTCATCAGGTTGTGCCATTAAGTGTCGTTGGCAATCTTGATTTTCAAATTGTTGCTGCTTAAATTCAATAAAATTTGGTACGACATTGATTTCCTTTTCAATACTAAACATTTTTAAGGTATCCTCTTTCAGATTTTGTGAAACTGAGGTAACTACTTCGCTTTTATTAATACTAAAATTTACCGCGGGCTTATAAAAACTATGACTTCCCACCAAGGTAATGTCTGTCCCGTGAAGCGTTGTCATCATAGGAATATCAATTCCTTCTTCTAGCAACATCTGTTTAGCCATAAAACCTGCATAAGCATGTGGAATGGCATAATGCACATGCAACACATCTATTTTATGTTGTTTGATTGTTGTAACTAATTTACTTGAAAGAGCTAATTCATAGGGTTGGTAATGAAAAAGAGGATATTCAGGAACAATTACTTCATGGTAGTGAATTTTATGTGTCAAATATTCGAGACGAACAGGTTGTTTGTAAGTTATAAAATGTACTTCATGTCCTCTTTTGGATAGCGCAATACCAAGCTCGGTTGCTACTACTCCACTTCCCCCAAAAGTTGGGTAACATACAATGGCAATTTTCATGTATTTAATTTAAGTGTTTGTCTTCTCAAGGTAAGACAATATTTATATTTTTAAGACAAAGAAAAAATGACAGTTGAACTTGTTGTGTTTTTAAATTTAAACGACTACAAATTAGTAACTAATCTTCAATTGCATCGTAAATTGTTTGCTGTATTTCAGTCCTTATGTTTTCTTTTATTAGTTTCCTGTTTGTCGCGCTTGGGTAAGTTCTGTTGGATAAAAACACGTAAATAATTTCTTCTTGTGGGTCAGCCCAAGTATAAGTTCCTGTAAATCCACTATGTCCAAAACTTTCTAAAGAAACACAACCACAGGTAGGGCCATCTTTCTCTAATTGAGGTTTATCAAAGCCTAAGCCTCTTCTTACTTTATCTTCACAGAAATAACAGGTATTGAATCGCTGAATTGTTGTTGGTTGAAGGTAATTTATGCCTCCATACGTCCCATAATTTAAAAATAACTGCATCATTTGGGCGACACTTTTTGCATTACCAAACAATCCCGCATGCCCACCAACTCCACCGAGCATCGCTGCTCCTTGATCGTGAACTTCTCCAAGAATTTCTTGGTTTCGCCAAGCTAAGTCTATTTCTGAGGGTGCAATTTCAGTTGGTAAAAATTTTTCTAGAGGATAGTAGGTTAAGCGCTGAATACCCATTGGCTTGTAAAAATAATCATTTATTAGCTGAGGTATATTGCTATTGAGCTCTTTTTCTATATATTCTTTCAAAAAATAGTACGGCAAATCGCTATACTTATATTCTTTTTTTAATAGCAATTCCGAATCTATAACCTTTTGAAAAATACTATCCTTGTAAGATGAAGTTAGGTATAAAGAATCTGTAATTCGTAATGAGAATTCATCCAATTTTTCGCTTCTATAGTATACCTCTTTATTCTCTAATGTTTCTAAGTAAAAAGGGATCCACGCCTTTAAACGAGCATAATGTGACAAAAGTTCTTTAATACTTAAGTTAGCTTTATTGCCTAAATTTTTGTCAGGAAATAAAAACTGTAAATCACTGTCTAAAGAAAAGCTGTTTTGCTCTTCAAGCATCATAACCAATGGGAGCGTACCTAAAATCTTAGTAAGCGATGCAAGGTCATAAATAGTTTTGTCAGTGACAGGTTGTTTACCATCATCGCGAAGGCTACCAAACGAATTATTATATACAATTCTGCCTTTTCGAGCAATAATAACTTGGCCTCCCGGAGCCATTTTCTCATTTACAACACGCTTAATTAATTCGTCTACTTTTTTGAGCTTCTCTTCGTTAAAACCAACATTTTTGGGAGAATCATAGCCTAACCTTCCACTTGGCTTGAGTCGAAAACCTGTTCCCTCTGGAAAAATGGATGTAATACTTACCGGTAATTTCCCAGACGTTCCTAACGCACCGAAAATTACCTGAGCAGCAACTTCTTGGGCAACTTTTTTATTTTGATAGACTTGAACTATTGATGTAATTGGCAAAAAGCTTTTCACGTCTAATAAAGCGTAAGGACTTGTAAAGTTAACTAAAGTAGTAGATTTTATTTTTGCCAATCGATCAATTAATTCTACATCATTTTCAGACATTTTATAGGATTTCCAAGGTGTTGCATCCGATTGATGGTATCCAATAATTAAATGATCAATTGCATCTAGCTTACTTTCAATTGAATTTTGATCGATGTGAACAATGGGGTGAAAATTATTTGCCATTTCTAGGAAATATGCTCCATTCTCTTTTCCAAGACTTAAATAACCTACTCTTTGTGAAGTTTTTGTAAGCGGTAAAACTCCTAAATCATTTTTAATAATGGTTGTTGAAGCTTCAAAAAGTCTACGTTCAAGATTTTCATTCTCGGAATCCAATAGGTCTTGCGTTAGTTGTCCAAGTCCTACAATTGGAGGAAAGTGAAGCCCTGCTTTGTATTTGGCCAATAGTATTTTTTTAACTGATTTTTCGAGTCGTTGGTCTGTAAGCTGGCCATTTTCATAGGCATTAATAAATACTTTCTTAGCTTTTGGAACAGATTCGGAAATAAGCATTACGTCATTTCCCGCTAGAAATGCCTTTAAATCTACTTCGCCGACTTTATCGTAATCGCTCACCCCTTTCATATTAAGCGCATCCGTAAAAATTAAGCCTTCAAATCCGAGCTCTTCTTGGAGTAACTCTGTAACTACTCTATAGGATAGTGAAGTAGGTAACTTGTCTTTTGCTTCAAGACTTGGAACATTCAAATGGGCAACCATTACGCTTGTTACACCTTCTTTAAAAGTAGCTTCAAATGGGTATAACTCAGTACTTCTAATTCTATCTTCAGAAAAAGAAATACTTGGTAAAGTTTTATGGGAATCTTGGTCTGTATCTCCGTGGCCAGGAAAATGTTTCGCATTGGTCAAAGTTCCTGAGCGGTGCATGCCTTTCATTATGGCAACAGATTTCCGAGCTACATTTTCTTTATTTTCTCCGAAAGAGCGATTGCCAATAATTGGATTAATCGGGTTTGTGTTAATGTCCACAACTGGAGCAAAATTCATGTGAACGCCGAGTCTTTTAGCATGTTTTCCCATTAGGTATCCAGTTTCTTCAACTAGTGTATCGTCCTGAATAGCACCTAGGGTCATGTTCCAAGGAAACGCATAGGTCGAATCCAGTCGCATTGCTAATCCCCATTCTGCATCCATACTTATTAATAGCGGGACTTTAGCTACTGATTGGTACTCGTTTGTTAAATTTGCTTGTCTAACAGGCCCACCTTTCGAAAAAATTAATCCACCAATATGCTCATTTTTAACTAAGGATTTAATGTAATCGAAATGCGCTTGGTCTTTGTTTGAAAAAACATCGACAATAAATAGTTGTCCTATTTTTTGGTCTAGGCTAAGGCTATTATAAACACTATCTACCCAAGCGACTTGAGCTTTTCTCTCTGTTTCGTCAGAAAGTAAAAGAGGGTGATTTTGCGAAAAAAGAGTTCCGAAATAACCTAAGTATAGAAGTAAAAGTAAGCGTTTCATCATCATAAAAATCTAGCGTGCCAGCTTTCCTTTAAAGGAACTTCCCAAAACTCAAGATATTCTTCTTTTGTGTTTACTAGATTATTAAAAACAATTGTCTCTGCTGATACGGATTTAGATTTTACTAATTTTTTAAAATCTACCAATTCCTTATGTGCAAAGAATTGTCCTTGTCTAAAAGTAACATTCATTTTATCTAGTAAATCGACTTGATAAATGTTTTGAAGCTCTTGAATAAAACGAACAGAGGCATCAATAGAGCATCCCGATGCTGATGCAACCTCTTGGTCGATACCAAAAACAATAAATCGGTTGTATTTAATTTCGAATCCAGCCTTAAGGCTTTGACCGTGCGCTGTCCATTCTTCAAGAAATGACGAAATTCTAACGCGTAATTCAGCCAACTCATCTTCTGTAAAATTTCGGTTGCTGGGGTATATCCAAATTCTGCTAGAATTTGGTAATTCATTAAAATCTACAAGCATACAATTGATTTTTAAAGGTCTTCTGCGTTTGCAATCATTTCAACAACGTCCAAAACTTCAATATCGTTTTGTTTTTCTTTGTTTTTTACACCATCTGTCATCATGGTATTGCAAAACGGGCATCCTGCAGCAATAATACTAGGCTGAACCTCTAGTGCTTGTTCTGTTCGGTGAATATTTACTTCTTTGTCTCCTTTTTCGGCATCCTTAAACATTTGGGCGCCACCAGCGCCACAACACAATCCTCTAGACTTACAAGACTTCATTTCAATTAGTTCTACTTCTAGCTTTCTAAGTAATTCGCGCGGCGCTTCATACTCGTCGTTTGCTCTACCCAGATAGCATGGATCATGAAAGGTAATTCGTTTTCCTTTGTACTTCCCTCCTTCTACTTTTAAACGACCTTCTTCCAGTAATTGTTTTAAAAATTGGGTATGATGTAAGACTTGGTATTCACCACCTAGGGAAGGATATTCATTTTTAATAGTATTGAAGCAATGTGGGCACGTAGTAACAATTTTTTTTACTTCGTAAGCGTTCATTACCTCAATATTTGTCATGGCTTGCATCTGAAAAAGAAACTCATTTCCTGCACGTTTTGCTGGGTCGCCAGTACAACCTTCTTCAGTACCTAAAACTGCAAAATCGACACCTATTTTGTTCAAAATTCTTACAAAGGCTTTGGTAATTTTTTTTGCACGGTCGTCAAAACTTCCTGCACAACCCACCCAGAATAACACCTCTGGTTGTTTACCTTCTGCCATATATTGCGCCATTGTAGGCACCTTAAGTACTTCGCTCATCTTTACTGATTTTATTCTTCAAACACTTCAATGGTCACTTTTTTCTCAACCATATCCGTAAATTTACCTTTATATCTTGTTGCCCTTACTAAGTGGTTATCTATCCAGTGATAGTTTCCGCCGCGTGGTTTACCCATTAATAAAGAATGATACTTGAACCCATTTTTTTCGAGCCAACTTTCGGTTAATTCTCTATGTTCCTCAGTTCTTGAGGTAAAAAAACAAATTCTATGCCCTTCATCAAACCATTTGTTTACTGTTGCTAAAGCATCTGGAAAAGCTTTACAAGTTGCCATTCTTTCTGGTTCTTCGTTTGGAACATCCTCGGTAATTGTCCCGTCAATATCGATTAGGTAATTCTTAACCCCTTCTGGGAGGACTGGGCTTACGCTTTCGTCCCCTACTTTTGTATTTTTTAATAAATCGTCGCTCATTTGTTTTGTTTTTTAAGCTTCGTTAGCCCAATTAAGTCTGTCTTGCTGATTGTAGGGCCACGGAGCCGCATTATTTTCGATATTAGACATGGCATTATTTAGTTCGGCTGGAGCCGCGCTTTCTTCCATCACTAAATATTGACGCATATCCATAATAATTGAAAGGGGGTCTATACCAACTGGACAAGCTTCAACACAAGCATTGCAAGTAGTACAAGCCCAAAGCTCTTCCCTGGAAATATAATCGTCTAGTAATTGTTTTCCATCTGGTTTAAACTCTCCTTTATTAGCTTCAATATTGTTTCCAACTTCTGTAAGTCGGTCACGGGTATCCATCATTATTTTTCGAGGGGATAGTTTTTTCCCTGTTTGGTTTGCTGGACATTCAGAGGTACATCTTCCACATTCAGTACAGGTATATGCACTTAACAATTGAAACCAATTTAAATCTTGCACATCTGATGCACCAAATTTCTCAGGAACTTCATCCTCTTCAACTTCAGATGGTTCTGCAAATGGGTCTGCATCAGGATCCATCATCAATTTTACTTCATTAGTTACTGATGCTAAATTTTTAAATTTTCCTTTTTCTTCAAGATTAGAAAAATAAACATTAGGAAAAGCCAATAAAATGTGTAAATGCTTAGAGTAATATAAATAATTAAGGAAAAAGAAAATTCCTAGGATATGAGCCCACCATGCGATGCGTTCTAAAATAATTAATGAAGCATCTGACATACCACTCATTAAAGGTAGAAGGTACTGGCTTACAGGAAATGCTCCAGCTTTTACATAGGCCTCGTTATCGTTAAGTTGAAGTTGAAGATCTGCTGCATTCATGGTAAGAAAAAGCAGCATTAAAACCACTTCAAAATATAAAATTAAGTTAGCGTCATTTTTTGGCCAACCTTTAAGCTCTGGTGAAAGAAAACGTTTAATACGCATGATGTTTCGGCGCGTCCAAAACAAAATAACAGTAACTAAAACAAGTAATGCCAAAATTTCGAAACTACCGATTAAAAAACTGTAAACTGGCCCAAGAAAAGAAAAAATTCTATGTTGCCCCGTAATACCATCTATAATAATTTCCAACACCTCAATGTTGATAATTACAAAACCAATGTAAATAATAACGTGTAAGGTTCCTGCGATGGGTCTTGTTACCATTTTAGATTGCCCTAAAGCTATGCGTAACATTTGGTTTAGTCGCTCTGGCTTTCTATCATTTCTTTCTACATCCTTACCTAATAAAATATTACGTTTAAGACGTTTTACATTGTTTGCAAAAAAATAAACGGCGTAACCTAGTGCAATTACAAATAATAGCTGAGGAATATAATTCATATTATTTATCTTCTTTAGTTTCTACGTAAGGTTTGTGTTTTTTTCCAAATATAGAAAAGTGAACATATCGCTTAGGATTTAACCTAAAATCTTCTAATAATTTTTCCATTTGTTTGGTTGCAGCTTCAAGGTTGTCATACAACAGCTCATCATTCACCAATTTCCCGAGATTTCCTTCTCCATCGATGGTTTTAGCAAGCATGGTATTTATCTTTGAAATACTTTCATTCAAGTTGTGTATACTCTCTTTGACTTCAGATTCAGCTAAGGTTTCTGACAATTCTAAAAAACGTTCTGAAATGACGCTGAAATTTTCAACGGATGTAGCAATATTTTTTTCATTATCGCTAATCATTCTATTTAGATTCTCAGTCGTTCCTTTTAAACCTAATAAGGTTTCTTCAAATTGACCAATAGATTGTTTAATGCTATTTTGCGTTTCTAAATCCAATACAAAATTAACTTTTTGAACTAAGCTATCAATCCCTACAACGGCGTGTTCTACCTTTTGTTGAAGCGGAGTTAATTTATTGTTCACCAATTCCAATAAACCGTCTTCAATCTGCCCTACAAGCGTGTCGCCGTCTTTAGCTACTTCAGTTAAAGGAAAAGTTGGTACAATAGCCATTGATTTTCCACCAATTAAATCGCCACCATAGATTTTTGCAACGGAATTTTTTGAAAATTCGAAATCGGATTTCACATTAAGAGTGACTAAAATTTTCCCGGTTGAATTTAAAAACTTGATATCACTTACGTTTCCAACTTGAAGTCCATTAATTGTAATAACAGAAGAAGCACTTAAACCTTCTACATCGTCATACAAGACGTAGAAGTGCCTGGACTTATTCAAAAGGTTTTCTCCTTTGAGGAAATTGTAGCCGAAAACCAACAAAGCAATAGCGATGATTGCTAAAAGTCCAGCTTTAAATTCGTTACTTAGTTTCAAAATATATCTTTTGTTAGCAAATTTAATAATACTGATGGATTATCCTACTATTTCAGCTTAGATTTAAGAGCTTCATTAACGCTAATTTTATTTCCCTCTGGATCGAAGGCAACAATAAAAGCAGATTCGTAACCTTTTTCTAAGGCATCTTGAAGCAATTCTTGAGCTTGCATATAGTCTTCTGAATAGCCGTAAAAAATCTTATATAGACCATTTTCTTGAATTTTCCCTAAAGGCTCTAGGCCTTTAAATCCTTTTGGTTCAGCTTCAATATCTCGGGAAGTTGCAACGAGTTGAACGCTAAATGAAACCGAACCTTTATTTTCATTAGATACATCAGAATCGTTTCTTACTAGTGAAGATTGGTATTTATCTAAATCATTTTTATAGGCAATAATCGAAGCGGCAATTTCTTCTGCCATCTGTTGTTTTCCCTCGTTACTTTTTAAAAGTTTAGCATCTTCAGCATTAGTTAAAAAACCAAGTTCAACTAAAACACTGGGCATAAAAGTCTCTCTAAGTACTAAAAAAACATCTTGTTTTACACCTCGATCTACAATTTTAGTTTTCTTTACTACCGCTGTTTGAATATAATTTGCCAGTAATACGCTTTGGTCTAAATATTCTTCTTGCATTAGCGTAAAGCTAATAAACGACTCTGGAGAGTTTGGGTCGTAATTAGAGTATCGTTTTTCATGGTCGTCCTCCAAATAAATTACTGAATTTTCTCGTAAAGCTGTGTTTAAGTTGTCTTTATTTCTACGAATTCCGAATACAAATGTTTCAAATCCTTTGGCCTGAGTCTGTGCAACTCCATTGCAATGAATAGAAACAAAAACATTCGCATTGGACTTGTTAGCGATAGAAGCACGTTGGTCTAAAGGGACTTTAAAATCGGTTGTTCTTGTTTTAATTACCTCAAAGTCTTGGTTTTTAGAAATAATATCAGCTATTCGATTAGTAACATCAAAAGCGACATCTTTTTCAGATAAGCCATTTCCAATGGTACCAGGATCTGTCCCGCCATGCCCCGCATCTAAGACGACAATAAATTTTTCTTGGTCATTTGAAGATTGAGCAAAAGAAGCATAATTAATTGATAACAAAATCGTTAAAGATAAAGTCAGGATAAGATTATGTAACTTAGGTAGTAAATTTAGCTGCCTATTTAGGATATGTTGGTAGATTATTGACATTTTAGGTTTTGGCATTTAAAAATATATGTAATTTTGGCAATTTAAAAATTGAATCTTTTTTTTCAAAAATAGCACTATTCGTCTTGCGTACAAAAATAGTTTTAATTCTTTTGATTATCGGATTTTTTGGTCCTCAATTTGGTTTTGGTCAGACAAATCCAGACAGCTTAGTGGTAAAGAATTTATTTCCAAAAGACTCTAGCCTGGTGCATCCTTCGCTCCAGCCAATAAATTTATTCATAAAAGATTCTACTCAAACCGATTCTATACCTCCAAAAAAACAGATGCTTAGCGATATTGTAAAAACAAATGCTAAGGATTTTAAACGCATGAATAGGAAGCAGAATAAAATGTACCTTTATAATGAAGCTAAAATTAAATATGAAGATTTAAGTATCGAGGCTGGTGAAATTATAATGGATAATACCACTAATGAAGTAATAGCAAAAGGCATAAAAGATTCTACCGGTTATACCCAATTACCCGTATTTAAACAAGGTACCGAAACCGTAGAACCAGATTCGCTTCGGTATAATTTCGATACAGGAAGAGCTTTAGTTTACAACTCTAGGACAGAGCAAGGAGGCTTTAAAGTAAAAGGTAAGGTAACAAGAAGAGAAAATGATTCTGTTTTTTATATACAAAAAGCAAAATTTACAACCGCAGACGATTTAGATGATGCAGACTACTATTTTATAGCTGAAAAAATAAAATTCGTCCCCAGCAAAAAAATTGTTACTGGCTTAGTTCAAATGTATATTGTAGATGTTCCTACTCCTCTAGCTTTGCCTTTTGGGTACTTCCCTATGGCTGATAAAGCATCCTCTGGTTTTGTAATCCCATCATTTGGTGATAATAGACAACGTGGATTCTTTTTAATGAATGGAGGGTATTACTTTGCGATTAGCGATTATGTAGATTTATCAGTTTTAGGTGATTATTACACCAACGGAAGTTGGGCTATTCGCTCCGATTCCGAGTATAAAGTAAGGTATAAATATTCAGGATCTGTAAGCTTTAGGTATGAAAACCTATTGTTAGAAGAAAGAGGATTCCCAAATTTCCAAGAACAAACTGTCTTTAATTTTAGGTGGAATCACGTTCAAGACCCTAAAGCAAACCCCAAAAGTAGAATTTCCGCCTCCGTAAACATTGGTTCATCTAGTTTCTTTAGAGAATCTATTAACCAAGCTAACCAAGGTAGTTTTTTAAATAATACAATGAATTCATCCGTATCCTATTCGCAAATTATTGATGCTGGACCTGGGATGAACCTAAATATTTCTGCAACTCATAACCAAAATACAAATACGGAGGAAATCAATATGACACTTCCTACGCTTCAATTTAGCGTAAACCGAATATTCCCTTTCGAACCAAAGACAGGAAGTAAAAAAGGAGCTATTCAAAACATAAACTTACAATACAACGTTCGTGGAGAAAACAGAATCCAAACCACAGATTCTTTGTTTATGACCCCAGCTATGTTTAACAACATAGATGCTGGTATGCGACACAGCATTCCTATTACCACTAACTTCAAAATTTTAGAACATTTTAGTGCTAGTGTAAACGCAAATTACGACGAAACTTGGGTAATGAGAACCTACCAGCAACGCTTTGACCCAGCTGAACAAAGCATTGTTCGTGATACCGTAAATGGATTCGATTCGTACCGAACTTATAACTTTTCGGCAAGTGTTGGTACAACTGTTTACGGTATGTTCGATTTTGGAAATGATGCAAAAATTAAAGCTATTCGACATGTTTTTAGACCGAGTGTAAGCTATAATATAAATCCAGGCTTTGATCAGTATTACGAGCAATTAGTCCGCCCCGGAATTGGTGGCGCTCCCGATCAGCTAATTGACTATTCTAGATTTGAAGGTACATTATTTGGTGCTCCAGGTAGGATGTTTTCTAGTGGATTAAACTTCGGATTCACTAACGATTTTGAAGCAAAAGTTAGAAATAAAGATACCACAGCTACTGGAGAAGATCGATTTAAAAAGGTAAAATTACTTAACAACTTAGGCTTCAACGCGGGATACAATTTTGCAGCAGACTCGCTCAAATTAAGTCCAATTGCAGTACGTGGAAACATTCCTTTAGCCAATGAAAAATTCAATGTAAACATCATTGGAGCGTTAGACCCCTATGCATTAGACAATAACAACCGCCGAATAAATACATTGAACGTGAATAACGGAGGAAGTTTATTTAGGTTAACAAACGCAAACATCAGTTTTGGTTACAATTTATCTGATAAACTTTTCAAGAAAAAAGAAGGAGACGAAGATGACGAAGAAGATGAGGATGATTTTGACCCGCTAAGAGACGAAAACTTTAGAAGCGGTGGTAGACAAGATGATTTATTTGGGCAAGGGCAAATGATGAACGACCCACGGAGTCAGCGAGTACAAGAACCCAAAGAAGATGATAACGAATTTTATAACTATCATATTCCCTGGAGTTTAAACCTTGCCTATACCGTAACCTACACCAATACCGCGAGGCAAGACCAGATTACAGCACATTCTATCATGTTTTCTGGGGATGTTGAACTTTCGCCTCGCTGGAGAGTTGGAGCTTCCTCTGGTTATGACCTTGCTAATCGTGGTTTTACATTTACCCAGCTACGTTTTAACAGAGACCTTGGAAGTTTTAACATGAGTGTTAACTGGACACCTATCGGGCCAAGAGAATCATGGTTCTTCTTTATTGGAATTAAAGCCAATATGCTTCGCGATTTAAAATTCGATAGAAACAGAGAACCTGATAGAACTTTGAGATAAAGAACTTTAATTTTATTACATTTGAGGTAGGATTATTTGTGAAATTAAGAAGATTTATTTTGATGATCTTAAAAGCATGCATTATCAAAGAGATATTTATAAAATGAATTATCAAAGTTTTGTTTTATGTTCGAGCCCTACGGCTATCGCTCAGGACAGGCTTAGTCGAGAACCATCCACTTCTCGACTAGGCTCGAAGCTAAACAGAGCTGAAAGGAAACTAAGAAAAACATATCTAAAAGGCTCGAGGCTAAACAAAGCTGAAGGGCTGGAAGCTAAAAAAAAATAAAATTGAATCGATACGTTCTAAGATATAACTAGGTTAAAAATAGTAACATGAAAGAAATTATACAAACGCCACATGCTCCTACTCCAATTGGTCCTTACAATCAAGCGGTTTTAATCAATAATATGTTGTACACTTCCGGACAAATTCCGCTGGATATGAATACAGGTAAAGTGGAGCAAAAAGACATAAAGCTTGCTACAAAAATGGTAATGAACTATTTAAATGAAATCTTAAAAGTAGCGCAACTGTCTTTTCAAAATGTTATTAAAGTAAGTATTTTCATTAAGGACATGAACGATTTTCAGCAGATTAACGAAGTGTATGCAGCCTATTTTGATGAAGCCACAGCACCAGCTCGAGAAACTGTAGAAGTAGCAAGATTGCCAAAAGATGCTCCCATAGAAATTAGCTTAATCGCTAGTAAAGACGCATAAATAAGCCTATGTTACTTAGCCACCTAGACTATATTATTATTGTTTGTTTCTTTTTACTAAGCATCGCTATTGGTATTTATGCTTCGAAAAAAAGTGGAAAAAACACAAAAAATTTCTTTCTATCAGGAAGAGATATGCCTTGGTGGTTGCTTGGTATTTCAATGGTTGCTACTACATTTGCGGCTGATACTCCAGGACTAGTTGCAGGAATAGTTAGGTCCGACGGCGTTGCTGGAAACTGGGTTTGGTGGTCTTTTTTACTCACGGGTATGCTTACCGTATTTTTTTACGCAAAACTTTGGCGAAAAAGCAACATTACCACTGATTTAGAATTTTACGAACTTCGTTACTCTGGAAAAAGTGCTGCATTTTTAAGAGGTTTTAGAGCCATATACTTAGGCGTTTTTTTCAATATTGTTATTATGGCAACTGTTTGCTTAGCAGCCATAAAAATTGGTCACGTCATGTTTGGCTTTTCAGCATTTGAAACCTTAAGCATTGCAACAATTGTAACCGTAATTTATAGTGGCCTTGGTGGATTAAGAGGTGTTATTCTTACCGATTTCATTCAATTTTTAGTAGCGATGCTTGGAAGTGTTTGGGCATGTATTTACCTTATAAATATGCCTGAAATTGGCGGATTAGAAAGTTTGCTTAGTTCTGCAGAAGTAGCAACAAAAACTGCTATGCTCCCTGATTTTTCAAACCCTGATGTGTACATCCCCTTATTCCTTGTACCTTTAGCAGTTCAGTGGTGGAGTGTTTGGTATCCGGGTGCTGAGCCAGGAGGTGGTGGCTACATTGTGCAACGTATGTTGGCTGCCAAAAACGAAACGCATGCGGTAAAGGCGAGTTTCTTTTTTACCATTACACACTATGCCATTCGTCCTTGGCCATGGATTCTTATTGGTTTGGCTTCCCTTATTATTTACCCATCAATAAGCAGTTTAGCAACTGCTTTTCCGCATTTGGATAAGCATTATATTAAAAATGATTTGTCCTATGCGGCAATGCTTCAATACCTTCCGAAAGGTTTACTTGGACTTGTAATAACCAGTTTAATTGCAGCTTTTATGAGTACCATTTCTACACATCTTAACTGGGGAAGTAGTTATGTAGTGAATGATTTTTACGCTCGTTTTGTAAGAAAAGAAGCAACTGAAAAAGAAAAAGTAACCATTGGAAGAATTACAACTGTTGTATTAATGCTTTTAGCTTCCCTACTTGCTTTAGTACTTGAAGAAGCGAAAGAGGCTTTTGATTTACTTTTGCAAATTGGCGCCGGAACGGGATTGCTTTTCATACTTCGTTGGTTCTGGATGAGAATAAATCCCTATAGTGAAATTTCTGCCATGCTAAGTTCGTTCGTTATAGCTATAATTTTCTTTGCTCATGATAAGTTAAATCTTGAATGGTGGGATTTATTAAGCTACGAGAAACTAATTATTGGCGTAATTATAACCACTTTAGTTTGGGTTTTTACAAGTTTAGTTAGCCATCCTAGTAAAGATAAAACCATTCAACATTTTAGGGAACTTATTTTTGAAGATAATTTGCCTTGGAAAAACGTAAAGTATAAAATAATTGCTTTTTTAGCAGGAATTGGAGGTGTGTATTCGCTTCTTTTTTTAATAGGTAATATTCTTTATAAAGAAACATACTACATTTTACTCTGCGGTGCATTGTTCGGTATTTGTAGCTTTGTTTTATTTTTATGCTGGAGAAAGGTTTGCTAAAGATTCGATAGTTCCTTAGTATAGCAAAGAAAAATAAAGATGTATTTTTGTGGCTTTAATCATGAAGTTAATTATCAGTAAATGTCTATTTCATTATAAGTCAATAATGAAAAAAGAAAATTAATTAATTCGATTAAAAATTAAATGAAACTAAAATAAATTGAATTCTAACAACCTAGACTAAAAACACGCTATATGCTTAGCTAAGATTTTATTTATTTAAGGATATGTTCAAAAATAGGAGGTTTAAGTTTTAGTCTAAAGTTTAATTGGTTTTATTTAACCAGGAATTGATAAATAACAAAACTACTTGTAAATTTATTTTTAAAGTAGACTAGGGTTTACAATTAAGGGTGATGAAACCTTGGTAAATTTTTTAAAATAAAATGGAATAGATACTACGTAAACAGTTTATCTGAAAATTCCATAACAAGAAAAAGCTTCACAGAAGCGATATAAAAACGTATGAAACACAAAAGTAGACGAAGAAAAGTTTTTGAAAACATTCATGTTGTTGATGCCGGTGCCAAAGGAAAATCGATTGGTAAAGCACCAGAAGGCCAAGTT
Source organism: Psychroflexus sp. (assembly GCA_051859645.1). Classification (GTDB taxonomy): domain Bacteria; phylum Bacteroidota; class Bacteroidia; order Flavobacteriales; family Flavobacteriaceae; genus Psychroflexus. The sequence continues at coordinate 187,309 of JBHYFG010000002.1, read as the reverse complement.
ATTTTTATAGATAATGCGGTTCCAGGCGATGTGGTTACTATACAAACGTACAAAAAAAGGAAAGGTTACTTTCATGGTAAAGCAGTTGAATTTGTAGAATACTCAGATAAACGAACAACGCCAGTTTGCCAACACTTTGGCGTTTGTGGAGGCTGCAAATGGCAAGATATGGGTTATGAACATCAGTTGTTTTATAAGCAAAAAGAAGTAACTGAAAACCTTCGACGCATCGGAAAAGTTGAACTTCCTGAAATAACTCCAATAAAAGGAAGTGAAGAAACTTTTTTCTACCGAAACAAAATGGAATTTTCCTTTAGCGATAGTCGCTGGATTACCGAAGAAGAAAAAGAAGACGGAAAGGAAATAACCGACAGAAATGCACTTGGCTTTCATATCCCGGGGATGTGGGACAAAATTTTAAATATTGAAAAGTGTCACCTTCAAGCGGACCCAAGTAACCAACTTAGAAATGCTATTAAAAACTTTGCCGAAGAAAATGAATTAGCATTTTTTAATCCTCGAGCACAAGATGGTTTACTTCGTACATTAATGATTCGAACAACTAGTACAGGTGAAGTAATGTTGCTTATTCAATTTTATAAAAATGAAGAGGAAAGCATCAACTTGCTAATGAATTTTATTAAAGATAAGTTCCCAAACATTACCTCTTTATTGTACGTTATAAATCAAAAAGCGAATGATACTTTGTACGACCAAAAAATTCATTTGTTTGCGGGCAAAGAGTATATTACCGAAGAGATGGAAGGACTAAAATTTAAGATAAACGCTAAATCCTTTTACCAAACCAACTCAGCCCAAGCTTACGAACTGTATAAGATTACCCGCTCTTTTGCCGACTTATCTGGAGATGAATTGGTATATGATTTGTATACAGGAACTGGAACAATTGCACAGTTTGTAGCTAAAAAAGCAAAAAAAGTTGTAGGTATTGAAGCCGTTCCTGAGGCCATAGCCGATGCTAAAATTAACGCTCAACTCAACGGAATTGAAAATGTTTCTTTTTTTGCGGGGGATATGAAACATATATTTACCGAAACATTCATGGCGGAAAACGGAAAACCAGATGTAATTATTACCGATCCGCCCAGAGATGGAATGCACAAAGACGTAGTAGAGCAAATTTTGAAAGTTGCCCCCAAAAAAGTAGTGTACGTAAGCTGTAATTCTGCAACTCAAGCAAGAGATCTAGCCCTTATGGATCACTTGTACAAAGTCACTAAAGTGCAACCCGTAGATATGTTTCCACAAACACATCATGTAGAAAACGTAGTTTGTTTAGAAAAAAGAGAATAGTGAAGTTAAAATTTAAACATATAACTCCTGCCCTACTACTGTTTTTTTTAGTAGCACTTTTTAGCGCATGCGAAAGAGACGATTTGTGTTCTAGCACATTTCAAGTTACACCAAATGTACTTATAGAGTTTTACGACATTAACGAACCCGAAAATCCCAAACCTGTTGCTAATTTTGGTTTTGTGGCCGTTGGAACTACCGATACCATTTTTTTAAGTAATGTGTCAGAAATCTCACTACCGCTTAGAACAAACCAAAATAATACCACTTACCTATTCGCTACTAACACAAATAATCCAGAACTATTTAATGTAGATGAAGTTCGTTTCAATTATGCACTAAATGATATATACATCAATCGAGCTTGCGGATTCAGAACAGAGTTTGTCGATTTTCAAGCCATCAGAACAAGTGCACAAGCCCCCGAAACTAACTGGATACGTAATCTTTCCGTTCAACGCAGTAATATTAGAGACGAAAATGAAGCGCACTTGTATATTTTTCATTAGTTTCTTTTGTTTATCCGTATGCAAAAGCCTTGCCCAGCAAGATACCCTTACCTATAATGAAAGGTACGGATTAACTATTGGTTACGATTTAGGGAAAAACCTTAAAGGCTTGCTAAACGAAAACTACAAAGGCTATGGCATTGTTAGTGATTTTAGATTAACAGAAAAAATCTGGTTAGCGGGTGAACTAGGTTACGATGAATTTATCTTCGATGAAGCCAACATGTTGGTAGATACCAACGGAGGCTACTTAAAAGTTGGCGCTAATTATAATTTTTTCGAAAATTGGATTGGCATGGAAAACCTTATATATGGAGGCCTACGATACGGATTTGCTACTTTTTCGCATGATTTAATTGAGTATACTCCAACCGTGAGAAACCAATTTTTTCCTCCTGTTGCAAATGAGGTTAATCGAAGCTTTAGTGGTTTAACAGCGAGTTGGACAGAAATAGTATTTGGATTTAGGGTCGAGCTGGTAAGAAACTTATTTATGGATGCTAATTTTCAATTAATGATTCGAATTAATGCATCAGAACTTAACAATTTCGATCATTTAAATATTCCAGGGTTTAACAGAACCTACCAAGATTCAAGAGTGGGGAGTGGATTTTCCTACTCATTGCGGTACCTAATTCCGCTGTATACAAAAACAAAAAAACAAGCCATCGATAATTAGTTGTTGTTGTGTTAAAATACTTTATGAACAGCCTAAGTAAGTTAGATTTGCAAAATAAGTAAGCAATGAGGTACAAAATTGTTCTTTCGTACGTTGGCACAAGGTTTCATGGTTGGCAAATCCAGCCAAGCAAGCCCAGCATACAAGCAGCCATTGAAAAAGCAATTGCTATAATTCAACAAGAAACAATAAACGTTGTAGGTGCCGGAAGAACTGACACGGGTGTTCATGCGTTAAATTACGTAGCACATTTCGACACACAGAAAGAAATAACTGACTCAGGTTTATTTTTGCATAAAGTGAATGGCTTATTGCATAAAGACATTGCGGTTCATTCAATCGAATTAGTTAAAGCCAATTTTCATGCAAGGTTTGATGCACTTACTAGAGCTTATGAATATCGAATTCACACCCAGAAAAATCCTTTTTTAAACGAAAAATCCTACTATTTTAGAGCGAATCTAGATATCACAAAAATGAATGAAGCAGCTAAATTAGTAATGCAACATAAGGATTTTCAATGCTTTTCAAAAGCAAAAACCCAAGTACACACTTACCTATGCAATATTTATGAGGCAAATTGGAAACAACTAAGTGATCATGAATACCTTTTTTACATAAAAGCAAACCGTTTTTTAAGAAACATGGTAAGGGCTATTGTTGGAACAATGATTGATGTTGGTACCGAGAAAATAAGTGTTACTGATGTTTCCAAAATCATTCTTAGCAAAAATCGTTCTGAAGCAGGTAAATCAGTTCCTGCCGAAGGCTTATGCCTAACTGAAATAACATACCCAACAAATGGAAAATAATACAGGTAAAGCATTTGATACCAAGCTTTTTAAGCGTTTGTTAAGTTATACAAAACCCTATAAGCTTACCTTTATTTTTGTGGTTATTTCGGCCATATTTCTTTCTGGATTAGGAGTAGCAAGTCCGTATATTCTTCAGTTAATAATAGATCAAGCAATTACAGACAAAAATATAGAGCTACTCATTCAACTTTTAGCGCTTATGCTTGGGGCATTACTGTTAGAAGTTGGTTTCCAGCTAAGTTTTATTTATTACGCTAATTGGTTAGGTCAGGAAGTAATTCGCGATATGCGGATACAACTTTTTGAACACATGCTTAATTTCAAAAAGAAATATTTTGACACCTCCTCTGTTGGGAGGCTTGTTACACGAGCAGTTAGTGATATAGAAACCATTGCGAGTATTTTTAGTCAAGGCTTATTTATGATTATTAGCGACTTGCTAAAAATGGCGGTCATACTCGGATTCATGTTTTTTAGTAATGTAGAGTTAAGTCTGCTTATTTTACTTGTTTTCCCACTGATTATTTATGCTACGCGGTTGTTTCAGAAAAAAATGAAAGTCGCCTTCGAAATCGTAAGAACCCAAGTAGCCAACCTTAACTCTTTTGTACAAGAGCGTATATCAGGGATGAAAATTGTTCAGCTTTTCAACCGAGAAGATGAAGAGTACCAAAGGTTTAATAAAATAAATAAACTTCATCAGGATGGTTGGATTAAAACCGTATGGTACAATTCAATTTATTTCGCTTTTGTTGAAATGCTTACCTCAGTAACAAGTGGGCTAATTATATATTACGGAGGAATTCGCATTTTAGGTGAAGCACCTTTTTCCTTAGGAGAAATTGTAATGTTTATTAAACTGTCGGAGGCATTGTTCAGGCCTTTGCGCCAAATTGCAGATAAATTCAACTCCTTACAAATGGGAATGGTGGCTGCAAATAGAGTTTTCAACGTATTTGACACCCAATCATTCATCAAAGATTCAGGTACAATTGAAGCAAAAAATTTAAAAGGTGCAATTGAATTTAAAGATGTTAGCTTTGGATATACTCCGGATGAACTTGTTATTAAAGGAATTTCATTAAACGTAAAACCAGGAGAAACCATTGCTATTGTAGGTGCTACGGGAGCTGGTAAAAGTACTATCATAAATTTATTAAGCCGATTTTACGATATCAATGCTGGTAAAATTTTAATCGATGGTAAAAATGTTAACGATTATCAACTTGGTAGCTTACGAAAAGAAATCGCCGTTGTACTTCAAGATGTTTTTCTTTTTGCAGACACTATTAGCAATAACATTTCACTTTTCAAAGACGGAATTACCACCGAGGATATAGAAAATGCAGCAAAGGAAATTGGTGTTCATGAATTTATTGCTACTTTACCAAATGCATACGAATACAATGTAAAAGAACGAGGGAGTATGCTTTCTTCGGGTCAGCGACAATTAATTGCTTTTTTGCGCGCTTATGTATCACAACCCAGTATCTTAATACTAGACGAAGCGACTTCTTCTATAGATACGTATAGCGAACTTCTTATTCAGAAGGCTACAGAAAAAATTACAAAAGGAAGAACCTCCATAATTATTGCCCACCGTTTAGCTACCATAAAAAATGCAGATCGAATTGTGGTCATGGATGCAGGTAAAATTGTTGAAGTAGGTAACCACAAAACCCTACTAAAAAAAGAAAAAGGATACTACAAAAATTTATACGACGCTCAATTTCAAAAAACAGAAAAAATTATCTGAAAAGCGTAATGATTCGTAATATTATTCATGCTACTTTAGTGTAATTTCATTAATCAATGACTAACACATCAAATTGAAATTGAAATGGTTCAAATCGTTCCAATAAAAAAGGAATTAATTGTTTAGACGTTGCTAAGTATGCTTCACCAAAATTAAGGTAACGTTCTTGTAGCGTTGAATTTGGAAAAAGTTCTGAGTGAAGCTTGTTAGCGTTTTCCAAGGTTGAAGATAATTTTCTTTTTTGTGCTTTCAACAGACGTTTTTCTAGGTGGGATAATCCATTTTTTTGTTTTTTCTCTTGTGCGGCAACAGCGCCTAAAAAAGATTGATCTGTTTTTTCAGCAAGGCGGTACAGCGCATCAAATTGTTGCTCAAGCTGAGCTTTCTGCGAAGAAAAATCAATAGGAAAAGAGGTCAGTCTTTCAACTAATGTCTCTTCGATAGTCGTTTTCTTTTGAAAAAAATCTTTCCATGTCAATTGAAGTTTTGCTAACTTTTTTGCTTGTTTTTTGGTTGCTAAAAGAGCAGAGTTACGAAGAATTAGCATAGGAAAAGTTACCTGCTGACTCTCAAAGTAAGCTTTCAACTGAAACCAATACGTAAGCTCGCCCGCTCCACCTACATAGGCTAAGTTTGGTAAAACTACTTCTTGGTATAATGGTCGAGTAAGTACATTTGGAGAAAAACGCTCAGGATAATGATTAAGCTCTTTCAATATTTCAGCTTCAGTAAATACCAAAGATGTATCATTTACATAAAATTTACGCTCCTTATAAATAATGCGGTTCCTAGAGCTTTCATCTAAATAAAATAAATTTATTTCTCTCGGGTTAACCTGAATTGGGTAGCCAAGATTACTAAGTTGAGATGAAGTTTGTGAACAAAATTTATGCGAAGTGTTAGCAAGCAACTCGGCTTCTGCATAAGGTACAAATGATTTTTTTAAAGACTTAGCATCTCCATCAATAATCACTAAACCGTAATCTTTAAACAACTCATTTACAAGGTAACGAGTTGCATCTGCTAAATTATCATGATATAAATAAGCTTTTTGAAAGAATTTACGCAAATCGTTAGCTTTGTCGCCAATGTTAAGTTCTTTTTCAAATGTGGTAAACAAGGTGTCAAAACCATCTGTTTTCATCCTGCCAACTGCTCCAGTTTGCTGGGTTTCCCAACGCATTTTTTTGTTTTTCCAATTAAAAAACTGAATCTCTTCTAGGTCATGATCCTCTGTTGCCATCCAATATACGGGAATAAATTGCTTATCTGGATACCGTAGCTTGAGTTGGTGACATAATTTAATGCAGGTTACAATTTTGTAAATAAAATAAATTGGGCCTGTAAAAATATTTAGCTGATGCCCCGTCGTAATTGTAAATGTATCAATATCCGACAAAGCTCTAATTTGCTTTAAGGTTTCTTCACTTGCTGAAAAATTTTCATATTGAAATAAAAGCTCTTTTACTAAGCTTTTTCTATTTTCAGTAGAGAAATTTATTCGTTTTTCTCGAATTTGAGTTTCAACATTTTCAAGGCTAGGAAAGTGATTGTAAAAAGTTGCTGTAGTCTCTTTTTGGTTTAAATAATCCGAAATTAAATTATTAAAATAGGGTATATCCTGATAGGGCAAACAATCACTCATGTACTCGCTTTTTTTGACAAATATAAACTTAGCTTAGGAGGAAAATCTTATTTTATTGACTTCTTAACATTAATAGAAAGCTTTTTTTGGATAACTATGCGTCACTTACCAAAACACAAGTTGATTGTATTTTAAATTTAATAATGTATGGAAATTTACCAATTGATTGGTTTACTTCCTTGTTGAACAAGAATTGTATTGGTCTGAGAAAAATGTTTATTTCCGAACCAAAAGCCTCTATTTGCACTTAATGGCGAAGGGTGACCAGAAGTTAATACATGATGTTTAGTTGAATTTATTAACTTCACTTTCTTTTTAGCGTAACCGCCCCAAAGCAAAAAAACAAGTCCTTCTTTGTCCTGTGAAACCCGTTCAATAACAGCATCTGTAAATATTTCCCACCCTTTTTTTTGATGACTTCCCGCTTTGTTGGCCTCTACAGTTAGCGTAGCATTAAGCAATAAAACGCCTTGCTGAGCCCAACGCATTAAATTACCTGAGGAAGGGATAGGCAAATTTAAATCACTCTCAATTTCTTTAAAAATATTAATTAAAGACGGAGGAAAGGCAACATTATCGCTCACAGAAAAAGCCAAACCATTAGCTTGACCATAACCATGATAAGGATCTTGACCTAATATTACAACCTTAAGTTGATTTAAGGGACATGCATCAAAAGCATTAAAAATCTGGCTCCCTTTTGGGTAACATGTGGTTGATTGATAAGCTTCTTTCACAAAACTAGCTAAGTTTTGAAAGTAATTTTTGCTAAACTCTTCTCCAATTAAATCCTTCCAATCTGATGTAATAGATACCTTCATAATTATTAAAATATAAAACGAAAATACTAATTCTTGACGGCTAAACTAAGGCATAACCTAAATTTTTCTTAGGGTTATGTTACAATTGAAGTCAACAACCAAAAAAGTAAATCTTTCCTAAGCAATTTATGTATATTTGTAAAAAATTGAGCGCATGTCTACAACAACGATAGCATCACCAAACATAGAACAAAAAAAAGAAGTAACTAGAGGCAAGCCGAAATGGCTTCGAGTTAAGCTTCCAACTGGAGAAAAATACAGAAATCTACGCAAGTTGGTAGATAAATATAACCTGCATACTATTTGTACATCAGGAAGTTGCCCAAATATGGGTGAATGTTGGGGAGAAGGCACAGCAACCTTCATGATTTTAGGAAATATTTGCACCCGTTCTTGTGGTTTTTGTGGTGTAAAAACTGGACGCCCAGAAACGGTTGAATGGGATGAGCCAGAAAAAGTTGCTCGTTCCATAAAATTAATGGGGATTAAGCATGCTGTTATTACTTCTGTAGATAGAGACGACTTAAAGGACATGGGATCCATCATTTGGGCTGAAACGGTTAAAGCGATAAGACGTATGAATCCAGAAACGACCTTAGAAACGCTTATACCAGATTTTCAAGGAATTGAAAAACACATGGATCGAATTATCGCTGTTGCTCCAGAAGTTGTATCTCACAATATGGAAACAGTGAAAAGGCTAACGCGAGAAGTCAGAATTCAAGCAAAATACGAACGAAGCTTGGGAGTTTTAGAGTACTTAAAAAAGCAAGGGATACGTCGTACTAAATCAGGTATTATGTTAGGTTTAGGTGAGCGAGAAGATGAAGTAATCCAAACGCTACACGACTTAAAATCGGTTGATGTAGATATTGTTACCATAGGCCAATACCTGCAACCAAGTAAGAAACACTTACCGGTAAAAGAATTTATTACGCCCGATCAATTTAATAAATACCGTGAAATTGGGTTAGACTTAGGGTTTAGACATGTTGAAAGTTCAGCATTAGTTAGATCGTCTTACCGCGCCCAAAAACACATTGAATAAAGAAATTTATATTGGAAAATAAAATAAGAATTGGAATTAATGGCTTTGGTCGTATTGGTCGAAGCCTTTTTCGTTTGCTGTATAATCACCCCGCCGTTGAAGTTGTCGCAATCAACGATATGGCAGATGCAAAAACATTAGCACATTTACTTACCTACGACTCGATACACGGTGTTTTCCCTTTTAAAGCTACCGCAACAGATAGCATTTTACATTTAGAAAATAGAACATTCGCCATGATGCAATTTTCTTCAATTAAAGACATCCCATGGCATAAGCACCAAGTAGATATTGTTGTTGAAGCTACCGGAAAGTTCAAAGATAATGAAAGCTTACAACAGCATCTTTCCAACGGAGCTAAGAAAGTAATTTTAAGTGTACCTCCTACAGACGATAACATAAAAATGATTGTAAAGGGAGTAAACGACCACTTGCTAACAAGCGAAGATCATATTGTTTCTAACGCCTCTTGCACCACAAACAATGCTGCTCCAATGCTAAAAGTGATACATGAGCATTTGGGGGTAACACAAGCATACATTTCGACTATACATTCCTACACAACCGACCAAAGCTTACATGACCAACCGCACCGCGATTTGCGCCGTTCAAGAGCAGCGGGACAATCCATTGTACCCACTACAACTGGAGCAGCCAAAGCACTAACTAAAATTTTTCCAGACCTTCAAAACGTCATTGGGGGATGTGGTATTCGTGTTCCCGTTCCTAATGGATCATTAACCGACATGACCCTAAACGTGAGCAAAAATACGAACATTGAAGAAGTTAATCACTTGTTTAAATCAGCTGCAAACACCTACCTTAAAGGCATTTTATACGTAACAGAAGACCCGATTGTTTCAATTGATATTATCGGAAATCCGCATTCCTGTGTACTCGATGCTGAAATGACTTCGGTTATCGGAGGCAAATTAGTAAAACTTATTGGCTGGTACGACAATGAAAGAGGTTATAGCAACCGAATTGTTGACTTAATTATCCAATTGAAGCAGTTTATAAGATTAAATAGCTTGTAAGCGTTGAAAGATTTGTGCGGTAAGAAATGCGTCACCTAAAGCTGTGTGTCTAGCTTTCTTTGGAAGCGAAAATTTCTCACAGAGTTCATCTAAACTAAAAACAACATCGTTGGGCAGGTGGTTTTTTTGCTGAAAGAGAACATTCGTATCAATTGATTTATTTTTAAGTGAAGGCAAGCCTAATCGATTAAGTGCTTGATTAATCATGGCTATATCAAAGCCAACTTGATGTCCCACTAATATTGAATTCTTAACTATTGCTAAGAAATGTATAATTGCTTCTTCCTCAGAAAAATAACTAATATCTTTTGATTGCTTTACAATGCCATGAATTTTAACAGAAGCTTCATCAAAGTAAGTTTGCGAAAGAAAAAATTCAAAACTATTGCGGATATAAATTCGATTATTTTTTAGTTGTATCCCACCAACCGAAAGTATTACATCTTTACTCGGGTTCAATCCTGTAGTTTCACAATCAAATACCGTGTATTTAGGCGAGCTTTCTGTTGTTTTAAAACTCGCTACATAGTTTTGCCAATACGCTTTATAAGCTGAAGCTGGCTTCCAAAATTTCCAATCTTCTGTATTCATTACCTAAAATAAGTTAGCTTAAACCTATTATTTATAAAGGTCTGCAAATCTGCAATGGGTTGAAATGATCGCTTCAAACGCATCTTGTCTCGCTTAGATAATTGATGTAGATTGATAAACCTACCTGAATTACTTTCTTGTAATCCCTCACGCGTTCGCATTTCGGTTAAGACATAAAAACTTCGAATCGCATCTTCATAAACAGACTTATTTTGAGGTTCTTTTTCAGCAAGTGCTTGTAAACGACTAACCGTATTATTTACTCCTAAAATAGGAAGCGACAAACATAAAATTCTGACTGCGTCAATCAATGGCATTAATGCTCTAGCTTTTATATCAAAGTCATCTTTATGTTGGCCGTCTGTTTCGACTAAAAACTGTTTAAAAAAACTCAATGGAGGTGGGTTTTTTAGAGCATCAGCGCCTAAGTATGCAAAAAAATGTTGTTTTCCTTTTAGCTTTTCCGCTAGGTATTCGGCTAATTCATTGGCTAATTTTTCATCTCCAGAAACAGCGTCAAAATCAAAAAAAATAGAACAAAGCATAATTTTTTGCTCAGTTGGTTGGTCTATCCAATTTGAAAATTGATTTTTCCATTCGCTTAAACTCAAACACCATTTAGGATTTGAAGCCATCATTTCAGCGGGGCAAAATTCAAACCCAATTTGGTGAAGCATTTCAGTAACTCGCTTACACAACTGTAAAAATGAATAACGTATTTTTTCTAAGTCTTCATCTGATACGTCATTAAATATCAGTGCATTATCTTGATCCGTCATTAGCAATTGCTCTCCCCTTCCCTGGCTACCCAAATTAACCCAGCAAAAAGAAGTTTCAGGATAAAAATGAAGCTCTTTTTGAGCTATATAAATACACTGATGGGTAATTTTAGACTGAATTTCTTGAACTACAGAAAGTAAATGAGATAAAGGAAGTTGGGCCTCAAGGTATCTTTTAATCAATTTATTTAATTGAGTTCTTACACTTAAGAGTTGGTTAACTTGGGTTGCTCGATTCACTTTTTTAAGAAGTGCAACTGGATTATTCGCTTGGGCAGTTACAATATCATGTTCTGAAATAACGCCTATAATAGGCGATTGTATACTTCCATCTTGAGTAACACATAAATGGCCAATCCCACGTTTTAACAATTGAAGTTGCGCTTCGGCAATACTTACATCAGGTGCTATACAACTTACTGGGCTACTCATAATTTCTTCAACTTTGAAATTAATTGCCACTTTTCCCGTTGCGACTTTAGTTCGTAAATCTTTATCTGTTACAATGCCAATTGGTAAGTTATTTTCCTCAATTAGTAGCGAACTTATCCCATGCTTCGTCATTAATAAAGCCGCCTGCTGAATGCTTTCAGAAGCTTTAATACAAATGGGATGAGGAGTAAAGGGTAAGGTTTGAAAATAACTAATTTCGTTATCTTCAGTAGCAGAAGTAAGATTGCTGGAAATTAACCGACCAGCATCTTCTTTATTAGTCGGGTTTCGCGTATTAGAAGCAAAACTTTCAAGTAAAAAATGTAATACTTCACTATTTTGTAGTAGCAGAGGTTTAAAAATATGAATTGGGATAGCATACACTATGCTGTCTTCCTTAGCAACAGCTGTCATCATATACGCATTTTCTGCAAAAAAAGGGCGTAAGCCTAGCACATCTCCCTCATCACAAACATCAATTTTTCTTGTAGTTGTTCCCCATTTTGCTGACAAATCAATGGCGCCTTGTTCTACTATATAAAAAAACGAATGAACACTTTCTTCAGACTTAAATAAATACTTTCCTTTAGGTAAATATACAACCTCTGTTTCTGTTGCAAGTAATCCCAAATCCTTCTTTTCTAGGTATTGAAAAGGAGGATATTTCACCAAAAAATCCGCTATACGTTCAATAATTGTATTTTTCATGGCTTTTTCTTCTACTTACAGTCTATAATCGCTTATTAATTAAGCATTTTTTGAAAGTTAAGATTTGCTATATCAGTTATAATTTATACATTCAACAAAATGAGTTAACTTTTAGATACAATTTCAACTCATTATTAATCGTTTAAATTACCCAGCGCAACGAGAAATGTTTACAATGTTAAATTCAGTAGTTTAAAACTTATCGCTTGCGGTACGATTTACACTTAGGAACAATTCAATCTCTAAAAACTACAGAGGTACTATGAACACAACTTTTCTTTAAATTCACACTCTTCTCTCCTCACTCTTCACCTTACTTATATCAACATTCAGACTTTTTATTCAGTGCTGAGTAAGAACCGCAGAGACGCAAAGAACGCAAAGAGATTATTTCTCACATCACTCTTCACCCTTCACCCTTCACCCTTCACCCTTCACCCTTCACCCTTCACCCTTCACCCTTCACTCTTCACTCTTCACTCTTCACTCTTCACTCTTCACTCTTCACTCTTCACACTTCACTCTTCACACTTCACTCCTCACTCCTCACTCTTCACTCTTCACTCTTCACTCTTCACTCTTCACTCTTCACTCTTCACTCTTCACTCTTCACTCTTCACTCTTCACACTTCACTCTTCACACTTCACTCCTCACTCATCACTCTTCACTCTTCACTCTTCACTCTTCACTCTTCACTCTTCACTCTTCACTCTTCACATATCCCCCCTTTGCGGGCTAGGGGGCCTCACTCCTCACTCCTAAATTCTTAACAACTTACAAAGGAATATTTCCATGTTTTCTGTTTGGGCGAATGACTTCTTTATTTTCAAGCATTGCAAAAGCTCTAATTAATTTTCTACGGGTATTTTTAGGTTCGATAACTTCATCTACAAATCCTCGTTGCGAAGCACTGAATGGATTAGCAAATTTGTCAGCATATTCCGCTTCTTTTTCTAGCAATTTAGCTTGTGGATTTTCAGCGCTTAAAATTTCTTTTCTAAAAATAATTTCCGATGCACCCTTTGCTCCCATTACAGCGATTTCTGCAGACGGCCATGCATAATTAAAATCGGCTCCAATGTGTTTGGAATTCATAACATCGTAAGCACCTCCATAAGCTTTTCTGGTAATTACAGTTATTCTAGGAACCGTTGCTTCTGACAATGCGTATAAAAGCTTGGCTCCATGTAGAATAATTCCATTCCATTCTTGATCAGTTCCTGGTAAAAATCCAGGCACATCTACTAAAACTAATAATGGTATATTGAAAGCATCGCAAAAACGAACAAAACGAGCTGCTTTTCTGGAAGCTTCAACATCTAAAACTCCAGCTAAACTCATTGGCTGATTGGCAACTATACCTATAGATTTACCTCCAATCCTTGAAAATCCAACTAGAATATTATCTGCGTAATTTTCATGAATTTCAAAAAAAGAATCTTCGTCCACAATTCCACGTATAACCTCTTTCATGTCGTAAGGTTTATTAGGATTTTCTGGGATGATATTCGCTAATTGTTCCCTTACTTCGTCATTTAATTCGAAAGCGCTATCGGGTAGTTTTTCACGGTTATTTTGTGGTATATAACTAAGTAATGTTTTTATTTTCTCTAAACAATCAATATCGTTTTGAGCAGTAAGATGAGTAACACCAGACTTTGTAGAATGAGCACTTGCTCCACCTAAATCTTCAGAAGAAACTTCTTCATTAGTAACTGTTTTAACTACATTTGGACCTGTTACAAACATGTAACTTGTATCTTGAACCATGATGGTGAAATCAGTCATTGCAGGTGAGTAAACAGCTCCTCCCGCACAAGGTCCCATGATGGCTGAAATTTGTGGAACTACTCCGGAAGCTTGTACATTTCTGAAAAATATATCGGCATAACCTCCTAAGGATCGAACCCCTTCTTGGATTCTTGCACCGCCTGAATCGTTTAATCCAATGATAGGAGCGCCAACTTTCACGGCATGATCCATAATTTTACATATTTTTTCGGCATGTGTTTCGGACAACGCACCACCAAATACCGTAAAGTCTTGTGCATACACACAAACTAACCTTCCATTAACCGTTCCAAATCCTGTAACTACCCCATCTCCATAGAAAACTTGCTTATCCATTCCAAAATCGGATGTTCGGTGAGTTACTAACATTCCTTGCTCTTCAAATGAACCTTCGTCTAAAAAGTATTGAACTCGCTCTCGAGCTGTAAGTTTTTTCTTTTCGTGTTGCTTTTGAATTCTATCTAAACCTCCTCCTTGCTTGGCAAGTTGAATTTTTTCTGCTAGTTTTTCTGTATTCTTTTGACTCATAAATAATCGTTTTATGAAAGTTGAAATAAATTAAGTTTTAGGTAATTTTTCCCTAATTTCCAAAGGCTATCTTAGCTTGTAATTACTCAATAATAAATCAATACCGTTTTGCTATTTTAATTTGTTGGTTTGGTGAGTAATTGTTTGTCTATTTGGTATTGCTTTAATGCAATGAGTGCTGCAATTGTAGCTTCTTCTTCCTGTTCGGCCTTTAATAAATCAGGTGTGTAATACTGTTTTACAAAGTGTGTATCGAAATTTCCGCTCACAAAAGCTTCGTGTTCAAACACAAACTTACCAAATGCTAAAGTGGTTGATACGCCTTGCACTTGGTAATTATTTATTGCTTGTAGCATTAATTGAATGGCTTCATTTCTATTTTTTCCGTAAGTAATTAATTTTGAAAGCATTGGGTCGTAATAAATTGGAACTTCCATGCCTTCTTCAAAACCGTCGTCTACCCTAATCCCTTCTCCTTTCGGCGGCTTATAGGTTGAAAGCAAACCTACGCTTGGTAAAAAATCATTTAACGGATCTTCGGCATAAACGCGTAACTCTAATGCGTGGCCTTTAATCTGTAAGTCTTCTTGTCGAATATTTAGTGCTTCACCTCTTGCCACTTTTATTTGTTCTTCTACCAAATCTATTCCTGTAATAAGTTCGGTAACAGGATGCTCTACTTGGAGTCTTGTATTCATTTCTAAAAAATAGAAATTTCTGTTTTCGTCCATTAAAAATTCAACGGTTCCAGCGCCTACATAATCGCAGGCTTTAGCTACTCTAACAGCAGCCTCTCCCATTTCTTTTCGGAGTTTTTCATCTAAAATAACAGAAGGGGCTTCTTCTACTACTTTCTGGTGCCTACGTTGAACGCTACATTCGCGCTCAAATAAATAAAGAACATTTCCATGGGTATCCGCTAAAATTTGAATTTCGATATGTCTTGGCGACCCCACGTATTTTTCGATAAAAACAGAACCGTCTCCAAAAGCAGATTGAGCTTCTGAGATCGCACGTTTCATTTGGCTTTCAAGTTCTTTTTCTTCGCTAACCACTCGCATGCCTTTTCCACCGCCTCCAGCAGAAGCTTTAATAAGAATTGGGTAGCCTATTTCGCTAGCGATAGTCCTTGCTTTCTCTACGTCAGTAATGGCTTCTTCTATACCAGGAACCATGGGAATTTCATAGCTTTTTACTGCTTCTTTTGCAGCTAATTTATCCCCCATTACGCGTATTGCTTTCGATTTTGGACCAATAAACGTAATCTCATTTTGCTCAACTTTTTCAGCAAAATCGGCGTTTTCAGACAAAAAACCGTAGCCTGGGTGAATTCCATCTACGTTCAACTCTTTGCAAATAGTTATAATTTTATCTCCTAATAAATAGGACTCATTGGACGGAGGTTTTCCTACACAAACGGCCTCGTCTGCATACTTTACATGAGGAGAATTTCTGTCGGCTTCTGAAAATACGGCTACTGATTTAATGCCCATTTTTCGTAGGGTTTTCATTACACGTAGCGCAATTTCACCACGATTTGCAACTAATATTTTTTTCATGTACTAGAATTTATTTTGTTTCCTCAATTCATCAACTAATAGTTTGTATTTCGGCTGAAAAATGATAGTTGCTCGTTGTTGATGCATTATCATTGAATTTCAACTTAAAATTAGCTAGAAATATTGAGGTTTATTACTTATTCAGGTTAATCACTCAATAAAGATTTAATCAATTTGAAGGTTTTTTTGTGTTATTCAAATTCAATTAATAGATCATTTTTTGCAACGGTATTTCCTTTGGTTACGGCGATGGTTTTTATAACTCCACTTCTTGGAGAAGTAAGTGAGTTCTCCATTTTCATGGCCTCTAGAATTAAAAGGGGTTGCCCCTCTTCTACTTCATCTCCAACCGCTACATTAATTTCCAATAGTAAACCTGGCATTGGTGCTTTTAATTCATTTACTTGCTGATTTTTGGCTAAGCTTAATCCCATTTCTTCGATAAGAACATCCAATGGATTGGCAATTTTTACTTCGTATATTGTCGAATTTACTTTAACAACATACTTTTTCTCGTAAAAGTTAGCATCTACTATGCTAGCGTGAATCGATTGGTGATTTCTAAGTAAATGAAATTGGTGTTTACCTAAGGAAGTAATGTCCATGTCTTCGAGTAATGATGCATTTACACTTAACTTAGTTTCGTTATTAACGCTAACTTTATAGGTATTGTCCATAAATTAATTATTTAGTGGTAAAAATAGAATAATCTAAAACGTTTTCGTGCTTATGTGTATTTTATTTGCTAAAATACTATAGCTATTTACAGTTATTAATTTGAAACATAATCGGATAAGTAGCTGAATCGTTCGGTCAACTCTCCATTTTCAGTCATTTTTGCGCGCGCTAAAATACCCTTGGCATCATCATTAAAAAAAGCTGGAATTACATGTTCTGCAAACATATCGCCGAAACCTTCACTAGCATCTTTAGGCAATTCACAGGGTAAATTATCAACTGCCATTACGGCAATAGAATTTGGCGTATTTAGATCTACCTCTTTTTCGTTAATTGGATCATAAGCATAAAAAGGTTCTGCAATTGTTGAAGGTCGAATAGTTGAAGCTACGGGGCCATCGATATCGCAACTTACATCAGCGACAACCCGAATTCTAAAATCTTGATTCTTTGCATCTTCTCGAGTAAATAGATAAGGTGCACCATCTCCATAAAAATGCCCTGCAATAAAATAATCTGTACACTTTGCAAATCTCATAAAATCAGATTCATAAGGACTAGGATCTTCAAAAAACTCTTGCTTGTTTCCTGGCTTGCCGTCTTTGCGTTTGTTATAGTCCATTACATCAATTTGCACAAAAACGGGCTCATTGTAAGTTTCATTAAGAAACTGATCTACACTTACTTGTTTAATTTTTAAGTGTTCTATAATTTCTTTTGCTCCTTGTGCGACTTTACCTAAACCTGTAAGACAAATTTTAAGGGGTGGAAGGCTAAGTTTATCGAGTTCTTTTTTTAAAGCTGCTAAATCAGGAAGTTGTTCTGCTTTAGTTAAGCTACATAAGTTTTCTTTCATTGCGAATAACCTAAATCCATTGTATGCGCCTACCAAACCGGCATATCGTCCAAATCCAATTAATCGTGCCCCTTTCTTATTTACAATTACTTCGTGATCGTACAGCTCAATATTTTTTTCTATTATTGCTTTTAAGAGCTTCTGGTTATACGGTTGTTTTTTTATTGTATGTGAAAAAAAGAAATACTTTTTTGCTGGAATTAAAGCTTCAATGGGTACTTCCTTAACTCCAAGTAGCACATCGCAATCAGAAACATCACTTACAACTTCAATACCAAGTTTGCGGTAATCATCATCCGAAAATATTCGTATGGGTGAAGACTCAACTTTAAAAATAGCATTGGGAAATTGTTGTTGAAGTTCGACAATTTTTTTTGGTGAAAAAACAACTCGTTTATCAGGTGGGTTCTTACGTTCTCTGATTATTCCAAATTTCATAGGTTAAATTTTACTGTTATGTTCGTAAGTGCAATATAGTTGAAAAAGATGTAATAGAGAATTCCTTACTTTGAAAAAAGCTTAGTTGATAAAACAGACATGAAATTTGCTGAATCCTGTTTTTCGATTGAATACACGTTAGATTATATTACCTAGATAAAATTCTACACTTAAAAAAGTGATTTTTTGATTAATTTTGTGAAACGCGAAAAGATATGCATCAAATTGCGTTGTTAGACGATGAAAAACTTGCTCTATTTATTCACAAAAGAATGATTCAGAGCGTATATCCTAAGGCTAAAGTTAATACATTTTTATGTTCGAATGAGCTAATTGACTTCATTATTACCAATCCTTCTCATACGCTTGTTCTTTCGGACTTTCACATGCCAAAAAGAACGGGACTCGAAGTTTTTGAACTATTTAAAGAAAAAATCCCTACTGAACTTCATCACCTCATAAAATACTATTTACTCACAAGCGATACTACATTAGTTGAACAAACAAAAAAACTAAACCACCACATGTTTAAAGGTTATTTAATCAAACCTCTTACAAATGATTATATAAAACGTTTTGAAGGATTTTTTAGTGGTAGTTATTAAAAATGTCTGAAGCCTTGTTATAGGCAGCTTCAAAACTTCCCATACGGATATTATTCTCTGCTTTTTGCGCAGTTAGGTAACTGACAATTTTTTCCATTGGCATATTTCCTGTTAACGAATCCTTTGCCATCGGACATCCACCAAATCCTTGAATAGCGCCATCAAATCTTCTACATCCAGCGGTATAAGCAGCATGTATTTTTTCATGCCATGTATCTTTTGTTGTATGCAGGTGTGCTCCAAATTCGACTTTTGGGTAACGAGTAATTAAATTACTAAATAAATAGCTAATTACCTCTGGTGTAGAACTACCAACGGTATCCGATAAAGAAATTATCTCTACCCCCATTTGATATAATTTTTCTGTCCATTCGCCAACAATATCAACATTCCAAGGGTCGCCGTAAGGATTACCGAAACCCATAGAAAGATAAGCCACCACTTTTTTATCATTTGCATGAGCTAAAGATAAAATTTCTTGAAGCAATAGAATAGAATCTGCAATGGTCTTGTGGGTGTTACGCATTTGAAAGTTTTCAGAAATAGAAAACGGATAGCCTAAATAATCGATTTGTGGAAAAGTAACAGCTGTTTCAGCCCCTCGTTTATTTGCAACGATAGTAAGCAACTTTGAATTTGTTTCAGAAAGATCTAAATTGGTAATCACTTCTGCTGAGTCAACCATTTGTGGAATTGCCTTTGGAGACACAAAGCTACCTACATCTATGGTATCAAAACCACATTTTAGAAGCGCTTGAACATACCTTATTTTTAGCTCTGTTGGAATAAAATCCTTTATCCCTTGCATGGCATCTCTAGGACATTCTATAAGTTTAACAGCAGACATATGATTTTTTAAAGTTGTTCAAAAATACATTTTTTTACGAAAATCTAACCTAAGAAAGTAAAAATGAGATACGCTCCAAGGAATCAACACTTAGTAAATGCGTAAAATTTTTTCTTTAGTTAATGGTCAATCTTCAAAAAAAAACGATTAATTTATTAATGAGTAATACAGCTTAACATTTGGTTTTTTGCGAAACATCACCCAATTAACAATCATAATCAGTATTTCATTTGGCTTTAAAAAACGGTTTGCAGCTTGGCGAAGTGGCGGTTTCTCAGCACTAAAGTTACTAAAATTTCCTAAACTTTGATTAAACACAAAAGTTTCTAAAAAAGCACTGAACCCGCCATTTTGCCAAACTGCTATTATGCCTAGTTTTTATTAAATTTCTTTTTATTTTTCAAAATGTAATTATCAATTTCTGGAAAATCTTCCATTTTCTTAAATTTATATTCTTTTTTAATTTCATAATTTTTACCAGTTTGAAAGTCAATAGCATTTGTCAAAACAAAAGTTGAGTCATTTTTGATTATTCCTTTTTCTTCGTAAAGGCTGTAATTACCCATTGAGTTATAGAAAATTTGAATTGTTATTGTATTATTTTCAATTTTATATACACCTTGATCCCAAATTTCAGCTTTTGAATTTAAAAATATTAAGTTTTTCTTTTTCAATTCATTAACGTAACATTCAAAATGTTCAAATGCACTTTCTAAAGTGTTGTTATCTTGTAAATTACATTTAATTCCAAAATTGTATGATAAATTATCCTGCATTCCAGAAAATGAGCCAAGTTTCATCGCAGAACCATTTGGTTTTAGTGATAATGTTGAAATTCTGACTTGATTAAAAGTTATTGTAGAATCTCTCTCGTAACCTCCGTATTCATTTCTATGATATGGATTTGTTTTAACATAATTTTCTGTGTAATAATATCCGTCCTTTCTTAACACATTCAAATCACCAATTTTATTTAAAGATAAAAGTTTATCTCTATTTCGTATTGAAATACAAGAAGTTAATGTTAATAAAAAAATTGTAATTATAATCTGATTTTTCATTTTCTACGATTTGGTTGTAAAATTAGGCATAACTCATGTATAGTAACAGACTTTACTAAAATTCATCATCAAAATTTAGTAGCGATTAAAAAAAGTAGACAAAAATTTTAATTTTCTGATTTCAAATAGTAAATTCGCTTTTATGAATATAATTTCAAATTTTAAGTCATTAATCAATCTTTTTGAGTTTGTATTTGAACGAAAAAGAGTAGCAAAATGGAAAAATCATCTATTCAAACATTAGAAGAAATCTTAATTTTCGAAAAGCCAAAACACCAAAGGTTGTATCGTTACTTCATCTTAATTCTTTTCATTTCGGGTGGTGCTTACTTGATTTATACTCACTTTTATCAATCAAAAGACTTAAGTTTTGGAACAACATTTCTTTACTTCAACATGATATTTCTTTCATTAGTTAATGGAAAATTTTGGCACGAAAATGTCCTCGAAGTAAATTCAAATCGTATAAAAGTAACCGTTAATTTGTCCAACAAATATTCATTTAATTTAGACGATATTTTGTATGTAGATAGACACTTCGACGAGTGGACTTTTTTTCTAAAAAACGGTAAAAAATACTATTTATCACAAAATGAGATCTTAAAAAAAGATATCCCTCGATTCAGGGATTTTATGCTTCAATTTCCTAAAAAAATACCTTCCGCTTATTTGTAACCTAAAATTTATGACGCATGGAAAATTTAATAGATAAGGAAATTAGCTTTACAAAGTCCAAGACTAAAATTAATTTGCAGTACCTATATTTGGTGTTCGCAACTTACAGCGGTTGGACAATTTACGAGGAACTTTTTATTAAATATCAAGAAAGCTTCAGTATAAGCTATTTACTTTTTCATGTAGCTTATTTTGTAGCATCATTATTACTAATTAACGACACATTTCAGAAAAATTACATTAGTTTACAGAATGGTTTATTCAAGGTTACTACTAACTTTTATACTAGGTTTTCCTTTCGTATTGAAGAAGTAAACTATGTAGATCGGCATTTCGATGATTGGAGCATTCGGTTGAAATGCGGTAAGGTTTATCATTTTTCAGACCAAATTATTCGTCCTGAAGAAAAAGCAAAGTTTAAAGAAGTAATGAATTGTTTTCCCAAAAAACATTCAGAGATTCGGTTGTAAATTACTTCGTCTAGATGAAAACGTCTTTAAAGTAAAGTTTATGAAAAAACATAAAACCTTGTCGGAATAAATCTTTACTTTAGGTGCATGAATTATTTAGCGCATATATACCTCTCTTTCAATCAACCTGAAATCCAAACAGGTAATTTCATGGCCGACTTTATTAAAGGAGATGAATACCTAACCTACCCACCGAATTACCAAAAAGGAGTTCTTCTTCACAGAAAAATAGATCGATTTACGGACACACATGCCTTAGTAGCTGAAACAAGAAGCTTCTTTTTTGAAGAATTTAGGCATTACGCTTCAGTAATTGTAGATGTTCTTTTTGATCATTTATTAGCCAAGCATTGGAGCGTTTTCTCCAACCAAGAGTTAAGTCTCTTTATTGAAAAATTTTACGCATTTTTAGAATTGAATTTAACGAATCTCCCCAAAGGAGTACAGCGAATATTCCCTATAATGAAAAAGCATAATTGGCTTTACAACTACAGAACCATTGAAGGAATTCAGCAAATATTGTATCAGATGAATCAACGTACGTCAGTAAAGCCTGGTTTGCAGGATAGCATTTCTATTTACAAAAATAACTCGGCTTTAATTGATGCGCTTTTCTTCAAGTTTTTTGAAGAGCTTAAAATATACATTACTATGGTGTATGAAAGAGAACTAAGAGATTAATACCATTTACCCATTGAAATTACCGCAATAAAACGCACTTTTTTCCTTTCTGTTTCATTATGAAAAGAAGCCTTAGCTAGGGCTATGCTAGATTTTTCTAATTCACATAAAGAAAAAAATCATTTCCGAATCGCTCGGGACAGGCTGTTTTCTTTTCCAGTAATTTCAAATACTAACTGGTATAACTTTTCAAAAACTATTGTTTCTCAAAAGTTTGGTAGGTAAAATCGAATGCGTGTCGGTCATCTTTAGGGTGAAACTCTTCATTAGTCAACTTCCATTCCAAAGGATTAATTTCTGGGAAAAAGGCATCACCCTCGACTTTTGTATGTACTCTAGTAAGTTCTATTTTGGTACCGAAACTTATGGATTGATGGTAGATTTGGCCCCCACCAATAATGAAAATTCGTGCTTCACTTTTTAGCATTTGTAAGGCTTCTTCAAGCGAATGAACAACAACACAGCCTTCAACTTTATAGTCTTTTTGACGAGTAACTATATAATGAGTTCTGTTGGGTAGTGGTTTCGGGAAGGATTCAAAGGTTTTTCTTCCCATTACAATGCTATGCCCAGTCGTCATTTGCTTAAAACGCTTAAAATCGTCAGGCAGATGCCAAACAAGATCGTTGTCTTTACCTAAAACATTATTTTCTGACGCTGCAGCTACCAAAATTATTTCCATTTCATCAAATTTCGGTTACACATTGAATCTAAAATTCATTATATCCCCATCTTGTACGACATATTCTTTACCTTCAACAGAAAGTTTTCCTGCCTCTTTTACTTTTGCTTCACTTCCTAGAGAAACATAATCTTCGTACTTAATAACTTCAGCACGAATAAAGCCACGTTCAAAATCAGAATGAATCGCACCTGCAGCTTCTGGAGCCTTCGCTCCCACTCGAACCGTCCATGCACGTACTTCTTTTTCACCAGCGGTAAAATAGGTTTGTAAATTGAGTAGTTTATAGGTAGAGCGGATTAGCTTTGCTACGCCCGGCTCTTCCAAACCAATATCAGACAAGAAAAGCTGTCGCTCCTCAAAATCTTCTAATTCAGCTACGTCTGCTTCCGTTCCAACAGATAAAACAATAATTTCTGCGTTTTCGTCTTTGGTTGCTTCTCTAACTTGATCGACGTAAGTATTTCCTGAAACTGCAGCTGCATCATCTACATTGCAAACATAAAGCACTGGTTTATCAGTAATAAGTTGTAAGGGTTTTACAAACTCTTTACGATCGTCATCAGAAACATCAATTGCCCTCACCGAAACTCCAGCTTCTAGGCCTTTTTTTAAGTTTTCTAAAATACCAAGCTCTTTAATTGCCTCTTTATTTCCAGTTTTCGCAGCGCGTCTGGTTTTCTCGAGCTTTTTATCAACGGTTTCTAAATCCTTCAATTGAAGCTCTATATCAATAGTTTCTTTATCTCTAATCGGGCTTACATGGCCATCTACGTGTACAATATTATCGTTATCGAAGCAACGTAATACATGTATAATTGCATCAGTTTCACGAATATTACCAAGAAATTGATTTCCTAAACCCTCGCCTTTACTAGCTCCTTTTACCAATCCAGCAATATCCACAATTTCTACAGTTGCTGGTTGAACACGCTGTGGATTTACAATACTCTCTAATTTATTTAATCGAGGGTCTGGTACATTAATTACTCCAATATTGGGTTCAATTGTACAAAAAGGGAAATTTGCACTTTGGGCTTTTGCACTTGATAATGAATTAAAAAGAGTCGATTTTCCGACGTTAGGTAGTCCAACAATTCCTGCTTTCATAGGTATAACTTTCGAGTATTTCTTTTATATTTTTTGAGATTGCAAAGGTACTTAAATTATATCATCAAAAAAGATAAAAATTTTACGCATAAAGTTTGTTTGTTTATAAGAATAACCAATTTTTGAAAAATTCATGTTATTGGGTTAATTAAAAATTGAACAGTATGAAAACTAGTGAATCACATATGAATGAAATTGAGATCATGCAACAATTAAAGAGAGAATAAATTTAATCGATAAGCATATCAAATGAATGATGCCTGAAGTCTTTTCTTTTGCCACTAAATTATAGTATTTTTGCACTTTATCAATATTACAAAAATGAAACGAGTTGTAGTTGGTTTAAGTGGTGGAGTAGATTCTAGTGTTGCAGCATACCTATGCCAGCAAATGGGCTACGAGGTAATTGGCTTGTTTATGAAAAACTGGCACGACGATAGTGTTACCATAAGCGACGAATGTCCATGGTTAGAGGATAGTAACGATGCCATGTTGGTTGCTGAAAAATTGGGAATCCCTTTTCAAACGGTAGACTTAAGCAAGGAGTACAAAGAACGTATAGTGGATTACATGTTCAACGAATATGAGCAAGGAAGAACTCCAAACCCAGATGTTTTATGCAATCGAGAAATAAAATTTGATGTATTTCTTAAAATTGCGGAATCGCTTGGAGCTGATTATGTAGCTACTGGTCATTACTGTAGAAAAGATAGTTTCATCAAAAATAACAAAGAAACACATCGCTTACTTTCAGGCAATGACGCAAACAAAGATCAATCCTACTTCCTTTGCCAAATTAGCCAAGCGCAGCTTAGTAAGATTTTATTTCCTGTGGGCGAACTCCAGAAATCAGAAGTTCGAAAAATTGCAGAAGAGCAAGGTTTGGTAACCGCCGATAAAAAAGATTCGCAAGGGCTTTGTTTTATAGGGAAAGTCCGACTTCCTGAATTTTTACAACAACAATTACGCCCAAAGGAAGGTAAGATTGTAGAAGTTCCTGCATCGCACCCAATGTATGAAGCTTCAGAGGCTAATGCTACACCATCAAACGAAGAGCTAAGTGAAAAATTTAGTTATTCTTCTGCCGATGGAAAAGAAGTTGGCATACACCAAGGCGCACATTTTTTTACAAAAGGACAACGAAAAGGACTATCTGTTGGAGGAACAAAAGAGCCTCTATTTGTAATTGAAACTGACGTCAAAGAAAATATCATTTATACTGGTCAGGGCAAAGACCATCCCGGTTTAAAACGACGAGGATTGTTGGTTAAGCAACATGAAATTCATTGGATAAGAGAGGATATGCAACTTAAACCTGGTGAAAAAATGGAGGTAAAAGCAAGAATTAGATACCGCCAGCCCTTAGAAAATGCTGTTTTACACCAAGAAGCACACGGAATGTATGTCATTTTCGAAAAGGAACAAAATGCGATAGCTGAAGGTCAATTTGTAGCTTGGTATAAAGAAGACGAGCTTTTAGGCTCTGGCGTGATATCATAAACAAACTATAGGTATGGGGAATCCACAAAAAATAACACAATTATTTGGAATTAAATATCCACTTATTCAAGCAGGAATGATTTGGGCAAGTGGCTGGAAATTGGCTGCTGCTGTTAGTAATGAAGGAGGCTTAGGAATTATTGGTGCGGGTAGTATGTATCCAGAAGTTTTGCGCGAACATATTCAAAAATGCAAAAAAGCGACTCAATTTCCTTTTGCTGTAAACGTTCCCATGCTCTACCCTTCTATTGATGAAATCATGCAAATAATCATTGAAGAAAAAGTTCCGATTGTTTTTACTTCGGCTGGAAATCCAAAAACATGGACAAGCCATTTGAAACAACACGGGATTACAGTTGTTCATGTAGTAAGTAGTGTAAAATTTGCGCTTAAGGCGCAAGAAGCTGGTGTAGATGCGGTAGTTGCTGAAGGATTTGAAGCTGGGGGACACAACGGTCGCGATGAAACAACAACATTAGCCTTAATTCCTATGGTTGCTAAGGAAATTTCAATTCCCCTAATTGCAGCAGGTGGTATAGCAACGGGAAAAGCGATGTTGGCAGTACTGATTTTAGGAGCGGATGCGGTGCAAATTGGTTCACGCTTTGTTGCTAGTGAAGAGGCTTCCTCCCACATTAACTTTAAAAATGAAGTAATTAAAGCTGGCGAAGGAGATACTCAACTTACCTTAAAAGAATTAGCCCCTGTTCGTTTACTTAAAAATAAATTTTTCAATGATGTAGAAGCATTGTATCAAAAAGGACCAAGTATTGAAGAATTAAAAGCTCTGCTTGGAAGAGCAAGAGCAAAAAAAGGAATGTTTGAAGGCGATCTAGAAGAAGGTGAACTAGAAATTGGACAAGTAGCTGGACTAATTGATAAAATCATGCCTGCCGCAGCAATTGTTAACGAAATCATCGCCGAATTTGAAGAGGCTAAATCTGCTGTTAATCAGCTTAAATTTTAATTAAAAACCATGAAATTTATACATCGACTCGCTTACTACTTATCTGGATTTGCTATAGGAATTGTTTTTCTGCTTTTCTTTTTTTCTGGCAAAAAAACCTCTTGCGATTATGGTATGGATGCACGGGTTAAAAAAAACATTCGCCTAAAAGAACGAATGATTACTAATGAGGCGATGCTTAAATTTGAGCAAAATAACATCGATACGTCTGCAATCTCTGCATTATTATACCGTGGAGATGTTATTTTTAAACAAAGTAATACAAGCTTAGACTCTTGCAAAGAATACCACATTGAAGGGAATTATAACGAGCAAAAAATCGGGATGCGTTTTGCTAATTGCGACTCTATCGCCAAAGTTATAAATGTGTTTTACGTAGAGTAGAAATATCTTTTCTATCCGTAAAATAAACAGTCTTAAAAAGTAAGATTTACTACTCCTCTTCTATCCCATCAAACAAACTTGCTTGAGGTGGCAGCTCATTTTTAGTGCTTTCCTCCTCTTCAACATCAATATCATCTAGGTCTTCTTCGGGCGCTTCGTAAGGTAGTGGGTCTAGTACATCTATTTGGTTAACCTTCTCTGAAGTAAGCTGATTTCCTAAAGCCTTTATTCCTTTAACTGAAATAAATTCAGCTAGGTTTATGGTTTCGTTTGGCTTACGCTCCTTACCTCGAAGTTTAGTAAATTCAACATCTATCAAAGGAATGTAATCGGTCGAAATTATTTCCAAATACGAACTGGAATGTTCAGAAATGATTACTTCTTCTTTATCGGGATTTTCAATTAAAAATCGCTTAACATAAAAGCGTTCTTTTTCTCCTTCCCAATACACCGCTGTAATTGGTTTGGTGGGAATCCATTTTTCCAACACAATCATATCTTTGTCAAAATGAGCTGTTAATTCAGGAATTATTGTTTTAACCAATCCTGATTGTGTAACAATAAGCAACCTATCTTCGCCTTTAAAAGCTCCTAGTAATTCGCCACGTTCATCTACATTTAGTCTTCTTACGGTATCGTCAAACCAAATTTTGCGCGGTTTAAGAGTAGAAACGCCTTCTTCTTTCAGCTCTACCTTCTTTATAGGAAGTTTACTCACCAAGTTGCCTTTTACACTTCTTCCCTTAATTGCTAAATCTGAAAAATCAATATCAAACTTTATTTTTCTTACGCCTTTAGTTTGCCTAAGGTAAACACTCACTACCTCTGCTTCCCCATTAGGATTTGCAGAAAAATACAAAAGCTTTGTATTGGGTGTTTCCTGACCTACAGAATACATTTTATTTCTTGTAATTGATGTTACAGCAAAACGTTTCATAAAACTGTGCCCCGTTTTGCCATCCTTATAAATAAGGTTGTAGATGGTGCGTTTATCTTTTTTCTTAAACACGTCTACATGAACTATATTTTTGCCAATAAAGGTTTTTTGGTCTACTTTGGTAACCATCATAGAGCCATCTTCAGTAAAACAAATAATATCGTCAATATCGGAACAATCCGTTACGTATTCATCTTTCTTGAGGCCTGTACCAATAAATCCCTCTTTTCTATTAACGTATAATTTGTGGTTACGAATGACCACTTTTGTGGCTTCAATATCATCAAAAGGCTGAATCTCAGTTTTCCTTTCTTTTCCTTCGGCATAGGTTTTTTTAAGTCGCTCGAAATGAGCAATAGCATAATCTACAATATTGGCTAAATGATACTTAACCGTTTCAATTTCTCCCTCCAGCGCTTCAATTTTTTGCTGCGCTTTATCCAAATCGAATTTCGAAATACGCTTGATTTTTATTTCTGTCAAACGCACGATGTCTTCTTCTGTAACTTTGCGTTTCAAATGCTGGATATGAGGCTTCAATCCCTCGTCTATGGCTTTGATTACTTCTTCCCAAGTTTCTTTTTCTTCAATATCTCGGTAAACTCGTTCTTCTATAAAAATACGTTCCAAAGAAGAAAAATGCCATTGCTCTTCCAGCTCGCCTAAACGAATTTCTAACTCCTTTTGAAGCAGACCTTGCGTAAGTTTTGTGCTTTCTCTTAATAAGTCTGAAACACCAAGAAACTGTGGTTTATCTTCGTAAATAACACAACAAAGTGGCGAGATTGAAGTTTCGCAGTTGGTAAATGCATATAATGCATCTATGGTTTTGTCAGGTGATATATTGGGTGGTAAGTGAACAAGAATTTCCACTTGCGAAGATGTATTATCTTCTATTTTCTTAATTTTTATCTTGCCTTTGTCGTTGGCTTTTAAGATTGAATCGATTAATGAAGAAGTGTTTGTTCCATATGGTATCTCGTTTATTACCAGTGTTTTCTTATCTAATACTTCAATCTTTGCTCGAAGCCTGATTCTGCCTCCTCTTTTGCCTTCATTGTACTCCGAAACATCCATAATTCCAGCGGTTGGAAAATCTGGATACAGCGTGAATTTTTTTCCTCTTAAATGGGCGATAGAGGCATCTATAAGTTCTACAAAATTATGCGGAAGTATGCGTGTACTAAGTCCAACAGCTATTCCTTCAGCACCTTGTGCTAGGATCATTGGAAATTTTACGGGAAGATTCACTGGTTCGTTTTTTCTTCCATCGTAAGAAACTTGCCATTTGGTTGTTTTGGCATTAAACACAACGTCCAATGCAAATTTTGAAAGTCGTGCCTCAATATAACGGGAAGCCGCTGCTCTGTCGCCCGTAAGGATATTTCCCCAGTTACCTTGAGCATCAATAAGCAAATCTTTTTGGCCTAACTGAACAATTGCATCGCCTATACTTGCATCTCCGTGAGGGTGATATTGCATGGTATGACCAACAATATTGGCTACTTTGTTATACCTCCCATCATCTAAATCCTTCATGGAGTGAAGAATCCTTCGTTGAACAGGCTTAAAACCGTCTTCTAAAGCAGGAACTGCACGTTCCATAATAACATAGGAAGCGTAATCCAAGAACCAGTCTTGGTACATACCTCCAATCTTAATTAATTCGCCATTGTTATCTGGTGAGCTATTTTCGTGCTCTTCTAGGTGTTCATCCATAGGCTAGTAACCGTTCTCCTTTATAATTTTAGACAATGAATGCTTAACATACTTTATTTTTCTACTACTTACAAAGGTCAAATTCAGGTGTTTTTTTATAAATGCCGTTTCGTCCTTTTGAATAAATAACCAACCGTTTATAAATAAAAAAGTTATAGTATTTATACTTGTATAATTGTTCTCTTTTAATTTCAATAACATTATCGCGGTAATTCAAATAGTTGGAAAGTATGACTCCTCTGTTAAGCATACTTACAATAGAGCCTTCGCTGTCGTACTCGAAGTATTTACCACCAAAGTAAACATAAAATTGAAGCAAGACAATCCCGCCAAGTGTTCCGTAATAATATGTATCTGAGGAAAACATTGTTCCATCAATTTGGTTGTGTAAAAAAATAATTAAAAAGAAAAATACTACTGAAAAGTAGTAAAATCCAGGTATTATTTTAACAGATTTATAATTGGTTAATCTCATCTTCTAATTCTATTACTAAGTCGACTTCCAGTCGAAGGTTATTTATTATAAATTCTTGTCTGTCTGGGGTATTTTTTCCCATGTAAAATTCAAGCAAATCTTCAATGCTCTGCTCTCTATCTAACATGACTGGGTCTAGACGAATATCATCACCTATAAAATGTTTAAATTCGTCTGGAGAAATTTCACCAAGCCCTTTAAATCGGGTAATTTCTGGTTTTCCTTTTAATTTTGCAATTGCTTCACTCCTTTCTTGTTCGGAATAGCAATAAATGGTCTCTTTCTTGTTTCTGACTCTAAATAATGGTGTTTGCAAAATATACAAATGTCCATCACGTATTAGCTCAGGAAAAAATTGAAGAAAAAAAGTAATGATTAGTAAACGAATGTGCATTCCATCGACATCGGCATCGGTTGCAATTACAATATTATTGTACCGCAAATCTTCTAGCGACTCTTCTATGTTTAGAGCAGATTGAAGAAGGTTAAACTCTTCATTTTCGTAGACAATTTTTTTAGTTAAGCCATAGCAATTTAAGGGTTTACCTTTTAAACTAAATACGGCTTGTGTATTTACATCCCTGGATTTTGTTATACTTCCACTAGCGGAGTCACCCTCCGTTATAAACAAAGTCGAGTCTAAATAGCCTTCTTTTTTTACGTCGCTTAAATGAATCCTACAATCGCGTAATTTCTTGTTATGTAAACTTGCTTTCTTAGCCCTTTCTTTAGCTAATTTACGTATCCCTGAGAGTTCTTTTCGTTCGCGTTCGGCTTGCAAAATCTTTCGGTTAAGCTTGTCGGCTGTTTCAGGATTTTTATGCAGAAAGTTATCTAAATTCGTTTTAACAAAGTCAATTATATACGTCCGTACGGTTGGCAAGTCGCCTCCCATATCGGTAGAACCAAGTTTTGTTTTGGTTTGACTTTCAAAAACAGGCTCCATAACTTTAATACTAACGGCAGCCATAATGGATTTACGGATATCGTTAGGATCGTAATTTTTTCCGTAATATTCTCGTATAGTTTTAACAACAGCTTCCTTAAACGCAGCTAAATGCGTACCTCCCTGTGTGGTGTGTTGTCCGTTAACAAAGGAGTGATATTCTTCACTGTATTGGTTTTTACTAAATGTAAGTGCAACTTCTATATCATCCCCTCGAAGATGAACAATTGGAAAAAGACGATGATCCTCTTTTATACTGTCTCCTAACAAATCCTTCAATCCTTCTTCCGAGTAATACTTTTCGCCATTAAACATAATGGTTAAACCTGGATTAAGATACACGTAGTTTTTCAACATACGAGTAATGTATTCGGTTCTGAAAGTATATTTTTTGAAGATGGTTTCGTCAGGAACAAAAGTAACCTTGGTACCTTTTCGGCGAGAAGTTTCTTCTAATTCCTCGACATTCATTAAGTTACCTTGTTCAAATTCAGCAGAAACGGACTTACCGTCTCTTGTAGATTCTACTCTAAAGTAAGTTGAAAGTGCATTTACTGCTTTTGTTCCCACACCATTTAAACCAACAGATTTCTTAAATGCCTTGGTGTCGTACTTTCCACCCGTATTCATTTTAGATACTACATCTACCACTTTACCCAAAGGGATACCTCGACCGTAATCTCGGACAATTACCTTGTTACTTTGTATAGATATTTCGATGGTTTTTCCGGCACCCATAACAAATTCATCAATGCTATTATCCAGTACCTCTTTAAGTAAAATGTATATCCCATCGTCTGCACTCGAACCGTCTCCGAGCTTACCAATGTACATACCTGGCCGCATGCGAATGTGCTCTTTCCAATCTAAAGAGCGAATATTATCTTCGGTGTATTTGGTTTGTTCTGACATGTTTTGTAAAGGAAAGGCGAAAGATACTAATAATTCTGTATTTCTGAAAGTTTAAAAAACGTATTCTTTCTGATGAAGTGCATTTAGCTAAAAGTTCTATTGTACAATTTAAATTGACTCGTATTTTTTTTCAATATTCGATAATAAATTAGTTATCTAAAACTCAATGACTTTTTCACTAGTTATTAGTTGAAATTACTCTTAAAGAAAGTGATATTTTTTTTGAAATAGAAGAATCAAACCTAATCCTAGCGTTGGTTTAATGCTACAATGAAACTGAAATATAAAATAAAACATCCCCTCTCTAAAGTTTATTAAATGCACTTTAGATGTTTACATAAAATGAAGAAAAAAATTGTTTTTTATATTTCTTCGACAAAATCCTCAACAATTATTTCATTGTGGAGTGTTTTATGAATAGGACACTTTTTTGCGATTTCAAGCAAACGTTGCTGTTGCTCGTTTGTTAAATCTCCCTCGAATTGAAAATTTCGAGTAAAATGATCTTTTTCTATCTCTGAATTCTTTATTTTTTTATGACTTACACTAACGCTTACTTTTTCTAGGTTCCAAGCCTTCCGTTTAGCATAAAGCTGAATGGTCATTACACTGCATGATGCTAAACTTGCTTTAAGTAATTGGTAGGGACTTGCGCCTAAGTTTTTACCGCCAAGTGAGGCAGGTTCATCCGCAATTAAAGAATGTTCCCCGAAATGTATACTCGTGGTAAACTTATCGGAAGCATATAAATTTGCATGTACAACTTCATTTTCTTGACGATTTGCTTCAATATTATCAGAATTAACTTCATTATCAGGCAAAAACGGAGAACACCAATTAGCAATTACTTTGCCAACATAAGTTGCAACATTATCTTCTCTCATTAAATGATCTGCTCCCTCTAAACCAATAAAACTTTTAGGGTGCTTGGCTGCTGTATAAATTTTTTCTGCATTTTTTATGTCAACGATTTCATCTTGAGGCGAGTGCATCACTAGCAGTGCTTTTCCTAAGCTTGGAAGTATATTTTCTTCACTTCGCTTTTCTAAATCTTCTAAGAATTCTTTTTTAATTAAAAAATTTCGTCCTCCAATATTGACTTCAGCTTGCCCGTCTACTTCAATTTTTGAAGATTTATTATCAAATAAATGTGTAACATGCTTTGGCTCAAAAGGACTACCAATACTAACTACAGCTTTTATGTTTTTAAGCTGAGAAGCTGCGTATATGGCAGCTGTACCTCCTAAAGAATGACCAATTAAAAGCGTTGGAGCTTGGTATTTTTCAGCTAGAAAAGAATTTGCCTCCAACAAATCAGCAATATTATGCGAAAAAGTAGTTTCACTAAAATCACCTTCACTTTCACCTAAGCCCGTAAAATCGAAGGCTAAAACCGCAATATTAAAGTCGGTTAAGCCTTGCGCAATCTGCTGAACTGTTTTCAAGTTTTTGCTGCAAGTAAAGCAATGAGCAAACAACGCAATTTGCGCATATTTTCTACTAAAAGGGGTATATAAAAATGCTTTTAGTGTTTGTTTGTTTTTGTTTTCAAAATTAATTTTTTCTTTGTGCATTGTTTTTTGTTAAGGTTATTTACAATAAATATTCGGCATATTCTTTCATTTAAAAGGCAGAAAGTAGAGCTTAAAAATAGTTAATTCTTCAACTTTAAACAAATTGAACATCACCAACTCATTTCGATATTGAAGATAGTAAATTTTTTACATGAATTGTGTAAATATTTTAAGAGGTTGAGTCATACTTTATAATTTAACCACTTTTTTATTATACGTTAAACCTTATTAAAAAAAGAAGCTTTTGTATATTCGTAAAAATTTTCAAGTATGAATTCGTTAAATGTTATCTCGCACATTGTCAAATGGTTAAAAGAATACCATATTAACAGTAAAACAGAGGGGTTTGTTGTGGGGGTCTCTGGAGGAATTGACTCAGCGCTAACTTCAACTTTATGTGCGTTAACAGGTTTGCGAACACTTTGTGTAGAAATGCCTATTCATCAAGACCCAGCGCAAGTAAGTAGAGCAAGAAAACACATTGAATTTTTGCAAAAAAAATACGCTAACGTCGAGCGTGTTGAGGTAGATTTAACCTCGACTTTTGAGGTTTTCAAAACAGCGGTTCCTACGGTAGATAACGCACCACTTTTAGACTTAAGCCTTGCTAATACAAGAGCGCGTTTGCGAATGACTACCTTGTATTATTTTGCTGGTTTGCATCGCTATTTAGTGGCGGGCACTGGAAACAAGGTAGAGGATTTTGGCGTTGGGTTTTATACCAAATATGGAGATGGTGGTGTTGATGTAAGTCCAATTGCCGATCTTATGAAGTCCGAAGTGTACACGTTAGCAAAAGAATTGGGAGTTATTTCTGAAATAATGAATGCTCCACCAACAGATGGATTATTTGGCGATAGTAGGTCGGACGAAGAACAACTTGGAGCGACTTACGATGAATTAGAATGGGCCATGCGGTACACAGAATTAAATTCTACCGAAAGCTTAACCAGCAGAGAAAAGGAAGTGCTTGAAATTTACAAACGATTAAACAAAGTCAACCAGCATAAAATGAAGCCAATCCCAGTTTGCGAAATACCGATTGAGCTAAAAGTTTTGTAATTTGAGGCAAGATGGTGACAAAAATTGTGATTTTTAAATTTCATTGATTTTGCACTTTTCCAATTGGAGAACATTGAAAACAAGATTCCTGTCTTGTTCGGTTAATTCAATGTGATTTTTACATGATTTGGATGCGGAAAAACAAATTTGACAAACCTTAATTGGTGTGTACTTATAAACTAACTAAAGTAGTAATACCATCATACCAATTGAAATTACCGCAATAAAATGCCATTTTTTCCTTTCTGTTTCATATAAAAAAGAAATCGCAACTAAGGTATGCTTGATTTTTCTAATTCACACAAAGAAAAAAATCATTCCCGAAATGGTCGGGATAGGCTGTTTTCCTTTCCAGTAATTTCAAATAGCAACTGGTATAAATGTTTGCTTATTTTTGCGAAGCAATCTCATTAAGTAAATACATATAATCTTTGCGACGATGGACAAAGTCAAGGTCAGAAATGTCGATAATTTTAATGTTTAAATGCTGTTGATTACGAATGAAATTTAGGTATCCAGTATTTATATTTTCAAGGTACTCTGATGGAATTTCCTGCTCATAACTACGACCTCTCTTTTTTATGTTAGCAAGTAAACGCTCAGTATTTTGATACAAATAAATATACAAATCTGGTTTAGGTAAGTCTTTGTACATAATATCGAATACTTTTTTGTACAAGTGAAATTCATCTTCCCCTAATGTTACCCTTGCAAAAATCAATGATTTATAAATATCATAATCGGCTACAACAAACTCAGAAAATAAGTCAAATTGTGAAATATCGTCTAAAAGTTGTTGATGTCTATCTGCTAAAAAAGACATTTCTAACGGAAATGCATACCTACTTTGGTCTTTATAAAATTTAGGTAAGAACGGATTATCTTTGAAACGTTCGGGTATAAATTTGGCATTATAATCTTCCGATATCATCGTAGCAAGACTTGTTTTTCCTGCTCCTATATTACCTTCAATAGCTACGTAAGAAAAGTTTATGTAGGGTAACTTTGGCTTTTTAAGTTGCGTATTTATAGGAGTAGCTTTAGATGAGTCTTTAGTAGAAATAAACAGTGCTTCAATTGTTTGGCTTTCGGTTGGAAAAATTTCATCTTTGGCAAAATCGCAAAGTGGAGCTAATACAAAATTACGCAAAGCAATAGAAGGATGAGGAATACGTAGCTGTTCGTTTTTAATGACATGGTCACCCATCCAAAGAATATCAATATCTATTATCCTATTTTCGTAGTTTTCGTTTTTCTTTGATTCACGTCCCATCTTCTTTTCTATGCTCTGGCAAACTTTCAAGCACTGAAAAGGTGTTAATCTAGTAGTAACTAAAATACAACAATTGAAAAAATCTTCACCTTCAAAACCCCAAGATATGCTTTTGTATACTTTTGAGATTTCAACAACTTTGCCTATTTCTTGGTGAATAAAATCTATAGCAGATTGCAAATTGTTTAACTTATTGCCTAGATTACTTCCTAACGAAAGGTATGTTTTTGTAAGACTTTTCAACTGAATTAAGAAATATTTATAAAAAGTAGTTCAAATAAAATTCAAAAAAGAAGCCCATCGTTAACCGATAGGCTATACTTTTGCACAAAATTAATGAAATTATTCTAAGTAATACTTGATGAATTTTAAAGATATTACAAAGTATGAGGTTGCCTTGAGTAATCGTTTCATTTCTAAACATATAGAAAAAAAACTATTTTGAACCCAGTTAAGAAAGCCCTTGCCTTAAAGGTATATTTGATACTAGCAGGTTTATTTATTGCCTCCTTAGTAGCTTCAAATTTAATTTTCCAAAAATTCTTTTATGTCGATTTTTTGGGGTGGTATACTTTTGAAATTTCAGTTGGCATACTCCCCTATCCGCTTACTTTCTTAATTACGGATACCATTAGTGAAATTTACGGGAAGCAAAAGGCAAATTTAGTGGTTACTGCTGGAATTTTCGCATCGCTATTTTCGTTGTTTATAGTAAGTATAAGTGAATATGTTCCAGCCACCGATTGGTCGCCCATATCTAACGAAACTTTTGCTTTGGTTTTTGGCGCGACTGGAATAGCTGTTTTTGCATCTATGATGGCTTATTTGCTAGCGCAATACATAGATATTTCTATCTATCATTTTTGGAAAAACCTTACTAAAGGCAAACATCTTTGGTTGCGGAATAATTTTTCTACATTTACATCTCAATTAGTGGATACGGCTGCTGTTTTAGTATTGCTTTGCTTTTTTGAAAAAATTGCTTGGGATAACTTTTTTGCCTTGCTAATTAGTGGTTTTCTTTTCAAAGTTTTAGTAGCTATTACAGACACGCCACTTTTATATTTGCTTGTTTACGGATTCAGAAAAGTATTTGGATTAAAAGGAAGCGATGAAGTGGAATTTTAGTTTCTACTCTACTGTAAACTTATAAAATAGTTTCACCTAAATCACTTACTTTTCGCGTTAAACCAAAACTCTACTAAAGGAACTTTATTCTTCAATTTAAGAGAAGTCTCGATGGTCAAGAAACCATAGCTAAGATAATACTTGATTTTTATAACTTACGTAAAGAAAAAAATCATCCCCGAACCTATTCGGAAAGGCTATTTTCTTTTTAGTAATTTCAAATAACAACTGGTATAAATTTGTTTATAAAAACCATTCAGTAATAAAAAGCACTTAATCGATTTTTACTTTTTCATGTTAGTCTAGTAAAAAGTCATCAAAATTTTACTGAAAAGTACCACAGATAATGTAGAATTCTTCAAAATAACGTATCTTCGTTTTGGGAAATTTTTTAGAAATGAATAAGCGAGAAAAACTACTCGAATCGATTGTTAGTAAATACGAGAATTTAGGAGAAAATCCAGACACCTACTTAGAAGGTCTGCTTCACTCAAAGCCAATAAATTATTGGGACTACATAGAAGTTGATGCACTGCTTTCACTTCAAAAAGGAAGGACTGATTTTAAAGATGAAATTGTATTTATCGGGTATCATCAAATTACTGAGTTAGTGCTTAAGCTGATGATTCATGAGTTAAAACAATTGGTTTTTGATAGTCTTGAAGATGCTACTGTTTTAGATAAAATTGGTAGACTTTCACGCTACACCGACATGCTTATTACTTCGTTTTCTGTAATGAGCGAAGGCATGAGTTATGAAGATTACAACACCTTCCGGATGACCTTAGCACCGGCAAGTGGCTTTCAGAGTGCACAGTTTCGTTTTTTAGAGATTTACTGTACACCGCTTAAAAATTTAGTCAACGAGGAGGGTAAAAAAAGGCTTTCATCCAAGCCTAGTATAGAAGAATATTTTGGTCATATTTATTGGCGAGACGCTGGATATGACAGAAAAACAGGAAAATCCAAGCTAACTTTACGTCTTTTTGAAGATAAATATTTATCGGATTTCATTGCACTTGCAAAAAAGTTAGAAGGTAAAACCCTAGCAGAACAACTTCAACAAAAAAGTCTTGCTAATGAAGAGCTTATTACAACACTAAAGGATTTTGATTTTGCTTATAATGTAAAATGGCCACTAACCCATTTAAATACGGCGCGCACATACCTAGATAAGAAAGGAGAAAATAAAGATGCTACAGGCGGTTCGGAGTGGAAAAAATACCTACATCCTAAACACCAACAACGTAGTTTTTTTCCATGGATTTGGAAAGAAGATGAAATGCTAAATTGGAGGTAACTCCAGTTGGCAATAAAATGAGAAAATGAACTTGAAAAGAGTAATTTTAAATTTGATTATACTTTCGACAATCTCAACTTTTTCTCAAGTTGAATATGACAACTAGATTGAAAAGAGTAAAAGTGGTCAATATATAAATTCGTATTCTTTTCATTTTAGTATATATATTGTAATGTGAGTAGCAGCTAAAAAAAAGACCAAAACAGTCCAAGTCCGTTTATGTTAAGAAGTCCTTGTTTTAGCCCCTATAAAACACCCCAAACCCGCAATTACGCAAAGTACCGCTGTTGCCTAACGTTTTTTTCATATCTCCACATCTTGTATCAATTGAGACATTTATTTTAAATTTCTCAGTAAATATATATGTTAACTTTTACTGATTCTAAGCTTTGAGACGTATCAATTTTTAAAGATAAAATATCATCTTTTCTTAGCTTAAATAACTTTTTTACTGACTTGTAATCATTTACAATTTTATCATTAATAAAATACTCAACTTTGCGCATATCATCACTATTCATAGTTTTCTCTATGGTTTGATTGATATGTAAATAACCGTTTTTAACTTTTAAATTATAAACATAATGTACACTTTTCTTGGGTGAGCGTAAAAAAGGGTCATCATAGATTGTTCTATTAGTCGTTTTTCCACCAAATTTATTCCAAGAATCTACAATTAATTCCGGTACTCTTTGATATTGCAAATCGTCAAAAAATGCTTTACGAGGAGACATATCATTTGGAACCATATCTTTTTCTTGAGCGAGAATAATTGTCAAACATAAAAATGCTATCAAATTAATTAAATATTTCATAGTTTTTTGTTTTGCATTTGACTTCAACATAGTATTTACTAATTGTAATTTTCAATTGTTATCGCTCTTGTGAGAGTTCAATTTCTCAATGTAAATCAGTCATAATCAGTTTTAAAATCAAAGATTAAAATTCAATTGTGTGATTTTTTCTTAAATGTTGGGCAACGTTTCGCGTGTATGTGCAGTAGCGGATTAGAAGCACTTTCCTTGCCCTACGCACAAAGTTTATAGAAAGCACAAAAGCCTAAATTATGCACATTAGCACGCCTTTTCGCAAACATAATGTTGGTGGCTGTTCTTTTCATTTATTGATAAGATGCTGATTTTCATTGGCTTGATATACAATTTTATGTATGATTTTATCAAGATCTTGGGTTGCTTGAAGTATAAAATTGATATACTTATTTTTCATTTCTTCTGTTTCGTTTTGGTGGTTTTTCAGTAAGTCGCAAAGCCCTAATATATTGGCAACGGGTCTGCGAAGTTCGTGAGACTGTTGCCAAGCAATAGCGTTTAATGCTTCATTCTGTTTTAATATTTTTAGTTCTCTGTTTTTGCGTTCTGTAATATCACTAACATTGTCTGAAATGCCTATGATTTTATTTTCGTTGTCATACACAGGAAACATTGTAAATGCCCACCAAAAACCCAAGTGTTCTTTTTCTACATAAATTGATTGCCCCTGCAAGACTTGTTTATGGTATTCTGAAAACTCTTTTTGTAATTCTGGCACTGTAAAATCTAATTTACTATCGCCTATTGCTGGCTCTTTACCAAATATATTTTTACAAATTTCTTTTGAGAGTTTATTGGTAAATATAATCCGAAAATTAGTATCCAAAAATGAACACGCCTCGCTGGTACTATCGTATAAAGCCCTAAGCATTGCTTCCGATTTTTTTAGTTTAAGTTCCGTCTTTTTTCTTGCATCTATATTTGTAGTATTGAAAGTGAAACCTAATATTTTTCCTTCAATATCATACACTGGAAAGTAAGCCACTTCAAACCAAATACTAAACTGCTCAAAAATAATTTCCCTTTCAAATTTTAGATATTGACCTTTAAGTGCTTTTTGTGTATCTATATAAAAATCTTCTTTATCATTAGGTAAAACATAGTCCCATATATCTGTAAATTCTTGTAGTGGCTTACCAAATACACTTTCGGAAACGGTATTGGCTTGCTTATTGAAGCCAAGTATTTTATAATCAGGACTTATTAAAATATTACCATCAGATGTGCTGTCATATATGGCTCTAAGTTTACTTTCAGACCATTTGAGTTTTTCTTTATCTTTCTTTTCTTGGGTACAGTCTTTAAAAAAAATAGTTAGACCTTCTTTTGAGGGATAGCAAACAGCACTAAACCATTTTTCTAAATCTATACGATAATCTTCAAATGTTACCGTTATGTATTCAAACATTGCCTTGCGGTAGGCTGTGGGGTAGTTATAGTCTGTGGTATCAGGAAATATATCCCAAAAATTACGACCCAATAAGTTTTCTCTTTTGATACCTAAGATGTTTTCAGCCACTTTATTTACTTTTGTAAATGTCCACTCTCTGTCTAATTGATAAAATCCGTCTGTAGTTTCTTCAATAATTGTATCTACTTTTTGGGCAAATTCTTTGGCTTGTCGGCTTGCTTTTTCTGTTTCGGGAATATCGTGTCCTAAGCAAAGTATCCCTATAGGTGTTTTATGTTGGTTCTTGAATACAGAAAATTCCCATTCTGTCCAATAAAAATCTTGTTGGTTGGTATCAGGTTTTCGTAAATGGACTTTTGTCACTTTATTGGGGTTAGCAAAGCATTTTTCAATGGCTTGTAAGCAAACTTGGTGGTCTTCGGGGTAAATGTCAATAAAAGAAGGCTGTCCAATAAAATTTTCGCAGATAAACGAAAATCGGGTTTTAAAAATATCATTGACAAAGATGAAGTGTCCTTCTAAGTCGGTAATAATTAAGGAATAAGTTTCTGAATGTAGTAAACATTCAGGAAGTAAGGATTTTATTTCATCTTCTGTCATGTCGTTTTTGTTTCTTAGAATAGCCACCAACGTTTCGCGTGTATGTGCAGTAGCAGATTAGAAGCACTTTCCTTTCCGTTAAGCACAAAGTTTCTTAGAAGTATAGACCTTCGATTTACCACTACACCCGCTATTGCCACATACACGCTGTTAGCGGTTCGTGCTTCTAACTTCGCTCTTATCATTGGTTTAATGTTTAATAAGTTTGTAGTTGTAGAAACCTTTATCCGTTTGGGCTCTTATAAAATACGTTCCATTCGAGTAGTTGGAAAGGTCAAACTGGCTTTCGGATATTTCTTTTATTAACCTTCCTTGTAAGTCATAAAGCTTTATATTCTGAATGGTGTGATTTTGTATTTCTACATTAACAAGTCCATTTGTTGGATTGGGGTAAATCATGTTTAACCCCTTTGGGATCGGATTAACTCCCAAAGTCGACTGACAACTACTTATGTCTCCATGATTTTCGATAGCAGCAAAAACTTCTTGCTCTATGGTGTAGAACATTGAATTATTGTTCGTTTGATAATTAATCCCAACCCCATTATTCATAAAAACAAAACCAACCTTTCTGATTTTATCAAAATAGGCATCACTTACTAACC
Organism: Psychroflexus sp.; assembly: GCA_051859645.1. Lineage (GTDB taxonomy): Bacteria > Bacteroidota > Bacteroidia > Flavobacteriales > Flavobacteriaceae > Psychroflexus. Next base: position 145,570 of record JBHYFG010000002.1, on the reverse strand, counting down.
CAAATGCTTCTCCTGTATGGCCAAGCATTGAAATACTACCAGGTAGAACAACGTCATTTCCTGGAGTGGAAGTAATCCTATGAATACCGAGCCCCCAACTTCTAAAAAGTCCGTAATAATTATTTCCATTGCTGCCATTAAAAGTCCACTCATTAGCAAACATTGCATTACATGATGATTCCGAAAGAAGAGTGTCACCATTAAAATTACCTTTATTCATTAACACTAAAAATATTTTAGCTAAATCTTGTCCAGAGCATCTAAAACCTCCTTGCGGACCGAATCGACCACCGTTTGTTCCAGGGATGTATCCGTTTAGATTGCTAAAGACTGGTTGTGTACCCTGATAATTGTCAGCTTGCGGAGTCCAAACACCATTAATCTTTCTGTACAGAACTGCCAATTGGTCGATATCTGTTAAATCATTGACATTGAATGAAGCATCTATTCCCAAAGGAACTGAGATATTTTGCTTACAATAGACGTCAAAACGAAGATTTGAAACCTTTTCGATGATTGTTCCGAGTATGACGTAATTGATGTTAGAATAGTTGAAGTAAGTCCCAGGAATGGTGTTGTTGAATTGTCCAGCTGTATAAAATGATCCTAGCGGGGTTAATATCTCACTTAAATTAGGAATCGGATTATTGTTAACCGTAGCGCTAAGGAAATTACTATAAGTTGAACCGTCAATAATGGTAGAAGTGTGAGATAAAAGCATTCTTGTTGTAATAGGAATTGTTGGATGATTTGGGTTTTGAACACTATACCCCAAAATTGAGCTAATGTCAGCATCTAAATCCAGTAGATTTTGTTCAACAAGTTGCATAACCGCAATTGCCGTTATCGTTTTAGAAATACTTGCAATACGATATTTCGTATTGATTGAAGAATTAATGTTTCGTGAAAAGTCAGATTTTCCTATAGAAATGTTTTCAATTATACCATCCTCGCAGAAAACAACCAATGTCCCCCCCATCATATCATTATTAGTTGAGATATTGTTGAATTCACTGGACAAATTCTGAGCGTTGACAATAGTTGTAAAACTCAAAAGAGGTATCAAGATGCTGTATATTTTTTTCATGTCGTTTATTAATGTTTTTAATTTAGCATGACCGCTAACGTCTCGAGGCTTACCTACAGTGGCGGTCAAAATAGCAATTCACTTTCGTTTCAATTCTCAAAGTTAATGAATATTCCTAAACCTCTCGTTTCAGCCCCAAAGCCCCGCCATTGTTGCAAACCGCTGTTAGCACACGTTTTTATTCAATTGTTAATTCAATTGTATCATTAGCATAACGATAGAAGCTTTCTTTTTTTCCTTTTGTTAAATCAACTTTTACTTTCAATTTCAAGTCTGTTATATTTTGTTTTTCAATCAATTGCTTTGAAAAAACTAATCTAATTTCAGTTTCCGTATTTGGTTTAATAGTTTCTTTCTCCCAATTCAAGTAAGCAATTTGTTTATCTAATTCTATGTCTGAAATATAAAAATCTTTTTTTCCTGTATTTTTTAAAATGAAAATATAAGGTTCAGAGAAGTCTTGCTTAAATTTCTTAAACTTCAATTTTCTCTCTGAAATCTCAAAATTAATTTCCTTTGCTGGCGCATCATATTTAATTCCAAATTGGATTCTATCACCATTATTATAATTTATACTTGACATTGAATACCTTTTGTTTTCTGCCAAATCAGCAATTAAAGTAATCTTTAAATCCCTTGTTTTTCCAACTCCTAAGGGCTCGTTACCTAAATCAAATTTTATATCTTCGTTACTCAAAAATTTTGGTTCTTGAAATTCAATTTCTTTATTTGAATTATTTTTCACTCGAATAATTTTGGTTACGTCATTTTTACCATCTGTTTTTCCAAAATCAATCAATAAGTTTCCGATGTTGTTTTCTTTGTCTATCGCAAGGTCTTTTAAATTAAGTATTTGTAAACCGTATTTGTCTTTAAATTCAGTTATGAACTTTTCTTCTTCGTCAACTGTTACTTCATTTTTATCTCTATTTTCAATTTCCTCAATTACAAGAGAGTTTATGTTTTGAGACCATTGAATTAATGGTAAATGCAATTTCTCGGTTATAATTGGTTGTTTTTCTGTAACCAATTTTCCCGTTGGTGAACTGTAAAAAGTTATTAGGTCGTCAATTTCTGATTCTGTGTAATTTTTAGAGTATATTGGCTTAACTATTGTTTTAAATTCTGTTAGTGATTTTTTTGTCACTTTTTGTTCTAAAGACTCCCAATAATTATCAGAAATCCCAAAATTACTTTGTTTTTGGTAATCGATTGTTTGAGATATTAGATTTTCGATATTTCTTATAGTTCCATCTAATTCCAATAAGTTCTCTATTTTTTCGTCTATCGTTTGAGCATTTATTTGAAGTACAAATAATGTTATAATTGTAGTAATTAAGTTTGATCTCATAGTTTTTCTTAAATGTGTGCTAACGTTTTGGCGCTTGGCGAAGTGGCGGATTTTGAAGCACAAAACTGTCAATACACCACAAAAGTTGATGCGAGGTAGAATGTTCGATTAACCACTTCACCCGCCATTGAGCCAAACGCCTGTTAGCGACTGGTGTTTTAATTCGTGGTTATGATTTGCTTTATCTTGTTTTCTCCATTCAAAAGGTCTTTTTTTCTTTTGTTTATATGATTGTTGTTTTCCATTAATTTGATTAAACTCTTTGTTTTTTGATATCCTAATTCCCTTTTTCTTTTCGTTTATTCTTTTTTCAATTAGCTGATTCAACTTTATCAGAAAATGGTCTCTTTCTGATTTTAAGAAGTCTGTGGCTTGAAGTATTTGTGTCAAATCAGGCCATTTATGAGGATTTTGCCTTTCAAATTTGAACTTCTTTTCAATGCGATTAAAAACACAGCTAAATGTTTCGCCTGTTGTACGGGCAAAGGCTTCTACACAACGATGCAGATGTATCCAAGCGTGAGACACATCGGATTTTAAAACCTGTTTATAGCAGTAGTTGAATTTGCTCATTCTTTCAATCTAATAAATGATAGTAGTGTGTTTTACCATTATACTGATTGCAAATATCCATAATTATTTGTGCATCAATAGCGCCCATTTGAAAAAAATGGGCATCCTGAATGCCTAAATCTATCTGAAGCTGAAAAAATTTCTTTTTTTTTACAAAAGAATAGGTTTCTGTATTTATTAGAATAGGTTCTACAGGTTTTTTCTTAAAATAATACTGCTTGATGATGGCTTCCTCTGCCTTGCTTCTATCTCCTTCCATTTCAAAGTCGGCAATTACCAGACAACCAGTTGGTTCTGCATCCGTTGGATGATTTCTTATCTCTATTCCGAAAGCCTCAACAGGTATTTCTTCTTTAAACGCTTTTAATGGAATGACTTGTTTCGTTGAAATAATCACTTTCCAGAAGGCATACCATCTATCCTTCCAAGGATATTTAGGCGATTTATAATCACTGTAGTAAAAGCATCGATAGGGTATAATTTCAAAACGATCTATTTCAGTATCAATTTCAAGGGCTTTAAGCAACTTTTGAGCAAAGCCAAGGTCGGTATAAACATGGAATAAACCAAACCCTGATTCTTGCAGAATAAATTGAACCTGATTTTCTGCAATAAGATGCGGATTGTAAATAATATAGCTATAATGGTCTTCCGATGAATTCATTAGAAAAATGTTATAAAATCTTGACACATCTTACAGACATCCCAAAGCGTTTTGGAGAGGATAGAATTATTACAGCTGATGAATAGTAGTATATATAAGCACTAAATGCATGACCGCAATAAAATTCATTGGTGTCGGCTGTCCAGAAATAGGCATCGCTGCCAAAAGCGTAGAATTCGGCAAAAAGTTCAGTTTTAACAATTGATCCCATGGGTTTGGCGCAAAACTCAAACCTATCTGTGCCATTTCCAATTTCCGACCCAACAATAAGCTCAGGCTTCGGTGCATTATCTTTAGGTTCTATCCAGTCTTTTGAAGTTTTCAGTGCTAAGGCAGCTTTTTGTTCCCCTCCACAATGGTTTATGAGCTCTTCCCATTCTTTTTTCCCCGGAACTTTAAATCCTTCGGGTGCAATACATCTTTCATCGTTTAAGGCAAACCAGTTATAAAGAACTCCCTTTTGAGGATTGTTTTCATAGTAGCAACACGCAGGTTCGTGATGTCTTCCTGCTTTTAAGAATTGATAAATTTCCTCATAAAATAGAATAGCCTCCCCATTGCGAAAAGTACTTACCCCAAGGTTTTCAGTCATCCAGAATTGATTTCCGATTTTTTTTGCAACAGCCAATTTCATTGCATTTCTTCTTTTATACTGCTTATCTCATCATTCAAAAAATCCATATACGATTTTTTGTCAAAAGACATGTTTTGCTCATTGATAACGGCTTTGCTTCTTTCTAACATATCCAAAGCTTCTGGCAGTCTGTTTTCATCTCTCAGGAATAGTGCATACTGTGTAATGGCGTCGATATTGTTGCCCTTAATAGCTATGGAGAAGCAATTTTCTACATTTTCCGGCATGTTCTTTTCTAAATAATACATGGCCTTATCTTTCCAATAATTTGGATATGAGTATAATTTCCATCCCAAATCTTTTTCGAAAAACTCTTTTTGTTGGTTGCTGACAAAAAAAATAAAACAAGGGCCATACGCATCAATAATATACTGAAATGAGTATGCTGTGTGTGCAATGGTTTCATTTACATCTTCCAAAAAAAATGGCATCAGCGCCCTACCATCAGCGCAGAAAACAAGTTCGTTTTCTTTATCATTTAAAAAATATTGGACAATAACCCTTTTGTCTCGACCATCGCAGTAACCACATTCTTTGGCTTCAATGATTTTTGGCACAAACAAGCCTTTTGAGATATGGCTAAGTTGATTAAAAACCTCTACATACATTTGCGGGTTTACTTCGTCCGAAAGAAAATAGCAAAAACAATCCTCAATAAACCAACAAATTTCTTTATCATAGTTTAAAACAATTTGTTCATACAAAGGCTCGTTCTCTAAATTAAGAATATCGCCAAAGTATGACGACTGAGATTTTTCAATAATCTTGTCAGCAATTTCGGAAGCATCGTTTCCTAATGAGGAAAAGAAGCCTTGTTGGCGGAACTTTTCAATGGTATCGTGAAGTTTACTCATTTTATCTCTTCTTCATAAGGCAAAGGCTCAATCCCTGTTGCTTTTTTCAAAATTTCAAATTCGTCTTTTGTGATTTCTATTAAAACATCCTCCCCTTTATAATTATATCGAACTTTATGATTCCAGCCCCAAACCAATTCGAGCGAGTATTCTTTGATTTCGGAAATATGCGCAATGGCATCACTAATTTTTAAATTCGTTTTGGTATTAACGAATTCGGTTAGTTTGGCTATAAATTCGGACAGTTTGCACAATTCCTCAAGCTCAGTTGCCTCACTATCATGTCTATGTCTATACACCATAGGGTCTTCACCTTCAAAGTGTAGCACAACCGAATCGCCAAGTCCGTGAATATAGCCAATTACAAATTTACCTCTACATCCAAGTTTGAAACCGGCAATAGTTTCGTTTTGATGCTCTATTGAATCACTTGGCTTAAGTCCTGTATAATTTAAGGGCCATGTAAATTTGACATCTAAACCCCAACCGCCATTTAATAAAACCTGCTTCCATGGGTCTGGTAGCGGATTGGCTAGTTGTTCGTCTATTTCTGCCACTTCATCTTGCGTAAGAGGCTTGTAATTAGAATCTACTGAAAGCCATGCTGACCTCCAATTTTCAATTGCTTCATTTAATTTGCTCATATTTTATATGGGTTTAAAAATATATATTCAATTGTTTCTTTTTATAATATTTCGTTTTCCGCCAGCCGATTTTCTACACTTGTCGCTAACGTCTCGTGGCTTGCTACAGTGGCGGGCAAAATAGCAAGTCACTTTCGTTTCAATTCTCAAAGTTAATAAATATTCCTAAACCTCTCGTTTCAGCTCCAATCCCCCGCCATTGTTGCAAACCGCTGTTGTAGCCTGTGTTTTTTTTTTCAGTAGTTATCTAATCATTTTCAAGATATTCAAATCTCGCATTTTTAATTTTATTCATTAGATTTTCATCAATTCCTTCACGGGTTGATACTTCAAATTTCATTACTTTTAATAGATTCAGTATTTCATTAACATCACTTATGGCTGAAAAATTGTTCATTTCGTTAAGCTTTTTCATTCGACTAATAAAAATATCAGTCAAAGTCAAGTTCTCGTTTTCAATTCTAACTAGTTTTAAGTTAATTAACTTTTCAAGAGATTCTTTAAATTCATCTAATGTCAGAACCGATTTATTTAACCAATCATAAGTTTGAAATATCGCTCTAAAGTCAACATTCGATTTATTTTCATTCATCGCAATTTCAATAGATTTTAGCAGTAAAGCATCTTCATATTTCAATTCCATGTTATAAATTCAGATTTTCAATTTACATAGGCTACAACGTCTCGTGGCTTGCTACAGTGGCGGGCAAATAAGCAATTCACTTTCGTTTCAATTCTCAAAGTTAATAAATATTCCTAAACCTCTCGTTTCAGCTCCAAACCCCCGCCATTGTTGCAAACCGCTGTTGTGCAACGTTTTTTATTTTCCACACTTTCTGTTTTTCAATTGCCAAATCATACTCGCTCCCACAAAAAGATAAATTAAAATCCATAAAATCGAAACAAAGTCAATATCTATAAATCCAAATATTAGCATTCCAATAAGTCCAATTCCACTCGCCAAATAAATTGGTGCGAAATACTTCCAATTATCTTTGTTATAAATCCAATGTTCAATTTTACCACCTGTGTAATATCCGGGGTTATACATTGTATCGTTCCACTCATAATGTCCATTCAAATAACCTTCCGATTCAGGATCTAAGTCAGATTCAACTATTTCTAATTTTTCAATTAAAATTATTGCTTTTTCCAAATCATTTTCTTTTACCAAAACTTGAAAAGGAAGTTCTTCGTTTGGTTCGTCTTTCATAACAGAATTCAGTCCGTTTTCTCTCAGCTTTTGAGAAACAAACAAAGCGTTTGAACCAAATTTATATGATGAAGCTATTACCATTTTCAAATGTTGCACAACGTCTCGTGGCTTGCTACAGTGGCGGGCAAAATAGCAAGTCACTTTCGTTTCAATTCTCAAAGTTAATAAATATTCCTAAACCTCTCGTTTCAGCTCCAATCCCCCGCCATTGTTGCAAACCGCTGTTGTAAAACGTTTTTTAATCAATTGGGATTTCAATAAATTCAGAGATTACTTTTCCGTTTTTAGAATTTATCTTTATCACTTTCGACTGGTTGTTTTTCAGTTTACTTTTTAAAGTCCAAACTAATTTTCTTTTATCATAATCAATGTCCCAAAAATATATTTCATTCAGTCCACTTTCATTTCCGATTTCAAGTGCTTTTTTCAAGTCAATTTTAGTCTTATTCTCTAAAACTTTTAGATAAGGATCTAAAATTTCTTGAGTTGATTTCTTACTCCAAGGCGTTGTGCAATTTAAATTAAATGGAATCAATAATTCTGTCAAATCAAGGTCATGGTAAGTGATTTTATAATTTAGCCAAAATTGTATTGCTGGATATTTAGATTTTTTAAATTCTGCCAAACTCATTTTTTCAAATCCTTTTTCGGAATTATGAATTTCAACTATAGTTTTTGATTTTTGTAATTTAAAATTTGTTTCGAGTATATCCTTGTCAATTAAAAGTCGTAAGTTTTCGTTTGCTCTATATTCCGCACAAGAAATTATTTCATCAATATAATTTTGAGAGTTTACAACCCCAAAATTGAATAGTATTAAAATAGTTAGCAGAATTTTCATTTAAATGTTTTACAACGTCTCGCGCATATGGCTTGTGGCGAGGTTAAAATGCGTTTAATGTTCAACTTAGTAACTAACTTCGTAAAAATACAAAAAATTCGATGTCAAGCCTTAATTAGCCATGAGCTATATGCGCTGTTGTCCTCAGTTGTTTCCTCATCGTTATGATTGTTCCCTTACCTTCACTTCTAATCCTTTAATTTCGATTTTGCGGTTTTCAAAGTTTTGCTTGTTCAATCATCATATTTTTTGCAACCAACTCTAAAGTTTGCGCCTATTTTAAATTCAACGCAATTTTTTGTTTTGCTTTCGATTCAAATTCTCGTTTAGTTTTCAGCACGTTTTTTCCGCAATGCTTTGCTTATCGTTCCGCTTTTGATTTTCAGTGAGTTTCGTTTTTCAACGCAACGCTTTTAATTCAGCTCGAATGTTCATGATAAGCAAAGAATTTCGAGTTATCAAAAAACTTAGCAAAACAGAAAAATTAAATTTCAGTACGAATTTCAATTCAGAATTCAACTCAAAGTTATCATATTCAATCAAGCGCAAACGCCTAATTATCTCAACTGATTTTAAAGCAAAATTGTATGTTCATTTTTACCCGAACAGTGCTTTCCACAATTGAGGGCAACGTCTCGTGGCTTGCTACAGTGGCGGGCAAAATAGCAATTCACTTTCGTTTCAATTCTCAAAGTTAATTAATAATCCTAAATCTCTCGTTTCAGCCCCAAGCCCCGCCATTGTTGCAAACCGCTGTTGTCCTCAGTTGTTTCCTCATCGTTCTGATTGTTCCCTTGCCTTCCCTACTAATCCTTTAATTTCGATTTTGCGGTTCTCAAAGTTCTGCTTTTTCAATCATCTTATTTTTTGCAACCAACTCCAAAGTTTGCGCTTATTTTAAATTCAACGCAATTTTTTGTTTTGCGTTCGATTCAAATTCTCGTTTAGTTTTCACTATGTTTTTTCCGCAATGCTTTGCTTATCGTTCCGCTTTAGATATTCAGCAAGTTTTATTTTCAACGTAACGCTTATGATTCAGCTCGAATGTTCATGATAAGCAAAGAATTTCGAGTTATCAACAAACTTTGCAAAACAGAAAAATTGATTTTCATTACGAATTTCAATTCAGAGTTCAACTCAAAGTTATCAAATTCAATCAAGCGCAAACGTGTAATTTTCTCAACTGATTTTAAAGCAAAATTGTATGTTCATTTTTACCCAAGCAGTGCTTTCCACAATTGAGGGCAACGTCTCGTGGCTTGCTACAGTGGCGGGCAAATAAGCAATTCACTTTCGTTTCAATTCTCAAAGTTAATTAATAATCCTAAATCTCTCGTTTCAGCCCCAAGCCCCGCCATTGTTGCAAACCGCTGTTGCCACCAGTTTTTATTTTTAACAGACTCAAAATCATAAGTCCGATTAGTATAATATTTGTCCAAATAGCAAACTTTACCATTTTTTCGTTTTCATCGGTTTTAATTGTTAATTCTTTTGCGATTTGCACTTTACTTTGGTCAATATTTTGATTTTCTTTGATTTTTAAATCAAATTGTACACCTTTTTCTGTGATTACATTCAAGTATTCAATTCCATTATTTTCGTTTTTTGCAACAATCCAAAATTCCGTTGTGCCATCATTTTCAAACCAGAAGTCATCTGACTTTTCATTAGGTTCTAGTTCAGTGTCATAATTAACGTGGTTGCCTTTTCCGCTCCAACTGTTGTCCCAAAATATAATTGAGTAAATCTTTAAGTTTTTTCTGGTCAGATTTTCAGTTCGAACATTTACAGGTGTTGAAGCCCCGAAAGCCTTGTCAAACAATGAGTTTAATCCTAATGCTAAAAGTCCGATAATAATTCCGAAGATTAAAAGTATTTTTAATACAACATTCTTTTTTTTTCGAGCCAAATATTTGGTCAATAAGATTAGTAGAAGTAGTAAGGCTGAAAATAGTAGTATCATCATTTTTCAAATTGGTGGCAACGTTTTGCCGCTTGCCGCAGTGGGGGATTTCGGAGCACTTCACTGTCAACCAAGCAGAAACTTTGATAGAAGCACTGCACTTGATTTAACCACGTCAACCCCCATTGCGGCAAACGGCTGTTATAAGCCGTTTTTCTTGTCGTGACGGTCAGCAGACTGTCAAGACGAGAAAAAGATGCCGATATGTTTGATTTAGTTTTCAATTTGTTTTTGTCGTCTTTCTAAAGCTTCTTTTGATGTAATATTCATATCCCCAATTTGCAAATAACCCGAACATTGCAATTCCTAAAATAGAAATTTTTATTTCAAACACTTCGATATATTCTTTGTAGAAGAAATAAACTAACACCATTACACCACATACTATGTTTATGGTATTTACAAGCCAAAGTCTTTGTCCATAAGTTGAGTAGTTGAGCCAATTTTTGAAGCTGTCATTTTTGGGGTCACTCTTTGTTAGATACTTATAAATTGGAGTTGAAGTCTTATAGTCACGAAGTCGGTATGAAGCCATACCTTTGAAATGCAAAATGCCATTATACCAATCGTCTTTTAGTTCGTCAGCATTTAATTTGATTAGTTCGCTGTCAATGAGTTTAAGGTTTTTGTCTGCAAAGTCCACTGTCTCATTAAACCTGTCTTTTTGATAAACAGCGTTTAAATATTGCCACACTATTTCAATGAAAAGTCGAAGTTCTTCTTTGTCAGTAAATGACTTTATGTTGTTTAGAAGCAAATTGTTTTTAGAATAAAAGTCAATAACATAGTCAGGCGTATTTTCAAAGTCCGCTCTGAGGTCATTATATATTTTTTCGATGTTTCTTGTCATATTGATGTGTCGTCCTAAAATGGCTTATAACGTCCCGTGGCTTGCTACAGTGGCGGGCAAAATAGCAATTCACTTTCGTTTCAATTCTCAAAGTTAATAAATATTCCTAAACCTCTCGTTTCAACTCCAAAGCCCCGCCATTGTTGCAAACCGCTGTTGCTTACAGGTTTTTCAATTCAATTTTTAGTATTCATATCTAATTGGAAACGGATTTTGTTCATTTCAATCAGCAAGTAAGTATTTCAATTTCGAGGTTTTCATTTCAATTCGCAAAAATGAAAAAGCTCTTTTTTCAACATCTTAGAAGTATTCAATTCACTCACCTTCGAGGAAGGAGTTCAACTCGAAAAAATGTAACTCCGCTCCTATTTCGTCAGAAAAAAAGCGATTTACATTTCACTAGGCGAAAACCTTTAAAAAAATTGAATTCAACTTTAATTCCATCGTTCAAATTCGTCACAAGTTTCAAGGCAAATGTTCATCATAAACTTGTAAGCAACGTCTCGTGGCTTGCTGCAGTGGCGGGTAAATAAGCAATTCACTTTCGTTTTAGTTTTCAAAGTTAATAAAATAGCCTAAACCTCTCGTTTCAACTCCAAACCCCCGCCATTGTTGCAAACCGCTGTTGGCAATAGTTTTTTTTAAACGATTCATATTATTCATATCAATCGTATTCAAATTGTCTTTTAGATTGATTTAAACGCAACCTATTATTATTCATTTTTTCTAAACCAACAAATTTGCCTTTGCTTAAATCTAAAGTAAAAGTATTCTCGATTTCATTTACATATATCTTCAATGCAACACTATCGTCAATTGTTTTGCATTTGACCTTCTCTTTATTATTTATAAAGATAACCGAAGCAGAGTTTTCTTTTTTTATCTTTATGATTATATCCGTCAGTCCATCTATTTTGTCACTTGTTAAAATTCTATTTTTAAATACAAGGCAATCATTAATTAAAAAAGAGACTTTATCTTCTTCAAAAAAATCTTGAAAATCGATGCTCAGAATTAATTCATCTTTATTAATTATTTCATTTTGTGATTCAGTTGATTGTTCAGATTCCGCAAAATTTTCACTCACAGTTTCGAATATTCTCTTTTCATTTTCTTTTTCTCTGCAAGCAGTTAATGTCAAAAGGATTAAAAAAATTTGAATGCAGTTCTTCATTTTTTAAAATTATTGCCAACGTCGTCTCGTGGCTTGCTACAGTGGCGGGCAAAATAGCAATTCACTTTCGTTTCAATTCTCAAAGTTAATAAATTAGCCTAAACCTTTCAATTCGTCCGCAAGCCCCGCCATTGTTGCAAACCGCTGTTGCCAGTAGTTTTTTATTCAGTTATTATTTGTTCATTGATTCTTTCCGCAATTAGAGAATCGAATGTTACTTTACTTTTTAGTTTAACCTTACGATAAGATACCAATTCATATCCATCCTCTCGATTGTATGATTCATACTCCTCAATTCTTTTAATAATTCCGTCTTTATCGTAATAAATTTTGGTTTTTTCTTCCAAACCGTCTTTAGTAATCTGCAATTCTTCGATTTCAACTAAAAGACCTTTTTCGTTATATCTTCTAATTTCCTTTTCAGAGTAATCCTTTCCGTCATTATAATGAGTTTGAAAAATTCCAATTCGTTGCTTGTCATCATAAGTGTAGTTCCATTCCCATCTTAATTTACCATCGTAGATTTGTTGAAGACGGACGAGTTGGTTTTTTTCGTTGTATTCTCTTTTAAAATAATAAGTTGAATCGAAAAAGATTCCTTGATATTCGCCTTTTTCGTTATACCAATAGTCAGTTTGAGTGTAAATTGTATTGGATCCAATTTCATACATTTTTTCCGAAACAATTTTGGCTTTGGTACTATCTAAATCAAACTTTTTGTAAAACTGATATGAAAGATTTTTATCGTAGTCAGTTTTCCAAATATCTATTTTTGACTTTAATCCATTCTTGTCATATTTATAGATATTAATTCTGTCTATGAGCCTTAAGTCTGTATTGTGGTGTTTTCCGAATCCAATTGATTTCAACAAATTCCCATTGGAATCAAAATACATTCTCAGGTAAGGTCGGTTTTTTCTGTTCGTTTTCTTTTTGGTCAGTTCGTAATCTGAATTTCTTTTGAAGTCATGTCCAATTAATGCAATCTCAATTTCTCCAACTTTTTCAGTTGGTTTTTGTCCGAAAAAATTCAGACTCAAAAAGATTGATATTAGAAGAAATGTCTGTTTCATCAAATTACTGGCAACGTCTCGTGGCTTGCTACAGTGGCGGGTAAAATAGCAATTCACTTTCGTTTCAATTCTCAAAGTTAATAAACATTCCTAAACCTCTCATTTCAACACCAAAGCCCCGCCATTGTTGCAAACCGCTGTTGCTAGTAGTTTTTTATTCCACAATATAATTTTCAAATTCAGATTTTGATACATTCTTTATTTTTGTTGGTTTTTCTAATTTCATAATACCTTTTTTGGATGTTGTATATCTATTATCATTTGTCAATTCTATATAATATTCAATTTTATTAGTATCGTAGTTATAGACAGTCCAACCATAACTTAATTTATCTTTTGGGTTATGATAATAGTCAATTTCCTTTTTTATGTTTAGATATCCATATTCAATTATTTTTTTAAAATGCCCATTTCGTGGTTCTGGTTTCCACCATTCAATTCTAAATTGCTTAGAGTTATACTCGTCAATTTTCCAATCGTCCCCGATTTTAGGAATTCCGTATTTTTCACGTTCAGAATTAAATTCAATTCCATGGTTATTATTTAAAGGGAAAATTAATACAGATATTTCATTTACTACAAAGTAAATAATAAGAATGATTAATAATGGTTTTAGTCTTTTTAAACTAAATTTAAATTCTTTTGGATCAGATTTATAATCCAAATAATATCCATATAAAATTGGACCTAAAATTAAAATTCCTAAGATTAATATTATTACGTAATTCATTTTAAAATTACTAGCAACGTCTCGCGGCTTGCTACAGTGGCGGGCAAAATAGCAATTCACTTTCGTTTCAATTCTCAAAGTTAATAAATATTCCTAAGCCTCTCGTTTCAACTCCAAAGTCCCGACATTGTTGCAAACCGCTGTTAGGCTTCGTGTTTTTTTTCACTCTGCTTTTCATTCGTCAGCAAAAAAGGATTTCAACTTTCGATTAAGCTCTGTTTTTCGCAAAAATCGATTTTCAATTTCACTAGATTCAGCTTTTCAATTCAACTGATTTTCGAGTTTACCTTTCAATTTCGATTTGCTCAATTAATCCATTTTTCATTTTAGAAACGCTGAAGCTTTCGAGTTAGAAAATAAGTCAACAAATAATCCATTCAATCAGCTTTATTTTCGTCGCAATGCTTTTCAATTCATCGCAATGCTTTTAATCGTCAACATGATTTTCAGTCGTCGGCATGATTTTCAACTCGTCTACATTAAATTCATCAACGCAATGCTTTTTAAATCAAATTTTCTATTCAACGGAATGTTCGTTTTGATTTGTAACATGAAGCCTAACGTCTCGTGGCTTGCTACAGTGGCGGGCAAAATAGCAATTCACTTTCGTTTCAATTCTCAAAGTTAATAAATATTCCTAAACCTCTCGTTTCAACTCCAAACCCCCGCCATTGTTGCAAACCGCTGTTGCTTACAGGTTTTTCAATTCAATTTTTAGCATTCATATCTAATTGAAAACGGATTTTGTTCATTTCAATCAGCAAGTAAGTATTTCAATTTCGAGGTTTTCATTTCAATTCGCAAAAATGAAAAAGCTCTTTTTTCAACATCTTAGAAGTTTTCAATTCACTCACCTTCGAGGAAGGAGTTCAACTCGAAAAAATGTAACTCCGCTCCTATTTCGTCAGAAAAAAAGCGATTTACATTTCACTAGGCGAAAACCTTAAAAAAAATTGAATTCAACTTTAATTCCATCGTTCAAATTCGTCACAAGTTTCAAGGCAAATGTTCATCATAAACTTGTAAGCAACGTCTCGTGGCTTGCTACAGTGGCGGGCAAAATAGCAATTCACTTTCGTTTCAATTCTCAAAGTTAATAAATAGTCCTAAACCTCTCGTTTCAACTCCAAACCCCGCCATTGTTGCAAACCGCTGTTAGTGGCTGGGCTTTTTTTTCCGTCCGTTGTTGTCATTCTGTTTTTCTATAAAAGTCTTGTTTTACAAATTTTTTTGCTCCCATTTGTCCTTCGTCAATTAGAAAATAGAAGTCAACAATTGATGGTCTAATTTTTCTGTCAACTGAATACTCTTGAATAGTCCTAACTGTTTTTCTGAAATTTTTATCGCCTGTTTCGTTGTCAACAATATTAAGCTTTTTGGCAACTTTCATAACAACTAAGTCTGGTTTTACGCAGTCATAACCGATGTCTAAAAGAAAATGAAGCAATGAAGTCGTAGATTGAAAGAAAGGAATTTTATTGTTTTTTAGTGTCACTAAAAGTTTGTCAAAGCCACACCAAAAATTTTCAATATCAATTTCGTTTTTAATTGTCGTTGGAATGTTTGTCTGATTAAGAATGTCTGCAAATGAACCAATATTTTTTATTTTCCTTGCCAAACTTACAATATGAAAAAGTTTTGCTTGTTGTCTAATACCTTTTATTGAAGTCCAATGGTTGTCCGCAATATCACAAGGATTAAGTTTTACAACTTCGTCAATTTTAAAATTTGCAAAAGCGTAGTCAAACTTCCCTGATTTAAGAACCTGTTCAACAATTTCAGAATTTGAATTTTGGCTGTAAGCAATTAGATAAGAAAGTGTTTTAAGTATTTCGTTATCGTTAGGTAATGTCGAAACGATTTTATTTTGTCGTTTGCTTTTTTCTTCGCTAAATAGTGGCTCCATTTTGAAACGGTTAACCGTCTCAATAATATCATCAATGTCGCCAAATATTTTTTCTTTTTCTGTCATTTCCTTTGCTCGTTGTGTATCGTCATAGCCTTGCCACTAACGTCTCGTGGCTTGCTACAGTGGCGGGCAAAATAGCAATTCACTTTCGTCTTAGTTTTCAAAGTTAATAAATAATCCTAAACCTCTCGTTTCAACTCCAAAGCCCCGCCATTGTTGCAAACCGCTGTTAGGCTTCGTGTTTTTTCCCACTCTGTTTTCATTCGTCAGCAAAAATGGATTTACTTTCAATTCAGCTCTAAGTTTTGCAAAAATCGACTTTCAATTTCATTCGGCTCAGCTTTTCAATTCAACTGATTTTGGAGTTTGCATTTCAATTTCGATTTGCTCAATTAATCCATTTTTCAATTTAGAAACGCTGAAGCTTTCGAGTTAAAAAAATAAGTCAACAAAAAATCCATTCAATCAGCTTTATTTTCGTCGCAATGCTTTTCAATTCATCACAACGTTTTTAATCGTCAGCATGATTTTCAACTGGTCAACATTAAATTCATTTACGAAATGCTTTTTAAATCAAATTTTCTATTCAACGGAATGTTCGTTTTGATTTGTAACATGAAGCCTAACGTCTCGTGGCTTGCTACAGTGGCGGGCAAAATAGCAATTCACTTTCGTTTCAATTCTCAAAGTTAATAAATATTCCTAAGCCTCTCGTTTCAACGCCAAAGCCCCGCCATTGTTGCAAACCGCTGTTGGGCACAGATTTCTTTTCAATTTCTGCGTTCGATTTTCCTTTTTAATTCAAATCTTATGGGTTGTTTTGAGTTCAATTCGGCTTTCTCAGTTCAATTCGGTTTCAATTCTCGATTTATTCTATTCAATTTGATTTTCAATTTCAGTCGTCAATTCAATTTCAACTTCATGCTTTTCGTCAACAGTTTTTAAAGGTCGAAGCTCCTTTCGTCTCGAGTTTGACTTTCAATAAAATGCTATTCGATGAACCTGAGAGTTTTCCCAAAACATCATGCTTTTCAGTTTTCAAATCAGCGTTATGCTTTTCTCAATTTGTGCCCAACGTCTCGTGGCTTTGCGTAGTTGCGGATTAAAAATCCCTTCACTTTTCGTTTAAGCTTCAAAGTTATTTAAAAAGCCTAAACCTTTCAATTCAGCACCAAACCCCGCAATTACGCAAAACCGCTGTTACCATACGTTTTTTTTTGGCTAGTTTTAATCAATTTTCATTTTTCAGATATTTTATTTCTTTTTTTAAAAATCAAAATACTCAATAAGGTACCGATTATAAAACCTGTCAATAAATAAATCCCAAAATTCAATCCGTCAGCATACATAACATTTTGAATGTCTTTAACAAAATTCAATTCACTTAATCTTTCTATTTTGATGTTCAAATGTAATATTTTCAATTGCCAAACTGAAATTCCACTTAGAATTATAATGGTTAATGAAATTATCCCTTGAGTTATAAATTTCAAATTTGTGATTTTTTTTAAAATCAGATATAATAAAGGAATTGCTCCTATCGATAAAGCAAATATTGATTGCAAATAGAGTATAGTAGATATTTTTCTGCTTACAATATTGATATTTTCATTTGAGAGTTGTGTCAGAGATAATTCAAAAAACGCATTCCAAGTTAAATAACCAAGAATCGTTGAAATTATAATTAACACTGCATATTTAAACGAATTTTTCATTTTAAATGTATGGTAACGTCTCGTGGCTTGCTACAGTGGCGGGCAAAATAGCAATTCACTTTCGTTTCAGTTTTCAAAGTTAATAAATTAGCCTAAACCTCTCGTTTCAACCCCAAAGCCCCGCCATTGTTGCAAACCGCTGTTGCCTACAGTTATTTTCTTCCAAACTTCACTAATTCGGGATTTATTATTATTAATTCCTTTTTTCTTGGAAATTTTCCGTGTTCAAAAGTTAATTCAACACAATCTTCTTTTTTTTCGAGTGCTTTTAAGTCAACACTATAAAAGTCCGAAATCAAAAACGTCTTGTTTTCATAGCCTAATTCAGTAGGCTGTATTAAAATATGAATATCCGTTTTTGAATTTTCAGTTTCGAGTGGCAAACTTTGTCCATTATAAAAAGTCATCACTCTCACAAAAAAATCATTGCCATATTCTGTTTTAACCTGGTCAAAATCTCGAAGAATTGATTCAAACTCCGAATAAGAAGTTTGAGTGATTTCAGAGGTGTGTTTATAAACGAAGAAATTATCTGAAATGTCTAAAGTGTCTTGAAAATCCTTTTTGTCAATTAATTTCTGTTCTCCACTTTTGAGATTCGTCTTAACATTAATTTTAGAGTCGGAAGTCTCCACGAAACGATAATATTTAGAAGACTTAATATCTTCTGATTTTGAATTTAATGTCTTGGTTAGTTCTATTTTTTCTTTTAAAAGTTCTAAAGTTTCCTTGTTACTTTTTTCAAGTTTATACATTAGAAATATTATGACAACAACTAATAATGATATAGTAATTCGATTTTTCATAATTGTAGGCAACGTCTCGTGGCTTGCTACAGTGGCGAGCAAAATAGCAATTCACTTTCGTTTCAATTCTCAAAGTTAATAAATATTCCTAAACCTTTCAATTCAGCTCCAACCCCGCCATTGTTGCAAGCCACTGTTAGCTCGCGTATTTTTTTTCCACTCTGCTTTTCATTCGTCAGCAAAAATGGATTTCAACTTTCGATTAAGCACTAAATTTACCAAAAATTGACTTTCAATTTCATTCAGTTCAGCTCAATTTTCGTCGGAGTTTGCTTTTCAATTTCGATTTACTCAACTAATCCTTTTAATCATTTCAAAAACGCAGAAAGTTTCGAGTTAGAAAAGAATCGAGCAAAAAATCCATTTAACAGGTTTTCAATTTTATTTTCAACTTCCGAGTTTCAACGTTTCGCTTTTCCACATTTTTCACTGTGATTTTTTTAAAAGACCGATTTTCGCTTCACAAGTCATTTTTCGGTTTGTTTTTCAATCAATTTTCAGTTTACTTTTCAGTTTATTTTCAACGTGAATTTCGTTTTGAATTTCAGTTTTCACATATGCGAGCTAACGTCTCGTGGCTTGCTACAGTGGCGGGCAAAATAGCAATTCACTTTCGTTTCAATTTTCAAAGATAATAAATAAGCCTAAACCTCTCGTTTCAACACCAAAGCCCCGCCATTGTTGCAAACCGCTGTTAGGCTTCGTGTTTTTTTCCATTCTGCTTTTCATTCGTCAGCAAAAAAGGATTTGCTTTCAATTCAGCTCTAAATTTAGCAAAAATAGACTTTCAATTTCACTCGATTCAGCTTTTCAATTCAACTGATTTTTGAGTTTACCTTTCAATTTCGATTTGCTCAATTAATCCATTTTTCATGTTAGAAACGCTGAAGCTTTCGAGTTAGAAAATAAGTCAACAAATAATCCATTCAATCAGCTATATCTTCGTCGCAATGCTTTTAATCGTCAACATGATTTTCAACTCGTCAACGTTAAATTCATCAACGCAATGCTTTTTAAATCAAATTTTCTATTCAACGGAATGTTCGTTTTGATTTGTAACATGAAGCCTAACGTCCTGTGGCTTGCAATAGTGGCGGGCAAAAGTAAAATTAATTTAAAAATTATAACAAAATGACAAAGAAAGTAAAGAACATCGAGGAAGCGGAAAACCGCCATTGTTGCAAACCGCTGTTACCAGCAGTTTTTTTTCATAAATCTTTAAAAGTTGTTCTAAGTCTAAATTCAATTAGTTCTTCCAAAAACATTCCTCTTATAGGATAAGCATATTGTTTTTCTATTCTGTAATAATATTCTGGATAATAGCTTTTAATTCCGCTTTCTCCGATGTTACTAATATCAAACCTTTCACTTTCTGGAAATTGTATTTGTATACTTTTTAGGTCATTTGCGGTTTGCAAATAACCATTTCCAAAAAATTTTGGATAACTATAATATCTTTTTTTGGAATCTAAAAATATAGACTCAAATTGATACTTACAGTGAAAATAATTTCCTTCATTATCTTTTGATAGGTACAATACTAATTCATCATAATTTTCAAATCCAGGTCTTCCGTAATGATCGTATGCTTTAAATTCAATTGTATCATTTTCAATTTGGTTGAATAAATTCTGTTTTACAATATATTTACATTTAAATCCATTATCCATTACATAACTTTTTAGGATTATAGTTTCACCTGTTATTGAATCAATTACCTTACTTTCCATATTTTCATTTGGATCAAATTCTGTAACAGATATTTTTTTACCAATAAATGCATATAGATTTTTTGAATTATCAATTTTTGGCAATTCAGATTTTGCATCAGTATTAATCGTTTTACACGATATAAAAATGGTTAAAATTATTAAAGTTAAAATTGTACGTTTCATTTTTAAAATTGCTGGTAACGTCCTTTGGCTTTGCTTAGTGCCGTGAAAATAAACAATAACTTTTAAATTATAAACAAATGAAAAAAACAGAAAAGAACATCGAGGAAGCGACTGCCGAGGCATTGAGCAAAACCAATGTTGTGCCTCGTTTTTTATACGTGGTTTTGTTTTCTGGAGGTCGTACTTCTGCTTTTTTAGCAAAGTATATCAAAGAACATCCAAGTTATAAAAACTGCATTTTTGTTTTTATGAATACTGGAAAAGAACGTGAAGAAACGTTGATTTTTGCTGATAAATGCGATAAAGAATTTGGATTGAATTTAGTTTATCTTGAAGCTTTAGTAAACAATGAAAAAGGAAAAGGAACAACTTATAAAATAGTTGATTTTGAAACTGCGTCAAGAAATGGAGAACCATTTGAAGCGATGCTTAAAAAATATCCTTTACCAAACAATATGGCTTCTAATTGCACAAGAGAATTAAAACAAAGACCTATTGATGCTTATTTACGTGATAATTATAAAGATTTTGATATTATTAAAGTAGTAGGAATTAGAGCCGATGAAGCACACCGTAAAAGCGTAAATGCTGAAATTGAAAAAGTAATTTATCCTTTATGTGATGAAGTAAAAATTGATAGTCGATTTATCCGTAACTGGTGGGATAAACAAAGTTTTGATTTAGGATTAAAAGACTATCAAGGAAATTGCGATTTGTGTTTTAAAAAGTCTTTAAAAAAACGATTAACAATAATAAAAGAAAATCCAGAAAGTGCTAAATGGTGGCTTGAAATGGAACAAAAATATAGTTCCGAAGAAATACCACGTTTTGACTTAAGAACGAATAAAAGCATTGAAGAATTAGTTGAAATGGCACAAAAACCATTTACTAAAGCACAAGATTTGCACGAACTTTCACAACAACAATGCGATTTATTTGAATTTGAAACGGATTGTTTCTGTAAGGCTTCTTAAAATGAGGCACAACGTCTTGTGGCTTGCTACAGTGGCGGGCAAAATAGCAATTCACTTTCGTTTCAATTCTCAAAGTTAATAAATTAGCCTAAACCTCTCGTTTCAACTCCAAAACCCCGCCATTGTTGCAAACCGCTGTTGTAGCCTGTTGTTTTTATTTCATGCTTTTCCATTCATCAATTCCAATCACATTTTCAGATATTCTTTCAATTGATTCATTTCCATATTTTTCTTTTATGAAATTTAATACTTCAAAATTGTAAATCTTTTTAATATCAACATCGCTCATAATGTTTTTTCTCAAATAAAAAATATTGAACCTTTTCTCAAATTCAAGTTGGTCAATTGAAAATGTCATTGGGTTTCTAATTATTAAAAACAAATTGCTGTTTTCAATGTCATTTACAGCAAATTCTTTAGCTTCTTTTTCGGTAGTTTTTATATTTATCTTACTTGCGTGCAATAAATTTAATTGTTTATCAGTCGCAAGAGTAATTTTAATGCCTAATGAATCATTTTGAGCATATGATTTAAAAATAAGAAGGCTAAATAATATTAATAATAAGTTTTTGTTCATTATGCTTTTGTACAATTGGCTACAACGTTTTGCGCATAACATAAGTGGCGCATAGATAAGCAATTCAACTCGAATAAGTAAATGAATACAAAAAAGTAAAACGAATATTAACCGAAGCACAAGCCTTAGCCATTTTTGTTATGCGCTGTTATCGGCTTGGCTTCTACAAATTTTAATCAAAATGGCAAAACAAACGGCAGTAGATTGGTTTTATGAAATCCTTACAAACGAAAATTGGGAATATAAGACTTACGAGGAGCAAGACGAAATATTTAAAAAAGTCAAAGAAATGGAAAAGCAACAAATGTTTGAATATATTAAATCTTGTTATGTGATTGGTGAAAATTCATTGAAATTTCATCAGGAAGAGTTTGAAAAATATTACGATAAAACTTTTTCCTTTCAGTAGAATTATTAACAATCAAAATTTAACTAAAATGGATGATAGAGATTGGGAAGCAATGAATAGTCATAATTATTCGAACATAAATAAAAAAAGATTTAATTGGCTTTGGGATTGGAAATCTTTTTCAATAGGTTTTCAAATAAGCAAACCGCATAGATGCACTGGATGGAATTGGTATGTGAGTTTAGATTTTACTTTTTTGTCTGTTTGGTGGTATTTTTAGCCTTGCCGATAACGTCTCGTGGCTTGCTACAGTGGCGGGCAAAGTAGCAATTCATTTTCGTCTTAGTTTTCAAAGTTAATAAATTAGCCCAAACCTTTCGTTTCAACTCCAAAGCCCCGCCATTGTTGCAAACCGCTGTTAGCTCGCGTATTTTTTTCCGCCCTGCTTTTCATTCGTCAGCAAAAATGGATTTCAACTTTCGGTTAAGCACTAAATTCCGCAAAAATTGACTTTCAATTTCATTCAGTTCAACTAAATTTTTTGTCGGAGTTTGCTTTTCAATTTCGATTTACTCAACTAATCTTTTTAATCATTTCAAAAACGCAGAAAGTTTCGAGTTAGAACTGAATTGAGCAAAAAATCCATTTAATCAGTTATCAATTTCATTCTCAGATTCAGAGTTTCAACATTTCACTTTTCCACATTTTTCACTGTGATTTTTTCAGCGACCAATTTTTCGTTTCACGAGTCATTTTTCGGTTTGCTTTTCAATCAGTTTTCAGTTTACGTTTCAGTTTATTTTCAACGTGAATTTCGTTTTGAATTTCAGTTTTCTCATATGCGAGCTAACGTCTCGCGCATAACGAAAGTGGCGACTTAAAATGCGCAAACTTTTCGGTTAAACTTTAAGTTTCTAAAAATACACATAACTCTCGTTTCAGCAATAAATTCGCCATTTTTGTTATGCGCTGTTGTGCTTTCGTTATTTTATTTCAACTGTTTTAAATATTTCTTTCAATTCACTTTTGTCAAATTCCATATCTGACTTTATTCCAATTGACAATTCATTTTTTGAATCTCCATAAATGGGTTTAAAATTCACACTAGAAATATTCGGATTTTCTATATCTTTCCAAAGTGCGATTGTCCTTTTATAATTTCCAATTGTGTCAATAGTCAATTCGTAATTCTCAAATTTTTTTCGTTCTTCATCTGGTACACAGAAAGGAATTTTAAATTCAACTTTTTCATATTCAAAAGTGTAATAATACTCGCAATTATTTTTGAAGTCATTTTGAGTAGCTATGCTATCAGTCATTTTATGTAAAGTCAAATTCTCTACTTTTTTGATGATTTCTCTTGGATTTACACCACCATTTTCGTCTTCATAGGGTTTCAAGTCAATTTTGTTGAAGAACTTTAGGGTAGTTTCAAAGTCCATTCCTTTTCGGCTTTCTTCAATGTAACTTTTTTCGTCTAAAGGTGGTTTTGGTGAATACCAACCATAATCAAAAAAGAAAGTAGATTTTCCGTTTTTAATTTCTCCGACAAAAGAGTCTATTCCGTCAATCCTTTTGTATTTAAAGTCGGTTGGCAGAATAATACTGAACAAGTCAAAGTCAATTAAGTGATTTTTCCCGTCATTTTGAGAAATGTAATTCACTCCATTATTACAGCTATTTAATAGCAGAAATAAAAATAATATGATAGAGTTTTTTTTCAGTTTGAATGTTTTTTATAATGAAGCACAACGTCTCGTGGCTTGCTACAGTGGCGGGCAAAATAGCAATTCACTTTCGTTTCAATTTTCAAAGTTAATAAATATTCCTAAACTTCTCGTTTCAGCTCCAAACCCCCGCCATTGTTGCAAACCGCTGTTAGCCATAGATTTTTTCAATTCAATTTTAGATTTCACTTGTAATTGGAAACGGATTTTGTTCATTTCAATCAGCAAGTAAGTATTTCAATTTCGAGGTTTTCATTTCAATTCGCAAAAATGGAAAAGCTCTTTATTCAACATCTTAGAATAATTCGATTCACTCACTTTCGAGGAAGGAGTTCAACTCGAAAAAATGCAATTCAGCTCCTATTTCGTCAGAAAAAAAGCGGTTTCCATTTCATTAAGCGAAAACCTCAAAAAAGGTCCATTCAGCTTAAAATTCGTCGCAAGAAATTCGACTTGAATTTCACACGAATTTTAAATTAATTTATGGCTAACGTTTTGCCGCTTTGCGAAGGCGGGGATTTTTAGCACTAAACTTCATTAGATGCACAAAACTTGAATTTACCACTTCACTGTCATAGAAGCACGAAACCCCCGCTTTTGCAAAACGGCTGTTATGCCCAGTTTTTCTTATTCTTCCCACAGTTCAGAGTTTAAAATGGTCCATTTGTCGTCAATTTTTTTGAACATATAACTTGTCGTCAGTCCTTCTCCTACATATGAAAGTTGTAGTCTCACCGAGTTTAGTCCGCAAACCCAATCACCAACCACAAAATAAAACTTGATTTGTTGTTTCTTAATATCTTCTTCGGTCATTATTTTTATTTGTCTGCCGAATTTTTTCACTCCTGTCAGATTGTTGTGTTTAGAGTCACCAAAGTATTGTATTATAATCTGTTTTCTTGTTGTGTCTGTGTCAATGTGAAAGTATTGTTGCAGTTTCGGAAGGTCAAGAGCAAGTTGAAATATTTCTTTAAAGTCTTTTGAAGTTAATTCCTTCGTTTTGTCTCCGTGAAAATATTCATACAAGTCTTTAAAACTGATTTCGTTTTGATTCTTACTTACTGCACCATTTGCTTTTTTATTGTTGTTGTCAGCTGTCAGCCAGAAATCTCCACAACTTGAAATAATGTAATCAGTTTCTTTTTCATTTATATGGGTATATTCTGAACCATTTTGTCCTTTGTAAAAAGCTATAATGTAATATTCTCCAATTTTAAAATTTGAAAGATACGGTCGGCATAACGCTCCATTGTCTCCCCAAACGGTTATTTTCTTTCTTGTCTCTTGTCCGTTAAAAATTTGAAGAATTTCAACTTCCATAGACATTGGAGTCGGTTTGTCGTAAATATTTTTGTAAGTCAAATAACTGTCAACCTTTACGAGTGCAACAAGTTTTGCTTTTGGTGCAACTGTCAAAAAGTTTCCTTGAGAACCACAGTCACAAGCGAAAGTCAGACTTGTCGAAGTCAGAAAAAAAATTGTCAATATTGTTGTCAGTCGTTTCATTGCTGTGTCGTCTTAAAATTGGGCATAACGTCTCGTGGCTTGCTACAGTGGCGGGCAAAATAGCAATTCACTTTCGTTTCAATTCCCAAAGTTAATAAATATACCCAAACTTCTCAATTCACTCGCAAGCCCCGCCATTGTTGCAAACCGCTGTTATGCAACGGCTTTCTTTTTTATTATTTCATTTCCAAATAGTTTCAACTTTAATGGGCTAAAAATTAGTTCAGGTAAAATAGCCGGCAAATAGAAAAATAAGAACATTATGTCTATCGGTAAATACCAAAATGCCCAAATAATATAAGAACTTATGATAGTCAGTATTCTTGTTAGTATAATAACCGAAGTAATTGTCAGCAAAGACTTTTTGTTCTTGTAAAGTACGTAACCTTGAAAAATCGCTCCTAATAAAAACGTTATCGACCCTAAAAATAGAATCAGAACTAAAAGTTCAATTATTGGTGTCGGTTCCTGTTCCATTACTTGTCGATAGTCAAATTTGCTGTGTAACTTTCAAGTTCTATTGTTCTTTTTCTTGTCAGGTCGAGTTTTGTTTGGGCTGCAATAGGAATCCACATTTTTCCTTGCATATCGTAGTAGAGTTGGTTTGAAAATTCTATCTCTTTGTCTCGATATTCAATCCATTCTCTTTGAGCGATTTTTAGTTTTTCTTTTTGCTCAGTTGTCAGCAAGTCCAAAAGCTCTGTGTACGCTTTATTTAATTCGGTGTCCCATTTTTCAGTTGCCGTACTCACACAGTCGGTCATTCCTTTGGTTGTGTAGTTTTCACTTTTGTGAAGACAATCATGTAGTTCCTTGTCAATTTGATAAGTACTGTCGACCTGTCCGTAAGTGATTACAGAGAAAATAGTCAACATCATCGTCAGCACGATTTTCATTGTTTACGTTGTCTTTTTAGCTGTTGCATAACGTCTCGTGGCTTGCTACAGTGGCGGGCAAAATAGCAATTCACTTTCGTTTTAGTTTTCAAAGTTAATAAAATAGCCTAAACCTCTCGTTTCAGCTCCAAAGCCCCGCCATTGTTGCAAACCGCTGTTATGCGGTCGGCTTTTTTTTTCATTTTATTGATTTCCATTTTCCTTTCTTAAAAGATACGTTATAAAATTTATCTGACTTAAAGACTAGATGAAAATTCCAATTACTTCTATATGTTGTCGGATCACTTTTCAAAATGTGGTGTGTCGGTTGCTCCATTTCAATTATTAATCGCGCAGAATTGAATGTAGTCGTTGTTTTAATAGTTCCACGATAGGTTTTTAACACTTTTTCTTTATCAGTCACATAGAAGAAAATTGAGTCTTTGTCAGTTATTTCAAATCTAAAATGGTTGTACTGCCAATCACTTTGTTTTCCTTTGAAAAAATCCCTGTTAATAACGTATTCTCCATAATAATTCTCCTTTTTTAATATGGTTTTTGAAGTCATCCATCTAAAAATTCCTGAAATTAAAACGATTCCAAAAATTCCAATCAAAATAAATCCGAGTGTTTTTCCAACCCACTTTTTTCTCGATAGAAGCCAATATATCAATAAAATTCCTGTCAATGGAACAAGAATAAAAATGAAGAATAAATTAAATCCGAATCCCATTTTTTAATTCTCAAATGTTCGTTTTTTAAGCTGCCGCATAACGTCTCGTGGCTTGCTACAGTGGCGTATAAACAAGCAACTAACATCAAATAAGTATAGAACATTAAAAATAAACATTAACCTGAGGAAAAGCACATAATAAGCCATTGTTGCAAACCGCTGTTGGCTCTAGTGCTTCACTCAATAATAACTAGAATTATGATTAAAGCAAATGAATTAAGAATAGGGAATATTTTAAATTACAACACGTCAAAAGAAGAAGTTTTACCGATAGTAGTTGATTGGGAAATTATTCAATCTTATTCACAAAATGAAATTGAATTTACCTCTTATTTTAAACCTTTAGAATTAACTCCTAAATGGCTAAAAAAATTTGGTTTTATTCAAAATAATAACGCTTGGTCAAAAAACGGACTTAGTTTATTTGACTATAATTTTTCTCAAGGTGAATTAAATTTAATTCTTAACGCTTCTTCGTGTCCTGCACCTGATGTTAAATACGTTCATCAACTTCAAAACTTGTATTTCGCCTTAACTGGTAAGGAACTTGAATTCAATTAGCATTAGAGCCAACGTCTCGTGGCTTGCTACAGTGGCGGGCAAAATAGCAAATCACTTTCGTTTCAATTCTCAAAGTTAATTAATAATCCTAAATCTCTCGTTTCAGCCCCAAGCCCCGCCATTGTTGCAAACCGCTGTTGGGCATAGTATTTTTTTCGGTTCTGCTTTTAATTTCGCTTTTGTTGGTCATTTAAAGTCAAATAATGAACCGATATCAAAAGTTGAACATTAGAATCATTTAAATCAAATTCATTCGGGTTTTTATAAATATTTTGTTGTAATAATCCCATTGATTCAAAATCACCTGCTTCGATTAATCTTTTTGCGTAAATTTCGATTTGTTTGTTTTTCGTTCCAAGTTCAGTCAAATATTTTTGGTATCTCCCGTTATATTTAGAAGCAATACTCTGAAGATTATTTTCAGATTCTGGATATGTTATTTTTTGAAATTCCCATATTTCGTCAAATGTTGATTGTGAAATTGATTCGTATAATTTTTTTTGTTTTTTAAAATCAACTTTTTCCAAAATCGGTTGCCAACCAAATTCAATTAATTCAGGTAACATTTTTGTAAAGCATTTCTCAAAATTGTTGTTTCTCCCGTCACAAATTTGATTTACAAAAAAATCTCTTATTTTCTCTAAGTCGTCAATTTGTTTAGCCGTGAAATTCTTTTTCATTTCACTTGTCGCAAAGTTTTTAGAGGAAAAGGTATTTAGTTGTATAATTAAAAATCCTATCAATAAAACCCTAATTTTAATCATTTTCTGAGTTTCGTTTTTATATTATGCCCAACTATTACATATCTCCAAAAATACACCAAAAAAATTGAAAAAATGCAACTTTTAAATGTAATCTATTCATCGTCGTCCTTGTCGTCTTTTAAACCTAGGGTGTCTAGCGGACTAATGATCTTACTTACTCGCTTAGAGGCTACGTGGGTGTATATCGTAGTGGTTTTTATGCTACTATGCCCCAAAATTTCCTGAATAAAACGGATGTCTGTTCCACTTTCTAACAAATGTGTCGCAAAACTATGACGCAAAGAGTGCATGCTTGCCTTTTTTTCTAAAGAGGCTTTCGCAAGCGCTTTTTTTAATATAACTCGCGCAGTATTTGGACTATAAGGTTGCCCCTTTACCTGACCTTCAAACACATAATGAGCACCCGAATGCACACTACGGTATTGTTGCAAACTACTTACCAACGAAAATGCTAAAGTTACCATCCGGTCTTTCTTTCCCTTGGCTTGCTTAATGTGTATCTTATGCTGCTCAAAATCTATATCCTTCCACTGTAACTCTATTACTTCACTTACTCGCAAACCTGCCGCATACGTCATTAACAGCAATAGCTTGTGCTTAGCATTACTCACCGAAGCAAAAACTTGCTTTATTTCAGATTTTGTTAAAACTACAGGCAATTTCTTCTCTCGTTTTGGCGTCGGAAGTTCAAAATCTAACTTCTTCCACCCCAACACGTGTTTGCAATAAAATTTAAGTCCGTTAAGTGTATTGTTTAACGAGGATGAACTATTGCCGTACTGTACAAGCATGCTCAAATACGCAATAATTTCTTTGCGCTTTAAATCCTCAGGCGATTTGTACTCATAATACCGCAATAAATCAATTAAGGCGTAAGTATACGTCCTTAAGGTATTAGAACTGTAATTCATTGCAATAATCGTATCCGCCATTTCCAAAATATAGGTTTGCACATGAGCAGGAACCTTGTACAAAAGATAGTTTTTTTCCTTAACAATCTCATCTGTTTTTTTACCAACTTTATTAGCCTTTTTTAAATAACCAGCCGGTAACTCGTCTTTAATTTCAAGTCCTGTTTCTTCAAACTGAAGCAAAATTGCCTCCATAACAGCAGGAGTAGCAGGATACAAACAACACTTTAATGAATTACTAAATCGAAATCCGCTTATTCGCTTCAATTGATGGATAATCACAGGATCTTCACCTTCTACATATAAACGAAAATAACGTTCGTCGGCATCGTAAGGCTTCAACAGTATTCGCTTGTTCAAAAAATGCTTCTCTGCTTTTGTGTAGTAATTGGTAGGAAAAATTTCCCTTCCAAAAAGTGTTTCAATCTTCTTTTTTACCGCATAATTTCTAAAAACCATAAAACATTTATAGTTCTTGTTCCAATATACCCCCTTAATTTGTTTAAGCGCCTGGGTAACAACGCCCCTGTAATTAATCCGAAACAACCAATATTTTCCTACACTGCCTTCGCAACTCATAATCATGTCCTTAGCAATCACTTCAATTGAAGTAGATTTATGTTTCTCGCTACCAACATCGTCCTTGTGCGACGTAATTTTATCATCAGCAGAAGCCAAAGTTGATGCAGAAATAGAAGTAGGAGCGTCCGTTTGGACTATGGGTAGAATCTCACGAGCGCTTTGCTCGGCTACCGAAAATGAGGATGTAGTACCTTTTTTTGAAGGTACCGACACACCAAAAGGCCCCAAAGCATGTACAACTAAGTTGTAATTTTCTTTGGAATAAGGAACGTACCAGCACTTATGGGTTTTGGTGAATTTAGCACCAACGCCCTTTAAAGCAACTTTTAACTTATCCGTGTAATTTTCACGGCTAAAAAAAATACCAATCTGCTTGGAATTTCGATGAATTAATAAATCAAGATGAATCATAAAATGAAAAAGTTTTTTACAATCAAATAGAATAGGAGACTTAAATCGCTTTTTTTAACCCGGTTTATGCATAAAAACTTCGTTATGAAAGCCAAATCGAAAATTATCGGTTCGTAGCGCATCTGCTCATAAAACGGCACTATTAAAGAACAATAAAAGTAAACAAATGAAAATTAATATCAAAGCTTCGCCTCTGCAACTCACATAAATGAACTACATAAAAGACGGTTAAACCATGCGTTAAAATTAAAATAAAAAAATAAAAAAACCTAAAGAAAATTTAAAAAAATACGCTTCAACTTCACACCAAAGAGTTGTGGTACACAGCAAAAAAGGAAGTTGAACCTATTGTTTTGTCCTGTTCTGGCGATGTATCGATACTAAAATCATTCCAACCTAAATTCAAGAATTATTACTTTTTCAACTAACGATGTACAACCATTTGTTAATCTACACGTCTTAAACCTATATTCTGATTAAGTTTGTACCCTAATTTAAGGAAGTGAGAAGATACCTTTTAGTTACATTAGTTTTTTTTATAGTTCAACATACAAAAGCTCAATTTGTAAACGCAGATCATGCTAGTTTTTCACCACAAGAATTAATTGAAAATATTCTTTTTGGAGAAAGCGAATGTGTTGAAAATGTTGATGTTTTTGAAGCAGTTTCAGGAAATTTTGCAGACGGAATGTTAAGTTATGGCTACTTTACAGCACCCAACTCGAGTTTTCCTTTCGAAAGCGGAATTGTACTTTCTACAGGTAGATTAAATAATATTGAAGGCCCAAACAATTCACTTTCAGACGATAATGCCCCCGATTGGGGAGGCGATCAAGACCTTCGCGAAGCATTGGGAATACCAGATAGCGAAGTATTGGTAAACGCAACCAGCATGAGCTTTTACTTTACACCTAAGGCAAGTCAACTTCGGTTCAGGTACCTGTTTGCCTCAGAGGAATACCAAGAAAACAACTCCAATACTTGCCTTTTTTCAGATGTTTTTGCCTTCTTAATAAGACCCGTAGAAAATGGTCAGCCCATTACACCTTTCGAAAATATTGCGCTCGTACCCTTTACCGACACACCCGTTAAAGTAACCACCGTACGACCAGAAATTCCTTCGGCTTGCGAAGCTATTAATGAACAATGGTTCGGTCAGTTTAATCAGGGAGCCAATGCTGCTACATCGCCAACAAACTTTAATGGCGAAACCAAAGTTTTAGTCGCCGAAGCCAACCTTATACCCGACCAAGTTTACGAAGTAAAACTAGTAATTGCAGACGAAGGTAATGCAAGATTTGACTCCGCTGTTTTTTTAGAAGCTGGAAGTTTCGAGGTGGGAGTTAATTTAGGCTTAGACAGAACTGGAATTAACGCTGTTTGCGAGGGAGATGAGTTGCTACTAGAAATAAACGAACCTGCTGCAACCGAAATAAATTGGTTTTTCAACGGAAATCCAATCCCTAACGAAACCAATCAATTGCTTGTTTCTGAAAATGAATTAGGTGAAGGTACCTATGCGGTAGAAGTAATTATAGGAAATGGTTGCAATACATTTGATGAAATAGAAATTGAATTTCAACGCATTGAAAACGATGAAATTTTTGCCTTAGTTTCTTGCGGCGAAGAAGATTCAGAAATCATTAATTTTAACCTTTTCGATATCGCAAGTCAGCTTTCTGAAGTAAACCCAAGCCTTGCTATTGAAGGCTTTTATACTAGTTTTGATGAAGCTGAAAACGGCATCAATCCAATCCCTACTCCCGCTCAATTTGCACCACAAAATAACCAAGATGAAGTATTTGTAAACGTGCTTAACCCTGGGAATTGTGAAGCTGTTTTTTCGATTATTCTTCAACGTAACGCCGAAATTTTTGAAGGTTTCAGCCTTGCACAATGCCCCGACCCACAAACAAATCAAGTGCGTTTTAGTGCTTCAAACCTTACCAACCAAATTGCCAATGATGTTGGATTTTTTTCCTCCAACACTTGGTTTTATAATTCGCAAGCGGATGCCTTACTAGATAATAACCGAATTATAAGCGATAATATTTTCATTAATGCAAACCTGCTTCCTACCACACTTTTTGCTCGGCTGCAAGACCCTGGAGAATGCAACGGGATTTTTCCCATTCGTGTTGAATCGCTTAAGGTACCAAAATTAGCCCCTACCGAAACAGAGCTTACCCTTTGCAAAAACATAGCCCCTAGCCTAACATTAGTCCCCGCAGTTGAAGGGAATCCAGATCAATTTACATACCTGTGGAGCAATGGAAGCACAGAACCTACCATTAATGTTGGCGAATCGGGAACCTATGCGGTTGAAATTACAGCCGTTACCCAAGTTGGAGATAACGAATTTTCGTGTTCCGTAGTTCGTGAGTTTAACCTTTCAGTGACGGATGTCCCAAACATTCAACTTCAATTTTCAGGAAATCCCGCTGGCGAGCAAACTGTAAGGGTTAATGTGTTAGGAGAAGGCAACTTTGTTTTCTCCCTAAATACTGCAAATAGTTACCAAACAAGTAACGAATTTGTAATTACTCAGCCAGAAAATATTCTTTACATCCGCGACTTAAATGGTTGTGGGATAGTAATCAGAAGGTTTAATGCCGTATTATTTCCTAAGTTTTTCACCCCCAATAATGATGGTTTCAACGACGTGTGGCGACCTAGAGGAGGCACACTTCCCGATGCCAACTTAGAAGAAATAAGAATTTTTGATCGGTTTGGAAAATTACTCACCAAGTTTGATTCAAGTGGATTTTGGGACGGTACCTACCAAGGTAAACCCATGCCATCTAACGATTATTGGTATTGGGCAAAATTTAGAGATGGTAGCATCTTAAAGGGTAATATTACCTTAATTAGATAGCTAAAAACCATAAAGCTAAAGTTTTATTTTGAAGAGATTTTGTCTTGTAATAGATTTTCTAAGGCATAAAACGGGTTACATAAGCCTAAGCATTTCGCTGCTTCCTAAGCCCCGCCACCGTTGAAAAGTCTACAATCAAAAGGGGTTTATATTTCAATGTCTTTGTTTCCAAAAATGATCTACAGGTCCATTTCCTTTACCTAACTGATAATCTTTACCTGATTTAATCGCTTCATGCAAGTATTCCTTCGCCATTTGGCAAGAAGTTTCTATATCGTTTCCGTTGGCTAAATAAGTAGCCATTGCAGCCGATAAGCTACATCCTGTTCCATGAGTATGATTTGTTTCGATTCGTTCAGAAGAAAATAAAGCTACTTTTTTGTCTTTTTGTAAGTATAACGCATCAACAAGTTCTTCGCTAGTAAGATGCCCTGCTTTTACGTAAGTATTTACTCTAAACTTTTCACCCAACTTTGTTGCTAGGTCAGAAAGACTAATGTTTTCAATACTTGAACCAAATAGAATCTCAGCTTCAGGAAGGTTGGGAGTTATTAAGCTTGCAAGGGGTAAAAGTTCACTTTTTAAACTTTCGATGGCTTCATCCATTAGTAATCTATCTCCTGAAGTAGCAACCATTACAGGGTCTACAACAATATGTTTGGGTTGGTAAGTTTTCAAACATTCAACTACACTTGTAATTACTTCTGGCGAATGTAGCATACCAATCTTTACCGCATCTACTTCAATATCTGAAAAAACAGCATCCAATTGTGCTTTTAAATGATCGATAGAAACAGGAAAAATATCGGTTACTCCTTGTGTATTTTGTGCGGTTAGTGCGGTAATTGCTGTGCAAGCAAAACCTCCATTCGCCGAAATACTTTTAATATCCGCTTGGATTCCCGCTCCACCTCCTGAATCGCTTCCTGCGATGCTTAAAACAACTGCGTATTTTTTCATCTGTTTATTTTTATTTCCCCATTTCCCCCCCCCATTTAAAATGGGGGCTATGGGTTTTTAATTATTCATTTGATTCGATGATTTCTCCAAACATGACAAATCACATATTCAAAAATTCAATTAACCAACAGGCCATTTCTCTAGTCGATAGGCACTATCCCAAAACATCCATTCCATTTGTGAGGTTTTATAAAATGCCAAATGCATTTGTTCTCTTATTTCGCTAGAAGCTTTGGAAGCGTATTTTTCGGTAATTTCTTTTGCTCTTCGAACTGAATTAGCGAAATCTTCACCACCATAGGTGTCAATCCAAGCTTGGTAAGGATTGTTTTCTATTTGCGGAAGACTCAACATATAATCACCC
Source organism: Psychroflexus sp. (assembly GCA_051859645.1). Classification (GTDB taxonomy): domain Bacteria; phylum Bacteroidota; class Bacteroidia; order Flavobacteriales; family Flavobacteriaceae; genus Psychroflexus. The sequence continues at coordinate 111,422 of JBHYFG010000002.1, read as the reverse complement.
ACATCCTGGTAAATCCAAAAACACGGTAAAACAGCTGCTAGCGCTACTTCAATAGGTTGATGCGCCAAAGTTTCTGCTAAAAAGCCTGTATACATAATACAAGTAGGAGATTTAGCGGGTATCTTTTCATCGCCAAAAGAAGCAATAAAAGTAGCATGAAGTGCTTGTTCAACAGCAACAGTTCCGCTTGCAAAGCCTATGAAATCCTTACTTTCTTCTAAATCTTCAAGTCGATTTGCAATTCCACATAAAATTTTACCGTAGGCATTTAGGTAATAAGCATCCTGATGCATGTAAAACACAAATTTTTCCTTATCCAAGTTTCCTTGCTGAAGTTCACTCAAAAAAGGTTGAGCTTTAATTTCAGTAAGTATCGAGGAAACTCTATCCCAAGATTCGTTACACCAATTTTTCATTTTTATCAGTTTTCTGTTGTCCCGTTCGCAATATTCACGGGATTAATTCGATTACGCAATTAAAAATTGCTATATCATTGAATCTGTTAACAGTTTTCCGTTATAAAAGTTGTCCCTTATTTTATATTCGTTATTCGTTATTCAATATTCGATATTCAGTATTCATTATTCAATATTCGTTATTCAATATTCGTTATTCAATATTCGTTATTCAATATTCGTTATTCAGTATTCGTTATTCAATATTCGTTATTCGTTATTCAATATTCGTTATTCATTATTCAATATTCGTTATTCGTTATTCAATATTCGTTATTCGTTATTCGTTATTCGATATTCAGTATTCGATATTCAGTATTCGATATTCAGTATTCGATATTCAGTATTCGATATTCAATATTCGATATTCAATATTCGATATTCGTTATTCGTTATTCGATATTCTTCACTCTCACTTTACTCGCTTTTTCAATACGGCTTGTATCAAGACGGTAAATTTCGTCCATGAGGTATGCTCTGAAACTTCCGGGTAAATCTCCGTTTTCTCTAGCTTTTGCATTTTCTCCTGCAATTCCCATAGCTACGCACGCAGCAACTGAGGCTTCGAAAAGTTGTTGTGGATGTGCGCCTGCAAATCCTGCCAACAATGCACCCAACATACAACCGGCTCCGGTAATGCTTGTAAATAAAGCACAACCATTATCGACATACGCTATATTTTCGCCATCCGAAATAACATCCGTTTTGCCTGTGGCGACAACAATACAGTTCCATTTTTTGGCCAAATTTTTAACTACTTCAGAGGAATCGTTTCCGTCGTCTATGGAGTCCACGCCTCTAACTTGAGCTTCGACACCGGCGAGGGATTTGATTTCGCTCATATTCCCCTTGACAATACTGATTTTTCCAAAAGAACGTAGCTTTTCGATAAAACCTATTCTTCGTGGAATTGCTCCACATCCAACAGGGTCTAAAATTACGGGAATGTTCATTTCGTCGGCAGCTTTTACAGATTGAAGCATCGCCAATTCTTGTTCTTTAGTAAGTGTACCAATATTTAGGTAAACCGCTTGTGCAAGTTTGGTAAAATCGTAAGCCTCGTCAGCCGACTCGCACATTGCAGGCGAAGCTCCTGAACTTAAGAGGATGTTTGCGCAATCATTTACCGTTACATAGTTAGTAATGGCTTCAACAAGAGGTGTTTTTTGTCTTACTCCTTCGACATAGGTTGATATTAAAATACTCATTGTTTATTCGTTTAAAAATCTATTATTCAATATTCATATCGAATTCATGTTTTTACTTCTCGAATTAAAATAGTATGAAAAATACTAGTGAGCTAAAGTTGAATTTTCAATTTTGCTTTTTAGTTTTTCTACTTTTTGTTGAATGTTTTCGCTTTCAAAAATATCACTCACCATGGCATACATATCTGGTGAATAAGCATCAAATTCATCGATATTTGCTTCGTTGATGCCTCCAATGATGCAAACGGGAACATCGAGTGATTCTTTGGCTTCCTTGATAACATCCATTGGAACTACAGCCGCTTTCGGCTTGGTTTTAGAAGGAAAAAATGCACCAAAAGCTACATAATCTGCTCCTTGTTGAATGGCATTTTTGGCCCTTTCAATATCGCCATAACAAGAAACACCAATCAGCATTTCGTTACCTACTTTTTGTCGTACACTGTTCACGGCCTCATCATGAAAACCAACATGAACGCCGTCAGCTTTCACTTGAATAGCCAAATCGACTCTATCGTTTATAAAAAATACAGCTTGGTAATCGGCGCATAGTTTCTGTAATGCTACAGCAATTGGAAAAAGGCTTTCGTCGCTTGCTTCTTTGTCACGTAGTTGAATGATTTGCGCCCCTCCTTTGAGGGCTTCTTCAACCATTTGCTCAACCTTATCTTTTGGGGTTAAATAAGGGTCAGTAATGGCGTAAATCCCATTTAATTTCTCAATTTTTGAATTCATATCAGCTAATTTAAAGTTAGTAATTTCGTTAGAATTAACCTTCAATTAGCTTTGCACAACATGTACAATAAAAGAAATGTATCTTTCGTTTTCCTACGCTGTTATTACACAGTTCAGGTTCGAGGATATAATCTCAGCCAAAAGGCACTCCTAACGATTCTTCAAAAATACAGCAATCGAAAAACGTAGCTTGTTAATAAAGTATTAATCTGTTTCAAAAGCTTCTCCAAAAGCCAATAATCGATGAGAAGTCGTTCAAAAAAATATATAAATTAAAAAAAATCAATTGCTACTACCTAAAAAAGAGAAACCCTAACAAGAAAATACAAGCTTACATTTCTTATTTATTTCTAGAAAATAAATCATTCTTGTGCATTAAACTATAACTTTTGTTTAACTTGAAGTATTTTTTGTTAAACAAAAGCTTTCTTACTTTTGAATTATGAAAATTTACGAAATACATTCGACTCAAAAATTACCTATTTCAAAAAAGGAAGCTTGGGATTTCTTGTCAAATCCGCGGAATTTACAAGAAATTATGCCAGCGGACATGGGTTTCAAAATTTTGTCTGGTGCCGACCGAAAAATGTTTACTGGTCAAATTCTTCAATATAAAGTAACGCCTCTTCCTCTATTTTCAACTAAATGGGTAACTGAAATAACCCATGTAGAAGAGCTTTCCTATTTTGTAGATATTCAATTAAGCGGCCCTTATAAAATGTGGCACCACAAGCATTTCATTAAAGAAATTGAAGGGGGCGTAGAGGTTGAAGACCTCGTTCATTATGTTGTTCCATTTGGTTGGTTAGGACAACTACTGCACCCTATTATAATTCAACCTAAATTAAATCAAATTTTTGAAGCTCGCACCAAAAAAATGACGGAATTGTTTGGGAAGTATTAATTTGAAAATTTGAAAATGTGTTAATTTGGAAATGTGCTAATTTGTTAATGTGCTAATATGCTAATGTGCTAATGTGTTAATTTGAAAATGTGATAATTTGATAATGTGCTAATGTGCTAATGTGCTAATTTGAAAATATGCTAATTTGAAAATGTGATAATGTGTTAATTTGATGATTTGAAAATTTGATGATTTGATGATTTGATGATTTGAAAATTTGATGATTTGAAAATTTGATGATTTGAAAATTTGATAATGTGCTAATATGCTTATGTGCTAATTTGAAAATGTGCTAATATGCTTATGTGCTAATTTGAAAATGTGATGATTTGAAAATTTGCTAATGTGCTATTACACTAACAAACTAAAAACTAACAAACTAAAAACTAACAAACTAAAAACTAAAAAACTAAAAACTAACAAACTAAAAACTAACAAACTAAAAACTAACAAACTAAAAAACTAAAAACTAACAAACTAAAAAAACACAAACAGATGAAAAAGAATATACTATTGATTGGAGGAAGTAAAGGAATTGGTCTAGCAACAGCTAAATTGTTACAAAACGACCATAATGTTTTTGTTGCATCAAGAAGTAATGAAAACTTAAACGACTTAAATGTTACTCACCTCAAATTTGATGCGTCTACAGACGATATTAATGAGTTGGATTTGCCTGATGCCATTCATGGTCTTGCCTATTTTCCAGGCACCATAAATCTGAAACCTTTCAAAATGATGAAATTGGATGTTTTTGAAGAGGATTTTAAACTTAATTTTCTTAGTCTAGTAAAAGTTACCCAAGCGCTTCTCGGAAAACTTAAAAATGCAGAGCAAGCTAGTCTAGTATATTTTAGTACCGTTGCTGTTCAAACGGGGATGCCTTTTCATACAAGCGTTGCAGCAGCTAAAGGAGCCATTGAAGGTTTTGCTCGTTCGCTTGCAGCAGAGTATGCGCCATCACTTCGTGTAAATGTAATTGCTCCTTCGCTTACCGATACGCCATTGGCTAATAAGTTGGTAGGAAATGAAACTAAAAAAGAAAAAATGAACGAAAGACACCCGCTTAAACGTGTAGGTGAAGCTGAAGATATTGCTGAAATGACCGCCTTTTTGCTAGGCGATAAAAGCACTTGGATAACAGGACAAGTTTTTGGTGTAGATGGCGGTATGTCTAGCCTTTCAATTTAAGCTTTTATTCAATGGAAAAATGCTCAATTTTTTGGTTCCGAAGGGATTTACGTTTAACAGATAACGCTGGATTGTTTCATGCCCTTTCAGATGAATATCCTGTAATGCCCATTTTCATTTTTGATACAGAAATCTTAGACTTACTTCCTAAAAATGATGCTCGCTTGACTTTTATATGGGAGGAGCTACAAAAAATGCGAAAGGAATTACAAGACAAATTTGGGTCTTCCATAGCTATGTTTTACGGAAAACCTACAGAAGTTTTTCAGGAAATTTGCCAAGAATATTCGGTTGCAAAAGTTTACACAAATCGAGATTACGAACCATACGCTCTCCAACGAGATGCAGCAGTTAAGTCGCTTTTAGCAAAACAAGGCATTGAATTTCATGACTTTAAAGACCAAGTTATTTTTGAAAAAAACGAAGTCGAAAAAAACAGTGGCGGTCCCTATTTGGTATTTACCCCATTTATGAAACAATGGAAAAAAAAGTTTGAAGAAATTCAGCTTAGCCCGTATGCTTCAGAAGAAAAACTACAAAACACTGTCCAACATTCTAGGTTGCCAAATTTAAGTTTGGCAGACATTGGTTTTGAAAAATCTTCTATCGAAGTACCCCCCTATTCCATTGAAGAAGAAAAATTGAATAACTACCATAAAACAAGAGATATCCCTTCTATTGAAGGGACAACTCGATTGAGCCCTCACCTCAGATTTGGAACTGTTCCTTACCGAAAATTAGTTCAAAAGGCTGTACAAGCTACCGAAGAAACCTTTTTAAACGAATTGATTTGGCGGGAATTTTATCAATCGATTTTGTTTCATTTCCCAGAAACCATCAACCGTAGCTTTAAACCAGACTACGATCGCATCGTATGGCGAAACAACGAAGCAGAATTTGAAAAATGGAAGCAAGGAAAAACAGGCTACCCCATTGTAGACGCGGGCATGCGACAATTAAATGAAACCGGTTGGATGCACAACCGCGTACGCATGATTGTGGGGAGTTTCTTGTGCAAACACCTCCTGATTGATTGGCGTTGGGGCGAAGCTTACTTTGCTGAAAAATTACTCGATTACGATATGGCATCTAATTTAGGTGGGTGGCAATGGGTGGCAGGAACTGGTGTGGATGCAGCGCCCTATTTTAGAGTATTTAATCCTTATACCCAAACGGAAAAATTCGACAAAAACGAAAAATACATCAAAAAATGGGTTAAGGAATATGGCACTTCGCGCTATCCTGAGCCAATGGTAGAGCATAAAATGGCGCGAGAGCGTTGTTTAGCAACCTATAAAGAAGCGCTTAACTAACATGAATGTAGTTTGGTTCAAGCGGGATTTAAGACTTCATGACCATGAAGCATTGCAGCTAGCACTCCAAAAAAATAAACCCGTGCTATTGCTCTATATTTTTGAAGATATTTTAGAAAGTGATGCTCATTACAGCGAGCGTCACTTTCGTTTTATTGAAGAATCTTTGGCCGATTTACAAAAAGAGCTCCTACAATACCGAACAAAATTGCTTATTACAAAAGGAAATGCGCTTGATATCTTCTTGAAGCTGCATCAAAAATTCCAACTTTCTGGCGTATATTCTCATCAAGAAACAGGAATAGACATTACGTACAAAAGAGATAAAATAATTGCCCAGTTTTTAAAAAAAGAAGGAATTAAGTGGGTAGAATGTGTTAACAATGGTGTTTTTAGAGGAATTAAAAACCGATTAAATTGGAACAACGCATGGGAGAAATTTATGGAAAAGTATCCCATAGCCTTCAGCGGAAATAATGGTAATTTACTTTCTGAAGAAGCAGTTACAGATTTATACAAATCGGTCCCCTCCTATTCATTTCGTTTTCAAAGAAACCAAAATTTTCAGGAAGGCGGAAGAACAATGGGACTTCGTTACCTTGCTTCATTTCTAAAAAATCGCTATCCAAACTATCAAAAAAACATTTCTAAACCCTTAGCTGCTCGAACATCTTGCAGCCGTTTGTCCCCTTACATTGCGTGGGGTTGCATATCTATTAGGGAAGTTATTCATCATGCAGATAAAGTTTATGCAACAAACAAACACAAACAAGCCTTAGGTCAATTTATGTCACGATTGCGTTGGCAAGCTCACTTTATCCAAAAATTTGAAATGGAAGAGCGAGTTGAATTTGAAAATTTTAACCCAGCCTTTAATCGACTAGATAAACCTGCAAATGAAGCTTATATAAAAGCATGGAAAGAAGGGCAAACTGGCATTCCGTTAGTAGATGCTTCCATGCGATGTTTACAGCAAACGGGTTATTTAAATTTTAGAATGAGGGCCTTGCTGGTTTCTTTTTTTACGCACTTACTTTGGCAAAAATGGCAAGATGCCTCTACGCACTTAGCTAGTTTGTTTTTAGACTTCGAGCCTGGAATTCACTTCCCACAACTACAAATGCAAGCGGGTACAACGGGAATTCACACGCTTAGAATTTACAATCCAGTAAAAAATGCCTATAAACATGACCCAGAAGCCGAATTTACCTTAAAATACGTTCCCGAATTACAAAATATCCCCCTACATTTTGTGCATGAACCTTGGCTAATGACGCCTATGGAACAAGAAATGTACAACTTCCGATTAGGTGAAAATTACCCTCTCCCAATCGTAGACCTAGAAGCAACAAGGAAACACGCATCGGATGAAATATGGGGAATTATACAATCTAAACCTTCCAAAAAAGAAGGTCAAAAAATTCTGCAAAAACACACCCTCAGAGGCGCACGAAAAAACAAGAACAAATAATACCATTTACCAATTGAAATTACCGCATCAAACGAGTTCAAGCCAAAGTATTAGCGTAACGACTCGCCCCCATCCACTTTTATAATACTTCCATTGATCCATTTGGCTTCATCTCTAGTAAGTAAATATACCACATTAGCCACATCCTCTGGAGTTGTTAAACGATGAAATGGATTGCGCTTTTTCGTAAAATCAGCTATTTTTTCATGGCCAGGAATTTGCCTAAATGCTTCCGTAACGCAAACTCCAGCTTGAATTAAATTAGTACGAATACCAAAGGCTGCAAAGCTCACCGCCATGCTTTTCATCAGCGATTCCATGCTAGCTTTTGCAGCACTTACTGCCGCGTAATTATCCCAAACTCTGGCGCTACCTTCGCTGGTAAATCCTATTAAACTCGCTTGCTCTGTAAACATCTGATGCTGAAAAAGCAGACTAGCCCATTCATACATATTGTACCCCATAGCGTGAATTGTAATGGCTAAATCTTCAGCTGAAAGTAAGGCTTCACCAGTCATTGACTTTAAACTACCTTTCGCTAAACTATGTACGAATACATCAAGTTTTTCGTCGCCAAGTTGCTGTTTAATTTGATTAACAAGCCATAACTGATTTTCTTTTTTTAGCGCATCTTTATTATAATGTATGATAGGGAATCCTTGGGAAGTTAGTTCATTTATTTTGCCTTCGAAAAATGCTACATCAACCCTAGGGTCGCGATGAATGATAAATACACGAAAGCCTTTTTTTGCCAGCTTCCTTGCCGAAGCCCATCCTATTCCCTTACTCCCTCCAATAATTAATGCATTTTTCATATCCAAAAAGTTTAAGTTGAAACAAAGTTAGTACTATGTTTGGTTAATACTAATTAATAACACTAATAAAAGTTTTTGAAAATTGAGAGAATGAAAATTAAGATTTAAACCATCTTTTGGTGTTAAATAGGATAAAAGAACATAAAACGTATGTAGTTTGTAACAAAGTAGGTATTTGAAATATAATACCATAATAAAACCGAAAGTGAAATCTTAATTTAGCAGCCAAACAAGTAATCGGTACAAAAACACCAAACTATCAAAATTAAAAGAAGCTACACAAAGTGATTATCGTTGAAATAACAAGTAAAAGTAAACTTAACATAAACACTATACTTTTTTTAAACTTGCTTAGGAATTTAAAGCCTAGAACTATAAAAACAAATTGTGCGATAAAAAATGGCAATGTTAAGAGTTCTCTTAAAACTCCAATTATCACCCAGTCAATACCATATAAATGAATACCCAAAATTACTGTGAAATAAACTACGATTGTAAAATTTATAATCGCTAGATTGTAATGTGTAAATAAGTTATTCATCGATATTTAATAATTAGTGTTATTGTACATATGGCGCTATTAAGTTTAAATTACACAAAAGCCGCAAGTTTCTTTATTTCATTCGTCTAAAATAAAAAAATCGAGTACACGACAAAAATCATCCCTACTAACAGTTACTTTTAAAACGCTTTTAAATAATCAGGTAATAAACGAATGTATATGTCAAATTTATTACCGTTTATCAATTGGAGTTTCCATAATAAAAAAGTCATCGCTTTCTTTTCAAATAATTCCAACTAATAACTGATATACGCTTGCAGAATTCTTATTAAAATTCCCATAATTTGCCGAATGCTTAGCTGCAATACGTATTAATTTTAACTAATTTTGTTGTCTATTATATGTAAAACAATAAATGGTAGATATAAGCGATAAAACATTACAGGATTTAGATTTTATAAAACTAAGAATGCTGTTAGCAGAACAATGTGTTACAGAAAAAGGAAAAGAATTAGCCATGCTGCTAACCCCTTATAATTCGCACCAAAAGGCTTATATTTCATTACTTCAAACCCAAGAATATAAATCATCCTCTTGGCAAGAAGTCCGTATACCCAATCACGGCTTTGACGGAATTGATAAAGAATTACATCTGTTGGGTATCGAAAATTCAAGTCTCGAAGTAGGTGCTTTCAGAAAGATTGTACACTTATCCGAAACCACAAATACCCTTTTAAAACACTTTAAAAAATACCAAGAAACCTACCCAAGATTGTTCAAAATGTCGCTTAAGGTAGAAGCTACAGATTTTATTACAGAACAAATTCAAGCCGTTTTTGATCGATACGGTGAAATTAAAAACGATGCAACGCCAGACTTAGCACTTATCCGTAGGCAACTACAAATTGTAAAAAGCAAAATTGGCTCCAGCTTTAATGAAGCCTTGGGTCGCTACAAATCGCAAGGATTTTTGGATGATATTACCGAAAGTATCGTCGAAAATGTAAGGGTTCTAGCTGTTTCTGCCATGCATCGAAGAAAAGTAAAAGGCCGCGTTTTAGGACACTCAAAAACTGGAAGCATAGCCTATGTTCAACCTGAAGAAACACAACGCTACGACAGCGAATTTACGTCCTTACTTAATGATGAATTGGACGAAATAAAGAAAATTTTACTTGAACTAACCAACCGCATTCGACCTTTTGCAGACACCCTTGAAAATTACCAAAAATACCTTACGTACATAGATACAATTTGTGCGAAAGTTAAATTAGCAGGCTATTACAACGGTATTTTTCCAAAAGTAACCAAAGACAGAGAGCTTCAACTCAAAGACGCTTATCACCCTTTGTTGTTTATCGAAAATTCACGAAAAAACGAAAAAACCTATCCGCAGGATATCACCCTAAATCAAGAAAATCAAATTATTGTTATTTCAGGACCAAACGCAGGTGGTAAAAGTATTACACTGAAAACAGTAGGCCTACTTCAGCTCATGCTTCAATCAGGAATGTTAGTTCCTGTTCACGAATACAGTAGGTTTTGTTTTTTCGATAAAATATTAACGGATATTGGCGATAATCAAAGCATCGAAAACCACTTAAGTACCTATAGTTACCGCCTAAAAAATATGCGTAATTTTCTTAAAAAATGCGACGACCAAACCTTGTTTTTGATTGATGAATTTGGAACTGGAACAGACCCAGAGCTTGGTGGTGCTTTAGCAGAAACTTTTCTTGAGGTTTTTCATGAAAAAAAATCTTTCGGGATTATTACTACCCACTATGCCAACTTAAAAATGATGGCCAATGAAAACAAAGAAATTGTAAATGCTAATATGATGTTCGATGCACATTCGCTTCAACCTTTGTTTAAATTAAAACTAGGTGAAGCAGGAAGCTCATTCACGTTTGAAGTAGCCCAAAAAAATGGAATTCCCTACAGCTTAATTAACCGTTCTAAAAAGAAAGTAGAGCGAGGTAAAATAAGATTCGATAAAAGCATTGCTAAGCTTCAGATGGAACGTTCGAAGCTTGAAAAAACAACAAAAAAACTGAAAGACAAAGAGCTTGCTGCTCAAGAAGAACAAGAAAAATATGACGAGATAAACGCTAAAATTCAAGATAAACTTGAAAAGTACCAAGAATTATACGATGCTAACCAGCGGATGATTCACTTAGGTGAAAAACTTAACACTATTAGTGAAAAATACTTCAATTCTAAAAACAAAAAGCAACTTATTGCAGAATTCATGAAGGTTGTAGAGAAAGAAAATGCTAAACGACTTCAGGAGTCTAAAAAAGAACAACAGCAACGAAAACGTGAGGAACACCGAGTAAAACAAGAGCTTGCCAAAAAAGTAGAAGTCATTAGAACTAAAAAACAAAAGCAAAAAGAAAAGGACGAACTACTTAAAAAAGAAGAAGAAAATAAACCTAAACAACCGCTGTATGTAAACGATTCGGTTCGTATGCATGACGGTAAAGCGGTTGGCACGATAGATAAAATAGAAAAAAATAAGGCAATTGTTAACTATGGAGCTTTTACAACTTCTGTATCTTTGGAACAATTAGAATTAGTTAAACGCGCAAAACGATAATGGAAAAATTGGAACATAATTTACAAGGCAAACAGCTCGTATTATTTGACGGAGTATGTAATTTTTGTAACGATTCTGTTCGTTTTATCATGAAACGAGACAAAAACGACCTGTTTCGTTTTGCTTCACTACAAAGTGAACTTGGAAAGCAAATGACCAAAGAACGCGGTATAGATACTGAAAAAATAGACTCTATTATCTTGATTGATATAGGTACAGCTTACTATCTAAAGTCGACAGCGGCTTTAGAAATTGCAAAAAAACTTAGTGGTCTTTGGCCTTTATTGGGAGTTTTTCTTTACCTCCCTGAACGAATACGAGATAGCGTATACGATGTGATAGCGCGAAACCGTTACGCATGGTTTGGAAAAAAAGAAGAATGTCCAATGCCGACACCACAAGAACGAGAAAAAATAATTTCAACTTAGACTTGCGGTTCAGAAAACTGACCAAAATTAGCTATTTACACAAATTCTGCATTTTTACTTTAGCTTAAGCGGTATTTTCGTTAATTTTACGTTCGACATAAAATTCAACTGAAAAAAACTAAAATTAACAAGCATGAGTACCACCAACCGAGTAGAAACGTATCGGCAAATTGTGAACAACAAATACATTATTTACAATAGTTTATTTACCAATTTACCGAACGAAAACACCACTTACACAGGGATTTTTATTCCACTTTTGCACAAATTAAGCAAAGAAGGTTACGCTAAACAACAATCGCCAAAAGAAATAATTGATGCATTTTTTGATAAGCACACCCAACTTACCTCCGAGGAAGATCGAATAAGTTTACTGTTTAGGATGATTCAATACATCGAACGTCAGGTAGTTTTATTTGATAGTGTGGAAGATGCCGCTTTTCCGAAATTTTCGAAATTTGGATTAGAACAAGCGCTTGCGCAAAAAAGTGATCGAGACAATTTGATGGAACACCTAAAAAACTTTAGCGCCCGAATTGTTTTTACTGCACATCCAACGCAGTTTTATTCCAATAGCGTGCAAACAATTATGCACGAACTTAGAGAGGCCATAAAAATTGATAGCGTTACTAAGATAGATACCCTATTGCAACAACTTGCCTTTACCCCATTTATTAACCAAGAAAAGCCAACTCCTTTTGATGAAGCGCAAAGCATTATTTTTTATATGCGTTACGTTTACTACGATACGCTAGGAAAGCTTTACCATAAAACCGCTAAAGCACTTGGAGAAGCACCTGACTTTAACCCAAATTTGGTTGAACTTGGGTTTTGGCCTGGAGGCGATAGGGATGGTAATCCGTTTGTAACTGCATCAACCACACTAGATGTGGCTCGAAAACTGCGTTCCACTTTAATGAAATGCTATTACAATCACCTAAAGTTTTTAATCCGTAAGCTTACGTTTAAAGAAGTAGCCCCATTGCTACAAGACTTAAAAGCTAAATTGTATACACAAATATTTCAACAAAACGAAGAGCTTACCGCTGAAGAAATTCTTTCTACGATGACGCAAGTAAGGTCGCTTTTAAAAGATAATTACAAAAGCTTATACCTAGATTATGTAGATGATTATATAGGCCGAGTTCATTTATTTGGAACTCATTTCGCATCGCTAGACATTCGCCAAGATAGTAGTATTCATTTAGAATGTATGGAACAAATCTTCCAAAAAGAATTTAATGTAGACTATCATTCGCTTTCAACTTTAGAAAAAATAAACTACTTAACACAAAAAGAAGTAGTACTAAAGTCTTCTAACTATGATGACGATTTAGTTAAAGACACCATTGATAATATAAAACAAATAAAAAAAATTCAAGAAATCAATGGCAAAAAAGGAATTCACCGCTACATTATATCCAATTCTGAAAGCGAGTTAGATGTTTTGCATGTATATGCGTTGTTTCGTTATTGTGGTTATCAACCCAAAGACATCCATATAGATATTGTTCCGCTTTTCGAAACGATGGACGGAATGGATAATTCTGCTGAAGTTATGAAGCGCTTATATGAACATCCCGTTTACCAAGCACATTTAACACGAAGAGGAAACGAGCAACACATTATGCTAGGTTTTTCAGACGGAACCAAAGACGGTGGATACCTAAAAGCAAACTGGGAAATATATAGAACTAAAGAACGCTTATCTATGCTTTCTCGAAGCAAGAACATTAAGGTTGTTTTCTTCGATGGCCGTGGCGGACCTCCTGCAAGAGGCGGAGGAAAAACACATCAGTTTTATGCAGCTCAAGGAAAGGAAATTGCTAACGATAAAATTCAATTAACCATACAAGGGCAAACCATTACAAGTGTTTTTGGAACGTTGGAACAGGCTACTTATAATTTTGAACAATTGCTACTTTCCGGTATTCAGTCTAAAAAAGCCATCGATTGGGATGTTGACTTAAAAAGAGTTTTGGACCAATTATCAGATAAAAGCTACGAAAAATATGTAGAGCTTAAAAACCATCCGCTTTTTATTGAGTATTTAGAGGAAATGACTACCCTGAAATATTACGGGCAAACCAATATTGGAAGTAGACCTACCAAACGAAATAAAGAAGCAAAATTAACCTTAAAAGATTTACGCGCGATTCCTTTTGTAGGTTCATGGAGTTTAATTAGGCAAAATGTTCCCGGGTATTATGGACTAGGAACGGCTTTAGATGCTTATAAAGACAACTTTGAGGTGGTTGAACAACTCTTTGAACATTCTGCGTTTTTCCGTTGCTTAATCAATAACAGCATCATGTCAATGAAAAAATCCTACTTCCCATTAACCGCTTACATGAAAAATGATAAGAAGTATGGCGAATTTTGGCAAGAATTAAGGAGAGAGTATTTACTTACCAAAAGTTACGTTTTAAGACTCACAAAGCAGGAAGAATTGATGGAAAATGAAATATTGTCAAAACTTTCCATAAGTACAAGAGAACATATTATTTTGCCGTTGTTGAGTATTCAACAATATGCATTACAGCAAATTGCTTCAAATGTTCCCTTAAAAGAAGTGTATGAAAAAATGGTAGTTCGCTGTTTATTTGGAAACATTAACGCAAGTAGAAACTCTGCTTAATTATAAAAGTAAACCAAATTGAATTATTCATTCAATTTGGTTTACCTCAGTACCAAAAAAAACAAAAAATGATCGTATCTAAATTTAGCTTTAGGGAGTTGTTTCTTATACCAGTTATTAGTTGAAATTACCAGAAATGAAAATTTCCTATCCCGACCGCTTCGGGAATGATTTTATCTTTATGTTATATAGAAAAATCTAGCAATAGTATCTTCTTCTAATGAAACAGTAAGGGAAAAAGGCGTTTTTACAGCGGTAATTTCAATTGATAAACGGCATTTCAGCTATTTTTTTTGTATTTTTACTTTAGTATATTAGATGAGCTACAATGTATTTTGAATCACCTTTTTTTATTTTACCTATAGTTACAGGTCCCATACTTATTATTGCTGGGTACATTCTCTTACGTAAACCTCCCAAAGAAATAAATCATTTATACGGCTACCGAACACATCTTGCAATGAAAAGCAAGGCGCATTGGGATTTTGCTCAGACCTACTCAGCTAAACGTATGATGGTTTGGGGCACTTATTACACACTTACTTTATTTTTAGGGTTTATTAGCGGCTTAAATACAGTATTTGAAGCCTTTTTAGCGGTCATTTTAATGCTCCTGTTTTGTTTATTACCCGTTATTGAGACACAAAAAAAATTAAAGAAAAAATTTGAAAACAAACACTAGGACTTATGAGAAATTTTCTTTTTGCGTTATTTTTATACATACCAACTACAATAATTGCACAAAGCACAGAAGAAATTGCTACACAAGTAGCTCAGGACCAACTAATCGCCTATAACAACAAAGACATCGATGCGTTTATGGCGATGTTCAGCGAAGATGCTAGTATATATAATTTTGGCGATTGTACGCCAATAGCTAGCGGAAAATCAAGAATTCGAGAAATTTACCGGAAACTATTCGAATCTTCCCCTAATCTTCATAGCCAAGTTGTAAACAGGAGTGTACTTGGTAACCAAGTTCTGGATTACGAAATAATTACAGGACGCGAAAACAACGACGATGTTTTAAAAATCATCGCTATATATGAAATTGAGAACAAACTTATTAAAAAAGCTACGTTTATACGGGAGTAGTAAAATTAATTGTGTAGTGAAGGGTCAAGCTGTTTAAATTGAAGTAAACTTTAGTTAGTAACTATACCATTGTTTGACAGCACACGACAAAAATTGAAACTCGTCAAATCAATTCAGCTCCAACCTTATTCCGTACAAATTTACGTTGAATTTCACGGGACAAGAAAGGAGCCTGGTTTTCTAAGATTTCTCCCTTCACCCTATTAACTAATGCAACACATTACGCAAAGCGTATTTAACAGGTTTAAGGGACGGAGGAAAAATCTAGGAATTTTCGAGTTTTTATCTTTTGTCGTGTACTAATACATTTCCAATTGAAATTACAGTAATTTCAATTGATTAATAGTATAAACAAATATGAGGTAAAAAAACAGGAAGTCTACTTTTTCTTCAAATCTAACTTTTCAGCAAAATAATCACAAAAATCCTTCATGGTTTCCGTCATTTTCTCGTCTTGAGTTGCACGATAGTACGTATCGCTCATGGTAACTAATGTTTGATGAAAAAACTGTTTCATTTCGTCGACAGGCATATCCTTTGTCCACAAGTCAATACGAAGTGTCTCTTTATTTTCATGGTCCCAAATAGAAAGTAACACAGCTTTTGCTGCTTCATTGGTAACTCCACCATCTTCTGCAGACCAAGTTAGGTCGGTTGGAATTCTATTTTCATCGGTGGTAACATGAATCGATATTTCTGATGTTTTCTTTGCCATTATCGTTTGGGTTTATAATTTGATTCTTTAAAAATTAGTTCTGATTTGGTGTTTATAAGCTCCTGCAAACTAAGGTTAGGGTGATTTTTCATGTAAGCTCGGACAATTTGCCATCCTATGAATTGTCCCAATCGCGGAGGGCTCTCTGCGTCTAGCTCTAAATAAAATTTGGAATATGGAGCAAGGTTAATAAACCGGTTTCGCAGACTTGGATCGGTACTAAAAAGCAGATTCTTTTCAACAAAATATTGCCAAATTTGCTCTTCATTTGCATAAGCCCATTCTAATTCTTCTGCATCATAATTTGCTCTTACGTGCTCAGGTTCGAAAGATAATAACTTGTCATTAAGGTACAAACGCTTTCCGTAATCAATCATAATGTAAACAAACTCCCTGTCTTTCGAGGGTTGCATAAGTTTACTTACAAGTGCATCCGAAACATCTGTAAGCATATAAGCCTCATCTTGTAATTTTCCAATATATTGGTATATTCCTGAATAAAAATGATGTTCGCTACCCAAGTAATTGTCAAGTGAAATAAACAAGTTTTTATCGTCCAAAATAACCTTATTCCGATAATCTACTTCTTCGGCAAGGGTAATTACTTTAGGTATTGGATATGAAGGGAAATAATAAGCTAAACGCTGAAAAAATTGATACAAGCGATCAAAGTTTTCTGTGAAGTCATCATGAATTTTAAAGACTTCTTGTTCAATCTCGTGTTGTAATGTATCGTTCATTTTCTGCAACCAAACATCATCATCGTATTGAGCTGGAAATAAGTAAGGAAATTTGGCTTTTAAAGCAGGTAAATCATCAGGCGATGCTTCTGCAAATTCCTTATCAAAGCGAAACAACTGAAGCTGAATATCTATTTTATTGATTTCTTTTTCAGTTTTTGCTTCATTGCTACAACTAAAAATTACCAAACAAAAAAGAAGTAATCCTGTCCTTTTAAAAAACGAATGTATCATCTATCTACGTATTTTGATTTTAGTTATTAGCCTTACTTAGTTAAGCTTTTTAGCACAAATGCAACTCGTTTCACTACTTTTCAACAAAACATAAAGCACGTGTGAATTTCTAACATTTAGGATGCAAAAATAAGCTTTATAAACGGTAATTAATAGCTATAAACCTTGATAAATCTATTTCAAATAAAAAGTCTTAAAATCAATTATTTCATTAACTTTTGATGAATAGCCAAAGGAATTTGAATGCTTCCTCTCACAAAAGCCTTGATTTAATTGAGCTTTTGTCTTTACTACGAAGGTATAATTCTAGGTAAGGCAAAATGACTCTATTTTAAAGCTATCGACCTATTATTTGTTAGAACTTAATAAAAAATTGTATCATTGATGCAAAATTTAAAAATTGAATTAATTTGGAAAGCAAATTAGTATGAATAGCGATTATAGCTGAGACGACTTTGGAAATTTTGTGTTGTATATATGAATTAGTGCATTAACTATAGATTTGTACAAACAACAAATACATATGTCTTAAAAATAAATTAGTATAAATTGAACTCACGTTAATTTACTTTGCAATACATATATTATCCTATGAAACAACTGTTTACAAACATTAAAGGACTAGTACAAGTACGAACAAAAAATGAGCTGCTGAAAGGCTCTCACATGAAAAATCTCCCCGTACTTGAAAATGCTTGGCTCTTAATTGATAATGATCAAATAGCCGACTACGGAAAAATGCAGAATTGTCCAGCAGTTGTTGCGGATGAAATAATCGATTGTAGCGGAAAATTCATCTTTCCTTCATGGGTCGATTCGCACACGCATTTAATTTATGCTGGAAACAGAGAAAATGAATTTGTTGCAAGAATAAACGGAAAATCATACGAAGAAATTGCAAATGAAGGTGGAGGAATTTTAAATTCCGCAAAAAAACTTCAATCCACATCCGAGGAAGATTTATACCGACAAGCTAAAAAAAGACTTGAAGAGGTAATTCAACTTGGTACAGGAGCCATCGAAATAAAGTCAGGTTATGGACTAACCAAAGAAGCCGAATTAAAAATGCTTCGCGTCGCGAAACGTCTTAAAAAAGAATATCATTTGCCCATTAAAGTAACATTTCTTGCAGCTCACGCCCTACCGGAGGAATGGAAAGGCAAAAAAACAGCCTATATTACACATGTTATTGAAACTATTCTTCCTGAAGTAGCATCAGAAAAATTAGCCGACTTTATAGATGTTTTTTGCGAAGCAGGTTACTTTGATACAGAAGATACTCGCCGAATTATTGAAGCGGGAAAAAAATATGGATTGCCCGCAAAAATTCATGTTAATCAATTCAATTCAATTGGTGGAATAAAGGTTGCAGCAGAAAATGCAGCTCTTAGTGTAGACCATTTAGAAGTAATGACTCCTTCTGACATTACTAATTTACAAAAAAGCAATTGTATTCCTGTAGCACTTCCCTCCTGCTCACTTTTCTTAAGTATTCCCTATACTCCCGGAAGGGAAATAATATCCGCCAATCTTCCGCTCGCATTGGCCACAGATTACAACCCTGGAAGCACACCAAGCGGAAATATGAACCTTGTGGTATCCTTAGCTTGTATAAAAATGAAGCTTACACCAGAGGAAGCTATAAATGCTGCCACGCTAAATGCAGCCTTTGCTATGCAAGTAGAAAATGAGGTTGGCAGTATTACGAAAGGAAAAAAAGCTAATTTTTTTATTACCAAACCAATTCCATCAATTGGATTTTTGCCTTATTCCTTTGGAAATGTTCTTGTAGAAAGTGTTTATATTAGCGGGAGAAAACAATCATAGACTACAAAACTTAAATTCAATCTTTTATTCAAAAAAAAAGACAATTTTTTTTTGCGGTAATTACTATTAATAAAGGGTATTTGATTTATTTAAGCTGGTTTGGAGTTATTTATTAAATCAAACGAAATAAAATATTCCAAAAATTTCTTGATTTTTACCGCTCCATTGATTCTTGATAAACACTTTTTGCGAAATGACTTGTATTATAAGGGCAAATAAACAAATCAACTAAAGTTAGGCTTCTTTTTGTCCTATGGAATACCATGGGAATTTACAAGGGATATGGCTGAGTAGAATTGATTTAATGAATATCAATTTTTATCGTGTACCTTAAAACTAAATATATTATTTTTATTGCCAAACACAACCTAAACAAATACCCATGAATCAATTTACAATTTACCAACAAAAAGATGTGGATGCCTTGCTTAACATTAGAGAAGGTGAAACAAAATTTGGAGAAAATATTGGTCTAGTTCAATCTTTTGAAGACCTTAATGAACATCCGGCAAACTTCGTGTTATTTGGAATTCCAGAAGATATTGGGATTCGAGCTAATCAAGGAAAACCTGGAGCCAGCAAAACATGGAACGCTTTTTTAAAATCATTCTTAAATATTCAAGACAATCAGCACAATAACCCGGAGAACTTAATTTTATTGGGACATGTTAATTGCGATGAACTAAATAAAAAGGCATTTTGGTTAACTCCAGATAATGAAAACTACTTCGATGCAATGGGAGAATTAGTGGTACAACTTGATCAAATCGTTACAGAGGTAGTGCGTAAAATTAAAGCTTCCGGAAAAACTCCTATTTGTATTGGTGGTGGACATAACAATGCCTATGGCATGATAAAAGGATGCTCGCAAGCCCTTGAATATCCTGTAAATGTGTTTAACATAGATGCACATACCGACTTACGTAAGCTTGAACATCGACACAGTGGCAATGGTTTTACTTATGCTAACGAAGAAGGTTACTTTGATAAGTACTACGTATATGGACTTCAAAAAAATTATACTCCGCAATATATATTTGATTTAATGGACTCTAATAAATCTATTAAATACATGCTTTTTGAAGACTGTTTGCGCCTTTCCACCTTGGATAAATTGGTAAAAATGAAAACAGGTTTCGACTTTTTGCGCAATGAATTTGGTTTGGAGCTGGATTGTGATGTTATCGAAAATTTCAATTCGAGTGCAATTACGCCTTCAGGATTCACATTTTCAGAAATACGAGCTTTTATAAAGCTTGCTAGAAAATTAAAAGTCCATTACTTCCACATTTGTGAAGCATCCGTAGACGATAGCCCACTGGTTACTAAGGCATTAACCTATATGGTTTCTGATTTTATTCGATCAGATGAATACTAGCATTTGATTTACAGGCACCTATGTGAGCTCATGCTAATAGTTAATGTATTCTTTTATTTCCAAACCGTAGCCAATCATACCTACACGTTTTTTTTGCTTACTATTGGAAAGTAACTTTATTTTATGAATGTTTAAATCGTGTAAAATTTGGGCTCCAATACCAAAGTCTTTGTCGTCCATGATAACGCTTGGTGCTTTTAAAATGCCATTTTCTTGGTTGGATTTAAGGTCTTTTATTCGAGAAAGTAGGTTAAATCCTTGGTTGGATTGGTTAATAAAAACGATTGCACCTTTACCAGCTTTGTTAACGGCCTGAAACATATCGTCAAGCTTTTTATCTGCGTCATTAGTAAGGGTTCCAAGTATATCATTATTAACCATTGTAGAATTTACGCGAACCAAAACTGGTTCGTCTGGTTTCCAACTCCCTTTTGTAAGCGCTAGATGAACATGACCATTTGTTGTTTGGTAGTACGCTCGAAGCCTAAAGTTACCAAATCGGGTTTGTACATCAAAATCTTCCTTCTTTTCTATTAACGAATCATGTTTCATTCGATAGGCTACTAAATCTTCGATAGAAACCAACTTTAAATCGAATTTTTTAGCCACATCAACTAGTTCAGGAAGCCTAGCCATTGTACCATCCTCATTCATTATTTCTACAATTACTCCAGCTGGCTGAAGTCCTGCTAATCTAGCAAAATCTATAGCTGCTTCGGTGTGTCCAGTTCTTCGTAAAACTCCACCTTCTTTCGCTTTTAAAGGAAAAATATGTCCTGGTCTGTTTAAATCATGGGGTTTAGTAGCTTCATCGCATAGAGCGAGAATTGTTTTTGCTCTATCAGCCGCTGAAATTCCAGTTGTAACGCCGTTCCCCCTAAGGTCTACAGATATTGTAAATGCAGTTTCCATTGGGTCGGTGTTATTTCCAACCATCATGTCTAGCTTTAAACGCTCGCAACGTTTTTCAGTAAGAGGTGTACAAATAAGGCCTCGACCATGGGTTGCCATAAAATTTATCATTTCTGGAGTTACTTTTTCAGCCGCTGCCAAAAAATCACCTTCATTTTCACGGTCTTCATCATCTACTACGATTATTACTTTACCATTGCGAATATCTTCAATGGCTTCTTCTATAGTAGATAATTGTATCTTATTTTGAACTTCTTGTGTCATAATTCTTTTTATGTGGTACAAAAGTATTTATTCTCTTGTTTTGTATTTGTTCAGTTTCAGTTTAATTAACAACTTAGTTAGTGGTACACTTATAAAATCAAGATTAACAAAACCTTGGTCGGTAGTTGCTCGTTGGGTAAGGTAAACACCTAAGGGTAACATGATAAAGGTAGAAGTCCAAGCTCCCATAAAAGGACTAATTTTACCCGTCTCAGCTGCATTTTCAGCAAAAATACCAATAAAGTGGTAAATCAAAAATAACACGATTGCAAAAATTAAAGGGAGTCCCATTCCGCCCTTTCGAATAATTGCTCCTAATGGAGCGCCCACAAAAAACAAAATAATACACGCAATTGCTAGTGCATATTTTTTATGCATGGTAATTTCAGTTTTATTGATTAGCAATTTACTATTTCGCATGCTAAAGTTCTGATTTTCAATTTGAGGTTGAATACTGTTTACCGTACTAAGTGCACGACTAAATATCTGAGCTATTTCTCTGTCTGGAAAGGTCTGCAAAATAGAATCCATTGAGGTTTCTTCAGACAAGTCCTTTGGTCTAGAGCGAGTACGTTCTATTTGTTTGTTAAATTGAGACGCTTTAGAATTGTTTTCGTTGGTGAATGATTCAATACTTTCTTTTTCAATATCATAAATAACCCCTGCTTCTAAAGAATCTAAAGCTTCACTAGTTAATTGGCTAATCTTACCTTCATCCAATGTTAAATCCGCAATAGCCTGACTGACCGAATCTTTAAGTGAACTCGGAATTTTTCGAGACTCGGAAATACTATCTTTGGCATCAATAAACGGACTGTTTAGCTGACTAATTTTGGAAAAACCAGTTCGCTGTTTCATAAGGTTGTTAAATCGGCTATTGGACTTATTGATTACCTTAGAAAAGGAATCTACCTGAACCCTAAGCTCACTTACATTTAGCATTCGGTAGGGATGTTTAACGCTTTCATCGTCTAAATCTACATTATTAAACTCAGACATATCAATGTTTATAGTGTACTCTTCGAAAGAAGATTTTACAAACGGTAATCGTTGGCGCTCTTGATACGTCTTTGGGATGATTTCATCGTAATAATTTCCGTTAAACAAAATCAATTGAAGTGTATTGGAGTTTTCTTCTGAAAAAAGTTCGCCATCATCTGCTTTGATGACCGTATAATTTCCTACAGCTTTGGGATCTTTTCGGTGAATAACAACATCGTGTAAATATTGGTTGTTATCCCCTGTTTTTTTTACGACTTTAATATTGTAGGTACCGATTTCTGTAAAAACACCTTCAACAATTGCCATTGCTGGCTTAAGTTTGGTAATGTTGTTCTTTAAATTGATTGCTTTAAACTCCGACCAAGGGATTACTGTATTAGCAAAAGTAAAGGTTGCATAACCAAGAATTACGATGAAAATAATTAAACTTTTCATTGCACGTTGAAGCGAAATTCCTGCCGACTTCATCGCTGCAAATTCATAGTTTTCCGCAAAGTTTCCAAACGTCATGATTGAAGCCACCAAAATTGTAAGCGGTAATAAAAGCGGAACTTGGTATGGTAAGTAATAAAGTAAAAACTTTCCAATAACCAAAAGCTCTACATCCTTACCAGCAAAATCAGAAATGAACTGCCAAATTGCTTGCAGCATAAAAATAAGCATCAGAATCAAAAAAACCGATACAAAGGTTTTTAGAAACGAAAGCAGGATATACCGATCGAGAATTTTCAAGGCGTTAGTCTAATCGATTAATGTAGTAGCTACTGTATTTTTTTTCTGGAAATACAAATGTTTTAGGCCCAAGTGGCTGATTTGTTTTAAACGACTTTACACGAATTTCTACTCGCGTGCCATTGTCTAACATCTGAATTAGTGTTTGTACATGAAGCGTTTGGCTATCTACTCCTAAATAAATTTCTTTGATTTCTGCAGCAGAATCAATTGGTGTAAGCTTAATAAATTGAATTTTTCTACCACTTTGATTTTGAACAATATCCATTTCAAAATTGTAGCCCTCTTCATAAAATGTAAGCATTTTTGAGGGGGTAATTTCTTCTTCATTATCTGGGTCGTAATTAGAAATAGTTACCTCTTCGTCCTCAGGATTAATGGTATATACTTTTTTGCCATCGTTCAAAATAGTCATTCCCATTAAATTCAATAGGTATTTTTCACCCTCGATAATCACATCGCCTTTCGTTTCTTGTTTAATTTGCTCACTTGTGTTTTCAAGAATGTATTGAAATTCGATCTGTACGTTTTCGTAAGCATAAACTTTATCAAGTACTTTTTTTACGTAAGCTTCGGCTTCTTTTTCAGATTGAGCAAAAGTAATACTGCTGCTAATTGAAATTAGCAATAAAAGGAATAGTTGTAGGGGTTTATAGGTATTCATTGAATTAATTATTAGTTGAATCTTCGCTTAAAATGTCTTGTAATGTTGTTAGGTCACTAATAAGTACTTGCCTTGCTTTACTCCCTTCAAAAGGGCCAACAATGCCGGCCGCTTCTAATTGGTCGATTAGCCTTCCCGCCCGATTATAGCCTAACTTCATTTTACGCTGCAAAAGTGATGCCGAACCTTGCTGTGCGGTAACAATTATTTCTGCTGCTTCATTAAAACGCTTATCTCTTTCGTCTATATTGTCATCTAAAACAGTGCCACCTTCTTCACCAACGTACTCAGGTAAAAAATGAGCATCTGGATAAGCTTTTTGCGAACCTATGAAATCGGTAATACGCTCGACTTCTGGTGTATCTACAAAAGCACATTGAAGTCGAATTAACTCATTTCCTTGTGTAAATAGCATATCTCCTTTTCCAATGAGTTGGTCTGCTCCTCCCGAATCAAGAATGGTCCTAGAATCAATTTTAGAAGTTACTCTAAAGGCGATTCTTGCAGGAAAGTTTGCCTTTATCATACCTGTAATTACATTAACGGAAGGACGTTGTGTAGCAATAATTAAATGTATTCCGATGGCACGAGCCAATTGGGCAAGTCGGGCGATTGGAGTTTCAACTTCTTTTCCGGCGGTCATGATTAAATCGGCAAATTCATCTACCACCAAAACTATGTAAGGAAGAAATTTATGCCCATGTTCAGGATTAAGCTTTCTTGCCTTAAACTTTTCGTTATACTCTTTAATGTTTCTTACCATTGCATCTTTAAGCAAATCGTAACGGGTATCCATTTCAATACACAAAGAGTTTAAGGTATTAATTACCTTAGAATTATCGGTTATGATAGCCTCTTCTACATCGGGCATTTTGGCTAAATAATGGCGCTCGATTTTATTAAATAAAGTAAGTTCTACTTTTTTCGGATCTACAAGAACAAACTTAACCTCAGCAGGATGTTTTTGGTACAATAGCGAAGTTAGGATAACGTTTAATCCCACCGATTTTCCCTGTCCTGTTGCTCCCGCCATGAGTAAGTGAGGCATTTTGGCTAAATCTACTACAAATGTTTCATTCGAAATGGTTTTTCCTAATGCAATAGGAAGTGCCATTTCGGCTTGTTGGAATTTTGAAGATGACACAACGCTTCGCATAGGAACCATTGTTGGGTTTTGGTTGGGTACTTCAATACCAATGGTACCTTTTCCTGGCATTGGGGCAATAATTCGAATACCTAAAGCCGAGAGGGATAGCGCAATATCGTCTTCTAAGTTTTTAATTTTAGAGATTCTTATACCTGCATCGGGAATTATTTCGTAAAGCGTGACCGTCGGTCCAACGGTTGCTTTAATTTCCGCTATACCTATTTTGTAATTTTTAAGTGTTTCTACAATTTTATTTTTATTCTCCTCCAGTTCGCTTTGGTCTACTGTAATTCCTTTTCCTTTGTTATAATCTTTTAGTAATTCAATGGTAGGAAATTGAAAATTAGACAATTCTAAAGTTGGGTCAAATTCACCATAATCTTC
Organism: Psychroflexus sp.; assembly: GCA_051859645.1. Taxonomy (GTDB): domain Bacteria; phylum Bacteroidota; class Bacteroidia; order Flavobacteriales; family Flavobacteriaceae; genus Psychroflexus. Next base: position 86,069 of record JBHYFG010000002.1, on the reverse strand, counting down.
GACTAATTTCTTGCTTAACTCATCTACTTCGTCTTCTTCTTCGGCGGTTTCTACCTCCATTGCTACATCATCATCTGCAGACTTGATGATTATTTTTTCTCGAACAGGTTTTGGCGACTCTTCATTTATCGATTCTTCAACTATGGAAGTAATAGGTTCGCTAGGTAAGCTTACTTCTTCACTTACAACGTCATTAATAGCTTCTTTAGTAACTTCTTTAGCTGAATTTTCTGATTCACTTAGTTCGTTATTCTCCTTTGTAGAAATAGAATTTACATCCTTAGAAAGGTCTTGTTTTACTTCTTGTCCCGTTCGCTTAAGTAACAGAAGTACTCGTTCTGGTGTAATTTCTAGTCTTACTACTAAGTAAATAATCGCTAAAAACAAAAGCACAAAAACCACTCCTATAGTTCCTATATAATCTTTAAAAAAAAGTGAAGTTTCATAACCAATCATTCCCCCAAGAATGGGCTGACTTGGTATAGTAAGACCCAAAAACAAAGAGAAAAAAACAACTAAATACAATCCCCAAAACCAAAATTTCTTAAGTGGTGATTTGTTTAAATTGAAGAATAGATAAAGACCGCTTAACGCAATAAGAAAAGAGATGTTTAAAGATACTATTCCAAATCCTTCATACATAAAAAAATGGCTAGCACTTGCGCCAAATTTGCTTAACCAGTTTTGCGCTTCAACCTCCCGCTGAAAAGTATTTTCTAGAATACTCTGGTCTTCCTTCCAAGTAAAAAGGTAAGATATAAATGAAATAAAAAGTGATAAACCAAACAGAAATAAAAAGCCCCCAAGCAAAATTCTATTTCGCTGAGATAGCTCAAAACTTGGTAGTTTCGCTAGTATGCTTTTCTTAATATCGACTTTAGATTGCTTGGTTTTACCCGACATCTTAATTATTTATTCAACTTACAAAACTACGAATTTATTTATTGATAAGTTGTGGAGAAAACAGGAATAAAATTCAGTAAATTTAATGAGGTTAAATATTTAAAGGTAGACTTATTTATTTGGGTTAAAATCGAATAAAAATCCAAACATTTCAGGTGGTCATTTAAGCATTTTTTTAGTGCACCTAAATTTCACAAAATTAAATCGATTGAAAAGCAAGAATAAAAAAAGCAGACCTGTAAGCCGGATTCTGTATTTCGGTAGATACCGAAACCCTTATCATTTATCTGGGATTTTTGTTGCCAAAAACCTCTAACTACCTACCCTCCAAGATTAGCCGCACAAGCCTCAAGCCTTGGTTTACATGGTATTTCACCGCGTAGAGTTTACCTGGTTTCACTACAGCATAACCTGTACATACTTTCTGTTGCACTTGTCCTAAGCCAATTGCTTGACCCGACGGGTGTTACCCGCTACGCTGTGCTATGGTGTCCGGACTTTCCTTTCCTAAACGGAACGATAAGGCGGTCTGCGGTGCAAAAGTAAGCTTAAAAAATGAGGTGAAAACAATATTTGGAATGCTATATTTTTAAAAAATTATTTGCTTCAATTAACCTATGTTTTGTTGTAAAATTGTACATACGTAAGCATTATATCAACAAACTTGCTGCAATTAGAATTCCGAAAAATGCAAGAAAAAATAAATTGAATAGATTTTTGCCTATTCGCTTAGTTATTCTTTAAAATTGACATTCTATAGAACATTAAAATTAATCGCTCACTAATTTTCCCAATCTAAATACTTGCTTTTTTGATGATAAATCTGAGGTGTATTTTTATTCAACTTTTCGCCATTTAAAACTTTTTCATAAAGCAAAACATAAGCTTCAGCCATAACTTTGCTGTTGAATAAATCGCGTGCATATTCATGACAAATTGAAGGATTAAAGCTCATTGAGTTAAAGGCTTCGGCTAAATCAGGTGCATTATTGGTTAAAAAACCAACATCTTTTGTAACAAGCTCTGGTAGAGAACCGTAGGTAGTACCAAAAACTGGACAACCGTAGTACATACTTTCCGTTATGGCAATTCCGAAAGGTTCATGCCAACGTACAGGAAAAAGTAATGCCTTGGAGCCGTTTAATAACTCAAACTTTTTTTCGCCTCCTACCATTCCACAAAACTTAACTCTAGGATCTACCGTTAACCGAAACCCCATATTAAAATTAAGTCTAGTTCCTCCTAGTACTTTTAAATGGTGACCTTTTAACTTATTAGCTACTTTTATACTTCCTTTTAGGTTTTTTACTTTCCAAGCCGCCTTAGCTAAAAAATGAACATAACTTTCTTTCATTGAAAAGTTAGGTGATCGGTAATCGTCCCAATCCATTCCGTTGTAAACAAAAGCTTCTGCTTGATGGCGCTCTGCGTGGTTTTTTGATACAAAAATAGTGTTGATATCAAATGTAACATCGCCTTTTAAGTTCCCTTGGATATTTACTACATAAGGAAGTTTAATTTGACTTAATTCCTCGGGGGGCAAGTAAAAATTAAATTGTACAAGGTCTACATCATTTGGGATTTGTCCTGCTATAGATTGGTTTGGGTTTAAATCAAATACCCTGGCAAAATCGCAAGTCGATCCTTTTTCTGCTAAAAAAGAAACTTGGTGTCCCATCCTTACAAGTTCCTTTGCGAGGTACCAAATTGCCCGTTCTATCCCGCCGTATGCTATAACAGGAATTTTTTTGTTATGTACTATAAGTATATGCATAAATATAAGTTGAAACAAAAGTAACTATTTCACAAAGCTTTTACTAGTTTTGAAGAAAATAAATTGAGCCAATTTTTTACAAGTTAACTAATAACAGTAATAACTTTTTCATGCCTTTGAGCTTGTAATTTACTTAGCTCCTTTTTACTAGTGAATAATCTAATAAATTCCTTGTTTTCAAATAATAACGCATCATAATACACTACAAGAATCTCAAAACCTCCTCGTTTTTACCATTACCCTGAACTCTTTTATACCAGTTATTAGTAGAAATAACTAGAAAATCGGGCTCACTCCCGTCCTGTGTAATACAAGGATAATTTTTACGGAAAAAGAAATAGGCAGCACTAATTCCCGAATATCCATTTTAGTTGTGTACTTAATAACCCAAATTAAATTTGATTTTATAAGTAGTTCAAGAAAATGAAAAAAACTATTTTTACTTCCTGAACTTAACTTGTAGGAATTTATACCCGTTATTAGTTAAAATTACTGAAAAAGAAAGCGATTATTTTTTTCTTCATGTGAATATAGCCAAAGCTATGGTTTCTTTTTAAAATGAAAAAGAAAGAAAAAAAGAGCCTTTTATTAGGGTAATTTCAATTGATAAATTATAAGACGTTTTTAATAAAAGGTTAAACTAGCAAAAATGAAAATACTGCATACAGCTGACTGGCATATAGGCAAGAAACTACATAAATATGATTTGCTTGAAGATTTTTACCTCTTTGTAGATTGGCTAGTCGAATTTATTGAAACCGAAAAAATTGAGGTCTTACTAATTTCAGGCGATGTTTTTGATTTAGCAAACCCCTCCAACGAAGCCAAAAAAGCGTACTATCAATCCTTAGTTCAGCTTCAAAAAACAGGAGTCAAAATAATTATAACAGGAGGTAATCACGATTCCCCTAGTTTTTTGAACGCTCCAGACAAACTACTGCAAGAGTTACGCATTAGCGTTGTAGGAGGAGCTCCAAAAAACACCAGCGATTTACTTATTCCAGTTTATAACACAAAAAATGAAATTGAATTAGTAGTTGCAGCTGTACCTTTTTTACGGAACAATACTATTCAGGAAGAAGAAATTGCCAAAACCTTCGATGAACGAGTTACTAACTTGCGCAACGGAATACAAAAGTATTATGAAGAAGTTGCAAATTTAGCAAAGAAAGATTTTCCAGACATCCCATGTATCGCTATGGGACACTTATTTGCTAAAGGAGTGTCTACCTCAGAGAGTGAAAGAGATATTCAATTGGGAAATCTTGCCTCTGTAGAAGCAAGCCAATTTGGAACCTATTTTGTATATGTTGCATTAGGTCACATACATCAACCGCAACAAGTTAAAGGAAACATTCCTATTTATTACAGCGGCTCCCCCCTATCGCTTTCGTTTAGCGAAAAAAAAGACAAAAAAAGAATTTTAGTAATAGACACCAAAAAATCCTTCACGCCAGAATCTATTGAAGTGCCTGTTTTTAGAAAATTAATTTCAATTAGCGGAAATCTTCAGGAACTAAAATTGGCGCTTGAATCCCTTGAAAGTAACGAACAACTAACAAATTTAATTGAAGTTGAAGTAATTGAAACTACCTATAACCCGGAACTTTCGTTCCAAGTCTCTGAGCTTATTGATGCATTTAACAACCAAGGCTTCGAAATTGTAAAACACCGTATTCGCTTTACTGAAAAAGCCAAAAAAATGGGAGATTTAACAAGTGAAAATACGCAACTAAATGAACTAAAAATTCAAGAAGTGTTTCAAAAGAAACTGAACGAGATTAATATTACAGAAGAAAAAAAAGAATTACTTCAACTCGCTCTTACCGAATTATACGAAGAATTAATCGATAAAGATCAGTAAAATGAGTAATTAGTGAAGACTTTAATTCGAAGATGCTTAGATCCTTTCTCAAATTAATTTCTCTCGAATTTCACTATATTTAACTAAAGACATAAAACGGGTTTAACCATCAAATGAGTATTACCTATAAGTTTTATCAATAGCTATAAAAGTTAAATCTACAATAAAACCATTTTCTACTCTTAATTTCTCAATACATTTGTATATACAACAATTGAATGTAATTAATAGAATAAGAAGGTGTCGAAACCGATTCTGAATAATGTAAAATCTAGAAAATTTAATTAATATAAAGGTAAAACGACACAATCAGTAACAAAAAAATCATACAAATGAAAAAAGTAATACACAAAGCAGATGAAAGAGGTGCTGCCAATCACGGTTGGTTAAACAGTAGATTTAGTTTTAGTTTTGCCAATTATTTTAATCCTGAAAAAATACATTTTGGTGCTTTACGAGTAATAAATGACGATATTATTGCACCAGGTACTGGATTCGGAACACATCCACACGATAACATGGAAATTATCTCTATTCCGCTTGAAGGTGGGCTCGCTCACAAGGATAGCATGGGGAATGCTGCGGTTATAAATACGGGAGAAATTCAAGTAATGAGCGCAGGTACTGGTATCGAACATAGCGAATACAATGCAAGTACAACCGATTACGGAAAATTTCTGCAAATTTGGATTTTTCCAAATAAGAAAGATGTGACACCAAGGTATGATCAGTTACAAATTGATGCAGAGAAAATTCATAATAAACTCGGACAAATTCTGTCGCCCAATCCTGAAGATGAAGGAGTGTGGATACACCAAAATGCTTGGTTTTATATGGGAGATTTCTCCGAAAAAAATTCTCTTACATACACATTAAACGATAAAACTAATGGAGTATACGCATTTTTGATTGAAGGAAGTGCAAGTATTGAAGGAATAAGTATGCAAAAACGTGATGCTTTAGGGGTTTGGGAAACTGAAAATTTAGAAATTGTAGCTGAACCAGGAGCAAAACTTCTTTTAATGGAAGTACCTATGAAATTTTAATTATACCAGTAATTTCAATTGGTAAGTGGTTGCATATCAAATAGAATTATTGTTTTGTTAAAGGTATTTTCTAGTCTACTTGAAATATAGTAATGGTCACAGAACTAAGTAACAAATCAATAATGCCCGAAACAAAGCGTTTCGGGCATTATTGATTAATAATAAAGTTTAAGCTAATATAAGTAGTGATTAAAAACACAAATTTATCGGTTAAACTTTTAGTTTATATAAAAACGACATCTACGTTTCAATCACAAGTTTCGCAATTCTTCATTTCACTGTTGAATCACATTTTTATTTGGCTCTATTATTTTTTATCTCCACAAATAACGATTTCAGTTCATAATTTATTATAGAATTATTTTCGATTTTTTCAATTGCTTCTTCAACATACTCAATTCTATCTATTGTATTTGGATGCTCGCTTAATTCACTACTAGATATTCTTTTGGGCTCAATCTCTCGCATTATTTTCAACAATGCAAGCATACCGTTTGCATCTATATTTTCTTTTTGCATTAGATTAATAGAATTTAAATCTGCTTCTTTTTCAAAAGCTCTTGAATATTCAAGATTGATAAGCATATTTGAATTGTCAAATATCTGTTCTTTTAAATCATTGCTTAAAAATACAGAAGTAAAAATTTCGTAACCGAAACTTCTACCTACTGAACGTAACCCGTGATTTTTGTCAATATGAGTGTATTCGTGCGATAATAAAGCTGCTAATTCCTCGTAACTATTCAGTTTGTCAAATACACCACTATAAACAAAAATATATTTTCCTGGTGTAGCAAAGGCATTGAATTGTCTTGACTTAATTACATAAACTTTTACCTTTTTATCAAAATTTAGTTTTTTAATAAACTCATTTGTTTTTTCAGTTTTATAATTGTCGATGTCGTATTCGCTTAAAATGTCATTTCTTAATTCTTTGCCTAAATCATCTGCAACACTTTCTGGCAAACTATCAATAAAATAATCAGAAGCAACGGGAATTCCTTCAGTATAAACATAAGTTCCAATAATAATAAACGAAGAAATTATTACAAGAATTGAAACTATAAATTTAAATACCCAACGAAAAAAACCTTTAACTAAGCCTCTTTTTTTTTTACAACAACAGTTTTAGAAATTTTGTCATATAAATTTTGTCTGTCTTTATCCCATAACAACCAAATTACAGGAATTATTAAATATTGAAGTAAGTTTTTTCCTAGCTCTCTTCCGATTCCACTAATTGGATTTTTTACGTCTTCTCCATTTTCTTTTGAAATAACTTTAATGCCAAAAATTTTGTGTCCAATATTTCCACTCCAAATAGGGTACATTAAACCACCTACAACAATAGCAACTATGATATTTATAATTATATCATAAATCGATATATATCTATCTTCTTCTAAATAATCTCCTTTAGTAATTAATAAAATTGGCACGAATAAAATCAAACCTCCAATAAGAGAAGCAATAAATCTTTCCCATCTTGATGCTAGCTTATATCCAAAATATTCATCAGATGAACTATCTATTTTTGGTGGTTCTGGTGGAATTTCACTATTCTTTTTATTGCTTTTATACTCAGGTGGTGTTTGTTCGATAATATCTTTTAACATTGGAATATTTTTCGCTGCTGTCCATTTATCTAATCCTTTTGTCCAAACGAGAGTTTCTTTGTAGATGTCCTTTTCGTTTAACTCTTCGATAGTAAAAGGACCTGTTTTTTCATCATTTTCAATAAGGTAATATTTCATAATTAATGTTATTTTATATTGTAATGTATATTTCTCTTAAATCTTTAACAATTTAGCATTCAACTTATACTTTTTTAATAATAACTTGCTCTGTTTCTTTACTTACCAACTGATCAAAAAATTCTTTTAAATAAGGGTAGTAATCTTGGTTTAAAATTGTTGTGTTAATAGAGGTTGAAACGTTCAGTTTAATTTGGTTACCAGCTCCAGATGCTACGTACTGAAAAGTTCCCATATTGTTTGGCAATGCTAAAGCAGTATTCTCTGGCACCCACTCTACTTCGTATCCTTCTGGCAAATTAATCGTTACCAAAAAACGTTCATTTTTAGGGTAAGAAAAATCTATGGGATAGTTTCTAACATCTTGCTTAAGGGTATGACTATTTGTTGCTAAAAATGCCAACGGATTAAGGTATACTTGTTCGCCTATTTGCTCTGTTAATTCATTTACTTCGAAAGCGAAAGTTTCAATTAATGGTTGCGATAAGTCGTTAAGGTTAGTAAATGCATGGTCTGTAATCTGAATACCACCGTAATTATTTTCTAAAGACTCTATATACGAATCTCGTTTTAATCGTAAATATCTTCTTCTATACCTACTTGCTTCGTAATGCGTAAGCTGTTTTCTTACTTGCCCAGAAAGGCTCCCATCCTCATGTAAATCGATAAATAAGCTAACAAAACTAGTAGAGGCAGTCTTTGGAGTAAGGTTTATTTCCTTTGCGTAACCATTATCCTGAATCATGCGTCCAAACCAATTTAATGTTTTCTCACTTAATAAGTTGGGTGCCGAAAACTTATCTGCTGCATCAAATAGCACGTAGTTTTCATTTAATTTTACAGCGGTAACCACATAATTCATTCCGTTAATGGTTGGAGCAATAGGTATACCATTACTTCTAGTACTTAACAAAACAGGATAGGCGTTTAAACCTGCAAGACGCATCATCTTTGTTTGTATCAAGTTAATGTCAGCTACGTTACCTGTTTGCTCTTCGTATATTTTGTCCAATCGCTTGCTAGTGTATACACCATTAAAGCCATTCCATGTCATTCGGTTTTGCAAATACTGTAAAATAGCCACAGCCTTTTCTTCATCAGAGGCTAAATCCTTAGTAAGCTGATGTGTATCCTCACTCAAGTACTTGTCGCGCTTTAGCTCACCACCAAAACGATCGCTTTTTTGAATGGTTTTCACAACATCTTCCCAAGATAAATTTCTAAACTTATACTCCGTTTCATTAGGATTTCTATACCCCGTTTGTTCAAACTTTACAGAACTTCGGTAATTGTTTATATTGTGTACGTAATTTTCTGGTTCAACCTTTGGCAAATCCTCTGCTTCTAAGTAAATGTAATTTACTCTTGCATTTACGCTTCCCATCTCAGTTCTTGGTGCTTCCACATAATTTGGACCTGAGCTCCCTGCAACGTCATAACGAAAAGAAAAAGTGACATTTTTTTCTTGGGATTGTTGTGCTATTTCATGAAAGCCTGTAGCGTACTGTCGGTAAGCAAAAAACTCTGGAATTTCAGTAATAAATAACGAATAATCTACAGGTATACTTTCCTGAAAAAACCATTGAGGAAATGATGTAATAAATGGAGAGGTAATTTGGTAGGAATATTCGATAATTGTACCGTCTTTAATTTCGGGTAATGTAAATCCTTTCAACTTATAAAAATCATTTACTTCTTCATCATATACATCCGATTTTTTAATCTTTGTGGTCGCAATTTTATTCCCTTCTAAGTTGTACGTAATTGCTTTAATTTTAGAAACACTTTCAGTGGAACTATTATTACTTCCGACATAGTAAGGTATTTTAACGGTAGCTTCATCGTAACCTTCTTTGTCGTATATTTTAATTCGTTTTTCAACTTCATACACATACATCCAACCGTTGTCGTACTTAAATGAAATTCTTCCAAAGCTAAAAATAACAGAAGCACTTGCTGTTGAATCTAAATGATGTTGAGTGGCTGCTAGTTCTTCTTTCGTAACTTTTGAAAACTCCTTCGATTGTGAAAAAAGTTGAAACATTGAAAGAAAGAGAACAATCAAAAATAAAAATGGTTTTTTCTTCATAGGGTAAAATATTAAGTATTGTGTAATATCAATTTAATCATGTTGTTTATCAGTAGTTGTGTTTTACTTACTTTAAATTAAAACTAATCTATTTTCCAAATCGCAAACTCAAAAAATAATCGCCAACTCGACAGAGTATATTTTTAGACGCTACACTTAAAGTCGCTATCGAAATTATTCATTGTTCGTAAAATATTTATGTTTTATAACTATAATAGTACTAAAATCATTCAATAAAAACGTATTCAATAAATAATCGGCTATCCTTTACTAATTACTGCTTTAGCCCCATCTAATCTTGCGGTTTCTAGCATAAATAATCGAAAATCCTCATAACTATCTTTGGTGTAATAGCCAGAATTTAGCTGAAATACACGATTTACTTTAAGCTTATTTTCTTCAACTTCAAAGTGCAACGAAAATTGTCCAAAATCAGTTACCAATTCCGTATTTTCAGGTAAAGCTTCTACTTTATAACCATTTGGAAGTTCAATTATATATACATCTTCATCTTTATATCCTCGTGATATTTTAAAAGGTGTTGTTCGGGTTTTATATTTCTTAGCCGCACCAACACTTGCATTAAAAGGATTAATTGAAAACATCATTCGATTACCCATTTTTTTTGCAAAACCCTCCGAGTTAACGGAAATGTTTTCGTAGAAAACAAAATTAGCTTCGTCTTTAGTAAAATCAAATGAATTTACGCTTAACTTAGGAACATCAGACCACGAATTTAAGTATCTTTTCTTTGCATCATCTCGAGATAAAATTTCAAAATAATAGCGGTCACTAAACTGATAACCGTAAGATTTTTTTTGAACATCGGCTTGCAAATTTCCGTTTTCATCTATCCGAAGTAAATTAGTATTTAATTGGAGGTTATTGTCGTCCGCGTTCGATGTTGACTTTTTTATTCCGCTACCACTTTCTTTAATTACAAGTACATTTCTGTCGCCGTTTGAAGGAGTCACATACCCAAAAGGCAGGTATGAACTAGTACATTCTAACCAAATGTCCTCCCCTCCTTCCTGAGGAATATTTAAAATCATATGATTGCCCTGTATCGACGCAAAATCTTCGTACAAATCCGTTTTAATTTCATCACTCCATAGCACCGTCCAATAGGACTCTACCCCGACTAACTTTAGCAGTGCATGTGTATAATTTGTCAGTCCTTTACAATCGCCATACTTTACACGATCTACATCTATTGCGTCTATCGGTTCCCAACCTCCAATACCAATTACAACATCTATATATCGCATATTGTCTTGTACATATTTGTATACAATTTTTGCACGTTCGATAGGATCATCTACTCCTTCTACTAAAGCGAGAACTTCCATACGTGTTTTTTCAGAAACTTGATTTCTATCTTTAATTAAGTTTGCGTACATCCAGTTTCCAAAATCTTCCCAATTTCGAACTTCAGCTTTTACGCCATGCAAATTAAATTTTTCAAGACCAACATAAGCAAAAGGCAAAAATTCCTCTAGGGATGGCTGGTAAGCTTCATACCTATAGGCAGGCAAATTTTCCGCTGTAAATACATGAAGATTTCCCGATTTTTTTAAACTCACGTTAGGATAATCTTCAAAATTAAAAAGCTTGTATTTTAGGCCTAAATCTTTTTCTTGTCCTACCGTAAAAACCGATTTTTCAAGCGATAGATAAGGTCCTGATACAGGAGTCCAATTAGGGACAAAGCCAGTCGATTCGTTTACTAACTCGTACTCAAACTCCATCGTGTAAGGATACGAAATAGGGGTATAATTTAAACTTAAATAACGAACATCAGAGTAAAGCGTCCCTCCGCTAACAGCGCTCAAATCACTAAAATCCTTCTTTTTAAATCGCTTAATTTCATTCCCTTTTGCATCGTAAACCGTTGCTTTTATAGATTTTACTTTCGCCGTTTTTCGGTAGTAAACTCTTATATTCCTATACCTATCGCCTTGCCTATTAAGTACAGTTATTACAGTCCGAGAGGAAACCTTCATTTTATCAATGTCACTTAGCTCAACGTTAGTCTCCTCTAAACGCAAGACAGCATTAGCATCCTCCATTAAATCAGGTGCTATTTTGCTTGCAGAAAAAGATTGGGCAATACCAGGGAGGCAAAAAAATAGACTGAGCAAAAACATGTATTGGATTACTACTTTTTTCATAGGCATTTTTGGGCGTTTTAACAGGCTTTACATTTCAATTCCTCGACCTTTGCACAAGGTTTTGTGGTTTATAAAAGCTTCTATGGTCGCTTTTATAATCCCTACAAACCTAATTGCTAAGGTCTGCGGGATTTCCATTTCAATCCTTAACGCAAATTTATCTTCCAAGGAATAACTCAAGTTTGAATTAGTGTTTTGTTTTTTTTAAGAATTCAAAAATAAAACTTTATGAATAGCTACCAAAAAAATCAACTCCTAATACTTCAAAAAAAATTAAGTTTAACATTAAATCACATAATTACTTTTATGGCTTGCTTTTTGTTTTACTAGTTAACTATAGTAAAAAGCTTATTTCGTAGTTAGTGTGCATGCAAAAGACAATGAACAGAATAAATAAAATATGGACTGAATTAAATGACTTGACGACTAATATCCAAGTGACGAACTATTGGGAAACTCGGCAGAACAGTATTTTGGAAAACTTGAAAACGGTCGACTCTGATTTTGAAATAGTAACCAAAATTATCCATAGACTTGCAAAATCACTAAACGAAAGAGAAAAGTATTCATCAGTTTTCTATTTATACAAAAAAGGATTTTTACCAATAGAAAGCAAATTGACAAATTGTATTGACATTAATGAAGTGAAATATGAACTTGGACGTGGACTTCATCACAACAGAAAATATGACCACTCTAAACGACTTTTTAATGAATTGGCATCTACTGACTTTGATACAAGTAGAATTGAGGGGTGGTGGAATCAAACAGCTTTTGCAAGTACTAGAGAAAAGGTTTGGATAAAAACAGACATTCTGCCAGCAATAGGAAGATTTGCGATTATGGCTGCTTACATTATTATTGTTTTAAAAACAAAAGAGTTTTTAATTTCAACAACAGCTTTCATAATCATCTTTGAATTGTACGAATCTTGGTGGTATCAATATAGAGTTTCAAGTTACTTGAAAGAGATTGAAGACTCTATCGAACTCATTAAAATCAAGAAAAAAATAAAGAATAAGATTTTTATCGAACTCGGAATTTCACTCTTATTCTATCCAGTATATTTACTAAAACAAGACTTGCTACTTCCATTAGTTTTTATCATTGTAGTATATTTTCAAGCTTTCCATATCGGACTAAATTATTACTACTTACCAAAACTGATTGGGGAACTAAATAGAAAAAAAGCACGACACGACAACAGCGGTTTAAAACGTCGACATAATTTATAACATAGCAAAGAGGAGAACTGATTTGACGAATGTCTATTTTTGTCGTATATTTTAACATTATTAAAAATTATTCTGGTGTATTTTAACCTAAAAATTTGACACATGAACTTAAATAAAATCGTATTGTTTTTAGCACTATCAGCTATGGGAATCATATATAATTCGCTACTAGCCCAATCTTTCAGCGGTAAAATTATCTATGAATTTACGTATGCGGCAAAAGACAAAAATGTACTTCAAAAAGACTTAGTTATAGATATGCCAACCGATTCGGTAGTGTATACCATAATGAACGGTCACTATAAATCAGAGCGTTACTACCAAGGTAAATTAATTGAATTTTACACCTACACTGCCGAAAGCAAAAAAATGTTTTATTCAACAGAGGATCGAGAGTACTACATTTATTACTTACCACATGATGATAAATACAAAACCAGTTTATATACAGAACACCACGAAGGCAAAGACAGTATTCTAAATTTTAGCACTTACAAATCAACTTCGGTGATAGGAGGCGAAGAACATTTAAATTTTTACGCTCCATCAATTGCAATCGACCCAGCATCATTTAAAGGTCATCATTTTGGAGCTTGGGAGCAATTACTCAACGAAAACGAAGGTGCTATTCCCTTAAGAACCGTAACCCATAACTACGACCATTACGAAATAAAGTCTGCCGTAAAAATAGCGCACCTCCCCTTAAAAACTTCAGATTTCGAGCCTGAAAAGAGCAAAGAAATTGTAGCATCTCGTGAAAGTCTAGAAATACCAGCGGTAGCAGAGGAACCTTCTCAAGCAACCTATTATTGCTATATGGCTAAAATAGAAGAAATCGCCGACAAAATGATCGAAGGGAAAAATTACAATTACGTACTTAGGATGGTTATCGATGAAAATGGAAAACCGACGCACATCAAAGCAATAAATAGCGATTATTTAGGCTTCGAAAAAGTAGCGGAAGAAATTATTAAAGAATGTAACTTTAATTTTACCCCGGGTCAAATTAACGACAAATTCCAAAAGGCTGAAATCTTTATGCCATTAGGCCTTTAATAAAGTCATTCACCTTAAAAAAAGACCATTGATTATCAAAAACTTATAGCTCCAAAAATGAGTTTCGTTATCATAGTTTGTTTACCTCAAAAATTATTGTAGTAAAAAATTTTTAAAGAAATCTTCCAAAAAAACATAAAGACGTAGTTGAACTAAAAAAAACACCTAAAATCCCAGTGTTTAGGTACGCTACAAAAATGGATATTCCCCAAGTTAGCCCATCCCTAATCTGTATAAATTTACGTTGTATTTCAAGAGACAAAAAGGAGCTTGGTTTTCATTGAATTCCCCCTTCAACATCATAAAGAATGCAACGCATTACGCAAAGCGTATTTAGCAGGCTTGACAATTTAGGTAAAAATCAAAGAATTTTGAGGACATTTTTTTTGTCGTTTACGTTGTCATGGCTCGTTAAATTTTAACTTAAATTAAATATTATTATTACATTTGTTAAAATTTACAAAAGCAAGCACAACTCAAGTTGCAATAAGCAACAAAAAGCTGTGTGTTTTCTATTAACAAAAATACTTACAAGCTAATGAAAAAGATTACATTTATACTTGGTTTACTGCTTATTATTGGTTGTTCTTCAGATGATGATGCTTCTACAGAAACAGAAACTCCTAACCCCAATCCAGACCCAACACCTATTGAGACTCCTTCGAATTACTTCCCGCTTGTAATGGGTAACGAATGGAATTATGCAAATACCACAGAAGATGAAACTGGAACATCAGCAACCAATGAAACCCTTAATGTGGAGGATGAAACCTTAGTAAACAATACACCGAAATACCAACTCATTTCAACTGCTGATAATGCAAACTTTTCAATTACAAGCATATTATCCTCAGGTTTGGTTTATAAAGAAAATGGTAGATTACTTTTGACAGGAAATTTTAACTTCGACTTAGAAGAAGAGGGTAACTTACCAGATTTTGGAATTGATTTTGAGGATCTTGTTTTATATGATGAAAACGCAATTTCTGGAAGTGTATTATTTAATTTGGATGAAGGAATAACCTTACCAGAATTCAATAACATTACCATTAGTGCAACGATTCAAATACAATCTAAAAGTCTTGGAACATTAGAAACATTAGAAGTTAACGGAGTAACCTACGAAGATGTTCTAAGTTCATCAGTTATAGTAAAAATTGGCGTAACTGCATCAGCTATTGTACCTCCACTTCCTATTCCGATTACAGTAGGAATTTTAGACAACCAAGAAGTTGTAGTTAGTACAAATTATTTTGCAAATCAAATTGGCCTCATTAAAAGTGAAACCACAATTAATGTTGAGTTTAACGACTTAGGTGCCTTATTCCCTATCGATTTAGATGATGTGTTTACACAAGTTAACCAAGAGCTTACTAATTACAGCGTTCAGTTAGAAGAAGAATAAAAAAAGCTTATTGCCTATCGTTTTAGCAAGATTCTTTTAAGTTTAATTCAAAAAATTATTGGCAAGCACTATGGTTTTTCTACTAACCTACGTTCGGTTATAAACATAAAGTCAAAATCAATAAGGATATTCAGTTACAAAGCGTTTTATTGCGTAAGTTTCAAAAGAAAATACTAACAAAAAATAGGATGGCGAAAAGTCGAAAAGATTGGTATTTCATAAGTATACAATTACTTATATTTTTGGCTTACTTCTCAAGTAAAAACTTTCTTATCATAGAGTTACCACATTTCCTTTTTTGGATGGGTATTTTGCTTAAAGCAACAGGTCTAGTCTTAATTTTAGTAGCAATTATCCAATTCAAGGTGTTTCTGTCTCCATTTCCTTCTCCAAAAAAAGGACAAAAATTATTAACCAATGGGGTTTTTAAGCTTTCTAGACATCCTATTTACCTCGGTATTTTTCTGTTTTTTCTAGGAAGTGGAATTTCATCTGGTGGTGTAATTACCATTATAGTTAGTTTCGTATTCATAGGATTTGCTTACATCAAAGCTAGGTACGAAGAAACTTTACTGACCTTAAAATTTAGTGATTACAAAAACTATCAGAAAAAAACCAGAATGTTTTTGTAAATTTCAACAATTATCCTCGTTTATTTTGTTTATTAGGACAAAATATTCAATATTCTTTGCGGCAAATTTCCTAATATAGAAAAAAAATTATATTTTGCATTACTAAATTCTCAAAACATGATAGAAGTAAAACGTTTATTCGATTTTCCATACTACCAACTAGAAAAATTTAATCTTAAAGAAGCTTTAGTAACAAAGTACAGCGGAACTTGGGTACCAACCAGTTCTCAACATTACGTTGATAAAGCCAACAAAATAAGTAGAGGTTTACTTCGATTAGGTGTAGACTCAAACGATAAAGTCGCTATTATTTCTACCAATAATAGATCTGAATGGAATATTGTAGATATTGGTGTGATGCAACTTGGAGCGCAAGATGTACCTATTTACCCAACCATTTCCGAAGAAGATTACCAATATGTACTAAATCATAGCGAGTCTAAATATTGCTTTGTATCCGACAAAGAAGTCTATGACAAGGTAATGCGAATTAAAGATCAAGTACCAAGCCTTAAAGATGTATTTACCTTCGATAAAATTGAAGGAGCAAAACATTGGTTTGAAGTACTTGAGTTAGGTTCTGATAATAGTAATCAAGATGAAGTAAAAGCCAGAATGGATGCAGTTTCAGAAAATGATTTGGCAACCCTTATCTATACTTCTGGAACTACAGGAAGACCAAAAGGAGTTATGCTTTCGCATAAAAATATTGTTTCTAACGCCATCAATAGCTCTACAAGACTTCCTTTAGAGGCTGGCCAAGCTATTGCATTAAGTTTTCTGCCTGTTTGCCATATTTATGAGCGAATGCTTCAATACATGTACCAATACAACGGAGTAAGCGTTTACTTCGCAGAGTCCATTGAGAAAATTAGCGATAACTTAAAAGAAGTTAAACCAGACGTAATGTCGGCTGTTCCGAGGTTGCTAGAAAAAGTATATGATAAAATTATTGCTAAAGGTACTGACTTGACCGGCATAAAAAAATCACTTTTCTTTTGGGCAGTAGATTTAGGCTTAGAATACGAACCTTACCAAGCCAATGGAGGTTGGTATGAATTCAAACTAAAAATTGCACGTAAACTTATTTTTAGTAAATGGCAAGAAGCATTAGGAGGTAACTTAAAAGTAATTGCATCAGGAAGTGCTGCATTACAATCTAGATTAGCACGCGTATTTAATGCGGCAGACATTAAGGTGATGGAAGGTTATGGACTTACTGAAACCTCACCTGTTGTAGCCGTTAATGACGAACGAAACGGTGGCTTTAAAATCGGTACTGTTGGAAAACCAATTCCAGATACAGAAGTTAAAATAGCTGAAGACGGCGAAATATTAGTAAAAGGACCTCAAGTAATGTTAGGGTATTACAAAGACCCAGAAAAAACAGCAGAAGTCCTTAATAATGGCTATTTTCATACTGGAGATATCGGAGAAATTGACAGCGAAGGCTTCTTAAAAATTACAGACCGTAAAAAAGAAATGTTCAAAACTTCCGGAGGTAAATACATCGCACCCCAAGTAATAGAAAATATTATGAAGCAATCTCGTTTTATCGAGCAAATTATGGTAATTGGCGATGGAGAAAAAATGCCAGCTGCATTAATTCAACCAAACTTTGAATTTGTGGAAGAATGGGCAAAACGTAAAGCAATTAACATTGGCAACAGCCCTGCCGAAATGTCTAACGCACAACCACTCATTGATAGAATACAAGAAGAAGTAAACTTCTACAACGAACGTTTTGGTAATTGGGAAAAAATCAAAAAATTTGAATTAACACCAGACGTATGGTCTATCGAAGAGGGGCACCTTACGCCTACTATGAAAATGAAACGTAGAGAGATTAAATCAAAATACATGAACTTGTACAACAAAATCTACGATAAGTAATAAACTTTAATTTTTTTAAGACTGCAACACTAAATTATTAATGTTGCAGTTTTTTTTTAAAAAAAATCACTTCAAACCTAATCAAAATAAATTTATACCAGTTATTCGTTGACATTACCGGAAAAGAAAGTGATATTTTAATTCTTGATGTGAATTAGAAAGAATCAAGCATAGTCTTAATTACATCAATAAAATCATAAAATAAATTAAGTAATAAATGCTCAGTATAATCAAAATTTTTGATGAGTCTGCATCGTTCGCCCTATTATCATTCCTCAAAAGCCAACGAAGAGTTTGATGTTGACAAGCTATTTTTTTACAATAGATATTCTAGCGCATAAAGTGGATTTATATTTTAATCGGTATTATATTCCCTTCTGTATTCACTTAAAAAAATTGCAGAAGCTGTTGCAACATTAAGGCTTTCAGTTTCTTTTGTTTTACCAAATTGAGGAATTGAGGTTCGTTGTGTTACATACTTTTCAACTTCAACTGAAATTCCATTAGCTTCATTTCCTAAAACCAAAATTCCTTTAGAGGATGAAAACCCTTTTTCGTAAACAGAATGTCCATCCATAAAGGCACCATAAATTGGATGTTTACAGGAAGCCAAAAAAGTTGGCAAATCTACATAACTTATATTAACTCTGGACAATGAACCCATGGTGGCTTGAACAACCTTAGGATTGTAGCAATCTACCGTATCGGTAGAGCAAACCAAATTTTTTATACCAAACCAATCACATAAACGGATTATCGTACCTAAATTACCCGGATCTCTTACTCCATCCAAGGCAATTGAAAATTTATCATTGACGGTAGATGTTTCAGCAGGCATTTTAAAAACCGCTAAAGCAACTTGAGGTGTAGTAAGTAAACTTATTTTTCTTAGCTCCTCAGCACTTATAAACTGTACTTTTTCAGCGGGTAAAATAAATACATCGGTGGTAGTGTACAAGGTTTCTAGAACGTAATCACTTTTTAAAAATTCTTTAATTACTTTTATACCCTCTGCTATAAATAATCGATTTTGAAGTCTAAACTTTTTCTTTTGTAGGCTATTCAGGAATTTTATACGATTTTTGCTGAGCATAAGTAATAATTTAGTTGAGTCAAAGGTAGATGTTGAAACGAGTTTTCGCAAAATTTGTTCTAATTATTTTTGTTGGAATTTTTCTGACCTCATGCAATGTACTAAAAAATCTAGGTGAGGACGATTTTTTATTAGAGGAAGTCAAGGTATTAGAAGATGGAAATGAAGTAAGTATTCGCCCTTATCAAACCCTGATAAGACAAGAAACTAATACAAAAATACTTGGTACTCCTTTAAAATTACACCTTTATAACCTTGCAAAAAAAGAACCCGACGCAAGCTTCGACCAATGGCTGTACAAAAAACCAAAACGCAGTAAACGTTGGGTCAGTGTTTTTTCAAAAAAACAATTAAGTAAAATAAGAAACACGTACATTGGTAGTCAAAATCAACTTAAAAAGATGGGAGAAGCCCCATCGATAGTTGATGAACGAAAAACAAAAGAAAGCTTAAACCGTTTAAAATCCTATTATTGGAACCAAGGTTGGTTCAATACAAGTGTAGAAGCTACCACCAAAAGAAACGAGCAAACAAAGCGCGCAAAAATAACCTATCACATTAAAAAAGGAACGCCTTATTACTTGGACTCAATTCAAGTTGAAATTGCATCTCCACAACTAGATTCACTATTCAGATTGCATAAAAATGAAAGTTTTTTAACTCAAGGAAAACGTTACAATACACAAGATTTTGACAACGAACGTAACCGGTTAGATCAACTGTTTAGAAATAATGGTGTTTTTTACTTCGACAGAAGTACCATAAATTTTGAAGCAGACACCATACGAACCAATCAAAGAGTAAATGTAAAAATGAGTATCGGCGAACGTGTTGTAAGAAGTAGAGATCGGGACACTATTGCAATTGAACCCTACAAAACTCATCGAGTTAGTGAAGTAAATATATTTACCAACTACAAGTTTGAAATTGACAGAGAACAACTTACCGATAGTATTCATTACAAAGGCTATGTATTCTACTATTCAGATAAAATGAATTTTAGACCTAGCATAATAACCAACAATATATTTATAGAACCTGAACATAAATTTAGAAATATTGACCGCATAAAAACCTATGATCGTTTTTCTGAAATGCGTGTTTTTAAATATCCCGACATTAGGTATGTACAAGACCCAAGAGACCCGAAAGGTGAAGACCTAATTGCTAATGTATTTTTGAGCCCAAGAGAGCGTTTTGGATATAGCATAAGTACCGACATTTCTCAAAGTAATATTATGGATATTGGTTTTGGATTCAATACTTCATTAATGGTTCGAAATGTTTTTAAGGGAGCTGAAATTCTAGAAATTTCAGGATTGGGAATCATTGGTTCATCCAAGGATGCGGCAAGTGCAAGTTCACGATTTTTAAACATTTCTGAAATCGGGGCAAATGCACGACTAAGTTGGCCTAAAATAGCATTTCCGTTTTCTACAGATAGCTTTATAACTAATGAAATGTCTCCTTTCACAAGTTTAAATTTAGGGTTTAGTTCTCAACAAAATATAGGTTTGGATAGGAGAAATTTTACCAGTTCATTTAGTTATCGCTGGAAACCTAAAAGACAGATTTTTAATCAATTTGACTTGGTAAACATTCAGTTTGTTAATAATCTAAATGTTGAGAATTACTTCAATGTATTTAGAAACTCTTTTCGTGAGCTAAATTTACTTGCACAAAACTACAGCGAAGAATTACCCTCTGAACTATTCGAAACTAGACCAGGTGGAGAGCTTAACCTAAGAATTCCGCAGGGAACAGATGCGTTTATTCGGTTAATTAATCAAAATGAAGTCGACTTAACCCCCGAAGAAAATCGACTTGCCTCATCAATCATTGAAAGAAGAAACAGACTCTCAGAAAACAACCTTATTCTTTCTACAAATTTTACGATGGACTATTCAACACGTAGGAACCTAGAAGATGAGAATTTTTACCAAATCAGAGCGCGATTAGAGTTTGCAGGAAATGTACTTTCACTTTTGGCAAATGGAATTGGCTTAGAGCAAAACAACAATGGTAATTATGATTTATTTGGGGTACAATTTTCGCAATACGTAAAATCAGAAATGAATTTCATTAAGCGATTCGATTTAGGTAGAAAAAATGTTATAGCTACCCGTGCTTATGGAGGTATAGCTATACCTTACGGAAATGCCAATTCGATTCCTTTTATACGAAGTTTTTTTGCTGGAGGACCTAATGATAACCGCGGATGGCAACCTTATGACTTAGGTCCAGGACGAACGGGAGGAACTAATGATTTTAATGAAGCAAACTTCAAACTAGCCTTCAATGCAGAATACCGTTTCAATCTGTTTGGTTCATTTAATTCAGCTATATTTATAGATGCAGGAAACATTTGGAATGTGTTTGACAGCGTAGTAGATGAGGATGCTCGTTTTACATCACTTTCAGATTTAAGAGATTTGTCGGTAGCCTCAGGATTTGGACTACGTTATGACTTAAGCTTTTTTGTCATTCGTTTTGATTTAGGATTCAAAACTTATGAACCAACTCCCGAAGGTGGGCAATGGTTCAAAAATTATAATTTTGCCAACGTTGTATATAATTTTGGTATTAACTATCCTTTTTAGCAAAAATTAAAACACGACTACTCCTTTACTTCATATAAAAGTCTTTAGCATTACACCTAAAAGCCAAATTTTTACTACTTTTGAAACTTATTTAAATTTGAAAAATTATCGAATATGAGTCATAATATTAAGCCAGGTGTAGCCACCGGAAAAGAAGTTCAAGCAATTTTCAACCACGCAAAAGCAAACAACTATGCTTTACCAGCTGTGAATGTCATTGGTAGTAATGCAATTAACGCGGTGCTTGAAACGGCTGCAACACTAAATTCTCCAGTTATTATTCAGTTTTCGAATGGTGGAGCACAATTTAATGCAGGAAAAGGATTATCTAATGAAGGGCAAAAAGCTGCTATTGCTGGTGCTATTGCTGGTGCTAAACATGTACATGAGTTAGCAGAAGCTTATGGCGCTACTGTTATTTTGCATACTGACCATTGCGCAAAAAAATTACTCCCTTGGATAGACGGATTATTAGACGCTAGCGAAAAATATTTCAAAGAGACAGGAAAGCCATTATATAGCTCGCACATGATTGATTTATCTGAAGAGCCCATCGAAGAAAATATTGAAATTTGCAAGCAATATTTAGAACGTATGGCTAAAATGGGTATGACCTTAGAAATAGAACTTGGCGTTACAGGTGGAGAAGAAGACGGTGTAGATAATTCGGATGTTGATGTATCTAAATTATACACACAACCCGAAGAAGTAGCATACGCCTACGAGGAATTAAGCAAAGTAAGCGATCAATTTACCATTGCGGCAGCTTTTGGAAATGTTCACGGAGTTTATAAACCCGGAAACGTAAAGCTTACTCCAACTATTTTGAAAGATTCACAAGAATATGTTTCTAAAAAGTACGGAGTTGAACATAACCACATCGATTTTGTTTTCCATGGAGGAAGTGGTTCAACTTTAGAAGAAATTAGAGAGTCTATAGGCTATGGGGTAATTAAAATGAATATCGACACCGATCTTCAATTTGCTTTTACTGAAGGTATTAGAGATTACATGCAAGGAAAATCCGATTACCTAGCGACTCAAATTGGGAATCCAGAAGGGGATGATGTTCCAAACAAAAAACATTACGACCCAAGAGTTTGGTTAAGAGAAGGAGAAAAAACCTTTGTAGAACGATTGAAAAAAGCATTCGAAGACCTTAATAATATTAACACCCTTTAATTTTGGTAAATTTGGAAAATATGGCTTGGTTCAAACGAAAGAAAAAAGGAATTGTTACCACTACAGAAGAAAAAAAAGATACCCCTAAAGGTTTATGGTATAAATCTCCAACTGGTAAGATTGTCGAATCTGAACAACTTGCAAAAAACTTCTACGTTAGTCCAGAAGACGACTACCACGTAAGAATTGGTAGCAAAGAATATTTTGAAATTTTATTTGATGATAATAAGTTCAAGGAACTTGATGCAAACTTAAAATCGAAAGATCCCTTAAAGTTTGAAGACACAAAAAAATACAAAGAACGTTTAGAGCAAGTTCAAAAAAAGACCAACTTAAATGACGCCATTCGTACAGCTGTCGGAAAATCTAAAGGAAAAGACTTGGTCGTTGCGGCTATGGACTTTTCATTTATTGGTGGGTCGATGGGTGCCGTTGTTGGCGAAAAAATTGCTCGTGCAGCGGATTATTCAATGAAACATAATATTCCTTTGGTAATTATTTCTAAATCAGGTGGCGCAAGGATGATGGAAGCTGCGCTTTCGTTAATGCAATTAGCTAAAACTTCAGCTAAATTGAATCAATTAGCAGAAAAGAAAATTCCATACATTTCACTTTGTACAGATCCTACAACGGGTGGAACAACAGCTTCTTTTGCGATGTTAGGAGACATCAACATTGCTGAACCGGGTGCTTTGATTGGGTTCGCAGGTCCAAGAGTAGTAAAAGACACTACCGGTAAAGATTTACCCGACGGTTTTCAGTCTTCAGAGTTTTTACTTGAACACGGTTTCTTAGATTTCATCACTCACCGAAGAGATTTAAAAGACAACATTAATAAATATATCGATTTGATTTTGAATCAACCAATTCGATAATTATAATCAAAAGCCTCGTTTACCAAACGGGGCTTTTTTTTGGTCACTAAGTATTGTGTTACATATCGCTTTAACGTATATTTACAAAAAAGAAATATAATTGCTTCCGTTGTTGAAATTTCTTTAAAATTAGGAAATAAAAATTCATTTTCTTGTGAATAATTCAATGGGGAAAGCGATTGATAAATTTCTTTTATTAAAAGATACCATAGTACACGACAAAAATTGAAACTCATCAAATCAGTTCTGCCCCAACCCTAAAGGGAGCCTGATTTTCCTTGATTTCTCGCTTTAGGGGCGGGGCAAAAATCAAGGAATTTAAGTGTTTTTATTTTTTTGTCGTGTACTAAAAAAAGATAAATTTAAATAACATGCTTACACAAGAAAAAATAACTTATAAAAATTCATTGGAATTCGCTCAGCAAATGGATCAAAATGATCCGTTGAAAAAGTTTAGAGATGAATTTCATATCCCACTGAAAAAAAACGGAGAACCGCATGTTTACTTATGTGGAAACTCACTTGGCTTGCAACCCAAATTAACCCAAAACTACCTTCAACAAGAATTAGATGATTGGGCAAAATTAGGAGTTGAAGGTCATACCGAAGCAAAAAAACCGTGGATGCCTTACCATGAATTTCTCAGTGAATCCATGGCAAAAATTGTTGGCGCAAAACCTTCGGAAGTTGTGGTTATGAATACCCTTACAACAAACCTTCACCTGATGATGGTTTCGTTTTATCAACCCACACCCACTCGTTACAAAATAGTGATTGAAGCAGATGCTTTTCCATCAGACAAATACGCAGTAGAATCGCAACTCAAATTTCATAACATCGACCCAAAAGATGGATTGATTTTATGGAAGCCTCGAGAAGGCGAAAACCTTTGTCGCTTTGAAGATCTTGAGCAAATTGTGGAAGATAATCGTGATGAAATTGCACTCTTTATGATTGGAAACACCAATTATTACTCTGGTCAGTTCTATGACATGAAAAAAATAACGGAACTTGGACATCGCAATGATATTGTTGTTGGATTCGATTTAGCACATGGCGCTGGAAATATTCAACCCAATCTTCATGAAGTCGGAGCCGATTTTGCAGTTTGGTGTACATACAAATACCTTAATTCAGGTCCCGGAAGTTTGGGCGGATGCTTTGTTCATGAAAGGCACGCACACAACAAAGAATTGAAACGTTTCGTTGGTTGGTGGGGACATAATAAGGATACCCGCTTCAACATGCGGAAGGAATTTGACCCTATCCCCGGAGCGGAAGGTTGGCAGTTAAGCAATCCCCCTATATTATCGATGGCGGCAATCAGAGCCTCTTTGACGGTTTTTGACCAAGCAGGTTTTGAAAACATTCGTAAAAAAGCAGTGTTATTGACGGGATATTTGGAGTTTCTCTTGGATGAACTTCAACTCGAAAAAATCAATATCATTACCCCAAGAAATCCTAAAGAACGTGGTTGTCAGTTAAGTATCCAAGTAAAAAATGCGGATAAATCTTTGTTCACAGCGCTAACTGAAAAAGGTGTTATTGCCGATTGGCGAGAGCCTGATGTAATACGTGTTGCTCCCGCTCCACTCTATAATTCGTTTGAAGACGTGTACAAATTTGTTGAAATTTTAAAATCACTTTGCTAATGGCAAAAGAACATATATTAGTTATCGGTGCAGGCTTATGCGGCACCATGCTCGGTTTACGTTTAGCTCAATTGGGCTATCAAGTCGATTTGGTAGAAAAACGACCTGATTTGAGAAAAAACCAACTTTCAGCAGGAAGATCCATCAACTTAGCTTTTTCTGATCGTGGGATGAAAGGCATCAAACTTGTGGGGTTAGAAGACAAAGTAACTCCTTTATGCATCCCAATGCACGGACGAATGTTGCATGATAAAGAAGGAAATACCGTACTTTCAAAATACAGCGGTCGTCCTGAAGAATACATCAATTCTATTTCACGTAGTGGACTGAATGCTGTTCTTTTAGACGAAGCTGAAAAACACGAAAATCTTCGTTTACACTTCAATTTTGAATGTAAAAAAGTAGATTTAAAAAGCAGTAAAGCTGTTTTCATCAACAACGAAAATCAAAATGAGCTTACTATTGAAGCAGATTTCTTGATTGGGACAGATGGCGCAGGTTCGGTAGTAAGAAAAGCCATGATGAACGAGCGTGATTTTCTTTTTAGTTATTCACGAAACTTCTTAACGCACGGTTACAAAGAACTGAGCTTCCCTCCTACCAAAGCTGGAGATTTTGCAACAGAAAAAGGCGCGCTTCACATTTGGCCTAGAGGGGAAAATATGATTATTGCACTTCCTAACTTAGACAAGAGCTTTACAGTCACTTTATTTTTAGCTTATGAAGGTGGCGATTACAATTTCAACAACCTTACCAACCCGAGTATCGTAAGGGAATATTTTGAAAAATATTATCCCGATGCCCTCGATTTGATGCCTGATTTAGAAAAAGAATTTTTTGAAAATCCAACTGCTCCACTAGGTACGGTAAAATGTTCGCCATGGCATATTCACCAAAGTTTAATCATGGGTGATGCTGCACATGCGATTGTTCCTTTTTACGGACAAGGAATGAATGCTTCTTTTGAAGATGTCGTTGTGTTTGATGAAATTCTTCACCGAGAAAATTTTGACTTTCAAAAAAGTATTGAAGCCTTCAGCAAAGAACGTAAAATTGATGCAGATGCTATTGCTGACTTAGCTTTAGATAATTTCCACGAAATGAAATCCCACACAGCAAGCAAGCTTTTCTTAGCCAAAAGAAAACTAGAAGTAGCATTTGAAACGGAATTACCACGTGAGTATTCATCGAAATATTCCTTAGTAACTTTTGAAGAACACATTCCATATCATCAAGCTATGCAACGTGGTAGAGCCCAAGATAAAGCAATTTTACAATTGTTACGAGAAAATGCCTTCGATGAAAATGAAGCTTTGATGAAGAAGTTAGACAAGGTGAAAGAACGAACTGAAAAAATTCTTGCAGACGAAATCCTACTTTAATACTTAGAACAATGACCTTACAACAAATAGCGCAACAATTAGATAAAGCAGCACGAGAAGCAAAGCCTATCCCTCAATTTTCGACGAACAATCCTTTTAGTTTAACGGATGCATATAAAATCCAACTGACTTCCATTCAACGAAGAATTGAACGCGGAGAGAAAATTACGGGATTCAAACTTGGTTTTACAAGCAAAGCCAAAATGGAACAAATGGGAGTTAACGATCTCATTTGGGGAATCTTAACCGACGATATGTTCATTGAAGACGACGGTGAAGTGGCTTTTAGCAAATACATTCACCCTCGTGTCGAACCCGAAGTAGCTTTTTTGGTGAAGAAAGAC
Organism: Psychroflexus sp.; assembly: GCA_051859645.1. Classification (GTDB taxonomy): domain Bacteria; phylum Bacteroidota; class Bacteroidia; order Flavobacteriales; family Flavobacteriaceae; genus Psychroflexus. The sequence continues at coordinate 59,119 of JBHYFG010000002.1, read as the reverse complement.
ATCACCAAACAAATCAGCTACAAAGAAATTCCTGAATACATAGAAAGTTTCGCTGTAGCCATTGAAATTATTGACTCAAGGTATGAAAATTTCAAGTTTAGTTTAGAAGATGTGGTTGCAGACAATTGCTCTTCTATTGGATATTGTGTTGGGGCTTGGCAAGATTTAGAAGAAGATATAAATAACTTAAAACTTGAATTGAAAATTAACTCAGAAGTAGTTCAGTCGGGTAATACGAAGGCAATATTGGAGAATCCATATCAATCAGTGGTCGAAATTAGCCGATTGGCAACCGAAGCAGGATTAACCATCAAAGAAGGTTACGTAGTTATGGCGGGCGCCGCCACAGCAGCCGAATGGATGCCAAAAAACGCAACTGTAAAAGCAAGTTTGGAAAAATTTGGGGAGGTGAGTTTTGAGGTGGAAAAATAATGAATATCGAATATTGAATATTGAATATTGAATATTGAATATTGAATATTGAATATTGAATATTGAAGTTAGAAGTGAGAAATTTGAAATAATCTCTTTGTGTTCTATGTGTCTATGTGGTTATTAATCAACACAGAATAAAAAAGATTTAGCATAGAAATGAGAAATTTGAAATTAGAAATTTGAAATGTGAACAGTGAAGGGTGATGTGAGAAATAAGAATTGTTTAGTTTATATCCCTTCAGCTTTGTTCAGGACAGAATCAGCTTTGTTTTAGCTTCGAGCTTGCCTGCACTGAGCGACAGTCGAAGTTTGGAGAAGCTTGAAGAGTGAAATTTGAAATATTAATTTTGAAATCATAAATATTAAATTTGAAATCATAAAATATGAAAGGAAAATTAGTTGAAGGAAAAGCAAGACCACGCGGGAAATTCCCACATGTAAAGCGTGTAGGAGATTTTATCTATGTATCGGGCACAAGCTCACGCAGACCCGATAACACCTTTGAAGGTGTAGAAGTAGATGAAATGGGAACTACCAATCTTGACATTCGCAAACAAACAGCGGCCGTTTTGCAAAATATAGATGACATTCTAAAAGCGGAAGGGGCAAGCTTGAAAGATGTGGTGGATGTTACCTCTTTCTTGGTCAATATGAATGATTTTAAAGGCTATAACGAAACTTACGCTGAATTCTTCGACTACGAAACAGGACCAACACGAACAACGGTTGCAGTACATCAGCTCCCACATCCGCACTTGCTAATTGAAATAAAAGCAGTGGCGTATAAGAAAAAGTAAAAACTTAGGTAAATTTATTCATAAGTTTATCTTAGTTTTTTGTAGGTTTACTAAAGTTTAGAGTATGGAAACAATTAAATTTAAAAAGAAACAAATTTTTAATTTCATCATCATGAATAGACTAACACAACTTTTTTTCTTAGGTGCTTTTTTGTTCACAATAGCTTCAAAAGCTCAACTTACCGCTGCGTATTACGATGGTAGCCCACATTCTAAAATTGGAATTGGCTATGAATTCAGTGAAAAAATTTGGACTGAATTGAGATTTTACAATGAGTTTAAAGTTTCAGATGCTGAATTTGAAGGCGTTGTAAACTTCTCATTAAAAAAAGACGACATTTATAACTTGTATGTGGGTACAGGATTTTCAGTGCCTAACTTTAATGCGCTAATTGCACCTATTGGTGTATATATTTATCCGTTCGAGAAAGCTCCAAACTTTAGTTTTGTTATAGAAGCTCAACCAATGTATAGCTTTAATGAAAGTAGCATCTTATTCTTTGGCAGTTGGGGAATTCGCTATCGGTTTCAAAAAAAGAGCTAATTAAATTACTAATGTGAAGATGTACAGGAAAATCTAAATAAAATAGGATTTGATGGATTACATGATAGTTTCCCATAATATTGAAAAAAACAAAAAGTTATCATATTGGTAACTTTTTTGTTATATTTGCGTCAAATCATATTAAATTGAAAATATTTTCGAGAGGAACGTTACGTGATTTTTGGGAAAAGCACGGTGACTGTGAATCACAACTGAAAACTTGGTATCGTGAAACTGAAAAATCAAATTGGAGAACAATAAACGAACTAAAAGCTGAGTATCCAAATGCGAGTATTTTAAAAGACAATCGAATTGTATTCAACATTAAGGGAAATGACTATCGGTTGATTGTAAAATTTAACTTTGAATATCAACTTGCTTGGATTCGATTTATTGGAACTCACACAGAATATGATAAAATTAATGCAAACGAAATTTAAAATGGAAATAAAACCTATAAGAAACGAAGTAGATTATAAAGACGCGCTTGAGCGTTTAGAATTAATTTTTGATGCAAAACGAGGAACGAAAGAAGGCGATGAACTTGAAATTTTATCGATTTTAATTGATAACTATGAGAGCGAAAAATTCCCAATTGAAATGCCTGACCCAATATCTGCAATAAACTTCAGGATGGAACAAATGGGACTGAAACAAAAGGATTTGGTTGAAATGATTGGATTTAAAAGTCGTGTAAGTGAAATAATGAATAAAAAACGAAAACTTACTTTAGATATGATCCGAAAATTAAACAGCAGTTTAAAAATACCAACCGAAGTTTTAGTTCAAGATTATTCATTAAAAAGAGTGTAAAAGCACTTCGGGTAGCAGCGGTTTACAACAACCTGCCTGACCACTAAAGTAACAAATTGCATGAATAATTAGCATAAATCAAACTCACTATATTAGTAAAAATACAAAGCATCTGTCAAAACCCTTTTTGAAATAAAAAAAATGAAACTACATAACTATATCAATGGTGAATTGGTCGCTCCTGTATCGGGAGAGTATTTAGATAACTACAATCCCTCCAACGGAGAAGTCTATTCCTATATTCCACGAAGTGGTGAAAAAGATGTAGCTAATGCAGTTGAAGCTGCCCAAAAAGCATTTCCCGCTTGGGCTAATTCTACCTTAGAATACAGAAGTAAAATTTTACTTCGCATAGCTGAATTAATTTCCGATAATTTAGAAGATTTAGCCTTAGCAGAAACCAAAGATAACGGAAAACCGCTCTCACTTTCTTCAAGTGTAGATATACCTCGTGCATCGAGCAATTTTAGTTTTTTTGCCAAAGCAATCACCCAATTTGCAAGCGAAGCACACGAAACAGTAGGAACTAACACCATGAATTTCACTTTGCGCAAACCGCTTGGAGTAGTAGGTTGCATTTCACCGTGGAATTTACCATTATATTTATTTTCATGGAAAATAGCCCCTGCATTGACCGCAGGAAATTGTGTAGTAGCTAAACCAAGTGAAGTTACTCCCTATACTGCCTATCTGTTAAGCAAAATTTGCATCGAAGCAGGTTTACCAAAAGGAGTATTAAATATAGTCCACGGATTAGGTGGAGAAGCAGGGCAAGCTATTGTAGCCCATCCTGAAATTAAAGCGATTTCATTCACAGGGGGAACAGCTACAGGAAAACATATTGCAGCAACAGCGGCACCCATGTTTAAAAAGCTTTCTTTGGAATTAGGCGGAAAAAATGCAAGTATCGTTTTTGATGATGCTAACTACGAAAAAGCACTTTCAACCGTTGCTCGCGCAGCTTTCGCCAACCAAGGACAAATTTGCCTTTGTGGCTCTCGGATTTTAGTACAAAAAAGCATTTATTCGCAATTTAAGGAAGATTTAATTGAAAAAATTAACCAACTAAAAGTCGGCAATCCATTGGATAAACATACCAATCTAGGTGCATTGGTTTCGAAGCCACATTTAGAAAAAGTAAAATCATACATCGACCGAGTGAATAATGAAGAAGCAAAAATCCTTGTTGGAGGCGAGCAATTACATCCTAAAGGTTACGAAAATGGCTACTATCTCTCCCCTACTTTAATCGAAGTAACAAGCAATCAATGTGTATGGAACCAAGAAGAAATCTTTGGTCCCATCGCCACACTCATGCCTTTTGAAGATGAAGCAGAAGCCATTCGCCTAGCAAACGATACTATGTATGGACTTTCCGCAAGTATTTGGACACAAAACTTGGATAGGTGCATGCGCATGAGTCAACAGATTGAAACAGGAATTGTGTGGTTCAATACATGGTTAAATCGGGATTTACGCACTCCATTTGGCGGCACAAAAGCAAGTGGAGTTGGTCGTGAAGGAGGCCTTGAAGCACTTCGTTTTTTTACCGAACCAAAGAACATCTGCATCCAATATGCAAATTGAATGTTGGCAATGAAAATTTAATCTCAACTTCAATTCAATAAAAAGACAAAGTTTAACTAAATTTGAAAACGTTTATACGAATTTTAAATTCAACTTATACTAATGACACGTAAACTACGCATTAACGGACATTCGCATCTTCTACCCTATCCTTCAGAAATCCCTGAATTTATGAAGGATAATGAGATATTTTGGGTAGACGACGACCAAAAATATATGCTTCAAAAAGGATGGAAACGACCGGTAACAGATTCTAGTTTCTTTTTGAATGAGAAATTAGAATGGATGGAGCGCTTCAAAATTGATCACGCAGTTGTTTTGAATCTTTCCCAATTGTACGGAAATGGTCTTCGATTTGAAGAAATGAAAAAAGCGCTGCGTTTTCAGAATGATTTCAATGCGCGAGTACAAGCCGATAATCCAAGCAAATTTACTTGTGGATTTGTAGTTCACCCCGGTTTTGTGCGCGGTGCATTGTGGGAAATTGAGCGTTGCGTAGAAGAATTAGGTATGCGTTTGCTTTGTTTACCAACGCATTATATGGATAGCATCGGGACATGGCGTTGTATTTTTGATGAAGAAAACGAGCCTATTTTTGAAATGGCTAGCAAATACAATTTAGCGGTTGAAATTCACCCCTATGATGGAGAAAAATTCATCAAACTAGAAAATACTTCGTGGCGATTTCACCTTATTTGGATGTTAGCTCAATGTGCAGACGCCTATCATTTTTTAACTTTGAATGGCTATCCTGATAAATATCCAAATATGCGGGTATGTTTTGCTCACGGGGGTCAATTGGCACAAATAAACTTGGGAAGAAGAATTCAAGGTTTTGACGGAAGACCTGATTTATTTGAAGGAAAAGTGCATCCAAGAAAATCGGTTGGACATAAAAATATATTTTTCGATACGCTCTTGCATGATACCAATTCGCTTAAATTGTTAGTCGATAATCAAGGGACGAATCAAATTCTTACAGGATTAGACGATCCTTATCCGTTAGGAGAAATGGAAAGCGCAAAACAATCTTCTTACCCAGGTAAAATCTTAGATTTAGCGGTAGAGCGTAAAATTATCACCGAAAAGGAGCAAGACGAAATGTGGTACGACAATGTGCTTCAATGGCTTTATGGTGAAGACGAAAAAGGAAAACAAGAATTAGTAAATAAAATCTTAAGTTAATGAATTTTTTGCCCAACGAAATTGAAAGCTACGTTGAAGAACATTCAGCAAAAGAACCTCAGCTTCTTCAAGAATTATCGCGGGAAACTTGGCAAAAAATCTTGCAGCCAAGAATGTTAAGTGGTCACTTTCAAGGGAGACTACTCAGTATGATTTCAAAATTAGTTCAGCCTAAGTGCGTCTTAGAAATAGGCACATACACAGGCTACGCAGCTTTGTGTTTAGCAGAAGGATTAGGTGAAGATGGAAAGTTAATCACCATCGACAAAAATGAAGAATTAACGGACTTTCAGCGCAAGTACTTTGACCGCTCACCGTGGGGAAAACAGATTATTCAGCACACGGGAAATGCCTTGGATATTATTCCTAACTTAAATGAAGAATTTGACTTAGTTTTTATTGATGCAGATAAACACAATTACGAAAATTACTTCCATTTAGTACTTCCTAAAATGAAAAAAGGTGGCTTAATACTTTCCGACAATGTTTTGTGGAGCGGTAAAGTTGTAGAAGAATTAGACCCAAAAGACATAGATACAAAAGCTTTGATAGATTACAACAAGATGATAAATGAACACCCACAAGTGGAAACAGTGTTGCTTCCTATTAGGGATGGGCTAACTCTTACAAGAGTAAAATAACTTTCTAAAATTGTAATTTTTTTTAGCTTTAACATGATTTTGCTGATTCTTATTTGAAATTTTATTTACTATTGTACTAGCAAATTAGTTAAATTGAGTAGTAACAAAACAAAATAAAGCATTAAAGTTATTGTTTCAATAGGCGGATTTAATTAACTGAAATATAATAACATAAAACAAACTATAGATTTTCCTTATGGTCTTCTTTCCTAGATTTTACACTAAATTTTGTCGGCTTGGCGTTCTGTTATTGATTGCCTCTAGCTATTTAATTGGGTGTGCAAGTAAAGCTGACAAACAAGGTAGTATTAGCATTGAACGAATTAACGAAAGAGACATTAGAGACACCATTAGCATTAAAAACGATGCCCTAGATTATGAAATCATAATTCTAGAATTTGGTTTTGACAATTGGATGCAGACTCAAAAACCACCTGGCTATTATACTAAAGACTTTCTTGTAAGAATGAACAAACAGATGGTCACCGAATACAATGCAAGAGTTGCAGACCCTATTAGAAATAGCAGAGATTTATATCCAATGCTAATTGAATATAATTTTGATACCGATTATGGGTACGAAGTTAACTATCTCCTTTATCATTATTTTTTATTTTTTCAAGAAAAATATAAACAAAAACTCCGTTAATATTGAGTAAATTTGCGGCATGAATAAGTTAAAAGAAAAGTGGGGAGTTCAAAACAACTTTCAACTTGCAATTATTTTTTTGGTATTTGCAATTACGGGGTCGTCATCAGTTTGGGTCGGAAAGCCTGTTCTGGCTTTCTTCTCTGTTGAAAGAGATAATTTTAGTGAAGATTTTATTTGGGGTGGTTTTATTTATATACTACTTCGTATTTTAATTATTTTCCCCATTTACCAAATTCTATTGGTAGCCATTGGCTTCATATTTGGTCAATTCTCATTTTTTTGGAATTTTGAAAAAAAAATGCTTAAACGACTTGGCTTTGGTTTTTTATTCAACGAGCGTCAATAAAGCCTAAAAATATACTAAAACCTCCCAAAAATTAGTAAGCCCTATCTTTTTTGTATATTTGCATCGTGAATTCAATAAAGGCATACATATCCGTTTTTTTTGTGAGCTTATTACTTCTAGGAGTAATAGATTTTCATGGTCTTTCGCACCTATTTGAAAGCCATGAACTTGAAAAACAAGAGATCTGTGAAGAATGTAATTTCATTTTTCAGCAAAAAGAAGACACCCAATACTTTGTAGGTCCTTCAACCGTTGACCTTCCTGAATCAAAAAATACAGAATTTACCCTTCAATATGGATGCGTTAAACAACCTATTTTTACGCACCAAGTTTATCCATCAGATTACTACAACAAGCCACCCCCGACTTTAGTATAACTCAGATTGAAATTTAGACATCTAAATTCTTTATACTTAGTATATCTGAGTACTTATTGATGTAGCACCCAATACTCAGCGTTTATCATTGTTTAGCTAAAGCTTATTTTAGTGATCAGAAAATTCACTTTTATCATTTCATTGCTATTTATGAATAGCATCTATTGCCAACTTTCTGTCGAAGGTCTCGTAACCGACGACAAAGGCTTTCCTATGTATGGAGCTCACGTACATTCTTCAATGGGAAATGCCGTAAGCAATGAACATGGAAAATTCTTTTTTAGCAAACCCGCTTCTGGAAATCAGAAAATTTACATTTCTTATGTAGGTTTTAAACCGATAGACACCATACTGATGGTAAGCGAAAGTGGTTCTCACAAATACGTTTTCGAACTACAGCAAGATATAGAATTGCTAACCGAAGTTTTACTTAAAGAAAAAAATAGCTCTAAAGCCTATCAATCTACTAAGGTTGATGATGAGTTTATTAAAGAAAATTTTGCAGGATCACTTGCTAAATCCTTAGAAAGATTGCCCGGAGTAAATTCCATTGAAATTGGAGCTGGAGCCTCAAAACCGATTATACGAGGACTTAGCTTTAATCGAATTGTAGTTGCTGAAAACGGTTCTAGACACGAAGGACAACAGTGGGGAGCTGATCATGGTTTGGAAATAGATGCACTTTCTATTGAAGATATTGAAATAATTAAAAGTGTTGGAGCTATTGAATTTGGAAGCGATGCAATTGGTGGTGTTGTAAAAATAAACACCAACAACGCTCCAAAAATTGAAGGATTTAGTGGTGAGTATCGAGCATTTGGTAGAAGTGTTAACCATACAATTGCTAACTCAATTAACCTAAATTACAAAAAAAACAAACACTTTTTCAAATTTAGGTCTACCATAAGTGATTACGGAGATTATAATGTGCCAACAGATACCATTGTTTATTTAACCGTAAAAATGCCAGTAGAAAATAGACGGCTTAAAAACACCGCTGGAAAAGAGCGTGACTTTATGGCCCAATATGGCTACAGAGGCGAAAACTTTCAGCAAACATTAAGCCTTAGCAATAACTTTTTGAAAGCAGGATTTTTTCCGGGTGCGCATGGTGTTCCATCAGTGTTAAGAGTTCAAGATGATGGTGATCGCAGAAATATAGATTTTCCCCACCAAAGGGTTAATCATTTCAAAATTATCAGTGAATCGAAGTGGCTAATGGACAACAAAGATCTTCAATTGCTATTAAGCTATCAAAACAACAGTAGACAAGAATGGAGTCTTTTTCACACCCATTATGCGGGCCAAACAAGACCTGAAGTTGATCCTGATTTAGAATTGGACTTTAACTTACATACACTCGAGTCTAATCTTAAGCTAGATCGTTATTTTTCAAAAAAACACCACTTGAGTTTAGGCATTCAATCCCAATACCAGGACAACTCTATTGGTGGTTACAATTTCTTGTTGCCTTCCTTTAGACGAATGAGCAATGGAGTTTACGCAATTCATAAATATGAACACAACGACAAAACAGGATTTAACTTTGGTATAAGAAGTGACATTGCCAGAATTGAAATTGACCGATTTTATGACCCTATTCTATTCGAATACCTTATAAGAAGAAATAATTCTACCGAAGTTGCCAATTCATTTGCCGAGCGAAGCGCTGCAACTAATCGAAATTTTTTTAATGTAAATGCGTTGGCAAGCATTGCATACCAACCCATTGAAAAGTTGGAGCTTGGTTTTACAACAGGAACCAATTTTAGGTTACCTACCGCTATCGAACTGGCATCTAACGGTATTCACCATGGATCGTTTAGGCACGAACAAGGAGACCCTGCCCTAAATCCTGAACGAGGAATTGTGCTGGATGGACACATAAAATACAACGAAAGCGACTGGGGAATTTCATTTAGCCCTTATTTATACTATTTTGATAATTACATTTTTTTGCGACCAAGTGGCGTTTTTTCACCGCTTCCACATGGTGGACAAATATTTCAATACACAGAATCGGAAGCTGTAATGACTGGCTTTGAAGTAGCTTATCATCAAAATTTTTCAGAGCATTGGGAAGTCATAGCCAACTTTGAATATCTATGGAATATGCAGTTAACTGGCGATAGTGCAAGAAATTTCCCCCTACCCTTTTCGCCTCCCATTAATAGTTTTGCAGAAATTAGTTATACCTTAGGAGGTTTAGGAGTCCTTAACAACATTAAAGTTTTGGGAAATACTAATTTAGCGTTAGCGCAAAACAGAACTGCACAAAATGAAGAAAATACACCGGGATATATGATCTTTGGTGGCGGCGTAAGCTCAAATTTAAAAATTAATGACTTTAAAGCCACTATTCTGCTTCAAGCTTTCAATATTTTTGATCAGAAATATTTTAACCACACCAATTTTTATAGAGCCTTAGAGATTCCTGAAATGGGAAGAAACATTCAATTAATGATTAGCATACCATTTGGAACCAATGCATAACTATAAAATACATATCGCCCTATTTTTAGTTATCGTATTGAATTTTTCCATGTTCAATACAAGCCTTCACTTTGTATTGATTTCACATTCAATTGAATTCAAAAAAAATCAAACAGTTTCATTGGAAATTAGTGAAGAAGATTCACATAATTGCAACCACGAGCATTTTACACTACCTAAATTTGTTGATTTTTCTCATTTTGATTTAAAATTATATCAAACAAGAATTAGCCAAACAATCGACAATTTAAGTCCGAAATATTTTTCATCTGAGATTTACGAAAAATCACAGATACGAGGACCGCCCTCAAAAACAACAGCTTAGAAGACCAAAGTAAAGAACTTTATTCAAAAAAATAGCATAATAAATAAATTAAATAAAAATAGAATACTATGAAAAAAGTAAGTTTAGTAGCCATAATGGCTTTAGTTTTAGGTGTATTTTCAACTTCATGCAGTAGCGACGACGGGGATAGACCAACTGTTCAAATTTTAGAACCAACAAGAAATGCAACATTCCAACCCGGTGAAGAAATTAGAATAAATGCAATTTTAAGTGACGAACTTGAACTATCGCAGTTTAAGCTAGATATTCACTATGCTGGAGACGGACACTCACACAGGCCAATCAGTTTAAGCGAAATGCCAGAATTTGAGTGGGACCACGAAGTGATTGAAAGCATTTCTGGAAGTACTTACGAAGTAGATATGACTATACAAATCCCAGAAACTATAATGCTAAACGGTGTAGAGCACGCTATAAAAAGAAGCGACTACCACGTAGGGATTTTTGCAATAAACAGCGCAGGATTTGACAATAAAGCTTTTGTCGATATCAAAATTGAGTAATACCATTTATCAATTATAATTACTGGTATAACAAAAAAAAGGATTACTTCTGGAGTAAGCATTTACTTACTCCGGAAGTCTTACTTATACTTTTAAAGAAAAGGAAGGTTTTCGTAAAAAAATGATTACGCATTAAGCTTATTGCATTTGCTTACTCAGGTAATAACAAATAGTTTCATTTTATAGTCCCTAGTTTCAAAAAGTATTTAAACGCCTTGATTACTATGTCAAAAATTCAACAAAGACCCCAAAAAAGGGTTTTAACCTATGGAACCTTCGACTTGTTTCATTACGGTCATCTTCAGATACTTAAAAGGGCTGCAGCTTTAGGTAACTACCTTCTTGTGGGAGTTTCTTCTGATAGTTTCAACAAAACAAAAGGCAAAAATTGTTATTACCCATTTAAACATAGGGCATCAATTGTTGAAGCCATTGGCTGCGTAAACGAAGTTATTGCTGAAAATAATTGGGAACAAAAATTACAGGATATAAAAACACATAAAATTGATATTTTAGTAATGGGAGACGATTGGAAAGGACATTTTGATTGGCTTGAGAAAGAATGTGATATAGTTTACCTACCTAGAACAAAAGGAATTTCTACTAAACTTATTAAACAAGAACTTAGTACATTATAAAATTGAAGGTGTATTTATTTGTATCAAATAGCCCAAACTAAAACGAATTAATAGTTTCTCATGGTCACATTTTTAAAATTTAGTGGTTGTAGAAAATATCTCGGAATAAATAATGTGCGAGAAATTGAACAAAAATGAATACGTAAATGTGCGAAAAAACTAAAATAGTTTCAACAAAACCATGTACTACTAAGTGTTTATTAAAAAACTTAATTCAATTGCAAATCTCTTTTATTAAAGAAAGATTAATGCATTGAAATTTAAGCTAATAAAGTAGATTAAGCTATAATTAATCCTTACATATGAAACTTTTATTTTACTTACTTAACGAATATTCTATCCCAGTGGTAAGTCCGTTGGTAGACTATTTGAATAGATATAACTCAACAATAACCTATAAATTTTTTGTTGCCCCTAAGTTAGAGGATGTAGCAAACAAAACTTGGGGAAGTCATTTATGTTTATCTAATCTTGAAGAAGTAAAAAAATACAATCCAAACTTTGTACTATCGGCTGAAAATTACATGGATTATCGAATTCCAGGATTAAAAGTTCAAATTTTTCATGGAGTTGGAGTCGAAAAAAAATCACATTTCTGCATTCGTCATTTTTATGATATATACCTTACCTCGGGTCCTTACGTAACAAGGAGGTACGACCAATTAGCAAAGCAATATGGGTATTTTAAAGTAGTGGAAACCGGTTGGCCTAAATTTGACCACATCATATCCTATGCTGAGAAAGCAACTACATTATTAAAAGAAAAAGTAAAAAACAAAAAGTACATTTTATATGCTCCTACATTTAGCAGGCGGATGCAATCTGCCAATGCACTAGTTGAAACCATTTTGAAAGAAAGAAGAGAAAACGAAGTCTGGCTTATTAAGTTTCATGAACTAATGAGCGACGAAATAATTGCATTATTTAAACAAGCTGAATCTGACAATTTAAAAATAATTTACACAAACGACATTACCCCTTACCTTCATTTAGCTGATGTCATGATTTCAGACACCTCATCAGTTGTTTATGAGTTTACGAGCCTAAATAAGCCCGTAATTACTTTCAAATCTATAGGGAACTTAAGTAAAGGCGTAAACATTACTCATCCTTCAGAATTAAGAGAAACCCTAGATTTATTGATTGAAAATCCAAAAATTGGCGAAAGAGAACGCTTAAAAATGCTTCAACAAGTGAATCCCTACCTGGACGGAAAAATTTCAGAACGAATAATAAAGGCATTAGAACAAATACAGAATGAAGGACTAAATACAGTTAAGGAAAAGCCGCTTAACTTATTTAGAAAAGCAAAAATTTTGTACGGGAATTATTAGCACAAAAGGAAAATGGCGGGGACAAAAAAATTGGAAGGCAAAAGAAGAGAAGAAGCATATCGGATGCTGCATCAAGTTTGCAGAATTCTTGAAGAAGAAAACATACCTTATGTACTCGAAGCAGGAACACTCTTAGGAATTGTAAGAGAAAACAGACTTTTACCTTGGGACAACGATGTAGATTTAACCATAAGTGCACAACACGCCGAAAATCTGCTACGTGTTAGAAAGCGATTTTGGAAAGCAGGATACGTGAGTAAATTAAGAAAATACAAATGGGATATAGCCGACATAAAAAAAGGAAGTCCACGTATTTTAAAAATTCAAACCCGAAAATTATTTTTTTTCAAAAAAGACAGCCTATTAGATATTTTTATTAAATATAAGTTTGACGAAGAATACCTGTGGATTGTAGACGATAAAAATCCTGTTTTAAAAAAATGTCCTGCAGCGTATTACGACCAAAAAACAACCTACTCATTTGATGGAGCTTACTTTTATGTTCCAAGAAATTACAAAGAATACCTAGCTTATCACTATGGAGATGAATGGAAAACGCCTATAAAAGAATGGAATTTCAGACTAGATGATGCTTGCCAAAAAGAAGAGTTACTCGTCTTAGGAAAAAAAATAAAGCCTAAAAACTAAAACAGATGCAAATTTATTACATCGCCAACAGCATATATCAATTTGCTTATGCGTTTCCACTGTTTGAAAAGTGTGAAGGAATTTTTGTGGTAACTAGCAAAAAGAAGATGAAACATTTTCAGCAATACCTTCAAAACTTAAAAAAAATAAACAGTGATGGCCAGGACTATCTGCGACCAAAAGTTATACTTGTAGAAAGAAGCAAACTTCACCAAATTAAAGGAATATTGGTTTTTTTTGCCAATTCAATCGATCCTGAACAAGACTATTCGGAATCCATCACTTGCTTTTATGAACACGGAACAAGTGACAAAAAATACGAGGGCGGAAATAGCATTGCAATAAAAAAATTACAAAAATATAATTATTTGCTACTTTCTGGTCCAAAAAACAGACACCGATTAGTTGATACAAAAGTTACTAGAAAAGAAGAAAACCTTATTGAAACAGGCTGCTTACGTTTTGACAGCTACCTCGAAGGTAAATTTTCAAGAGAAAAGATTGCCAAACTCTTAAAAATTAAAGACACTAACAAAAAGAATATTTTGTATGCACCTACTTGGAAATTTGGAAACGGAACGTTTAAAGCATACGCTTCACACCTGATCGATCAACTTTCTGATGATTATAACCTGATACTTAGACCTCATTACCACGACAGAAAATACGGACAATTTATTTACTGGTATGCGAAATTAAAGGGTAAAAGAAATGTTTATTTTTCACCCCCTCAAGATGTAATTTTTCACGACACGTATGCAGCTTTTGCAGCTTCAGACCTATTAATAAGTGACATTTCCTCTGTGATATACGAATACTTAATTACAAAAAAACCAATTGTTCTTATCGACAATAATTTCGAGCAAAGGCATTCCATGCCGCAAGAAATAGACATACTACCCCATGTAAATACCTATAAAAAAGGAGATGATTTAAAAAGAATCATCAACCAAAACTTAACCCAGCCTCAATCCGAAAAATATGAGCAATTACTTCATAATTGTTTTTATAAAACCAACGGAAACGCTGTAAACGACTTAGCTCAATTTTTAAAAAATCTGAAAAATCACCGATGATAGATAGCCTTACAAATAAAAAAATAACCCACGAAAAAACAATACACACTGCTGTAATTCTTGCAGCCGGTAGAGGCACACGGCTAGAAGAAATGACAGAGTTTTTGCCTAAATGCTTGATTGAGGTACACGGTAAAAGTTTGCTCGAACGAATGCTTGACCAACTAAACGAGAATGGCTTCAAAAAAGTAATCATAGTTGTTGGGTATAAATCAGAAAAGATTGTAGAACGCATTGGGTTTTGCTATAAAAATATTCACCTAACGTATGTAGAAAATAAGTATTGGGAAACAACTAATAACGTATTATCCTTATACCTTGCAGAAAATTCAATTAAAGAAGATTTTATTTTACTGGAATCAGATTTAATCCTTGCCGACCAAGCGTTTATGAAACTTAAACAGACCAATTTAATGGCGGTTGAAACTTATCAATCTTTTATGGACGGAACGGTTGTTGACCTGGATGAAAACAATAAAGTTAAAGCCATGTATTTAAAATCTTCTCCAAATAGACCATTACAACTCGATAAGTTATTTAAAACCGTAAATATTTATAGTTTTGAAGTTGAAGAATTTCAGTTCGTTATTGTGCCAATTCTAAAAGAAATATTAAACGAAGGTAAAACCAATGTTTATTATGAATTAGCTTTTGAACGTGCAATAGCAAAGGGACTCATTAATTTTGAAGCCATCAACTTTGGAATTTTTAAATGGGCTGAAATCGATAATCAGGAAGATTGGAGAAGAGCCTCGGCATTATTTGAGCCTGACTATGTGATACCATAATTAATTGAAATTACCGAAATAAAACGCCTATTTTTCCAATCTGTTTCATTACAAAAAGAAAACATAGCTAAGGTTTGCTTGATTTTTCTAATTCACGCAAAGAAAAAAAATCATCGCTTTCTTATCCAGTAATTGGAACTCATAACTGGTGTAAGCTAAAAATCAGGTTTTGTAGCATGTTTTACTGCGAAGTTACAAACTTCGCAGAGCTGGTTTTGTAGTTTGTTTTACTTTGAAGTTGCAAACTTCGCAGAGTTAGTTTTGCTGCGAAGTTGCAAACTTCGCAGAGCTGGAACTTCGCTAAGCTGGATAACTGGTATAAATTTTACAGTAGCTGCAATATTTCAATGCTTGAAACGTAAATATTAAGCGTCATTAACCTTAGATTGTATGGTTTCTGTTACTTTTGCATTGGTAGTAAAACCAGAACTAAAATAAATGAGCAAAAACATACAACCCTCTTTCCCTGTATTTTTAAAAGGAATTGCCATGGGGGCGGCAGATGTAATTCCAGGAGTTTCAGGAGGAACCATCGCATTTATAACAGGTATTTATGAAGAATTAATTGGAAGCATAAGTAAACTTAGTCCAAAACTATTACTTGTGCTTAAAAATGAAGGCTTCTTTGCATTTTGGAAAGCATGCAACGCTAACTTTTTAGTTAGTTTGTTCGCTGGTATTTTTGTTAGTATTTTCAGTTTAATGCGCATAGCAAACTTCCTCCTAGAGGCCTACCCTATTTTAGTTTGGTCGTTTTTCTTTGGTTTGGTATTTGCGAGTGTTATTTATATGCTAAGACAAATTAAAAAATGGCGAATAGCTACTTTTATTTCACTAATCCTAAGTGCTTTTCTAGCATTTTATATCAGTTTTTTAACTCCCGGGCAAGGAAATGAAAGTTATTTGTACCTATTTTTATCGGGAGTCATTGCAAGTTGTGCCATGATTCTACCTGGTATTTCGGGAGCGTTCATTTTGGTTTTGTTAGGATCCTATAAAAATGTAACAGAAGCGGTTAGCGATTTCGACCTACTAAAAATTGTGAGTGTTGGAATTGGAGCTGTTGTTGGATTATTAAGTTTTTCAAAATTACTAAAGTACCTTTTTGAAAAATACAATAACCTAATGATGGCTGTATTAACAGGTTTTATTGCTGGTTCATTAAATAAAATTTGGCCATGGAAAACTACAACAAAAAGTACCATTATTAACGAAAAAGAAATCATTTTGGAACAAGATTGGGTCTGGCCAACTAACTTTGAAGGGGAAAGCTTCTTAACCTCTGCAATACTTTGCTTTGTTGTAGGAGTAATAATTGTTTTAGGTTTAGAAATGCTCTCTAACTATAAACGTAAAATCGTGTAAAAATGACTGCCCATTCCAGAAAAACTAGCGATTATCTATTCTTGTTTCTCAAAGGACTGGCTATGGGGGCAGCCAACAAAGTCCCTGGGGTTTCAGGTGGGATTGTAGCTTTTGTGGGTGGCTTTTATGAAGAATTCATCTATTCACTTCAAAAATTTAATATAAAAAGTTTAAAATTACTAAGCAAAAGAGGCTACAAAACCTTTTTAAACTACATCAATGCAAAGTTTTTATTTGCGCTTATTGCGGGGTCTACAGTAAGTTATTTTAGTGTTTCCAAATTGCTAGATATGCTTATGGAAAGTTATGAGCTATATGTTTGGGCTTGGTTTTTCGGGATGATTATTGGCTCCATTTATTATATGACGAAGGATGTTAGCTTGCAACAAAAAAGGAATTTACTGTTTGTTGGAACTGGTATTTTAGCGGGTATTAGCATTAGTTTTTTAGAGCCTGCAACAGAAAATGATAACCTTTGGTTTGTATTTTTATGTGGAATTATTTCAGTTTCAGGAATGACACTACCTGGTTTGTCTGGTTCGTTTATTTTAATTTTACTAGGAAATTATGTCTTGCTATTAGTCGATTCAGTAAATGCGTTGTTTGACACTTTGGTAGATCTTTCGCAATTCAATTTCGACTTTCTTGGAAATGAAGCGCGTATGAGACTTCTTAAGGTTTTAGCACTTTTTACAGTAGGATCGGTTGTTGGCTTAGTAAGTCTTTCTCATCTGCTTGGCTATGTTTTAAAACGCTACAAAAAACAAACCTACGCTACTATCATTGGTTTTATTACGGGAAGTTTAGGTGTGGTTTGGCCCTGGAAAAGAACAATTTATGAAATCGACCAGCAAGGAAACTTAGCCTTAGACGCAAACCAGCGTCCAATTGTCGATTATTACGAACGCTACATTCCAGAGTTTACTTCACCTGAAACATGGTGGGCGGTATTTTACATTATTTTTGGGATTTTTCTACTTTTATTCTTAGCTTGGTACGGAAAAAAAATCACCAAAAATGCGTAGTTTCGGATTAATAGGAAAAGATATTTCATATTCATTTTCAAAAAAGTTTTTTACTCAAAAATTTTCTGATGAAGGTATTCATGCCACTTATGAGAATTGTCATTTAGCAACTATTGAAGATTTCAGATCTTTGTTGAAGGAAAAAAAATGGAATGGATTTAATGTAACAATACCCTACAAAGAAGAAATTATTCCATATTTAGATGAATTGTCAGATGAAGCTGCTAAAATTGGTGCTGTAAATACAATAGCTTGGAAAGATTCAAAACTTATTGGCCACAATACAGACCACTATGGTTTTTTAAAATCTATTTTTAGCAGTATCGAAAAGCAACATTCTAAGGCTTTAATTTTAGGAACGGGAGGGGCTTCAAAAGCTGTAAAGTATGCGTTAGAAAGCTTAAGCATTCAAACAAAATTTGTGTCTCGAACCAAAAATGAAACAAATTTAAGTTACAAAGAGGTGGATAAAACAATAATGGAGCAACACAAAATAATTATAAACTGTTCACCCATAGGAACTTTTCCTAAGATTAGTGAATGTCCAGACATACCTTACCAATATGTTACAAGTGAGCATTTAATGTATGATTTAGTATATAATCCACCACTTACAAAATTTTTGGCCCTCGGAAAACAACAAGGTGCTTCGGTAATAAACGGATATCAAATGCTTATCGAACAAGCGCTTAAGGCTTGGGAAATTTGGAATAAACAATAAGAACTATGGAACTTACACTGCATATATGGCGACAAGCTTCGCCCAACGAAAAAGGTAAAATGGAAACCTACCAACTAAATGAATTAGAAAAAGACATGTCCTTTTTAGAAATGTTGGACGAATTAAACGAACAACTAATCACCAAAGGGGAATCGCCAGTTGAATTTGACCATGATTGTCGGGAGGGAATTTGTGGTCAGTGTGGTGTTATGATCAATGGAATTGCCCACGGTCCTGAAAAAAATACAACTACTTGTCAACTTCACTTACGTTCCTTTAATTCTGGGGACGAGATTTATATTGAACCCTTCAAAGCAAAAGCTTTTCCTGTGCTAAAAGATTTAAAAGTGGACCGCTCTGCATTCGACAGGATTATCGCATCTGGAGGATATATTTCAGTAAATACGGGGCAAGCACCGGAAGCAAATACGCTATTAATTCCACACGAAACTGTCGAAAGTAGCTTTGACTCAGCGGCCTGTATAGGATGTGGAGCTTGTGTTGCTACTTGTAAAAATGCAAGTGCAGCTTTATTTACTGCCGCAAAAGTTAGTCATTTAGCAAAACTCCCTCAAGGACAAATAGAGCGGAAAGAAAGAGTAACGAAAATGGTTATGCAAATGGACATGGAAGGGTTTGGAAATTGCACCAACACCGAGGCCTGCCAAATTGAGTGCCCGCAAGACATTGATGTACTAAATATTGCTCAAATGAATTATGAATTTTTACGAGCTCAAGTTAGGAAGTAATGCATTTAAATTTTAGGGTTTCATCTGCTTATCTTATTGCTTTTTAATGGTGCCTTTTTACCAGCAAATGCAACACGTCCTGATAGCTATTGGGACCATTCTTCTGAACCTAAAGGCGTTATAAATAAGTGCTTCATTTAACTAATCTATCTTTTATTCAATTTAACTGATCAATTAGACGTTGCTTACCCTAGTTTTAAGAAGGTTTCACTTAAGTTGAATTGTTTTTTTGTAAATTTACACTTTTAAGTTAGCCTCATTTTTCAAACATAATATTACTTCATGAACATACCCTCTGCTTTTTGGAAACCTGCCTTACTCTTTGCAGCTTTCATTTGCATAGCTGCATTTACTTCAATAGAAAAAGATAAAGAAAAGAAAGTTTTTATACCACAAAACTCAATAAAAGTTGCTGATAACTTATACGCCGATCGAACCGAAGTTACCAACCTTCTCTGGTTAGAATACCAAAATTGGGTAAAAGAAGTAACACCGAAAGATTCTAAAGAAAGTTACGCTGGACATATGGATGAAGACATTTTAATAGATTCAAGCTTATGTTTAAACGTAAAGGCTACTGAATATATTTATGATTTGTCCTACGCAGATCGTCCTGTTTTAGGAATTACCCAAGAACAAGCCAGGGCGTTTAACCAATGGAGAACAAACTCAATTACTCATTTTTACTTAATAAGAATGGGACATTTCAAAGAAGATTATAACCCAGAAAAACATAAAGATTTTACCGTTGAAGGTTACTTTGCAGGCGAATATGATTTTTATTTAGCGAAAGAAAAAATAGACTTTTACTACCACTATAAACTACCGAACCAAGAAGAACGTAAAAAAATAGTTGAATATGCTAAACAAGCTGCTAACAAATACTTTGATTCTTCTAAAAAGAAAAAAGTTAAGGAATGTAATGATGCTTATCCGCAATGGAATTTTAATGTTCAACCCTGTAAAGTAAATCAAAAAGGATTTGTTCCTACGCAACAAGGGAACTCACAATGCATTTCAGATGATTCTGAAACCTTGCTTCACGTATTTGGAAATGTTAGCGAATGGTTAGAAGAAGACCATCTTACCGCTGGAGGAAGTTGGAAAAGTGAAGAAGTAACCGCTTCAGACCTAATAGAAAAAGAAGAGAAAGCAACTGCTTGGACAGGTTTTAGAAGCGTGCTTGTCTTGGAAAAAGTCAATTAGTTTTTACAAAAATCAATAAGCGAGTTGTTAAATACATAAAACAATTTTTGCTTTTTGATAAATTTGATTAACTTAGTTTACTTATTAAATGTAAATGGGTAAACTTATACAATTAATTTTCATTGTTTTTGTAGCACTAGGATGCTCAAATTCTTCTAATAATGGGGTTTCTGAAAACGAAGCAACATTTCAATCTGTTCCATCTTTAGATTTAGATGAAATAATTGAGCGTGGAAGCTTACGAGCTATTACCACCTTTAGTAGCACTACTTACTTTTTGTACAAAGGTAAAACAATGGGGTTCGAGTACGATTTGCTCACCCAACTTTGTAAAGAACTTGGTGTTGACTTAGAAATTGTAATTGCTAAAAATGAAGACGAATTAATAGATATGTTGCTCACTGGCAAAGGCGACATTATTGCTTATGGATTTACAATAATTGAGGACCGCAAGCAAAAAATTAACTTTACTAAGCCACTTTATAAATCTAATCAGGTACTAGTGCAACGAAAACCAGAAAACTGGAGGTCGTTAAAACAACACCAAACAAGAAAATTACTTATCACCGACCCTGTGGATTTAATAGGAGACACTATTTCTGTAAAAATAAATTCCTCCTATGCATCAAGAATAAAAAACTTATCTAAAGAAGTAGGTGGTCAGATACATATCGATACACTTGATGGCGCGCTAACAACCGAAGAAATTTTCAGAAAAGTAGCAAATGGTGAAATTAAATTCACAGTTGCCGACCAAAACATCGCTTACATCAATGCATCTTACTACCCAAACTTAGATATTGCAACAAAAATAAGTTTCTCACAACAAATTGCTTGGGGAGTTGGAAAGGAATCCGTTAACTTGCTTGATGCTATAAACAAATGGATAAACAAATTCACCAAAACAAGCGATTACCATGCTATTTACAACACGTATTACAAATACAAGAGAAGTTACAGAGCCAGAGTAGATAGCCCTTTGTATAGCGTGAACGAGGGAAGAATTAGCCCGTATGATGATTTAATCAAAGAATATGCGAAGCAAATAAATTGGGATTGGAGATTGGTAGCTTCGATTGCTTACCAAGAATCGAAGTTTGAACCAAAGTCAGAATCGTGGGCGGGCGCAACAGGAATTATGCAAATCATGCCTGCAACAGCAGAAGATTTAAATATTGAAGACCCTACCGATCCTCACGAAAGTATTCGTGGAGGTACTTTTTACCTACAAGAATTATGGCATAAAAATGATGACATACCTGATTCCATTCAGCGCATTAAATTTACCCTAGCATCCTATAATTGTGGTTATGCACATATTAAAGATGCTCAACGTGTTGCAGAAATGAAAAAATTAGACCCTCTAGTTTGGGATAAAAATGTTGAAATGGCAATATTGGATTTAGCCATGCCGAGTTATTTTAATTTACCTGAAATCCGTTATGGATATGTTAGAGGTTCAGAACCGTTTAACTATGTAAGAGAAATTATTGCTCGCTACGAAAGATACAAACATTTTATAGAAGAATAAGCTTAAAACCACCATATAGGTTAGCAAATCTATTGCAAGTAAAAATCTCTTCAAAAAAAACCTAAAATGTAATGACGAAGATTTAACACAAAAAATCGATTAAATTTTACAGCTTAAAGTAATTAAGTAATACCTCATCATTTACTTCCCTTGGGGTAAAAATTTCTAAAATGGACGGACGCTCTGAGACTTCGGCATAAAAAGATTGCAATTTTTCAACCAAGTTAGCTTGGGATGTAATTGTATCGTAATTCCAATTGTACATTTTTGCTAAGTGTGAGGCATCTAAACCATGCGTGGTTTCAAAGTAAGTTTGGTAGTAATCTGTATGTTTGTCACCAGGAAGAATTCTAAAAATTCCTCCACCACTATTATTGATAATAATCAACTTGAAATGAGACGGTACATAATTATTCCACAAGGCGTTACTATCATACAAGAAACTTAAATCCCCAGTAATAAATAACGTAGGTTTTTGTTGAATTAAACTTGCGCCAATAGCAGTTGAAGTACTTCCATCTATTCCGCTGGTGCCTCGATTACAAAAAACCTCATGAGTGGGATGCTTTGGAAATAAATTAGCATACCTTATAGTCGAAGAATTGGCATACTGCACATGCAAATGAACTGGCATTTGTTTAACCACTTCATAAAACACCTTAAAATCAGAGTACGCAGCATGTCGTGTATAATTCGCTAAGTGAAGGTCCATTTTTGTTTTATGCTGAAAAAAGAAACTTCTGTACGCTGATTTTCTTGATCTTAATCTAGAATTCACATCAGCTAAAAAGCTTGAAGGCGCAAGTGGTACGTGAACAGGTGAAGCAAAAAAAGTATCATAAGCTTTTTTGGGATCGATATGGTAATGTTTGTTAGGCTGATAATTTCGTAAAAAAGATTTAACTTTTTTAGAAACAATCATCCCGCCGAAAGTAACTACGATAGAAGGCTTTAACCTTGAAAATAATTCTTCTTTCTCTGTAGATTTTTCAAAAGGCGCAATAATTGCGTCTATGCTTGTAAAAAAATTAGGGTGATGCACATTTGAGGTAACTTCTGTAAAAACAATTGTAGCATCATCCTCTGCAAAAATTGACAAATCTTGTAAAAGTGCTTCAGAAGGATGCTGCGCACCTATAATAATCATTCGCTTTTCGGCTGTATTCCAATCGTTGATAAATGCATCGGTATAATCAGGTAAATCACTTTCAAATTGTATTTTCTTCAAAAAATCAAGAGAAACATTTAATGAGGCAGATTTTCCGTACAAAGGCTCGTCAAAGGGAGCATTGATATGCACAGGACCTTGTTGCTCTAAACTTATTGCAAAAGCTTTAGAGAGTTCTTGCTCATTAAATGACTGAATTTTATCATTATCGCCTATGCGGTTATCTTCTTTTAAACAAGCAGAATAAAGTACGTGTTTATCAATTGCTTTTTCTTGACGTATGGTTTGACCATCGCCAATATCTATAAGTTTTTTAGGACGGTCAGCCGAAATAACAACCAAAGGAATATCGCTATAAAAAGCCTCTGAAACAGCTGGATAATAATTTAGTAAGGCAGATCCTGATGTACAAACTACAGCCACTGGCTTGCGAAGTTGTTGCGCAATTCCCAACGCAAAAAATCCTGCGCATCGCTCATCTACAATACTGTAGGTTTTCACCTTTGGGTGATTCGAAAAGCCTATGGTTAAAGGAGCATTTCTTGAACCCGGTGAAATTACTACATGTTCAACTCCAAGTTGAACACAAGATTCTACAATAGTTTGAGCCAATGGTATGGCAGAATACAGTTGTTCCATTGAATTTACGTTAAATCGAAACCATATTGTTATAGGTTAAATATGCATGTGATAAAAACACAAAACGCCAACAAAAGTACAACTTTAAAGGGATATTATATTTTGGAAGTCATTGTTATTACAGTACTTTTAACATGGTTTGGGACTTGTGTTCTGTTTCTTGCCATTCCTTCTCAGGGTTGCTTTGCTCTGTTATTCCTCCACCAACAAAAATGTGTACAGACTCGTCCCTGATGTGCATACAGCGCAAGTTTACAAAAAACTGAGTTTTCGGAATTACTTGCTTAATAGCTTTCAACTCTTGGTTTCTATTAGTCGATTTCCGGGGCTTGTGATTTGGAATATTTAATTCTCCTAAAAAACCTGTATAATATTGCCTATTATTGTTTTCATGCTCAATAATAAAATTCATAGCGTCATCCTTTGGAAGACCACAAACTGCGGGTGTCGGGTGCAAAGCTTCTACAATTTCTTGTAAATTGCTAGGTGTAAAAACAGCTGAAATATCAGTATTTAGGTGAAGTAAATTTCCCGCTTTTTTGGTATACTTTTCGGAAGCTTTTACTTTTTCGCAGAAAGGTTCGAGGGCATCCAAGATAGCATCTACCACGTATTGTTGCTCCTTATCTTCTTTTTCACCCCAACTTACATCCATATTTCCTTGATAAAGTTGTGTTCCCGCTAAAGCAACCGTTTTTAATTGGTTACGCTCCGTTACAATCAACTTTTCTGGTGTCGCTCCCATCCAAAATCCTTGGTCAGGATGATAAAAAAGGTAACTAAATGCTGAAAAATACTCCTTTAAATTACGCTGAAAAACAGAAATTAAAAAAGTCTCATTGCAATTTTCTAATAACAATTGTATGTGCTTTGAAATAACTACTTTTTGTAAGTTAGAATTTTTAAGCGTTTCAATCGTTTTGTTTACTAGCTTCAGGTAAGCTTCCTTATCTTGTGGCAATGCTTTATAAATAGAAGATATTGAATTTTGATTTTCATTTAAAAAATCTTCAACTGAATATTCTGATATATGGGCTTCAGATAACGGAATGAAATAGGTAGGATTTGTTGGAGCAAATGGAGCAAAAACAAAGCCTTTTTCTAAGTAATTTACTTCAAAGTTTGTCGAATTTTGCTGAGCTATTAATTTTATTTCATTGCTATCTGGCAAATGGTACAAGGCAAAAGGATATTTATGCTGTGTTTGTCGTAAAATTTTTTCGACTAATTCACTAAAAACCATCTTACTACTTAGGTATTGCAATAGTAGTTAACTTACAGGCTGAAATTAACTGACCATTTTCATTGGTAAGCTTAATGTTCCAAACTTGGGTAGTTCTTCCTTTATGTAAAAAAGTAGCTTTAGCATATACAAAACCATCTTTTATACTTTTTACGTGATTGGCTGAAATTTCTATTCCTCGAATAGAAAAGTTTTTTGCATCTAAAAACACAAAACAAGCCGCACTTCCCACACTTTCTGCTAGCGCTACCATTGCCCCGCCATGAAGCACACCGTCGGGTTGATAAACACGAGAATCAACCGGCATTTTAGCTGTTAAAAAATCCTCTCCTACATCTATATAACTAATGTTAAGTGTTTCCATAAGCGTGTTTGGAACAACTTCGTTACATTTTTTAAGAATATATTCTTTATCCATTTGTTTCAAAAAGATTTATTTTGCGTAAAAATACAAATTAAGCATAGATGAAGTCTACCGAAAAAGAAGTTTACTACGAAGTTAACAATTCATATACTACCTACCATCACTTAAATGAAGACACTTCATGTGCTTGGCTTGCTTTTCATGGTTTAGGTTACTTAAGCAGGTATTTTATTAGATATTTTAGAAATATACCAAAAAATCAATACGTTATCTGCCCTCAGGCGCCTTCTAAATATTACCAAGGAAATGATTTTAAGTATGTAGGAGCATCTTGGTTAACCAAAGAAAATACACAAGTTGAAATGCAAAACTTAATTCGTTATATAGATGCAATTGAATTAGCTGAAATTCCTACTAATTTACCTATTAAGCTCTTTGGTTACTCGCAAGGAGTTTCGGTTGCAATGCGTTGGTTAGCCAGTGAAAAAAAGAATGTTTCGCACCTCATAATTCATTCGGGAAGCATCCCTGTAGAACTAAAAGCTACTGACTTTTACGAGTACCCAAACTTAAAAGTCGACTTGATTTACGGAATAAAAGATGAGTACCTAACTCAGGAGAAGTTAACCAACCAACTTGCTAAAGCTAAAGAACTTTTTGGTGAGCGTGTACAAATTCATTCCTTTGACGGAATACATGAGGTAAACACTAAAATTATTGAAGAGCTTGCAAGTGTGTAGAGGGCTTAACCGAAAACAGAATAAACGAACAACTATTAGGTTTAATACCTGTTTAAAATTATTCTTATCCCGATTATGGCTTTTACCTTTAAAGTAACCTATTTTTTATCCAACTCTTGGTAATTTCGTTGTACAAAATCGAGAGCAGTTTTAAGTATGCCTCCCATGGTTCTAGCTCGTTTAAATTTAACATCCTTAGTAAATTCAAACAATTCAGTGCGTAATTGCTTCACGTTAGCAGCGCTAGAAACTTTGTCTTTGCTCATGCAACGAATAAGCATTTTAAAACGTTTTTGAGAAGTAATAAGCCGCTTTGCAACTTGCGAACGTTCTTCTTTTCGGTACTGCTCAATAGAGGATTCTTGTAAGCGATCTGCTACCAATTGAACCATTGGATAATTTTCTTTAAAAAATTGAGGTCGATAAACCTTGAGTTTTCCTTCGTAATTTTGCTGATCAAAATCTATAGCGCGTATTTTATAATCTACATGATCAAAATCGTGAGTAGGAATAACTACATAATTATAAGCCCGCATATCGCCAAGTAATCTAAGCATGCAACGCTCGTTAAACTTAACAAACTGCTTAGCAATTTGAGTTTTAGCACGTCCATCGCAATAAGGAAGGTGTTCTTTTATAAAAACATCGCCCGGGATTCCTGAAATATGTTCTTCTATTAACGTATCTTTATAAACTACAAAATTTATTCGGTGAGGAGAGAGAATATGCTCAAAGTCGAGTCCATATATACGTGATGCATCAGCTTTTTTAACGTAAAAATAGGTGAAGTTATCGTTTAGGGTATTTCTAATTTTTATCCGGAATGGCTTGGAATTTCCAAAAGTACAATAGTCTATTCCGTCAATACTGAAATAAGCTAGGTACGTATCCTCTGTTTTTCCATCGGAATGAAGAATTTGATACACTTTTTTAAGGGAGAGTTCAATTTCTTCTCGCTCATAATCGGAGTAATAACACCTTACCCAGAGGGTGTCTTCGTCATTATCATCATACACAGTAACCGAACCTGCAAAGCGAAGTAAATCATCATAAAAAACAGGAATTTTTGTCATTCGATTGTACCTTTCTAAATAAGTAATTAAATCATTACTTATTGGGAAACTTGGTTTTTTTTTCGACATTAACTTTTCTTCCGTCATCGTATATGGTAAATTGAGCTTTACTAAGCTTATAGTGTGTTTATTATAAGCTAACTAATCTTTTCGGTATTTTTTTGTTTCTTCAAAAACGTGCGATAAAATGTTTTTTTCTACCTCAGAAAATTCAATATTTCTTCGCATCATTACTACCTCAGCAACTTCAAAAGCTTTATCTGTTTTGTAGGTCATTGTACCTGCACTACCTCCCCAAGAAAAACTAGGGATAAAATTCCTAGGGAAACCAGCTCCAAAAATATTTGCACTTACACCAACTACCGTACCTGTATTAAACATGGTATTGATTCCGCACTTGGAGTGATCGCCCATCATCAGTCCGCAAAATTGTAAGCCTGTATCTGCAAACCTTCCTGAGTCATAATCCCAAAGCCTAACTTTAGCATAATTATTTTTCAAGTTTGATGTGTTT
Organism: Psychroflexus sp.; assembly: GCA_051859645.1. GTDB lineage: Bacteria > Bacteroidota > Bacteroidia > Flavobacteriales > Flavobacteriaceae > Psychroflexus. The sequence continues at coordinate 31,578 of JBHYFG010000002.1, read as the reverse complement.
GTGTCAGCCCCTAAATTACACCATTCTCCTAAAACAGAGTTCCCCAAAAAACCATCATGGCCTTTATTACTAAATCCAAAAATTACTGAGTTACTAACTTCCCCTCCTACTTTAGAATATGGTCCAACTGTTGTCCCTGTGTAAATTTTACTTCCCATTTTAATGCTTGCACCTTCACATAATGCAAAAGGACCACGAATAGCTGAATTTTCCATTACTTCTGCGTTTTTTCCTATATAAATAGGCCCCTCAGAAGCATTGAGGGTTCCGTTGTATAGCTTTGCTCCTTCTTCAACAAAAATATTTTCGCCCTTAATTACAGTAACAGTCGGCGGTATTTCTTGGGATCTTCTTCCTTTAGTAAGTAATTGAAAATCAGCTTCAATTTCGGAATGATTTTTACTAAAAATATCCCATGAATAATTAATAACAGTTACTTTTGTAGTAAGTTTATGCTTACTCCATCCTGAAAAATCAGTAGTAGGAAGAGCTGATTTGTAGGCAACTACTTCTTCATCATCTGTCAATACTTCATTTGATTTTAACTTTGTCAGCTTTTCAATCCAAGTAGGATTGGGTAAATAAGATGCATTTATAAACAAATTATCAGTAGCTAAATGAAGTGGGAATTTTACTTGTAAGTAATCTTCTGTTAAATAGGAAACCTTACATGGCATGTATTTTTCCCATTTTTCAGCAATTTTCAAAATTCCAATGCGCAAGTCGGCAATCGGTCTAGTAAAAGTAAACGGAAGCAAAGATTTTCTTGCCTTTCCATCAAATAAAACTATATTCATAGTACATCTATATTAGGCTATAAAAATATAAAAATGAAAGGCTTTTAAGCGAATAAGCTGACTTATTTTTTTGTTAGCATTCGAAAAATTTGCAGAAAATATCGTTTAGCAATTAAATTAACTTCTGCTGAAAAAGTTAAGACGTAACATAAGAAAAGATAGAAAACACCAATTAAGGAAGACTTAAATATGATGTTTAGTAATGGGTGAAAGGGGAATTCCCAAAAGTAAAATAATAACGTAAAGGATGAAACTAACAACAGTAAGTAAATGCTTTGTTTGGAAAAAGGATGCATTTTCATTTTGTAATAAACAAAACCCACTTTAATTGTATCATACAACATAAAGCTAACAAAAGTTGCAAATGCCGCTCCGTTTAATCCATAAATAGGTATTAAATAGCTATTTAATATGACTGCAAAAATGACGTTGATTACACCTAAAATAAGCACAAAAGTATAATGATTGGAGTTGAATAAAATGCTGTTGTTATTGCCTATTAAATTACCTACCAGCTTTACAAGGCTTATAAGCAAAACAATGCTTAATCCCGTATTGTATTCAGGAGGAATTATGGCATAAATTTGCTGAATATTACAGATTATCAATATAAAAATCAATCCGGAAACCAAGAGCAAGTTAGTAGCACTTTTTTTATACAAATCTTGTAAGCCTTCTAGGTTATTGCTGTTTATAAAGCTTGCCGTAATAGGGTTTACAATTTGGTGCATCGCTCGTTGGGGAACACCAATAACAGTTGCAATATATACGGGAATTCCGTAAATCGCTACTTCCTCGATTGGTAAATAATACTCAATCATAAATTTATCTAAATCAAACAAAGCAACACTAATAGTTCCTGCTACAAAAATGAGTAGTGAATAGTGAATCAACGAAGATTTACCTGGCGGAAACGAGAAATAAAATTTTGGTGTGTACACTGAAAAAGCACGAATCATCATAATAACAGTTCGCAAGACAAACACAATAGCTATTCCATAAATAAAAGTGGGAATACTAATATATTCGAAGAAATAAGCCAAAAGCAAAATACTTGTGCCAAGCCTATGAAACACTTCTTTCATAAAATTCCCAAAACTGCTCTTTAAAAAGACCTTGCTCCAAGAAAAAAAAATTTCAAAGTAAGCGCTAGAAATAGCAATTACAAAAATTAACCAGGCATAGGGTTGAACAATTTCATTTCCTCCTTCAAAATAGGATAAAATAATGGGATAAATTAAAGAGGCTATGCATGCTATAAAAACACCAAATACTAGCGGCGTAAGCAGCGCCATACTAAATAGTTGATCTTTCTCCTTTTTGGTTTTGTAGTAACTAAAAAATTTATTGATCGAATGTTGGGCCCCCAATGCCATGAAAGGCCAAAATAAATTAGCAGCCGTGAGCAAGTAAGCAACCAAACCGTAATATTCTTGCTCAAAGAAAAAAGGATAAAAAACAAGCGTGTTAACAGCGCCAATAACAATACCTGTGTAAGTTGAAAGCAGGTTTCGAAATGACTGTTTAATTATTATCCCCATTTACATATCGTCTAAAACAATGCAAAGCTACATTATTGAAAAGGATAATTAACGAATAAATACAGGGGAATCCGTTTTTTTAGTTTCTTCCTCGCTGAACCTGTAACCCTCGTAATCAAACTTCAACAAATCTTCTACACGCTCTACCGAGTTATCTAGCAAATAGCGATACATTAATCCTCTTGCCTTTTTTGCATAAAAACTAATAATTTTCAGCTTTCCGTTTTTAAAGTCTTTGAAAACTGGAGACACCAACTTGCCTTTTAATTTCTTCTCGTTTACGGCTTTAAAATATTCTTGACTTGCTAAATTAACGACTAATTCGTCGTCCTTAATTTCGTTGTTTAGTGAAGAAGTTAGCATATCTCGCCAAACCTCATATAAATTTGAAGCGCCATTAATACCAAATTTAGTTCCCATTTCTAGGCGATAGGGCTGCATTAAATCGAATGGCTTCAAAACGCCATACAAACCAGACAAAATTCGGAGCGAGTTTTGTAAAGCTTCATAATTTGAAGGAACTATAGAATATGCATCAATACCATCATAAACATCGCCATTAAACGTAAAAATTGCAGGTCGGGAATTGCTATTAGTGTGTTCTCTCTGAAAGTCCTGAAAACGGGTATAGTTTAAATCCGCTAACTTATCGCTAATGCTCATTAAATTAGAAATATCGGACTTACTTAGGGTAGATAACTTACTATTAAGTTGGAAAGTAACATCAAGAAAACGAGGAATTGTGTGTTCAACGGGTGGGATTTCTTTTGTTAATTCAAGAGATTTAGCGGGTGAAACAAGTGCTTTCATTTTTTTTGTGTAAAGTTAAACTTTTAAGGATGTAAAAATTAGTGATTAAGTATAATTTAACCGCTATTTTCAATGACGATTGCAATAAAGCTGATGATGCTTTTTTAGTTATGTAAAAAGCTCAAGTTATATAAATAAGTAAGCCCCACTCGGGCGAGCAGGGCTTACAAAAACCAATCTATTATGAAAAACTTCATCCGAGACAAATATACAAAACAATAAAACTATTTTCCAAATTATTTTTAATTTTTTTTCAAAAAAAAACTACTCGGGTAAACGAGTAGTTCTATTTTTCAGAAAATGAGTCGCTTGTTTTATTTCAAACTATCTATTTTCTCCTTAATTTCTTTAGCTTTTGCATCTTCACCAGTTTGGTAATAGATGTTCATAATGGTTCGTAAAGCGCCTAGATTATTCTCATCCAATTCTACTGCTTTCTTTAAATAAGGTAATGCGTCTACGTAAAATTGAGTTTTTTGTTTCTCTAACTCTTTGTAACGCTTATTATCGGCAGCAGACATACCAAGAGAATTCATCTCCGTAACGATAGGTTGCTCTTGCTGTAAAATTGCTGCTGCAATATTAATGTAAGCATTTACCATACTTGGATCAAGTTCAATCGCTTTCTCGTAGTATTTTCTAGAGTTTTCTGTATCACCTAGCTTTTCGGCTGTTACTCCAAGGTTAAAATATAAAACAGGATTATCTGGATCCATTTGTACTACTTGTTCCATCAATTCCTTATACTTATTAAAATCACCAAGTTGGTAATACAAATCAGCTTCTGCTTGCATTAATCCTAAGTCGTTTGGGTTTTCCTTTTTAGCCAATTCAATTGATTCAATAGCCTTTTCTGACTGATCAGTTTGAATGTAAATCAATGAAATGTTTTTAGCAATTTCTCCACGCTTGGAAACTGTTTCTCTATCTTCCGGGTCAGTATATTTTCCTGTTTTTACAGAAATATCTCTAAACGATTTATCGGTTCCGAAACTTTCCAATTGTTCCGTTTCTTTGTTTACAGCAAAATACTGGGTTGTAGAACCATCATACCCCATATCAATTAACTGTTTGTAGTAAGAAAGAGCAGTATCATAGTCCTTTCCGTTTACCGCATTTCCTGCTGCGTAATAAAGGTGTATGGTATCTGTACGATCTAAATTATAAGATTCGTATAATTTTTGAGCCGCTTCTTTAAATTTTTCATTCTTCTGGTCATTGATTGCTGCGTCCAAAATAGCACTTCTAACTGAAAACAATCCAGCATCTAAATCGACATTAGCGTCATCAATTTTTAAACCTTCATTAAAAAATTCACCTGCCTTTTTAAGGTTTTCAATTGGCTGTCCAATTCCTTCATCTGCTCCTCTGTAGGCTAGTCCAAAATTATTGTAGTAGCGAACCTTCCAACGGTCATTCTCTTCAAGAATATTCAAAGCCTGAGCTTGTTTTAAGGATTCAATAGCTTCTGAATAGTTTCCTTTAGCAATGGCTTTTTCAGCAGCTTTTACTTCTTTCTTTTGTCCAAAAACGGTTGTTGAAAGTGCTAAAGCTAATCCTAAGCTTATTACATTTTTATTCATCTTCTAATCTATTTTTAAGGGTTTATTTTTTATTAATTTTCTGTTTCAGTTGAATTTGTTTCATTGGTAGAAGGATGTTCATCTGTTGTTGCATTTGCTTCAGTTGAGTTTTCATCCTCTTCGTCCAAAACTATTTTGGCTACTGCAGCAATAGAATCACCATCTTTTAGATTGATTAACCGAACTCCTTGGGTTGCCCTTCCCATTGTCCTTAGTTCACTCAAAGACAAACGAATAGCCACTCCAGACTTTTTAATAATCATTAAATCGTCCTTATCGGTAACGTTCTTAATTGCGACCAAGTTACCCGTTTTTTCGGTAATTGAAATGGTTTTAACTCCTTTACCTCCTCTATTAGTTGAACGGTATATCGGTTCACCAGTTTCAGGATCGTCTATAAACGTTCGTTTACCGTAACCATTTTCTGAAACTACGAGAACGGTTTCTTCTTGCGGTTTATTTATGGAAAGCATACCAATCACCTCATCCGACTCGCTTCCTAAGGTAATTCCACGAACACCAGCTGCACCCCTTCCCATTGGGCGTGTTTTACTTTCCTCAAAACGAACTGCTTTACCTGAACGTAAAGCCAACATCACTTCAGAGTTTCCTGTAGTTAAAATTGCCGATAAAAGCTCATCGTCTTCTTTAATCGTAATGGCATTAATTCCGTTTGCTCTTGGACGGGAATATTGTTCGAGTAAGGTTTTCTTTACTTGACCTTTCTTGGTACACATTAAAACATAATGGTTATTCACATAGTCCTCGTCCTTTAAATCTTGAGTACAAATGAAAGCGTTAACTTTATCATTCATCTCAATATTTATTAGATTTTGAATCGCTCTACCTTTAGAAGTTTTTGTTCCTTCTGGAATTTCAAAAACCCTCATCCAATAGCATTTACCACTTTGCGTAAAAAACAACATGTATTGGTGGTTTGTACCAACAAAAAGGTATTCTGAGAAGTCCTCGTCTCTGGTAGTTGTAGCTTTTTGGCCAACTCCTCCTCTACTTTGTGTTTTGTATTCGTGTAATGGAGTACGTTTAATATAACCCGCATGAGAAATAGTAATAACCACTTGCTCATCTGGAATCATATCTTCCATACTCAAATCGCCACCGGCATATTCAATCTGAGATCTACGGTCGTCGCCAAATTTTTCTCTAATTTCTAAAAGTTCTTCTTTTATTATGTTCATTCTTCTTTCTTCACTTGAAAGAATATCTTTTAGGTCGTTGATGGTTTCTAAGAGTTCCGCATATTCAGAACGAAGTTTGTCTTGTTCTAAACCGGTTAGCTGTCGCAAACGCATTTCAACAATAGCTCTGGCTTGTATTTCCGATAAGCTAAAGCGCTCCATCAATTTTTCGCGGGCTTCGTCAGCATTAGAAGATTTCTTAATCATTTCGATTACTTCATCGATATTATCCGATGCAATAATCAAGCCTTCTAAAATATGCGCTCTTTCTTCTGCTTTTCTAAGTAAATAAGTAGTTCTTCTAACAACTACGTCATGTCTATGTTCAACAAAATAATGAATAAGGTCTTTCAAATTTAGCATTTGAGGACGACCATTCACTAAAGCAATGTTATTGATGCTAAATGAAGACTGAAGTGCGGTATGCTTATATAAGGTATTTAAAACTACATTTGGCACGCAGTCTTTCTTCAGTATGTAAACGATACGCATACCGTTTCTGTCCGATTCGTCTCTAATTAAAGAAATACCTTCTATTTTCTTTTCATTAACCAAATCAGCTGTTTTTTTAATCATATCAGCTTTATTGACTTGGTAAGGGATTTCAGTTACGATAATACATTCTCTTCCGTTAACTTCTTCAAAAGTAGCTTTTGCACGCATTACCACGCGCCCTCTCCCCGTTTTGTAAGCTTCTTTAACGCCTTCATACCCATATATAATACCTCCAGTTGGGAAATCTGGCGCTTTAATATATTGCATGATTTCATCTACTTCAATGTCGCGATTGTCAATATAAGCAATCGTACCATCAATAACTTCGGTAATATTGTGCGGAGCCATATTAGTGGCCATACCAACAGCAATACCGCTAGCTCCGTTAACTAATAAATTAGGAACACGGGTTGGAAGCACTGTTGGCTCCTCTAACGTATCGTCAAAGTTTAATGAGAAGTCAACCGTTTCTTTATCAATATCAGAAAGAAGCTCTTCACTAATTTTTTTCATACGAGCTTCAGTGTAACGCATTGCAGCTGGACTATCACCATCGATAGAACCAAAGTTACCCTGGCCGTCAACCAATTGGTAACGCATACTCCATTCTTGTGCCATCCGAACCATGGCATCGTATACGGAGGTGTCGCCGTGAGGGTGATATTTACCTAAGACTTCACCTACTATTCTTGCAGATTTTTTGTGTGCTCGATTAGACAATACCCCGAGCTCGTTCATTCCGAACAAAACTCTACGGTGTACAGGCTTTAATCCGTCTCTTACATCCGGTAAGGCTCTAGATACAATAACCGACATCGAATAATCGATGTAGGCTGTTTTCATTTCGTCTTCAATATTGATAGGGATCAATTTTTCTCCGTCCGCCATAAATTAATTATGATTTGATTTAAACAAGTTGCTAAAATACACATTTTTTAAGTAAATATCCCAAAAACTAAGCCACTAAATTGACAGATTCACAAAAGTTAGTTTTTATTGTCTTTAATGAAAATATTATAAATGTTTTAATAGGCTTTTTGACATAATTTTTGTTATTTAGTCAATTAATTGAAATGGTATGTTTTTTGAGCATACAAAGATAAACAATGATATAATGGATGATAACTTTTCACCAGAAGTAAGAGAAGTAATTTCTTTCAGCAAAGAAGAAGCCTTAAGGTTAGGGCATGAATTTATAGGTACTGAACATTTGATGCTTGGCTTACTCAGAAACCAAGACAATAAGGCTTCCGAAATTCTTGAAGCTTTACAAATAGATGTTGATATGTTAAGACGAAAAGTTGAAATTCTTAACCCAACTGACTTTTCGTCACATACAGGACAAACAAATAAGAACTTACACCTTACAAGGCAAGCGGAAAGAGCTTTAAAAACAACTTTTCTAGAGGCAAAGTTGTTTCAGAGTACAACAATCAACACGGCTCATTTGCTATTGTGTATACTTCGCAATGCAGACGACCCTATTACTAAACTTTTAAACAAATACCAAGTGGACTACGACAGCGTTAAAGATGAGTTTAGATCAATGATCGCTCAAGAAGGTGGATACATAGACGAACCTACAGCAGAATCATATCCTGACGATGATACCTCAGATGCAAGTAAAAATCCTTACGATAGTGGAAATCAGTCCAAATATTCCAAATCCACAAAAAAATCTAAAACCCCTGTTTTAGATAACTTTGGAAGGGACTTAACCGCTATGGCTGAAGAAGGAAAACTAGATCCAGTAGTTGGCAGAGAAAAGGAAATCGAACGCGTATCTCAAATTCTCAGTAGAAGAAAGAAAAACAATCCCTTACTTATTGGCGAACCTGGCGTTGGTAAAAGTGCAATTGCAGAAGGGCTTGCACTTCGTATAATACAACGAAAAGTTTCGCGTATCCTTTATGACAAACGTCTTGTAACGCTAGATTTAGCCAGTCTAGTAGCAGGAACTAAATACAGAGGTCAGTTTGAAGAGCGAATGAAAGCTGTCATGAACGAGCTAGAAAAAAATGATGATATAATTTTATTTATTGATGAAATTCATACCATTGTTGGGGCTGGTGGTGCCGCTGGAAGTTTAGATGCGAGTAACATGTTTAAACCTGCCCTCGCAAGAGGAGAAATTCAATGCATTGGAGCAACGACGCTGGACGAATATAGACAACATATCGAAAAAGATGGTGCTCTAGAAAGAAGATTTCAGAAAATCATTGTTGAACCTACAAGTATTGATGAAACGATTGAAATTCTTCACAATATTAAAGGTAAATACGAGGACCACCACAACGTAAGCTTTACAGATGAAGCTATTGAAGCCTGTGTAAAATTAACGACTCGTTACATGAATGACAGATTTCTACCAGACAAAGCTATTGATGCTTTAGATGAGGCAGGGTCTAGAGTACACATCACTAATATAAATGTTCCAAAAGCAATTTTAGATTTAGAACAAAAGCTTGAAGAAATAAGAGAGACCAAAAACACCGTCGTTAAAAAGCAAAAGTACGAAGAAGCTGCAAAACTAAGAGACGATGAAAAGCAACTTGAAAAAGAATTAGAAATTGCACAAGAAGAATGGGAAAAATCTTCAAAAGAAAATAAAATAACAGTTAACGAAGAAGATATTGCAGATGTTGTTTCTATGATGACGGGAATTCCTGTTAACCGAATTGCTAAAACAGAAAGCAATAAACTGGCAGACCTACCAAGACTTATCCAAGGAAAAGTAATAGGACAAGATGATGCAGTTACTAAGGTAGTAAAAGCAATTCAACGTAACCGAGCTGGATTAAAAGACCCAAACAAACCTATTGGTTCGTTTATTTTTCTAGGTCAGACGGGAGTTGGAAAAACTCAATTAGCAAAAGTACTTGCAAAAGAGTTGTTCGATAATCCTGACGCACTTATTCGGATAGACATGAGTGAATACATGGAAAAATTTTCAGTTTCAAGATTAATTGGAGCGCCTCCAGGATACGTTGGATATGAAGAAGGTGGTCAGCTAACAGAAAAGGTAAGAAGAAAACCCTACGCCGTTGTTTTATTAGACGAAATTGAAAAAGCACACCCAGATGTTTTCAATATGTTGCTGCAAGTCTTGGACGACGGACATTTAACCGACAGTTTAGGACGAAAAATCGATTTCAGGAACACCATTATTATAATGACATCCAATATTGGTGCTAGAAAGCTCAAAGATTTCGGTGCTGGTGTTGGCTTTGGAACAAAAGCTCAAAAACAACAAGAACAAGAAAACAGTAAAAAGGTAATTGAAGGAGCGCTTAAAAAAGCATTTGCCCCAGAGTTTTTGAACCGTGTAGACGATGTGGTAATCTTTAATGCGTTAGAAAAATCTGACATTGATAAAATCATTGAAATCGAACTAAAAAACCTTTTCGACAGAATCCACCAAATTGGATATCAATTTGAAATTAGCGCAAGTGCTAAATCGTTTATTGCGGAAAAAGGATTCGACCAAAAATACGGAGCAAGACCTTTAAATAGAGCCATTCAAAAATATATCGAAGATGCACTAGCAGAAAAAATAATCAACTCTGATATTGCTGAAGGCGATCGTATTTTTATGGATTTTGATGAAGATAAAAAAGAATTAATTATTCAAATAAATAACCCAAAAGAGAAAAAACATGAGAACGAGTAAACGAACTTTATTTCCATTTTTGTTCATGGTAAGCACCCTATTTTTAATTTCTTGTGATGAAAACAAAGAAAATAAAAAAGAGGTTTTAGAAGAACCAGAAAAAGTTAGCCTCGATTTAAATGAACCAGACTTAGAAGAAATTGCTATTTTAAGAAAATGCTACACTGGGGTGGTAAGAAACCAAAATGTTAGCATGAACCTTGAAATTGAAAACGAACTTGTAACAGGTGAATTAATTTATAAAAAGGATAATGAAATTGTGAAGTCTGGAATAGTTACTGGAGAGTTTTCTGCTGACACGTTATTCGTTAGCTATAAGTACATGAATGAAGACAATGAAAATATTGTTGAAGAGTTAGTTTTCATGCGAGACTTAAAGAAATCAACCGTAGTTCAAGGAAGCGCAAAAACAGAAAAAAACAAGAATTTAATTAAAATTCTGGATTTTAATAACATCAATTTTGACGGACCTGTGTTCCAGAAATACGATTGCGATCAGTTATAATAACCTATATGATTTTCAAAAAAGACGAACATTGTTCGTCTTTTTTTGTATAGATAAAATCTAAACAAAACCAAAAAACTATAAGATAAACAAATTGTTTAACTACATTTGTATAAAGATATGTTTTATGACAATTACTCAATTACATTATGTGCTTGCCGTAGCAGAATATAAAAACTTTACAAAAGCCGCCGACCGTGTTTTTGTTACACAACCTACATTAAGTATGCAAGTACAAAAACTAGAAGAAGAGCTTGGGGTCAAGATTTTTGACAGAACAAAAAAACCTATAGAACTTACCGAGGTTGGAGCACGAATAGTAGAGCAAGCAAAAAATATTGTAAACGAAAGTAACCGAATACAAGACATTGTAGATCAGCAAAAAGGCTTTGTTGGCGGCGAATTTAGGTTGGGTATAATTCCTACCATCATGCCCACTCTCCTACCCATGTTTCTTCAAACCTTTATTAAAAAATACCCGAAAGTATCTATAAAAATTGAAGAATTAACCACCGAGTTAATTTTCGAAAAGCTAAGGGAAGGACATTTAGATGCGGCAATCGCAGCCACCCCCTTAAGCCAAGAAGACATTGTTGAAAAACCACTTTATTACGAACCCTTTGTGGGCTACTTACACAATAACCATAAGTTAAGCACTAAAACTACACTAGCAACTGCAGATTTAGATACAGACGACTTATTACTGCTTGAGGATGGGCATTGTTTTACAGATAATGTTTTAAATATTTGTAGTTCTTCTAAGCTCCCAAATAAAGACAGCTTCAACTTAAAAAGTGGAAGCTTCGAAACACTTATTAAATTATCGGACGAAGGACTAGGAATGACGCTACTTCCTTACTTACATACGCTAGACCTAGACGAAAAAAGAAAACAACACTTAAGGATGTTTAATAAACCCTATCCATCCAGAGAAGTAAGTTTAATTCACTATAAAAGTGAATTAAAAATTCAAATCATCCAAAAACTACATGAAGTAATTTCTGGAGTTATAAGAGGTGCTATTGCGTTTCAAGATGTAAAAATAATTAGTCCGCTTAAAAAATAATACTTCATTCAATGCAAGTTATTAGTTTAAGTTAGTACAAAAACAAAATGTTTTAATACTACGGCTATGCTATTTATTTTTCGGTAACGAACGTTTTCTGAATATTCCTTAAAAGCAAACTTAAATAAACAAGTTTAGCCATATTTTGGGTAAATTTGCAAAAAATTGAATCATGCACGAAATTGTTTTAGATTGTATACAAACCCTTAAAAGAGGTGGCATCATACTTTACCCAACTGATACAGTATGGGGAATTGGTTGCGACGCCACAAATGCAGATGCAATAGATAGACTCTATGCACTTAAACAACGTGCCGAATCTAAAGCTATGATATGCCTTGTTAATGATTTTAAAATGCTTCAACAGTATGTAGAAGAAATTCCAGAAATGGCATACGACATTTTAAAGTACAGCAATAAACCTACAACTATTGTATATCCCAATGCCATCCGGGTTGCTGAAAACGTTATTGCAGAAGACGGTTCACTAGGGATAAGGGTTGTAAGGAGCGGATTTGTTGGGATGTTATTAAAAAAATACAAGAAGCCAATCGTTTCAACCTCTGCAAACATTTCTGGTGAAGCAACACCAGAAAACTTCGCACAAATAAGCGATTCGATTAAAACTGCTGTAGATTTTGCAGTCCCACAACACCTTGAAGAAAAAAACACAAAACCTTCCACAGTAATTAAATTAGAACTAGACGGAAAAGTACAAATATTAAGAAAGTAAGATGACTTTAAATGCCAAGGAAGCACTAGAACACCCCATATTTAAATATGTTTCAGAGGCTGCTGATCGTATATCAGTAGATACCTACGTAATTGGTGGCTATGTACGTGACTTTTATTTGCAAAGAGAAACACCAACCGACATTGATATTGTTGCTGTTGGTAGCGGAATTAAATTAGCAGAAGAAGTTGCAAGCCTACTTCCTAACCAGCCAAAAGTACAAGTTTTTAAAACTTACGGAACAGCAATGCTAAAAGCCTTTGGCGCTGAAATTGAGTTTGTAGGTGCAAGAAAAGAATCTTACAGTACCACTTCCAGAAACCCAGAAGTTGAAGAAGGTACCTTAACAGATGACCAAAATCGAAGGGATTTTACCATTAACGCACTAGCCATTCAATTAAATAAGGATTGGTTTGGGAAGGTGCTCGACCCTTTCGATGGATTAAAAGACCTATCACATCAGCTAATCAAAACACCTTTAAACCCAGAGGTTACCTATACTGATGACCCACTAAGAATGCTAAGAGCGATTCGGTTTGCGGCACAATTAAACTTCAAAATAGAGCCAGAATCTTTCGAAGCCATCAAAAAAAACAGTGAACGTATTCATATCGTATCTAAAGAAAGAATTGTAACAGAGCTAAATAAAATTCTTTCTACTGAAAAACCTTCCATTGGTTTGAAATTATTATTCGAAGCAAATATTTTAGGCTTAATTCTACCAGAATTAACAGCATTGCAAGGCATTGACGAAAAGGACGGTCAACGACACAAAGATAATTTTTGGCATACGCTGGAAGTTGTAGATAATATTTCAGAAAATACCGATGATGTATGGCTAAGATGGGCAGCTCTTTTGCACGACATAGGAAAAGCACCTACCAAAAAATTCACCAAACGAAACGGATGGACATTTCATGGTCATGAATTTGTAGGAGCAAAAATGGTTTATAAGCTGTTCAAACGCTTACGTATGCCATTAAATGATAAAATGAAATTTGTTCAGAAAATGGTACTTTTAAGTTCGAGACCAATCGCAATTGTGGACGAAGATGTTACAGACGCAGCCGTAAGACGACTCATTTTTGATGCAGGCGAATACATAGAAGACTTGATGATTTTATGCGAGGCAGACATCACAACTAAAAACCCTAAACGCTTTGAAAGGTACCACCAAAACTTCAAAAAGGTTAGGCAAAAAATTAAAGAGGTAGAAGAAAGAGATCATATTCGAAATTTTCAACCCCCGATATCTGGTTCAGAAATCATGGAAACTTTTTCGATAGAACCCTGTCGCGAAGTGGGAATTTTGAAAAGTTACATAAAAGAAGCTATATTGGAGGGTGAAATTCCAAACGAATACGAACCTGCAAGAAAATACATGTTAGATAAAGCAGCTGAACTAGGCTTAACTATATAGATAGAATATGTACAGAAAATTTGTGAAAATTTCGCTTGCAATTGTATACTTGGTCATAATTGCGGGGGCTGTTGTAAGAATGACAGGAAGTGGAATGGGGTGTCCCGATTGGCCAAAATGCTTCGGATATTTAATTCCGCCTACAACAGAAGATGAAATTACTTGGAAACCAAATACGGATTATTTCAAAGGCCAAATTATTGTTTACAACGAAGCATTAAAGGTTGCACAGGGAAATTTTACATCAAAAGATAGTTTTAATACCGCTAATTGGGAAGTTTATGAAAAACATTCTTACGCAACATTTAACGCAACACACACATGGATAGAATACATTAATAGATTACTTGGAGCTCTATCTGGTTTAGCTATTTTGCTAATGACAATTTTATCGTTCAGGTATTGGAAAAAACAAAAACGAATTACACTTGTATCCGTTTTTACATTACTACTTTTACTGTTTCAAGCTTGGCTAGGAGCTACCGTTGTTTATTCTGAATTACTTCCCGTAAGAATAACCATTCATATGTTGGTAGCCTTGATTATTACAGCGCTACTTATATACTTATTAAGCATCAGTAGGGATAAAAAGGCAAACACATTTACCTACCACAAACCATTAGAATACTTGATAGGCTTTAGTATTTTACTGTCTTTACTTCAAATCGGGATGGGTACACAAGTTAGACAAGCGGTAGATGATAGCATTAGAGCAATAGGATACGAAGGAAAATCTGCATGGATAGAAGATCCGGGAACTTTATTTTTTATTCACCGATCATTTTCAATCCTTGTGGTGTTAGTTAATTTAAGCATTTGGTGGATAAACAAAAAGAAAAAACTCAATTTCCCTTGGACCAACACCTTACTAATTGTTCTTGCAATTGAAGTAATTTCTGGTATTGCTATGTTTTACTTAGATTTTCCGTTCGGAACACAAGCCATGCATTTAATTTTTGCAAGCTTATTATTTGGTGTACAATTTTACATTTACAGATTAGTCAAACAAACAAGAAATCTACATTATGATTTATAAAATTAGAATTATTCTAGACACCTTAGAAGATGTTTTTCGCGACATTGAAATTAAGTCGACAGACACACTTGAGGATTTTCATAACGCCATCAATCAATCTTTTGGAATTGAAGGTGGAGAAATGGCAGCTTTTTATGAAAGTGATGACGAATGGAATCAAAAAACTGAATACTTACTCTTCGACATGGGAGACGAAGCCGAAGTACCACTCATGCACCAAGTTAGTCTTGCCAATGTGTTAGACAAAGATCACACAAAAATGATATACGTGTATGATTTTTTATCGATGTGGACCTTTTATATTGAACTAGCGGATATAACTCAAGCAGATGAAACGCAAGTTTACCCTAATTTAATGTTTGCCCACGGTCAACTTCCTGACTCACCACCTGAAAAACAATTTGAAGCTGAAAGCCAGCCAAAAAAGAAAGAAGCATGGGAAGAGATGCTTGATTTTGACGATGAATTTAATGACGGAAACGACTTTGAAAGCCTTGACGATTTCGATTTTGATGAAAATTGGAATTAGAATTAAACAGTTTTTCTTGTAGTTTTATTTAAAAATCACCAAACAGACTAACTTAATAGTACAAAGAGTGTTAATTTTTACCGAAATTAGCACTCTTTGTGTTTTTAATAATCCAATTCGTTTATAATTTCGTAGATATTTAAAAAAATAAAATGTCATGAAAAAAGGAAATGTACAATTAGGAAGAAGAGATTTTGCAAAAAAAATCGGTGGTTTTGCACTTGTTTCACCACTCGTACTCAGCAGTATTATTGCTTGTTCAAGTGATGATGATAGTGGTAATCTTTCAGAAGAAGAAATAGAAGCAATTCAATTTTTAGACGGACAGATTGTCTTAAACTTAGACGTTCTAGAATCCCTAAATCAAACTGGAGGCTGGCTACTTATAAATCAACGGAGAGTCCTTGTATTAAATACAGGAAACGGAGAGTTTTCAGCATTAACTTCGATTTGTACCCATACCGGTTGCGATAATGCATGGTCATTTTCTGGTGCCGTATTAACCTGTGGATGCCATGGATCGCGTTTTGACACTAGTGGTAATGTTTTAAATGGACCTGCAAACGCTCCTTTAGCGTCTTTTGAAGTAACCAGAGAAAGCAACACCTTAACTGTTTTCAGGTAATGAAACGTATCCTACTTTTTGTAATTTTATTTGCAACTACCTTCGCCTATACACAGGTATATCAAGGTGAAAAACTAAACGCTGTGTTTCGATCTGAGGCAAAATTGAATAATTTTGAAGGGGTTAGCAGTAAGTTAAACGGTTTAATTGACCTCGAAAAAAATTTAGTAGATTTTTATGTGGATCTAACAACGTTAGACACCGGTATAAAGTTGAGGGATAAGCACATGAGAGACGATTACCTAGAAACGAAGAAATATCCATTTGCAGAGTTTACAGGAAGTTTTTCTGAGGAAGACTTGGAAAAAATCAAAAACAAACAGTCGGGTAGCTACATAGTTAAAGGGAATTTTGAAGTTCATGGAGTTCAACGCTCTAGAGAAATTGAATTATCCCTAGTGTTTAATCAAGAAAAATCGCAGTTAAATTTCGAAACCACCTTTAACATGAAGCTTACAGACCATGATATTGAAATCCCAAAACTAATGTTTTACGAATTATCAAACGACATAAAAATAACCGCTAATGGCATACTTAAAAATAGCAAATAAAGCGTTAAGTTTCTTATTCATAATGCTTGTTTTTACACAGCTCTCCCACGCTCAATTAGAACGCAAGAGAGTTCAAGACGACCCAAATGTAGAACTAACCTTTAATGCACCGAGAAACATCAATTTTTTTACGGTGGAACCTGTTGAAGCTAAAGGTCTACATTTTAATATTATGCACACATTTGGGCCCGTAGACTCTGGGGCTCAAGATTTATGGGGGCTAGATGCTGGAGCGGTTATTCAATTTGGATTTGAATACGGGCTAAACGAAAAGACATCTGTAGGTATTCATAGGCAAAGTTTAGACAAAGTTTACACGCTATACGGCAGACACGCCCTCATACAACAAAATGAATCAGGAAGTAAGCCTATCTCTCTTTCTGTATTTGGTGGAATAAGTATGAATACAAGCGACTACGACTTTTTAGGTGAAGCTAAACCTAGTACATCAGATAGAATGATGTATACAGCTCAAGTTATGTTAGCTAGAAAATTTAATGATAGATTTAGTTTACAAGTAAGTCCCATCGTTTCTTACTTTGCCGACTTAAACCCACAATTTTTAATCGATACCGAGGAACAACTTAATATTGGGCTTGCTTTTAGTTCTAAATACAGAATTACAAGAAAATCCTACCTGACCTTTCAGTACATGGAAAACATAAATAATGGACTGAATAGAAATTTTGGATTTGGCATCGATATAGAGACAGGAGGGCATGTATTTCAAATGTATTTTGTTACGAGCAGGGCGCTAAGCGAACCTTATTTGTTAGGTGTTGATAATGGGGATATAGGTGGCGACTTTAGAGTAGGTTTTAATGTGAACCGAATTTTTGGAAAGCCCAAACGAAACGTAAAAAACTAACTATCTAATTTGATAGATTTTAAAATTAAACCCGAAGCTTGAGCAATATGTTCAAGCTTTATTTTTTTTGACCCATCTAAGGTATTTTGAAAAAACTCAAAATCAATTTTTCCCATACCCAAATCTATTAAAGCTCCCATCATTAAACGTATTTGATGACGTTTGAAGCCTTTACCTTTTACGCGCAACAGAAAAGTTTCCGATGGAAAAAAATTAGCTTGATATACTGTATTCTCAACTATTTCGCATACGTAGATTTCGCCATTTGTATCTGTAGTTGGCTTTGGACGAAAAGTATACGAGTAAAAATCATGTTTTCCTTCAAAAAATTTTGCTGCTTTTTTCATGATGTTTAAATCAATTTCGCGAGGCAACTGAATCATTAATGGAGCGCAAAACGGGTGAAATTTTTCAGATTTACTAAACAAGTAAATGTATTCTTTTGTTTTAGGGTGTGTTATAACATTGAATTTTCCATCTATTTTTTCAATAGAAAGAGCCCTTATGTCTGGAGGTAAGTTTTCATTAAAAAAATCGAAAAAATCATCAGGTATATCTGCTTCATAAACAAATAATTCGACATAAGTTTCATCTACTGAAACCATAGCGTCAGTTCTACCGGCTGCAAGTACTTTTGCCCGAATATCAGGTAAAACAAAACGAAGGGTTTTTCTAATTTGGCCTTCAACCGTTTTTATTGCTGGTTGAAACTGCCAACCATGGTATCTAAAACCTAGGTATTGAATACGCAGTAAATAATGGTTGATTTTAAAATGCAATTCTTAAGATTTAAAAATTACTTCTTCTAACTGGCGCACCAAGAAATGGAATGGAAATAGGATAATAAATTGGTCTGCCGTTACTTGCATTTACCGCATTAATAATTGGGAAAATTAAATTTAATATTCCAATTACAACAAGCCCAAAAATACCTATGATAAGAAACACAAATGGAACGCACAAGATAGAAAACAATAGCATGCTTAACTGAAAATTGATAATTGCTCGACCATGTTCTTCCATATCGAAAACTTTATCGCGTTGAGTTAACCATAAAATTAAAGGAACTAACAAGCCTCCAAAGCCAGTTACTAAAGTAAGTAATTGCATCAAATGCGTAATAACTAAAAGCTGATTGTCTTCTCTCATGTTTTTATTGTATACTTTATAAGATGAAAAATTACTTGATTTGTTACAAAAAAACTAAACTTTTTACAAATTTAGAAGAATTACGCGGTAAACCCTATTTTTATTGAATAATAAAACTGCTCATAAAATGAAACCTCTTTTTTACTACCTACTTTTACTGATTCTTAGCATAAACTCTAGTTATGCACAGTCAATTCTCGGAAAATGGATAAGTATTGACGATCAAACTGGTGAGGAAAAAGCTGTTATTGAAATTTATGAAAAAGGAGGCGAATACTTTGGTAAAATTATTGAGTTTTTAGAAAAGGGAGCTCAACCCAATGATGCTTGCGCGCATTGTAAAGGTAAAATGAAAGGCAAAAAACTAATGGGCTTTGAAGTTTTAAAAAATTTTAAAAAAAATGGAGATGTTTTTGAAAATGGTACCGTAACCGACCCGGAGGCGGATAAAACCTATCCGTCTAAAATATGGGTGGATGAAAAAGATAATTCTATTTTAAATGTAAGAGGATATGTTTCTGTTTTTTACAGAACACAACAATGGAAACGGTATCATCAAAATCCTTAACAAACCTAAACGAAACAATAGTTACACCTGTTATTAGTTGAAATTACCGGGAAAGAATAAGCCTGTCCTTACCGCTTCAGAAATGATTTTTTGCCTGATCAAATCAAAAAAAAGTTCAATTTATTTTAGTCTCATTTTAAAGTTTAATTGGTGTGATGGTTTCTTTTGTAATGAAACAGAAATCAAAAGGAGTGTTATCTCACAGAAATTTAATAGATAAATGGTATTTTCACCAACGATTAAAAGAGCTAAAATATAGGGTATAACTAGACAAAAAAAGCAAGCTAAACGCTTGCTTTAAATTCTTTGTTTTTGTGTAATTATTTTACATTTACCTTAGTTTCTAAAATTACTTGGGAACCTGGCTCTTTATTATCAGCATTGTCTTCAGCTGTAATTAAGAAGCGAAGTGGCTTTTGAGAAGATACTGTTTTTAAGTTTGCTTTGTAAGTTGAAGACAATAAACTACTGGACGACTTCAATTGTCCAAGGTTTCTGGTCCCTGTAGAAGTTTCCATCCAAACTACATACATTGCTTTTGGAGGACTTAATCGGTCTGGTTTATTTAAATGCTTCACATTTAAATCTATGTCATAGTTTTCATTGCTGTCTTTTTTCACCTTTACTTCTGCTTCAGCTGAGGGAACAATTGGAGATACTGGAAAAGTGAATTTTTGTGCACAAGAGGCAAAAGTGATAATTACAAGGCAAATAGTAGTTAACTGTAAAATTTTCTTCATCTATATTTTTTTTAAAAAGTTAGCATTTAGGTAAATCGCTTTCTATCCTAAAAAGAGAATTATTAAACGCAAGTTTCATTGTTTTTATGTTCTACAAAAATAAGCTTTTTTAAATTTACATTCGAAATATATCTTCTGCAAACGTATAGTTTTCTAAAAAAACTTTGGCTTTTTTAATTTCATCAGACATTAATTTATCTTCTTTAACCACTGGTACATAGGCTCTGAACTCTTGTATAAAGCCTTCAATAAAAGGAGAAGATTTTAAAGGTTGTCTGAAATACAAAGCTTGAGAAGCATTCATTAACTCAATAGCTAGAATAGTTTTTACATTATCCACAACACGCACCAATTTAGTTGCTGCATTAGCCCCCATGCTTACATGATCTTCTTGTCCATTTGAAGAAACAATAGAATCTACAGAGGCTGGCGTACATAATAGTTTATTTTGGCTTACAATGCTTGCCGCTGTGTATTGTGGAATCATAAATCCGCTATTTATCCCTGGATCATCAACCAAAAAGGCTGGTAATTCCCTTAAACCGCTTATCAACTGATAAATTCTTCTCTCTGAAATATTTCCAAGCTCTGATAATGCAATTGCTAAATAATCCAATGGTAATGCAATGGGTTGACCATGAAAGTTGCCTCCTGATATTATTTTATCTTCTTCTACAAAAATGTTTGGATTATCGGTTACACTATTAATTTCAGTTTTAACACGCTGGTAAACAAAATGAAAGGTATCTTTACTCGCCCCGTGAACTTGAGGAATACACCTAAATGAATAAGGATCTTGTACATTTTTTTTCTCAGACTTCCCTAGTTCACTACCTTCTAGTAAAGTTCGTATTCGCTCAGCTGTTTTAACTTGCCCTCGGTGAGGTCTAACCTCGTGAACTAAAGCGTCAAATGGAGACATATTACAATCAAAACCTTCTAGTGAAGCAGCGCCAATTATATCTGCAAACCATGAAATTTTGAACGTCTCTATTAAAGCATATATAGCATGAGCACTCATGAACTGAGTTCCGTTTAACAACGCCAAACCTTCTTTAGATTGAAGCTGCAAGGGTTCCCAGTTTAGGGTCGATAAAATGTCTTTTACTGGCAAAACTTCGCCTTTAAACCAAGCTTCACCTTTACCTAATAGCGCAAGAGAAAGGTGTGCCAAAGGAGCTAAATCTCCAGAAGCACCCAATGATCCTTGTTCGTAAATAATTGGAAAAACTTTCTCGTTATACATCCCAACAAGACGCTCGACCACGTGTAGACTAATTCCTGAATTTCCATAACTCAGGGATTGTATTTTTAGCAATAACATTAATTGAACGATGCGGTTTCTTACTACATTACCAGTACCACAAGCATGAGAAAGTACTAAATTTTCTTGTAGTTGGGCTAGTTTGTCATGGGATATTTTAATGTTGCATAATGAACCAAACCCAGTATTTATTCCGTACACGGGCTTTTCATTTAAATCTTGCTTTTTATCTAAGTATTTTCTTGCTTTTAAAATATTAGAGATTGCCTCTTCGCTAAGTTGAAGCTGCTTTTTTTCTTCTAAAATGGATACAATATCATGTATATCTAAAATATCCGAATTTATATAATGTATTGATGACATATGAATTAAGTTCAATTTTATTTAAAAAAATCTAAAAAATGCTTCACAAAAATACATATTTTTCAACATAGAATCGTGCTCTATGAAAATGCTAAGCTTAAATCAAGGTTTTTTTAGACCCGAATAATGAATTAAAACAGCGGAATACTTAGTAAAAGTGAATTAATATAAGTCAATTGTACGACTGTTGCGTAGCATCGCTTTAATGAAAATAAATATTATACCATTTACTAATTGAAATTACCGTAATAAAACGCCCTTTTTTCCTTTCTGTTTCATTATAAAAAGAAACCATAACTAGGGCTATGCTTGATTTTTCAAATTCGCATTTTAGTACACAACAAAAATAAAAACTCTAAAATTCCTTGATTTTTACCCCGTCCCTCAACCCTGTTAAATACGCTTTGCGTAATGCGTTGCATTATTTAACAGGGTAAAGGGAGAAATCAAGGAAAAACAGGCTCCTTTTTGTCCCGTGAAATACAACGTAAATTTATACGGGATAGGGTTGGGGCAGAACTGATTTGACGACTTTCAATTTTTATCGTGTACTATAAATTCTCATAAATAAAAAAATCATCGCTTTCTTTTCCAGTAATTTCAACTAATAACAGGTATTATCTAAAATTTATTCAACTAAAAATTGCTCAAGACCATTTGAAACGAATACTTCAATTTCGTCTTGTTTGGCAATGTAAAGTAATGCAAAGATTTCGTCTTGTTCTTCTAATAATTGAATAGCTTTTTCTGAACCCATCGCCATCAAAGCAGTTGCGTATGCATCAGCTTCCATGCAAGTTGGTGCAACGACGGTGGCACTTAACACATCAGACTTTTCAGATCGACCAGTTTTTGGATTAATGGTATGTACAAATTTAGTTCCTTTATCATCTACTGAAAATTTTCTGTAATTACCAGAGGTAGCCATGCCGTAACCATCTAGCTCTATGATAGATGAATAACTTCGTTCTTGAGAATTTTCATTTGGATGATCTATTCCTACGCGCCACTTATTGTTGTTGGCCAAGTTCAGCCCTTTCCCGACAAGCTCGCCTCCTACTTCTACTAAATAATTTTCGACTTTACTGTTTTCAAGTAAGACTGCTAATCGGTCTACGGCATATCCTTTAGCAATTGCATTAAAATCTAAAAAACTACCAGGGGTAAATTCAATTTTATTAGATGTATTTAAGTGTATTTTGTCAAAACCGACATACTGCATCAAGGAGTCTAATACGCTGTCATCAGAAATATCTAAATCATACTTAAGAGGACCAAAACCGTAAGCATTCACTAAAATTCCAACACTTGGATCAAAATACCCATCGGTTGCTGTGAAAATTTGTTTTGCTGCAAAAAAATTATCGCTAAACTGTTGGTCTACAACAACTGAAGTATCTCCTTCGTTAATTCGTGATATATCGCTACTTTTTATATAGGTGCTTAACGAAGAATTTAAAACCTTGAATGTAGAATCAATTGAAGCTGACAAGGTTAATTCTTCATCAGCATAAAACTGAATAAAAAAGGTTGTTCCAAGTGCATTTCCTGAATATACTTGAGGCTTTGGGGTTTCATCACATGAACATAAGATGAATAGAAAAGAGAACAAATAAATATAATTCTTCATATCGTTTTTTAATTCGTTTTAAAATTTCATGATGAGTTAGAAAAGTATCTAAAAAAGTAATAAATTTCAAGCTTCTACTACTCCAACTTAGCAAGAGCGAAACGATTCCCTAACTCCACGTCAAACTCATCTACAAAACCTGCATTTACTTCCAACACATACATTGCTGGCGCGACAGAGGGTATGGTTGTTTCATCAAACGGTTGAGCATTTTTAAACATATCTACTACTTCAAAAGAAGCATTTAGATAAATTAAATCCAGTGCTATGTGTGTATTTTTCATATAAAACCCTGGCCTTGGACGTTCATTTTCGTAAACAAATAACATCCCTTGATTGGGTTGTAATGATTTTCTGTGCATTAAGCCTGTTTCTTTTTGGTAATCAGTTTGAGCCAATTCCAATTGAATTTTAGTAATAACCTCTTCGTTTTTTAATAGTGAAATGTCGGCTTCATGCCTAAATTCAATTGCTACTCTTTGTACTTGCCTTTGCGGAGCTTCATTTTCACATGAAATAAAAATGAAAAAAACGATGAAGGTAAAAACAAAAGGACGCATTATTTTTCGCTAATTAATGAGGTCTTTGTAGCAACGTAAATAACTGCCAAACCAATTAAAATAAAAGGTATACTAAGGAGTTGTCCAGTATTGAACAACCAATCTGCACGTTCGGCAACTTGAGGTTCTTTCGAATATTCAACTACAAAACGGATGATCCATAAAACAGTGAAGAAAATTCCAAACAATAGACCTTGTGTTTTTCGAACAGGTGTTTTCCAATACAAGAATAAAAGTAAAACAAAAAGAATAAAATAACAAGCGGACTCATACAATTGAGAAGGATGTCTAGGGAAATTTTCTCCTAATTGAACAAATATAACTCCAAAGTCAGAATTGGTTGGTTTACCTATAATTTCAGAATTCAAAAAATTACCTATTCGAACAAATGCACCTCCAATTGCAATTGGAGTGACAATTCGATCTAAGGTCCAGAAAACACTTTTTTGAAGAATTTTTTTACTGTAGTAGTAGGCTGCAATAAAAATTCCTATGGTTGCCCCATGACTAGCAAGCCCCTGAAAACCAGTAAATTCAAAAACAGGCACAAATCGAAAAGGCAATAAAATTGAAAGTGGATCCTCGGTAAAAAGTTCAGCTTGATAAAACACAACATGACCTAATCGTGCTCCTAAAAGTGTACCGAATACCACATACATTAGCAATGTGTCTAACTTTTCTAATGGTATTCCCTCTCTTTGGTATATTTTTTTGGTTACGTAATAACCAAGAGTAAAAGCAACTAAAAACATTAAACTGTAAAAGCGTAACTCTATAAAAACTAGATCAATTCCTAATTGTGGGTCCCAAGAAATGGATTGTAACATTGTGTCTATTTTAAAATCGATAACAAAGATAAGATTTAGGACTTATCTGATGGGCTACAACACGAATTATTGGTGATTTTTTTTGAAGGAACAGGGTCATACCCCTGACCACCCCAAGGGTGACAACTACTTATACGTTTTACTCCAAGGTAAGTACCTTTAAACAATCCATGTATTTTTAGAGCTTCCAAAAAATAAGCCGAGCAAGTAGGTTGGTAACGGCAAGCAGCTGGTGTGAGTGGCGAAATTACATAGCGATAGAACTGAATGATAAAAATCATGGGCGCTATTGCTATCTTTCTAAAATTCATTTTATTTGATACTAAAACTTGTTCCCTCAGGTCCGTCTTTAAGCTCTACTCCCATCTCAAGCAGTTGATCTCTAATTTTATCGCTTGTTGCAAAATCTTTATTTGCTCTTGCTTCTGCGCGAAGATTAATCAACATATTGACTAGTGAAGGTGTTTTTTCATCTTTACCAACCGAGGCTTCAGTTTTGGTTTTAAGCCCTAAAACATCAAAAACAAAAGCGTGCAAACTCTGTTTTAATTCAGCTAAATCTTCAGGGGTAATTTGACTATTCCCTAATTTAATCGCGTTAATATACTTAACAGCTTCAAAAAGTTGTGCAATTAATATAGGTGAATTGAAATCATCATTCATGGCATCATAACATTTCTGTTTCCATGCTTGAACGTTGATATCTGAAGATGCAGATGTCGGTAATTTATCTACTGAAGCAATTGCTTCCATAAGGCGATCGAAACCTTTTTCTGCCGCCTGAAGTGCATCATCTGAAAAATCGAGTATGCTTCTGTAATGTGCTTGTAGAATAAAGAATCTTGCAACCGTTGGTGCATAAGCTTTGGATAAAACGGGATTGTTTCCTGTAAAAATTTCCTCAGGAAGTATATTATTCCCGGTGCTTTTTGCCATTTTTTTTCCGTTTAGCGTAAGCATGTTGGCGTGCATCCAATAATTGACTGGTTCTTTACCAGTAGCGGCTACTCCCTGCGCAATTTCACATTCGTGATGAGGGAATTTTAAATCCATTCCGCCGCCATGTATGTCGAATGTATCTCCTAAGTATTTAGTACTCATTGCCGTACACTCTAAATGCCAGCCAGGAAACCCAACTCCCCAAGGCGACGGCCAACGCATAATGTGTTGTGGCTCAGCTTTTTTCCAAAGTGCAAAATCTTGTGGATTTTTCTTTTCAGTTTGACCAGAGAGCTCTCGAGTATTCGCAATTAAATCTTCAATCTTACGTCCGCTCAAAATACCGTAGTGTTGTTCTTCGTGGTACTTCATCACATCAAAGTAAACACTGCCGTTGGCTTCGTAAGCTAAACCTTTATCTACAATGGTTTTAATAATTTCAATTTGCTCAACAATATGACCCGTTGCGGTGGGTTCAATACTAGGTGGAATATTATTGAATTCGCGTAAAATATCATGAAAATCTACCGTATACTTTTGTACGATTTCCATTGGTTCTAGCTCCTCAAGACGCGCTTTTTTGGCTATGCGATCCTCCCCTTCCTCAGCATCGTTTTCTAAATGTCCAGCATCCGTAATATTACGCACATACCTAACTTTATAACCTAGGTGTTGTAAATACCGAAACACCAAGTCAAACGAAATAAATGTCCTACAATTACCCAAATGAACTTTATTGTAAACGGTTGGTCCACAAACATACATCCCGACTAATCCAGGATTTACGGTTGTAAAAAGTTCTTTATCGCCAGTTAATGAATTATATATGTGAAGTGGTTGGTGGTCGTATAATGGCATGTTGTAGTTACTTAAAACTTAGTATCTAATTTAATGTAGTCTAAAAATTCTTTACGAACGCTTTTTTCTTTGAATTTTCCGCCAAACTCGCTTGTTACAGTAGAACTTTCAATATCTCGAATTCCGCGGCTATTTACACACAAATGCTTAGCATCAATAACGCAAGCAACGTCGTCGGTTCCTAAAGCCTCTTGAAGCTCTTTTACAATTTGCATGGTCATTCGCTCCTGAACTTGTGGGCGCTTTGCATAATAATCTACAATTCGGTTCATTTTTGAAAGACCAATAACATTGCCTTTTGAAATATAAGCAACATGTGCCCTACCTACAATTGGAAGCAAATGATGTTCGCAAGTAGAGTATACAGTTATGTTCTTCTCTACCAACATCTCCCCATAATTATACTTATTTTCGAAAGTTGATGACTTTGGTTTGTTTTTTGGATCAAGACCTGAAAAAATCTCTTTTACAAACATTTTTGCTACCCTTCTTGGTGTACCACGTAGACTATCATCGGTTAAATCTAAACCCAAAGTGTGCATGATTTCCTTTACATGAAAATCGATTTTATCCATTTTTTCATCATCAGGCATATCAAAAGCATCTTCTCTTAGTGGTGTATCTGTTGATGTAGCAACGTGATTATCACCTATTTCTTCTATTTCGTGTAAGTTATCGTTTAAGCTCATAGCAATATTTAAATGTACCGGCAAATATATGTTTTTTAGTGTTTTGAACCTATTTGATGAATGTTAGAGTTATAATAATTATTTCAAATACTAGATTTTTATGAAAAAATGCTTACTTTTCGCCTTTGAAAATCTAAGGTTATGTTAAAGAAAATTGGAGTTTTGTTGGTGTTTATTGTTTCAATGCAAAGCTACGGTCAAAATAAAAATGCTATCTACATAGATGACACATCGATTGATTATTACATCTATCAAATAAAAGGTGAACAGACAAAAAAATTTATTACCGAAAACACTGAAGAAACAAATAAACTAAGAAGTTTCATTAGAAACAATGTCTATTTGATTCAATTTAAACGGATTCCTGAAAACGTAAACGACAAATTATCCAATTATCCCAAAATGGTTTCTGTTCAAGATGGGGTTAAATTTAATCCCAGAAAATTTAATCCATTGGCTTACGGATTTGATAAAATAACCACAAGCAAACGAATTCATGTAGATGGAACCAACTACGTATTATTTATTAATCCTATTGAAGAATAATTTAGATGAATAAAATTTTTAGCTTTAGTTTACTTATACTTTCCTTTTTTGGATTAAATGCGCAGGATTTTATTGTAACCGAGGGGGTTACAGACAACACTTGTTCTGGCAACTTGTACAACCCAGGAGGACCAGGCTCGGGAGTTAGCGCTGGACAAAATATCACCTATACTATTTGCCCTGATGACGGTGAAGATTTACGAATTGCGCTAGATTTTCAAGCCTTCAATTTTGCTTTCCCAAATACATCAGTTGTTATTTATGATGGTGAAGATACATCAGCTCCCCAAGTATTTACTTCTGTTGGTCTTGGTGCAGGTGTTTTACCATTTGTTTTAGCAAGCGACCCAAATTTATCGGGCTGTTTAACAATAGTAGTTACTACGCCAGGATTTATAGGTGGAGCACAATTATTTTTCAATGCACTTATTTCCTGCGAAGAGCCCTGTCAATTAATCGAAAGTGAAATTGTTTCGGTAAGCCCTGCTGAGTTTGACAATGGTACAGCCGTTGTCTTTTTTAATGAAGAAATTACTTTTGTTGGTGGAGGTGATTTTAGTAATAATAATTCCGATGGAGCTATTTACTTTTGGGATTTTGGCGATGGGAATACGGCAACAGGACAAACGGTGACAAACAGTTTTTTAGGGCTTGGAACTTACCAAGTTACGCTAAGCATAATTGATGCTGAAGGATGTGAAAGTTTTTCAGATGATGTTCAAGAGGTTTTGGTCACCCTAGATGCAAATGCAGATACCGGCTGTCCTAACATTGAGCTTCCAAGCTTAAATATAGATGAAGATGGTGATGTATTCTTTGGGTGTGACATCAATGAAGAATTAGAAATTACAGCAAACTTTTTCGATACTGGTGACACCTCGCAATATGTTGTTGATCAAATACCATATCAACCTCCTTTTCCGTTTTTTGGTGGGGATTTTATTAATGTAACTGTTGACGACACTTGGTCCCCCTTAATTGAGTTAGGGTTTGATTTTGTTTTTTTTGAACAAACCTACCAAAACGCAATTGTTACAGATAATGGAGCAGTCTCGTTTCATATTAATAATGTAACGCCAAATGGTATTTATAATCCAGGAGGTGCTGCAGGATTTGCATTTAATCAACCTATCCCATTCAATGGAGGCGGGAATGGCCCACCATACTTGGCTGCAATATTTGGTGTTTTGCAAGACTTAAATCCAGCTACATCTCCACCTGGACCACCACCAGCTGGTCATTCGTTAAATTATCAAGTTATTGGTGAAGCCCCTTGTAGAACGCTAGTCTTCAACATGTACAACATGGGGCATTTTCAGTGCGGGACAAACAATGGAGCACAAACAAGTCAAATTGTTGTTTACGAAACTACAAACACTATTGATGTTTATGTAGAACAAAGAACAGTTTGTCCATTTAATAATGGTTCAGGAGTAATTGGTATTCAAAACCAAACAGCAACACAAGCTTACACTCCTCCTGGTAGAAATACCGGTCAGTGGACAGCTAATAATGAAGCATGGAGATTTACTCCTTCTGGACCTTCTATTGTAACGGTCAAATGGTTTGATGAAGAAGGTAATGAAATTGCCGAAGGAGCTACCTTAACTACTACTCCTTTAGATCTTGGTTTTGATCCAGAAGATTTTGAAGGACAAACCAAAACACTTACTGCTCGTGCTTTTTACGATGTTTTTGGAACAGGAGAAGACATGGTTGTAGTGGAAGATGATGTTTTGGTTGCTTTTCAACCTCAATTTGATTTAGGTGAAGGAAGTGCAGGTTCAGCTTGTGTGGTCGATGGACTTGAGTTAATTTCTACTGAAATTGATATTCTAAACCCAAACATAGACCCAAACAGTTTTACATTTCAATGGTTCTTTGAGGGAGAGCTAATTGAAGATGCCACAGAACAAAGTTACACTGCTTTTGAAACAGGACAATATATCTTAGAGGTTAGCTCTGATCAATGTACAAAAACTGCATTTTTTGATGTAGATATTATTCCTCTTCCTGAAGTAGAAGAAATTAATGATATTTTTGAAAGTGCAACACAGATCTCTGATTTCACTTTAAATATTCCCGAATACGTAAATAACTTTACAAACATAGGAGATCCTACTGTAGAAATAACTTATTATCTTACCGAGCAAGATGCACAAAATGAATCTAATCCAATTCCCTTAGTTGATTTAAATGATTTCACTTTAGCTAACGAAACTCAAGACATTTTCATTCGTTTTGAAAACGTAGAATTTCCTTCATGTTTTAAAATAGAAAGTTTCACCATTAATCTTGTCATTTTCCAAATTGGAACTCCTGATAATTTAGAAGAATGTGCTGAAATTGGTTCTAACTTTAGTATTTTCGATTTAACTGAAAATAATAACACGATACTTGGAACAGAAGACCCTAATGATTTTTTTGTAGAATACTTTACAGAAGAAGCAGACGCTTTAAATCAAACCAACCAAATTCCAAATCCTACTGAATTCTCTGCCAATGGAAACCCACAAACAATTTGGGCAAATTTGACGTTTGAAGATGAAACACAATTTTTTCAAACCACAAGTTTTGAATTAATTTCATTCATAACGCCAACAATTAATCCCAATATCATTAGTTTGGAACAATGTGGTGATTTTAGTTTTTCACAAGTTTTTGAACTCTCGGAAGTTGAAAATGATGTGTATTTCACAAATAATCCAGATGACTTTAATTTAGCTTTTTATCTTTCAGATAATGATGCTAATACACAAACAAATCCGATAACAAACATTTCACCATCTCAAAGTGAAAGTCTTATTTTTTATAGGTTATCAAATGTATCAGACGAAACGTGTTTTTCTGTTGGTCAAGTTGAACTGATTTTAAATAACACCCAAATTGCAATTCCAATCGCAAACCTCGAACTTTGTGAAGAAGGATTTGTTCCTGGTCAAGCAACGTTTAATTTAACAGCTCAAAATCCGTTTGTGTTTGGAAACAATCAGTCACCAACCACACATACGATTAATTATTTCACAAACTTCGCTGATGCTAATGGAGGTGTAAATCCTGTTGATGACCCCACCGCTTTCCAAAACACGTCCAACCCACAAGAAGTTTGGGTACGTATTCATAACAACAACGACCCTAATTGTTTTGAAGTAGCTTCTTTTGAAGTTCTTACTACCGAAGCTGCAGAAGTCAACCTAATCCTCGACCCACTCGAAGCTTGCGACAACAACAACGACGGTTTCTTTGCAGGGTTTGATTTGAATTCGCGTATTCCTGATATCAACATCAACAACTTGTCTAATGTGGAAGTTAGTTTTCACCTTACGCCAAGCGATGCAGAAACAGGGCAAAACCCAGTAGCTTCTCCGTACGCCAATGTGGTGCCGACTTCGCAAACTTTGTTTGTACGTGTGTTGGATACCAACAACGGATGTGTGCAAAATACCGAGCTAGTGCTAAATGTATTCGATTCGCCATTACTATCGCCAGTCGATACCCTTGTAGCTTGCGATGAAAATGGTTCAGGTTTTGTCTTTTTTGATTTGACTCTTACCCAAGAGCAATTCTTAAACGGACTTGATGCAGACGATTACCAAATCAGCTATTTTACTTCTTTAGCCAATGCTCAAGCAAATACCAATCCGATTGCTTTACCCTCGAATTTCCAAAATTCGGATAATCCACAAACCGTTTACGTTCGTGTTACCGACCCAAGTAATGACTTGGATTGCCACAACATCGAGCCTATCGAACTACGTGTGGATGAATTACCAGACATTGCAAACCCAACACTCATCGCACTTTGTGATGATGGCGACACAGGAAGTTTTACCGACGAACGTGCGTTTTTTGATTTGACTTCTAAAATTCAAGAAATTACCCAAGGAGATAATTCATTGTTGGTTACGTTCTATACTGATGAAAACCTAACCAATGCCATTACTACCCCAGAAAATTACCTGAACATCAACAACCCACAAACCGTTTACGTAGGTGTTGATTCGGCGGATACCGATT
>JBHYFG010000001.1:0-287741 GCA_051859645.1 Psychroflexus sp. | reverse complement strand
TGTTATACAAACTCTATTTTTTAATTTATGTCACGATATAAGGCCCCTCCAACTCCCCCAACAGGGGAGAGAGAATAATCTAAAACTCTAATGAGATTTAGAAAGTGGCTATAAAGTAATCCCGATTCCCCTCCTTCGGAGGGGTTAGGGGAGGCTTTAAGGTGGTTATAGCAATGAGGCTCACCTCTTCCCATTCCGAACAGAGAAGTTAAGCTCATTAGCGCCGATGGTACTGCATCCGTGGGAGAGTAGGTCGCCGCCTTCCTTTATAAAATCCCCATACACTTTTGTGTATGGGGATTTTTTTGTTTAAAACACTCTGTTTATTCCCTTTTGGAACAACTAAGAAATAAATTTTGCTTATAAAAATTGTGATACACGATTCGTATTATCCTAAATTAATTCGTAGCTTTAAACAAAAAATTTATCCATGTATCGCTTTCTTTTTTTACTAGCCATTTTATTGTTGTTTGGATGTTCAGATGCTGACAAAAATGATCTAACTATTTCAAATAATCAAATAGCCTATTACCCAAAGCATCCTATTTCAATTGCTGATGAAGTTATAGTAAATTTAAAGGAACAGGCTACAAAGTTTTCTTTACATCAAGAGTTACCTCAAGAAGTTTATACTATAAAACCATCTGTGGAAGGAAAATTATTCATTGAAAATGGAAAACGAATTGTGTTTAGACCAAATGAAAAATTGAAACCTTCAACCAAGTACAATTTTACAATTTACCTCAATCATTTAATGGATGACTTGCCCAAGGAAGAGGCAAAATTCAGTTTTCCTTTACAAACAAAAACACCTGAGATTTCTGTAAGTATCAAATCTTTGCAATCGTATTCAGAAGATTGGCAATACATTGTTGCTACTTTGGATGCTTCAGATGTGGTTAGTTTTGATCAAATTCAAAAGGTGATAAAGGCGAAACAAGGAGATGAATCCTTGAAAATTAAGTATGCTTCTTCAATAGATGCTACTTATTTTGATTTTACTATCGATAGTATTCTCAGAGAGGATAAAGATTCTGAAGTACTTATTTCATGGAACGGTAAATATATTGAGTCCAAAAGTAAAGGTGAGGAAAAATTTACCATACCCGGGAAAAGAGATTTTAGCTTGCTAGATACAAGAGTTATTGCAAGTAATCCTTCTTTTTTAATTTTAAATTTTTCTGAAGCGCTTGAAGAAAGTCAAGAATTTTTGGGTTTAATACAAATTGGCGACGAAACCGATTTTAAATTTGAGGTAGAAGGAAACCTACTTAAAGTTTTTCCAAAAACGGTATTTCCAAAAGAAACTAAACTCAAGGTTTTTGAAGGAATTATCGCATCGAATGGTCAAGTGTTTAAAAACAATTACGAAGAGACTATTCAATTTAAGGCACTTGAACCTAATCTAAGGTTGATTTCCAATGGTGTGATTCTTCCACGCTCAAATAAAAACCCGTTTTATTTTGAAACAGTCAACCTTGCGGCTGTTGATGTTCGCGTGATTAAGATTTATGAAGATAATATGCTTCAATTTCTTCAATCGCAAGAGTTAGATAACACAGATTCTTATAATCTCAGAAATGTTGGTAGGTTAGTAGCTAGGAAAACCATTCTTTTGGATTTGGACAAGAAAAATGTTGGTAAATGGCAAGCACACGAATTAGACGTGAGTAGTTTATTTCAAGCTTCCGAGGGAGCTTTGTATCAATTAGAATTTAGTTTTAGAAAGGAATATAGTTTATATCAATGTGGTGAATCTGAGCTTCCAACCGAAGCTGAAATTCAATCAATAGCTCAAGAATTTGAAAAAGACCAAGAAACAGACTATTGGAACAATGATTCTTGGAGTTACCGAAACACTTACTATAATTGGCGCGAAAGAGACAATCCGTGCGATGCTTCATATTTTAATTATAGAAGATTTTCTTCCACTAATTTACTTTCTTCTAACCTTGGCGTTTTGGTTAAAATCACAGAAACAAATGATTATTTTATCGCAACTACCAATTTAGTCTCTGGAGAACCCGAAGCAAATGTTACGCTCAATTTATATGATTTTCAACAACAACTTATTAGCGAAGTAAAAACAGGTGCATCAGGTTTTTTAAGTTTACCGATAGACCAAAAGGTGGCTTTTGTGGTGGCTCAAAAAGGAAATGATTTTGCTTACCTAAAGCTAAAGAATTCAAATGCACTGAGCTTGAGCGATTTTCAGGTGGAGGGGCAAAAATTACAAAAAGGAATCAATGGATTTGCATATACAGATAGAGGGGTTTACCGACCTGGTGAAACTATTCATTTCAACTTTGTTTTGAATGATAAAGCTAATCCATTACCTGAAAACCATCCAATTCAGATCGCTTTTTATACTCCTGAAGGGAATTTGCATTACCAAGAAACTGTTCAAAAAGCCAATCATGGGTTTCATCATTTCTCGTTATCAACAGACAATGAAGACCCAACGGGAAATTGGCGTGCCGAAGTAAAAGTGGGTGCCTTACAATTTACTAAATATATTCCTGTAGCTACGGTGAAACCAAATCGCTTACGTATTTCTTTGTCAACTTCAGAAACACCTCAGTTACTCAAACAAAACATTCAATTTGATTTGAATACCGAATGGTTGACAGGTGCAAAAGCGAGAAATTTAAAAGCTGAAGTCAATGCTAATTTTAGTTCTGTACGCCATAGTTTCAAAGGTTTTGAAAAGTATGTTTTTTATGACCCATCAAGAAATTTTTATCCTTTTGAAAAGCAATTGTTTGAAGGAAATGTAAATGAATCAGGATATGCTAAGGTTCAGGAAAAGTTAAGTTTTTCAAGAAAACCTCCGGGAATGATAAAAGCTGATTTCTTGTCCAAAGTCTTTGAAGGAGGAGGCGATTTTTCAATAAGTGTAGATCAACAGTTGTTTAGCCCGTTTTCTCATCTTGTTGGATTAAAAGCTAAAAAAACTTCCTCGTACAATCAATATCCTACTGATGAAAAAACAGAATTTGAAGTAGTCAGTTTAACCCATGAGGGAAAGCTTGCCTCGCAACGAAAACTAAGAGTTTATATTCATCAAGTTTCTTGGCGTTGGTGGTGGAATAGAGGAAACGATGGACTTTCTCAATACGAAGATGCTACTGTCCATCGTCCTTATAAAGTTCTGAATGTTACCACCGATAACCAAGGAAAAGCAAACTTTTCACTTTCTGTTCCTGATGAAGACAGAGGCAGGTTTCTAATCCGTGTAGAAGATATCGAAAGCGGTCATGCTACAGGAGAAACTTTTTATTTTTTCAAGAATTGGTGGAGTATGCAAGGAGTTTCCAAAGAACAACAATTGGTTTTTACTTCGGATAAAGATACGTACCAAGTTGGAGAAAAAGCAGTTATTAACTTTCCTTCTACTCATCAAGCTAAAGCTTTAATTACTATTGAAAATGGAAGTGAAATCATTCAGCAAGAATGGGTAGATGCTAAAAAGGGAATGACTGATTATTTCTTAGAGGTAACTAAAGAAATGACACCTAATGCATACGTGAGTATTACCTTGCTTCAAGCTCATCAAAATACGTCTAATGACTTGCCTATTCGACTTTTTGGGGTTATTCCTATTAAGGTTGAACACCCTGAACGAAAGCTCTCACCAAATCTAAAATCACCAACAGAAATACGTCCTGAACAGGACTACACTTTAGAAGTTAGTGAACGTAATGGCAGAGAAATGACTTATACTATTGCGGTTGTTGATGAAGGATTATTGGACTTGACTAATTTTAAAACTCCCGATATTTACACTCATTTTAACGCCAAGCAAAGTCTTGGAGTGCGAACTTTTGATGTGTTTGAACATGTGATTGGTGCTTTTGGCGGAAATGTTCAAGGGCGATATAGTATTGGAGGTGGCGATGAAGCTTTAGGGAAGAAAAACCGTAAAGCCGACCGATTTAAACCTGTAGTTGATTTTATTGGTCCTTTTCAGCTCAAGAAAGGAGAGGTGAAAAAACACCAATTGAGCATGGGTAATTATGTAGGTTCGGTAAAAGCGATGTTGGTTGCCGGTGATGTCAAAAAAGATGCTTTTGGAAGCACTGACAAGCAAATACAAGTTAAGCAACCTTTGATGATGCTCACCTCGGTTCCTCGCAAACTTTCTCCTAAAGAAACTTTGCGCGTTCCCATTACCTTATTTGTGATGGACGATAAACTGAAAGAGATTAAAGTCGATGTTGCTTCACATCAAAAACTTCAATTAAAAGGAGCTTCTACTCAAACAATTAAAGTGGATGGAGTTGGTGAATATATGGTGTATTTTGATTTTGAAGTGCCCGATGAACTTGGAATCGCTTCTTTGCAATTAAAGGCTTCATCAGGAAGAGAAACTGCCACTAATGCTGTTGAAATCGACATTATCAACCCGAATCCTATTAGTGCTTCAATTCAGCAAAATACACTTCAGAAAAATGAAAACAAATCTTTTGAATTAACGACTTTTGGAACTTCGGGGACGAATGAAGCAATGCTCACGCTGAGTTCATTTCCGCCTATTAATTTAGAAAAGCGATTGCACTACCTCACCTCTTATCCTCACGGATGTGCGGAGCAGATTACCTCAAAGGCTTTCCCACAGTTGTTTTTAGGGCAGATTCTAGAAATGGATAAATCGCAGGAAAGTCAACTCGAGCAACAGGTGAATAAGGTTATTTCAATGTTGAAAAGATATCAGTTGCCAAACGGCGGTATAGCTTATTGGCAAGGGGGGGAAGCCAACGAATGGGCAACAAATTATTTAGGTCACTTTATGTTAGAAGCCAAAGCAAAATCCTATCAGTTTCCTTTTGGTTTCGAGTCGCAATGGAGAAAATTTCAACAGCAACGTGCAAGGACTTGGTCAATTAATACTTCTTCAGATTTAACACAAGCCTACCGATTATATACCCTAGCATTATCAGGAAGCCCTGATGTTGCTTCCATGAATCGATTAAAAAGTTTCAGCAAACTTTCTCCTGAAGCCACAGCCCGACTTGCCTTAGCTTACGCTATAATCAATCAAAAAAGTGTAGCACAGAAATTAATCGACCAATTGGATGACTTACCTTCTAAGGAAGATAGTTCAACTTTTGGTTCTAGGTTAAGGAATCAAGCCATGTTGTTGGAAACCTATGTGTACCTTAAAGACGAGGCTTCAGATGAACTTGCACGAGAAATAGCCGCAGTACTTTCATCAGAGGATTGGTTGCATACGCATGAAACTGCTTATGCCTTGCTTGCTATGGCAAAATACATGGATTATAAAGGTGGTAAAAACCTAAATGCGACTTTAACTTATCAAGGAAAAAGCATCAATATTGATTCCAAAAACGGATTTTTTCAACAAAAACTTCCAATTGTTGAAGGTGAAAAATTTCCATTTGAAGTTGTCAATTTAGGCGATTCAAGTCTTTTTGTTGAAATTTCTCAAAAAGGGCAATTGCCTGTTGGCGAAGAATTAGCAGAAGCAAGTAATTTAGAGTTGAAGGTAGATTATTTGGATGTAACTAATTCTCCTTTGAAAATTACCGAACTCCCTCAAGGAACGGAGGTAACTATAAAGATGAAAGTTACAAATACCTCAAATACGAATCTGAAGGAAGTGGCACTAAGTCAATTTATTCCAAGTGGTTGGGAAGTGATAGATACACGTTTTACAGACTTTAAATCCGGTAAATTTGAACAAGCAAATTTTGTGGATATTAGAGATGATCGCATGTACATTTACTTCGATTTACGAGCTAGAAAGTCGGTTAACTTTGAAGTAAAAGTAAATGCAAGTTACTTGGGAAGGTATTACTTACCGGGTACGCAAGTTGAAGCCATGTACAATGGACAACATTTTGCACGTCAAAAAGGCCGATGGGTGGAAGTAAAAAAATAAGATTACCAAATTTAAGTTTCAAAAAAAAGCTTGTATTTGCTTTTGTATTGATTGGTATTACTATTTGGTATGTTAGCTTGCCCAAGGATTTGTTTGAAGTGCCTCTATCTTGCGTAGTAAAAGATAGCGAAGGAAATTTGTTAGGGGCCCAAATTGCCGATGATGGTCAATGGCGTTTTCCTTATGAAGAAGAAATTCCTGAAACCTTTGCTGTTTCAATAGTTCACTTTGAAGATGAATATTTTTTTCGCCATCCAGGTGTAAATCCAGTTTCGATAAGTAAAGCTTTCATTTCAAACCTTTCCTCAAAAAGCAGAAGAGGAGGAAGTACACTTACCCAACAAGTAATTCGTTTATCAAGGAAAAATAAACAACGTAGTTATCTAGAAAAATTGGTGGAACTTTTCTTAGCTACTCGATTAGAAGCTCGATTATCTAAAAATGAAATTCTTCAATTGTATGCCAATCACGCTCCATTTGGTGGAAATGTAGTTGGTTTAGAAGCGGCTTCTTGGCGATATTATGGAATTCAGCCTTCGGAGTTGACATGGGGACAAGCTACTGCCTTGGCGGTTTTACCCAATGCACCGAGTTTAATTTATCCGGGTAAAAATGAAGAAATTCTGCTTCAAAAACGAAACCGATTGCTTCAAAAGTTGTTTCAAAAAAATATTATTGATGAAGACACCTATCAACTTTCTTTGTTGGAGAATTTACCAAGCAAAGCTTACCCAATTCCCAATCACGCCTTTCATTGGACGGAATGGGTCTGCAAACAAGAGGGAAAGACACTTGTGCAATCGAGTCTTTCGGGAGACCTTCAACACAAAGTAAATCGAATTGTTAGCGAGCAACATACAAGGCTTTCACAAAATAATATTCAAAATTTGAGCGTTTTGGTAGTGGAAAATTCTACTAGAAAAGTTCTTGCGTATGTAGGAAATCAACTTGATGAAGCTACTGCTTTCCGTTACGTAGATATGGTACAAGCTAAACGAAGTACAGGAAGCACATTGAAGCCTTTTCTCTATGCTAAATCAGTTCAAGAAGGAACAATTTTCCCACAGAGTATTTTGCAGGATATTCCGATTGGTTACCGAGGCTACCGACCCAAAAATTTCAATGAGCAGTTTTATGGAATTGTCTCTGCAAATGAAGCATTGAGTAGGTCGCTTAATGTACCTTTTGTCAATTTGCTTTATCAATATAGAGTGCCAAGTTTTTATGAGGATTTGAAATCTATGGGAATAACTCAACTGAATCATCCTGCATCTCATTATGGATTGAGTTTGATTTTAGGAGGAGCAGAAGTCAATTTATGGGAAATGACCCAAGCTTACGTCAACTTTTCTTCTATTTATTTTGATTATATAGCACATTCCGCACAATACAGAAAGCAACCCATTTATCCGTTGAATTATCTTGATGAAACTATCCAAATGGAGGATGATTTTACATTTTTACCAAGCCTTTTTGATGCTTCTTCGGTGTATTTTAGTCTGAAGGCAATGACGCAAGTACAACGACCTGAAGCTTTTGACTCAAGTATATTTTTAGGAGATTCTGACCAAATTGCTTGGAAAACAGGAACGAGTTTTGGTTTTAAAGATGCTTGGTCTATTGGAATGAATGCAACACATACAGTAGCAGTTTGGGTAGGAAATGCAGATACCGAAGGACGCCCAAATTTAACCGGAATTAGAGCGGCAGCTCCTGTTATGTTTGAAGTTTTCAATTTGTTGCCCAAAGAGAAGGAGTGGCTTCAACCACCTTATGATGATTTAGTAGAAGAAGAAATCTGTGCTTTTAGTGGAAATAAAGCTACTGATGATTGCGAAAATAAGCGTCTCGATTTTGTTCCCGCTCATCAAAAGAATAAAACTACGTGTAGTCGTTGCGTCAAACTTGATGTCGATAAAGAACTTCAGTTTCAAGTGAATAGAAATTGTTATCCTCAAGAGAATATCAAACAGCAACATTATGTCTTGTTAAGTCCTGTAGAAGTATTTTATGCTTCTTTAGAAAAAATTTCCTTACCTCCGCCTTTTCATCCCGATTGCTTAGAAGAAGAGCAAGCAACTCCCATGGAATTTATTTTTCCACGAAAAGGAGAAGTTGTTTTCCTTCCGAAGAGTTTTGATGAAAAGGTACAAGAAATAGCCATACAGTTAGCACATGTAGACGAAAACGAACAAGTGTTTTGGTACCTTGATGAGGAGTATATTACTTCTACCAAAGGAATTCACGAGTTGAGTCTTCCTTTGCAAAAAGGGAAATACATACTCAGCGTTGTCGATACCAAAGGAAACTCACTCTCGCAACAACTTGAAGTGGTTACTAACTCCACTAAACTTTAAAAAGCAAGTATCGGTGTAGATGATTTTTACTGACTACCTTATTTTTAATCATCTTTTATTCTAGCGTAAATACTATTATATCTATCGCTTCCTGCACAAAATATAGGGAAGAGTACAAATAATCCACAACCACTTTTTACTGAATCTACAACTAAATCCCCATCAGGATTAAGGAATAATCTGTTTTTGTCTGTTCCATAAAAATTCAACAACACATAAGCTAGCTTAAATTCTCGCCTTTTTTTAAGCATAAAATAGTTGTCTTTAAACTTACCTTTAAGTCTTCTTTTCTCAACGATTTGGTCTTCAATATAAAGCCTAGCTTCAATTCTTTTTTCGTTTAAAACTTGAATTTCTATATAGTTACTGCTTCTGTTCTCCTTAATTTCATCAAGTTCAGTATTCAAAAACAAGCGCTTGTTTAAGCTTGGTTTTAATTCTTCACCAAAATATAACTCGTACTTACCATTTAGTACTTTGTAGCCATACGAGTCAAACTTCACTTTTTTTCTTCCTGGAACATCTTTGAATGGTGAACAAGAAAAGAATAAAAATCCCGTAAAGAGGAAGATGAAAATTTGTTTAAATTTCATTAGTCATGAATATTGATAAAACCAAGATACCGATTTTTCTGTAAAATCAACTGCATATCCGTTGTTAGAAGTTGATTTAAAATTCAAATCTTTCAAATTTTCTTATCCCATATACTATTCTTAATTTTGTGCCTTAATTTTTATAGATGCACCAACTACGAAAGCAGATCTTTTTAAGTTTTATTATATGTCTACTATTCTTCAATTTTTCGGAAGCGCAACAAGCTCAGCGAAAAGAATTTTTCAATCACACTTATCTTTGGGGAAAAGTTGAAGCAACTGAAATATTTGAAGGCAAAACTTGGGGAATTGGGGCTGATGTTATTCATAGAAGAGGCTCAGGATTAGATGGTTACAATCCTTTAGAAAGGGGTTTTAGAACAAGTATTCGTCCTTGGATGCACTTTCAATTTGGTTCGGATGCACGATTTTCGGTTAGTCCATTAAGTTATCACCACACACGAGCTTATCTTGGTGTTGAGGATGATTTATTAACACCAAATACCTTCGAATTACGCTCTACTGCTCAATTTTTTCATCACTTACGTCAACAACAAGGTAAGCTAATGCATACTTGGCGTTATCGACTAGAATTTCGAAATAGGAGCGTGGTTGGAGAAAATGATTTTACCTCTTTTTTTCGATTGCGACTTAGGTACCGATTTCGGTACATGCTAGATCAGCCTGATTTTTATCAACCCGGTGTTACCTATTTAGTTGGTTTTGCAGAACTTGGTTTAAATATGGGAAAACCTGTTGTTTACAATACATTCAACCAAAATAGAATTTATTTAGCCGTAGGAAAACGTGTCTTTAATACCGCAAGAATAGAAGTCGGATACATGGACAGAATTCGGACACGCGGAACAGGGTATCAATTTGATCATGGGAGAGGATTGATGCTTTCTTTAACAATAGATCAATTATCATACTTAGGAAAAAGATATACTAAACCACTTAGATACGCTGACTAATGAGTAAAACAACAAACTTAAACCACACAATCTCAAACGCACTTTTAATCGGAGCACTTCTATTGGTAGCTGTTTTTGGGTTTCGATGGTATTCAACACACCAAGATAACAAACAAAAAGCCATTTTGATTCAAGCTGAAAATTATTTCATTCAAGGTGAATATGAAGAGGCTTTCGAGTTGTACGAACAACTTACAAAAAAGTTTATAGATGAAGATTTTATCAATCTTCGAAAAGAATTGGCAGGATTGAATGATTATGCAGATGCTTCTGATGAATTTCAACAATTAAAATTGAATTTAATTGATTTACTTGATGAATGTCCATTAAGTAAAAAGACCACTGAAAGCCTTGAAGAAAAATCGCTTGCTTCATTGGCTTTATTGTTGAAGGAATGTTACATTGAAGCTAAAATTTTTAAACAAGAAAAATCAGCTTTAGTTGAAGCACTTTCTAGTGTAAAATACCTGAATTTTACTAATGAAAGAGGTTTCAGTATTCATTATTTGGGCGAAGTTCGAGATAGCATTGCTTCAGGAGAAGGTATTGGTATTTGGGATAATGATTTGTTTTACAGAGGAGCTTGGAAAAACAACAAACGCGAAGGAAAAGGTTACTTCAAAACACCAAAAGATGAAACCTATGAAGGTGAGTTCAGTAACGATAGACGCAATGGATTCGGGAAATATGTTTTTAGAAATGGCGATTACTACGTTGGTGAATGGAAAGACGGTGAACGCTCAGGTTACGGAACGGTAATTAGCGCAAAAGGAGATACTTTAGTACATGGATTTTGGGAAAAAGATAGGTACGATAGAAGAAAAACAAAAGAGTACAAACGTGCTAAAACGAATGGGGAAGAAGTGGAGGAAGCAATTGATTAATTTCAGTTTAAAACTCCAAAATGGTAATTCCACTTCGCAGCTTAGGTTCGATGTAGGTTGATTTGGGTGGCATTTTTAATCCTTGATCGGCAATGTTTTTGATTTCTTCTATGCTTACAGGGAATAGTCCAAAACCAACTGCAAATTCTCCCTCATCTACTTTGCCTTTTACATAAGCCATCTCACGTTGCCCTTTTGAATACGCAATTCTTTTGCTTTTCGATAAATCTTCAATACCTAAAATGGGACGTAAAATATACTTGTATAATACATAAGTATCTAAATCGTCCAAAGCATTTTCTACTGAATGTAAGTTTTTTCGAAGGTGAAGCGAGTAAAATTCGCCATCTAAATACATGCTAAAATGATGTTTTTTGCTTGGCTTGTAGTATTCTAATCCCCTGTTTTCAATTCGAAAATATTCGTCCAAGCGAATTAAAAATTCCTCTTTACCTAATCCATTCAAGTCTTTCACCAACCGATTAAATTCCCTGATCTCAAGATTGTCTTCTTCAATCAAGTAACTCATGATATAGTTATATGGCTCGTCTCCTTTGTGTGAAGGATTTTCATCTTTCAAATGAGTTGCTAACTGAACCGAGGAAGAGCAACGATGATGTCCGTCGGCCAAGTATAAATTTGGCATGGAGACGAAAATTTTTTCAATTTGTTGAATACTTTTTTCGTTATCTACTACCCATAAATAGTGCGTTTCTCGAGATGTAGTGGTAAATTCATACTCGGGTCTAACTTGTGTGGTAGTTTCTATGATATCTTGAAGCGCATCATTTTTCGGATAGGTAATCAAAATTGGGTCTGCATTAAAACGAACTGTTTCAAGGTACTCACTAAAAATGCTAACTTTTGAAGTAAGCACATCCTCGTGAATTTTGATTTTAGTTTCATAGTCGTCAGCGTGAACTGCCCCAATAATTCCGGTGAACACTTTCGTGTTTCGATGGACTATTCGATGGATATAAAAACTTTTTTGCTTTTCTTGGATAAAGGATTGGTCTTCTTTGAATTCTTCAAATCTATTTTTTACTAATTTGAAGGCTTTTCTTCCTGAAATCTCTTTGTGGTATTTATAACCAGGATTAACAATATGCAAGAAAGAAAATGGATTATGATCAAGCCTTGCTTCTCGTTCTTCCTTGGTATAACTTTCGTAAGGACGAGAAGCAATCAGCCCAACTTTGTCTCTCGTTGGGCGTGTTGCTTGAAATGCTTTTACGCGGGGCATGTTTAACTAAATTGCTTAGAAACTTTTTCAGCTTTCCTGCTTTCGCTGTAGTCGTAGAAACCTTCGCCTGATTTCACACCTAGTTTTCCTGCTCTTACCATATTAACTAAAAGTGGACATGGCGCATATTTTGGGTTTTTGAATCCGTCGTACATTACCTCTAAAATAGAATGACAAACATCTAATCCAATAAAATCTGCTAATTGAAGCGGTCCCATTGGGTGCGCCATTCCAAGTTTCATTACGGTGTCGATTTCTTCTACACCTGCAACGCCTGTGTAAAGACTTTCGATGGCTTCATTAATCATCGGCATAAGGA
The DNA here is from genome assembly GCA_051859645.1 of Psychroflexus sp. Taxonomy (GTDB): domain Bacteria; phylum Bacteroidota; class Bacteroidia; order Flavobacteriales; family Flavobacteriaceae; genus Psychroflexus. The sequence continues at coordinate 275,469 of JBHYFG010000001.1, read as the reverse complement.
TTCTATTGGCAATAAATCCGGGATAATCATTTACTTCTGTAGGAACTTTTTGTAGGTTTTTAGACATGCTAACAATGGCTTCCGTAGTTTCATTACTCGTGTTGTATCCACGAATAATTTCTACCAACTTCATGATAGGCACTGGGTTCATGAAATGCATACCAATTACTTTTTCAGGTCGCTTAGTTACAGCAGCAATTTTGGTAATTGGAATCGAACTTGTGTTAGAAGCAAGAATGCAATGTGCAGGACAATTTTCATCCAAGGTTCTAAAGATATCTAACTTAATTTTTTCATTTTCTGAAGCAGCTTCCACTACCAAATCAGCATTTTTGCTTCCTTCAACTAAATCTGTAAAGGTCTTGATGTTGGCTAAAGTTGCATTCTTATCGGCTTCGGTTATTTTTTCCTTCGCAAGCATGCGATCCAAATTGTTAGTTATGGTCGCAATACCTTTGTCCAAACTCGCTTGAGAAATGTCGATTAAGCTTACTTGATAACCAAACTGAGCGAAGGTATGCGCAATTCCGTTACCCATGGTTCCTGCTCCGATTACACTTATATTTTTCATTGTATGTATATTTAAGTTGAAATTGTTTTTCTGTAAATTTATTTATCGAATGCTTCAATAATTCTCATTGCAACGCGAAGTGCATTGGTTCCTTGTTCTAAAGAAACAATGGGAGTAGTGTCATTTTCAATGGCATCAGCAAAGGTTTCTAATTCATCCAAAATGGCATTATTTGCTTCGATAGGAGGATTTTCAAAATAAATTTGTTTTTTGATTCCCTCTGCATTTTGTAAAATCATATCGAAATCTCCTGGAGTTTCAGGAGCATCTTTCATTTTTACAACCTCTGTTTGTTTTTCAAGAAAATCTACTGAAATGTAGGCATCTCGTTGAAAAAAGCGTGACTTACGCATATTTTTTAGTGAAATTCTACTTGCTGTAAGGTTGGCAACGCATCCGTTTTCAAATTGAATACGTGCGTTTGCAATATCAGGAGTTTCAGAAATTACCGAAACACCACTTGCAGCAACCGATTTTACAGGCGATTTAACCACACTTAAGATCGCATCGATATCGTGAATCATCAAATCTAATACAACGGGAACATCAGTTCCGCGAGGGTTGAATTCTGCTAATCGGTGGGATTCAATAAACATGGGGTTATCGAGCAAATGCACTACTGATTTGAAAGCAGGATTAAATCGCTCGACATGTCCTACTTGTCCTTTTACCTTATTTTCTTTAGCTAACGCAATCAAGGTTTCGGCTTCTTCAACCGTATTGGTGATGGGTTTTTCTAAAAATACATGCTTCCCTGCGAGCATCGCTTTTTTTGCCATATCAAAATGCGAGAGGGTAGGAGTAACTATGTCTATTACATCTACTTTTGAAAGCAATTCTTCGTAATCTTCAAAAAAAAGATAGCCGAATTCTTTTTCTATTTCGGCTGCATATTCGGGGTTAGTATCGTAAAATCCAACTAATTCATATCGTGATGATTCATTGAGCAAGCGAAGGTGGATTTTCCCAAGGTGACCTGCTCCTAAAACGCCTATTTTTAGCATAAGTTGACCAATTTTTTGGTTATCATTGTCATTGATTATCTATTTTTAATACAGTGCTCAATTTTGAGTCATCGATTGAATAATTCAAAATAATTAAGCTTAAAAAACAGATATCCTACAAAAATAGCATTTCTTTTTGTGATAGGTAAGTGCTAAATAGTCAAAATTATGTTAGTGTGTAAAGATTTCAGAATTTTTAGTTGGTTGCTTCAAATTCACATTTACAAATCATCAAATCTTCAAATCATCAAATTTTAAATGGAACGATATTTTACCACAGAGTCACACGAAGAAGACACAGAGTTTCACAAAGATTTTAGTTTCAGAATTTTAGTTGGTTGCTTCATGTTCACATTTACAAATCTTCAAATCTTCAAATCATCAAATTTTAAATGAAACGATATTTTACCACAGAGTCACAAGAAGAAGACACAGAGTTTCACAAAGATTTTAGTTTCAGAATTTTTAGTTGGTTGCTTCATGTTCACATTTACAAATCTTCAAATTTTCAAATCTTCAAATTTTCAAATTGTCTAATTTTCAAATCTAAATGTTACTTTTACTACTTCAATTTAAGTTTACCTATTGATTTTATTGAAATTATTTAGGAGTTCATCAATTTTGTTGCTTGAAACGGGAAGTTCTATTTCGTCTTTAAGAATTACGGTACCTCCATTTGATTTATTAAAGCCTATCATGTGTTCAAGATTAATGATGAATGATTTATGACTTCTGAAAAAATTCGGGTTTTGGCTAAGCACTTCTTCAAAATTTTTTAAAAATCTACTGGTTACGTATTTTTTATTGGTAGTCAGAACTAGCTGTGTATAGCTATTTTCAGCTTTTAAATAAAGAATTTCTTTTGGGTCTAATACCACAGTTTTTTGTCCATCGGGGAAAGTGATTTTTTTCTGAGTAAGAAAATTACTTCTCAAATGTTCAAGTTCCTTAAGGCTTGTTTCTTTTTTCTTGTTGTATCGTTCTATAGTAGCTGATAATTCTTCGGGGTCAATTGGTTTTAATAAATAGTCTAAGGCAGCAGTTTTAAATGCTTGTATGGCGTATTGACTGTATGCAGTTGTAAAGATAATAGAAAAATTAAATTCTTCTTCACTAAAAAAGTTAACAATTTCTAAGCCATTATACTTAGGCATTTCGATATCTAGAAAGACAATTTCAGGTTTGTGTTTTCTTATAGCAATCACACCCGAGGGTAAATCATCACAAAGTTCTACAACATGTATAGACATATTAGACTCTTCTAAAATTCCCTTTAGATAAAGTTGCGATCTCTTTTCGTCTTCAATTATAACTGCTTTTATCATTTTTAAATAGATATTGTAATGGTAACACGCGTCCCAAGTGAATTTTCATTTTCAGCCAATAAATCTTCGTAATTTACTTCAATTTTATAGTGGTCTTTATTTAGTAATTTGATGCGCTCGAGACTAGCTTTTGTAGCGAAGGATTTTGGCTTGCTTATTTGCATTGCATTCATTTGTTCAGATTTTCGTCTTCCAATTCCGTTGTCTTCTATTATTACTATTAATCTTGACGATGATTGTAAAGTAAACGTAACTATTAATTTTTTTTCTTTATCTGAGTGACTCAACCCGTGTAATATGGCATTTTCGATATACGGTTGAAGCAACATTGTCGGGATATAAATATTACTTGTATCGGTTATGTTGGTGGTTGTAATTTGATAGTTTAAATCGTTGAACCTCATTTTTTGTAAATCAAGATACAATTCAAGTGAGGAAATTTCTTCTTGTAAGCTAAGTTGATTTAAATCTGAGTGTTCGAGTATTTTCCTTGTTAATTTTGAAAATTTAGTCAAATACAAGGAAGCTTCTTTGGTTTCTTTGGTGAAAATATAGGATTGAATATTGCTTATTGCATTAAAGAAAAAATGCGGATTCATTTGTGATTTTATCAGTTGAAGTTTGGATTCTTTTAGCTCTCCTTCAAGTTGAAGCTTCTCTACAATAAGCCTATTCTTTTTATTAATTTTTTTCAACTGAAGTTTATAACTAATAAATAATAAAATAATAATACAAAAGGCAAAACCCAAATAGAACCAATAACTTTTCCAAAAAGGTAAGTTTACGTTTATTTGTATACCTTCGGAGTTGTAAATACTTGTTTTTGTTTGATTGTCTTGTATACTAAATTGAATGGTGTTTAAGCCGTATGCTAAGTTTGGGAGTAGTATGTTTTCTTGCAACCAATTGATTTCATTTGGAATTCCATTTAAATAATACATAAGTTTATAGTCCGTTGTGTATCCAAAATTTATCCAACTAAAATTAATTCCAACTTGGTTTTCATGATGGGATACATTTATTTGCTCTTTAAACGAATCCTGCTTAGTTTCGTTTATGTAAACCCCATCTATAAAAATTTTAGGCTTGTTTTTTTCGATTCGTTTCTTGACAGAAGGAATTTTTATAATCTTATTTTTTAATTGGATATAAAAATTTTCGTCAATTTTTTCAAAATCAATAATTTGATGAAATTTTGACAATTCTATTGCTTTTAAAAAACGGTTTCCCTTTAATGTGTATATTCCGTGTTTAGTACGAAAATAAAGTTCATCTTCAATTTTTTTGATGTCTTGAATGGAACCAATATCTTCTACTGATGTCCATTTATTAGTTGAAAATACATCAATTTTACCCTCATAGTTTAAGCAAAATAGGCTATCGTTTTTAATTCTTATTTTTTTGTGATATACGTCTTCGTTGTTATATTTTATTTTTTCTATTTCTTGGTCAAAAAATTTAAATAAACCTTTGTTTGTAGAAGCATAAAGGGTTGAATTAGCAATATCTAAATCAATAGATTTTGCTCTAACATCCAGCAACAGCGCATTTTGATATAAAGACGCTGTGCTAATTGAATAATTAGGGTTTATTTTAGATACCAATCCAGTGGCGGCAATATAAAGAGTAGTATCATTTTGAAAGGCTATATCTTTAACAGAAATTGGATTCTTCCTATATTCATTGTTGTTTTTATCTAATACATAAAAACCATTTCCTGTAAAAAAATTATACTTAGGATGGTTTGAAAAGTTTGCAAAAAGGATGTGATTATTTTCTTTTGAGTCAAAATATGGTGTAATTTCTAGTTCTTTATTGATACTGAAAAGTTTACCATCGGTTGTACCAGCGTAAAGTGTATGCTTATCTTGTGTCAGTTTTGAGAAGAAAATATCTTTGTCATGAAAAGCTACTCCATCAAGTTGCTTTACTAAGTATATTCCATTATTTGGGCTTCCAAACCAAAGGAAATTGTTACTGTCTAAAGTAAGGCTCGAAACGCTTATTTGATCAAAAAGTTTTGCTTGTTCTTTGAGCTGAAAATTAAAATCATATCGATAAATGCCATTGGTTGTAAAAATCCAAATTTCATCATCAACTATTTTTAGATTTTGTATAACTTCGTTGAGTAAGAGTTTTCCTTTTTTGGTTTCGGCGTTTTTACTAACTAAGTAAATAGGTAAATCCGCTTTTGTTTTGTCAGCCATTACTACAAACTCATCGTTATTAAAGACTAAAGGACTTATAATTTCCTCAGGAATGTGGGCAAACTCCTCAATGATACCAGATGTTAAATGTAGTTTGTATAGTGTTTTGTTACCGAAAATAATGGAGTTGTCGAAGTTTAAGCAAAATATTAAAGAGGGGCTTTTATAAATAAGTTCTGTTTCAAGTGTGAAGGTATTTATTCGTTCAAGCCCATTTTCCTGTATTCTGTAAATAAAGTTTTCGTGTATAGCAAATGTCTTGTAGGTGTATGGAGGAACATCTAATGTTTTAATTTCATTATCTTCAATATAATTGAAAAAGCCATCAAACGTATGGTACCAAATTCTCCCATATGGGTCTTCTTTTATTAAAGACCCTGAGGCAGAAAGATTGTTTTGATTTGGATATGATTTAAAAATTTCACCATTATACCTAATAATTCCAATATCTGTTGTAAACCACAAAAAACCATTCCGATCCGAATAGGCATCATAAATTACCTCGGAAGGAAGCCCATAATTTGTTGTAATATGCTCGTAGAATAAGTTCTGCCCAAAACCAATTAGGCAAGTAAAGCAGAAGTAAACTACAAAAAGTATTTTTTTAATCACTGAATCGGTAGCAATTTAAATTCGCACTGCAATAGTAAGCATTCGTTTGTTTACTTGGAAAAAATTTCACAAACTCAAAAGATGTATTCACCTAAAAAGCTAACTGAGCTAGCTAGTCTAAAAAGTATTTTTGGATCAAAATTTAATGTAAATAGACATGAAAAATTATTATTTATCAATACTATTTTTTGGTAGTTTTATGAGTTCTTTTGGCCAGCTTTTTTTGTCAGAAGATTTTAGTGGGGAACAATTTCCGCCAGTTCAGTGGACCCTAGAAAGTGCAGACGAAGACTTTACTTGGTTTAAAAGTAATTTTCCTCAAAGTGCCGCAATAATTGAAAATAAGGATGTATTGCAAGATGAAAGCCTTATTACTCCAAGCATGAATTTTGCAAACGTAAGCGAAGTATTTTTAGATTTTCAAGGTCGTTTTGTTAAACAATTTTTTGAAGATGAAAATTTAGTTAGTTTTATTGTAAGCATATCTGTAGATAATGGTAGTACTTGGGAGAGCATTTGGGATGATTCAGAAATTATTTATCCAAATTCGGGTATTTTTCAGTCGCCAGTTTCAATTGATGTAAGTGGTTTTACAGGTTCAGGTTTTTCGGACGTACAATTCAAGTTTACCTTTACCTCAGTTATACATAACTCGCCATTTTTTATAAGTTTTCAATTATTTCAGGTAAGTGTATCTACATGTAAATCTCCAGCGTCTATTTCGGTATTTCCTTCAATTACTTGGTCACAAGACGAAAGTTTTTCTGGAACAACCGAGATTGAGTATGGTCCACAAGGCTTCATTCAAGGTACAGGAACACTAGTTACGGGTATCGCAGGAAATACCTACACTATCCCAACAATGGATTGTAATAGTTTCGATTTCTTTCTGCGTTCTAATTGCGGGGATAATCCGAGTCCGTGGAGTCCGAGATTAAGAAGGTCGCATGTAATTGGAACCTTAACTCGTACTGACCTAACGAGTAGTGAAGTAACAATAAAATGGAATGGACGAGAATCTTCTACCTACCAACTAGAGTATGGTCCACTTGGATTTGAAGAAGGTAGTGGTATAAATATAGCTAACATAGATACATTCGAAACTGAAAATCAGCAATCGGTGTTTTCTCAACAACTTACTAATTTGGCTCCTTGCACAACTTACACTGCAAGAGTAAAGAATCAGTGTACTACTTCTGATGCATGGACTGTAATTAACTTTACAACAGAGACAGCGAGTACAACGCCACTAATCGTTCCATTTCAGGAAGCTTTTGATAATGACGTAAGCATTTGTAGTTTAGGTTACGCTCAAAATTTTAACATAGCTAGTGTTACAAACAATGAGTTACAATTGAATTTTATTAATTTACCTGACTATTTTCTTCATTCAAGACCAATTTCAATGCTGGCTAATCAACAGTATTCATTCGAGATAGATGCAAGAATTATAAATGAAATAAATGAAACCTCCCCAGTACAAGTAGGTTTTATTAGCATCAAAAAAGAGGCGGAACCCAGTTTTGAAGTAGAACTTTTTAGTTTTATGTCTAGTGAATTGTCTGTAAATGATTTTTCGACTTTTTCGGCTACTTTTACGTCACAAGAAGCGGGGAATTATTACTTGAATTTTAACGTGCTTAATAGTGCTTCATTAGGTTTAAAAAACCTCTCAGTCACCGAAAACACTCTTTCTGTGGTTAATAATGAAGCAATTAATTTTTCAATTTATCCAAACCCTTCATCTTCAAAGATAACTATTTTAGCCCTTCAAAGCGAATTTAAAGCTGCTCAGTTGTTTGATATTAAAGGAAAAAATGTACTTACTTCGTTTACTCCATCATTTTCTGTCGAAGAACTTTTACCGGGTATTTACATTGTAAAAATAGAGACAATTAGTGGTCAAACTTCAACACACAAATTAGTGAAGAAGTAATAATACCATTTACCAATTGAAATTACTGTCATAAAGTGACCTTTTAACTTCTCTGTTTCATTTTAAAAATCAAGCATAGCCTTTGTTATGCTTGATTTTTCTAATTCAGATTTAGAAAAAAATCATTGTTCTTTTTCAATAACTTCAAATACTAATTGGGTTAAGTTACCCAAGAATTTTGTGTACTTGATGTTTTTATAATCAAGAGAATCAAACAAATGATTTGCTTTTTTATCAACTATTTTAGTACACGACAAAAAATTAAATTTTCTAAAATCCCTTGATTCTTGCCCCGCCCCTCAACCCTGTTAAATACGCTTTGCGTAATGCGTTACATTATTTAACAGGGTGAAGGGAGAAATCAAGGAAAATTAGGCTCCTTCTTGTCCCGTGAAATACAACGTAAATTTATACGGGATAGGGATGGGGCAGAACTGATTTGACGAATATCAATTTTTGTCGTGAACGTTAAATATCATTTTCACAAACTCGAAATTATGTTTCACCTCGTTAGCTTCCTTGCTCAGATGTAAGGAAAGTATTTTTGAGGCTTATTTTAATTTATATAACATGAAAAAAATAACATTACTAGTCTTTTTTATTTTTAGTTTTGTAGAAGCTCAAACGCCTATCTACAAATTTAGTTTTGATAATTCTGTTTCAGAAGCAAATGATTCAGAAATCACCTTTCAATCAAGTACTGCTGTCGATGAGCCTTCAAGTGAGGGTAGTACAAATCAGACGAACAATAGTTTGGCTTATTATACTGTAGATAGATTTGGTAACTCAAATAGTGCTTTAAGTACAAATTTCGAAAACAATACTAGTTATACTGTTTCCTTACCAAACATTCCGCAAGGAAGTGCAACCCGCTCTGTTTCAGTATGGATTAGCTATCAAGAACTATTAAGTTTGCCAAATTTTATTGATATTTTTAATTATGGAAACCAATCAATAAATCAATCGTTTGGTTTGCGTCAACTTACCCAAGCTATACGCTCGTATGGTTGGGCAAACGATATAGATTCGCCTGGAAGTGAGTTTTATGGTTTCAATAACCTAGCGGGGTGGTATCATTTTGTAATGACTTTTGATGGGACCAATGTGCAAGTGTTTAGAAATGGTCATTTAATTGTTTCAGGGTCTAAACCAGAATGGAATACAAATGGAACAACCTTCCGTTTAAACGTAGGCTCTCCTCTTGCTTCAGGTTCTGGAGTAGCATACGACGATTTAGAAATTTATGATATAGTTTTAACAGAAGAGCAAATTAGAGAAATGTATGTGCAACAATCTAATGATACTTTATTAGATGAAATGGTATCCTATTTTTCGTTTGATGATGATTTTACTTCGTCAGATAACGAACATGATTTTTCTTTTGTTGGTGGAGCTGCCTCCGCAAGTCAACCAACACAAGTACCTGGTTTTTTTGGAAACGCCTATTCTTACAACGATTCAATGATGGCCAATGAAACACTTAGTACACAGGTAAATAACGACAATGTTTCTTTTAGTTTTTGGTCTAAAACAACAACAGCTCAGCCTAACTTTGTTTCTTTGGTAGGAATGTTTAATGGGTTTAATTTTATAAGAGACCAAAGCAGCTTAAACAATGCGTTGTTAGTTCATGGAAATGCCAGTTTTAACCAATTACAAGGGTTCGAAACCGGTTTTACAGCAGATATTTTAAATGAATGGACTCATCATGCAGTTGTTTTTGTAAAGCCTTCATCCGTTTCAGAAAACAGAGAACTACGCTATTATAACAACGGAGTGCTTGTCCGAAGCTTTACAGTGACTTCTCCAATGCACAAAGTACATAACAAAGTTAGCCTTGGTAGGAGCTTTAATGATACGGGTGTAAATCATAATGGATTTTTCTTTCCTCTTAACGGAACTGTTTTAGATGAATTCATGATTTTTAACAAAGCGCTTTCTCAAACTGAAATTTTAGCTTTAAGTTTTATGGATGCTGATGCTCTCTCTCAACCAAGTTGCCCATCAGGTAATGTTGTAATTAACTCGCAAGCCGATGCAGATGCTTTAGCTGATTGTACACACGTATCCGGTAATTTAAGCATATTTATGAATTATGAAATTTTAGATTTTACACCTCTTCAAAACATTACTACAATCGATGGAAATTTAACTTTTGTAGAACTTGGAAATGAAGGTGTGTTGAATGTTTTAACTAACTTAACATTTATAGGTGGAGATTTCGCGATGTATGGAAATGATTTGATTACAAGCGTGGAAGGTTTTTCAAACCTAACAAATCTGAATTCTCTTATTGTATCTGGCTCATTTAACTTAACATCATTTAATGCTTTTCAGAATCTACAGTCTGTAAATAGTTTAATATTTGATTCTTGCCAAAGTCTTTCAACTATTCAGGAGTTTACTCAGTTAGCAGAATTTAATAGTTTACGTATTGAAGCTACAGGATTGACAAATTTGAATTTCCTGTCAAATGTTTCCACAGTACTCAGTAATCCATTTTACAATGCTATCATCATACAAAACAACAATAACTTGTCTGATATTTCCGCTTTAGATGATTTAACAGTAAGTGATTTTAATACTTTTGACGAAATTAAAATCCAGAATAACCCGCTTTTGTCAAATTGTGCGGTAGATTTGGTTTGTTCTTACTTGGCATCCACAGAAACCGAAAAAACAATTTCCAATAATGGTGAAGGTTGCGAGTCTGTGTCTCAGGTTAGTGCAAATTGTCAATCGCTATCCCTTTCGTCGTTTGAAAATACAAAAGTAAGTGTTTATCCAAACCCTTTCATAGATAGCTTTACTGTTACAACTAGCTTATTAGGTAACTCAAATTATGAAATTTTTGATATGCGAGGAAATAGTATACTAAAAGAAAAGGGAAATGGTGAGCAACTTTTATTCACGAATCTAAGTCGCTTAAGTAAAGGGATATACTTTTTAAAAATAACAAACGAAAATGGGTTTGTTGTTACAAAAAAGTTAGTGAAATAATTAACCCCGAATTTTAATTAAGAGAAGCAAGCATTTAAGTCTTGCTTCTTTTTTTTTGGATACAATTCCAACTGATATGATGAAAAATAATTTCAGATTTGTATTAAGTTGCTTCATTTTTAGATTGACAAACCTTCAGAATTTCAATTAAACAGATAAAACTTGAAACGAGCATTAAATTTTTGCCACGATGGCACAAAGGACACAAAGAGTTTTCAATAGATATCAATTCTAGCGAACTCTGTGTTCTCTGTGTCTCTGTGGTGAGTCAGTCAGTCTTTCATATTCAATGAGTACAAAGAAGGCATAGTGTCGTGTAATTGTTTAATTTTCAAGTCTTTAGTCGATTTATTATCAAATTGACAAATCATCAAATTTTCAAATTTTAAATGTAAAGATATTTTACCACAGAGGAACACGAAGAAGGCACAGAGTTTCACAAAGATTTTGATTACAGTTTTTAGTTGGTTGCATCATTATCAAATTGACAAATCATCAAATTTTCAAATTTTAATGAAAAGATATTTTACCACAGAGGAACACGAAGAAGGCACAGAGTTTCACAAAGATTTTGATTACAGTTTTTAGTTGGTTGCATCATTATCAAATTGACAAATCATCAAATTTTCAAATTTTAATGAAAAGATATTTTACCACAGAGGAACACGAAGAAGGCACAGAGTTTCACAAAGATTTTAGTTTCAGAATTTTTAGTTGGTTGCTTCAAATTCACATTTACAAATCATTAAATCTTCAAATTTTAATGAAAAGATATTTTACCACAGAGGAACACGAAGAATGCACAGAGTTTCACAAAGATTTTAGTTTCAGAATTTTTAGTCGGTTGCTTCATGATCACATTTACAAATCTTCAAATCTTCAAATTGTCTAATTTTCAAATTTAAAAATCAACTTTCCAAAAAAGACTTCAGCCTTTTCACTTCGTCTTTAGACAATGTTTTGTATTCACCTTGAGGCATGTCGAGGACCATATGCATGATTCGGATGCGTTTTAGCGCCATAACTTTATATTCTAAAGCTTCACACATACGTCTAATTTGACGATTTAAGCCTTGAGTAAGAACTATTTTGAATTGGAAATCATCAATTTTTGTAACCTTACATGGTAAAGTAACGGTGTCCAAAATAGGAACTCCGTTGCTCATTTTATGTAGAAACTCATTAGTTATTTTTTGATTGACTTTTACCAAATATTCTTTTTCATTTTTGTGTTTGGCGCGCAAAATTTTGTTGACAATGTCTCCATCGTTAGTAAGCATTATCAAGCCTTCACTCATTTTGTCGAGTCTTCCAACAGGAAAGATACGTTCGGGATAATTCACATAGTCAATAATGTTATTTTTTTCTACACGGGTATCGGTGGTGCAAACGATGCCTTTAGGCTTGTTAAGGAGTAAGTAAACAAAATCTTTTTCTTCTTGACTTACGGGTTTGCCATCTACACAAATACGACTTCCGGGAACAACTTTAGTTCCTAATTCAGGAACTTTTCCGTCTACAGTAATTCTGTTTTGTTGCAGTAGCTCATCCGCTTTTCTACGTGAACAAAAGCCAATTTGACTCAAGTATTTATTGATTCTTACAGGTTTGTCTTCTTGCATAGAATTAGTTTATAAAGTCAATTACAGCTTGATGAATATCGTCTCGGTTGAGTGAATGTCCTCCACCTTCTGTTTTTATCATGCTTACATTTTGTAGACCATTTTGCAAATCATAAGCTTCTTGAATAGGCACAACTTTGTCGTAAGCATCATGAATGAGTAAGCTTGGTGTTGAAATATGCTGCGCAAATTCTGCTCCGCAAAATTCATCAAAAGTGTATCCAAATTTCTCTTGGAAGTACAACTCTAAATCATTCATGATACGCTGATTTAAGCCTAGAATTTTCTTGAGATCATAAAGAATTTTCTTAACTTCTGATGGAGCGCCAAGACTCACAATTTTTTCAAGTTGAGGAGTCGGAAATTTGAATTCATTAAATAAAATACTCAATCCACCCATACTGTGACCTATAAGGATACTTGGTTTGTACAACTCAATCATTTGCTTTAAACAATTGGCATACAAAGGCACATTGAGTAACCTTCCTGAAGAATAACCTTGTGCAGGCGCATCAAAAGCATAAACATTGTAGTTTTCCTTTTGAAGAAATTTTACCAAATTTTTCCATCTCCCAGAATTAGAATCCCATCCATGCACAAGTAAAACCGTTTTCCCCTTTCCTTTCCAATGATACGTCTGAATCTTGTATTGCTGAAAGTTGACAACTTCGTGTTTTGATTTTTTAAGAAAATTTACATGTTTAGGTAAAACTTTTCCTCCGCGAGGTGTACAAAAAACCTCGTATGTTTTTAATACTGCTTTCTTTTTGTTGATTCGATAGAGTGAATTAAGCCGAAATCCAATGATTTTTGGCAAGTATTTTTTTATAACTTTTTTCATTTGATATGTTGACTTAAAAAACTTCTCTTTAGGAAATGTTTAGCTTATGCTTTTTAAATGATTATTTCTCTTCATCAAAACTTAACCAAAAATATTGAAAAGGAGCATCATCAGGGATTTGTGTTGCTTCAATTTCGAGGTCTAAATCGTATCTTAGGTCTGCAGGTAGGTGTTTTTTATTGATCGACGCATAAATTCCTAACTCATCTACACTTACAATAATATTACTAATGGCATTCTGAATTGTTGATATGGTGTAATTTTGGTACATGTCTTTAAATGTAGATGCTGGACCAAGTCCTTTGCTTGTTTTGAAAATTTCACCAACCAAACGAGCTTGTTTAAATGTACTAGTTGAGTCGTTGTTTTTTCGAGGTTCTAGCACTGCAATCAATTCTCCGTTTTTGGTATAAATTTCTATATCTTGTTTTTGCGTTTTAAAACGATTATTTAGCTTGGTTCTAACAACAGAATCCATCGGGAAACTTCCTTCAACTTCATCTATTCTTGAAGTGTTTGTAAGGTTTCCTAACTTGTTTTTTTCAATTAAATAGTAGTTTTCTTGTTGACAGTTGATGAATAGTAAGCATATTCCTAGGGCTAAAAATATTTTTTTCATGTATTCTGAATATTGATTTGTATTTACAAAATTTAATAAGGAACAAAAATACACAATAAAATGGACTATTTTTAATTGCTTTTGAAATATGATGCGTTATTGAAAGTTCAATTTATGTAGGTCATAGATTAACTAAAGAAATGCGATTTATTAGTTCGTTTTGGTGCATGTAGTAGTAAAAAGACTACATGATATTTATTTGGACAAATTAAAAAGAAATATTAATTTTGCAACTTTTAAAAAATTAATAGCTTTCAGGTATGTTGATAGTTATCTAAGTATATAAAAATTTTACATTGGCTTTAATACTTATGTACTTATAGCGATGTAAATTTTTGATTTGTTGAAAACCCCGGCTTAGGTCGGGGTTTTGTATTTTCTGCTAATTCGATTCATTAGTTTTATTTTATGGTTTTATTCTTCTTTAATTAAGGCTATACTTCACTATTCTAATTTCCACAAAGAAAAAAAATCAACACTTTCTTTTCCTGTAATTTCAGATGAAAACTGGTGTAATAAATTTTATGAAATTTAAGACTGCTTATTATATGATGCAAAAAAGTCGCCATCTGGCGACTTTTTATGTTTGACTATTAACTTAGAATTTAATCTCGGTCTTTACGAGGCTCTCTTCTTCGGTTATTGTCTCTGTTGTTGTCTCTACCTCTAGAGTTATTATTATCACTTCTTGGAGGTCTTTCCTTGTAACCTTCTGGTTTTGGAAGTAGGGCTTTTCTGGAAACTTTATCTTTCCTAGTTTTAGGGTCTAATCCAAAGTATTTAACTTCGAACACATCTCCCATATTTACTACGTCGCTTACATTTTCTGTACGTTCCCAAGCTAATTCAGATACGTGAAGAAGTACTTCATTTCCTGGTGCATCGGTATATTCTACAACCGCACCGAAATCTAGCATCTTTATAACTTTTACTTGATAGGTTTCGCCAACTTCAGGTTTAAAAGTAATGGAATCTATTTTAGCTAAAACTTTGTCGATTCCTTCTTGGTCTGTACCTAAAATTTCAACAACTCCTTGTTCATCTACTTCATTAATAACGATGGTAGTATTGGTTGCTTTTTGAAGTTCTTGAATTACTTTTCCGCCCGGTCCAATAAGTGCGCCAATAAACGCTCCCGGAATAGTTCGGGTAATTATTTTTGGTGCATGTGGCTTCACATCAGCTCTAGGAGACTCAATTGTTTCAACTAGTTTGCTTAAAATATGAAGTCTTCCTTCTCTTGCTTGTTTTAGTGCATTTACTAGAATTTCATAGGATAGTCCTTTAACCTTGATGTCCATTTGGCAAGCCGTTATTCCATCTTCAGTTCCTGTAATTTTGAAATCCATATCTCCAAGGTGGTCTTCGTCTCCCAATATATCCGAAAGAACAGCGTATTTTTCGCCTTCAGAAATAAGTCCCATGGCAATACCTGATACGGGTTTCTTCATTTGAATACCAGCATCCATTAGCGACATTGTCCCAGCACAAACCGTTGCCATAGATGAAGAACCGTTAGATTCTAGAACTTCTGAAACAATTCTTACCGTATAAGGACAATCCGTTGGAATCATACCTTTTAAGGCACGTTGTGCTAAATTTCCATGACCAATTTCTCTTCTAGAAGTACCACGTAATGGGTAAGCTTCTCCAGTCGAGAAAGGAGGGAAGTTGTAGTGCAAGTAAAAGGTTTCTTCTCCTTGAATGGTAGGGCTGTCAATCATGTTTGCCTCTCTTGAAGTACCTAAGGTTACCGTGGCTAGCGCTTGTGTTTCACCTCTTGTAAACAAAGCTGAACCATGTGTTCTAGGCAAATAATCTACTTCACACCAAATAGGTCTAATTTCGTCAAGTTTTCTTCCGTCCAAGCGAACTCTTTCGTCTAAGGTAAGGTCACGAACCGCTTTTTTATGAGTTTCAGCAAAATATTTGCTAATAAAGCTTCCAACTTCTTCTAGTTCTTCTTCAGAATAGGTTTCTTTTATTTCTTCTTTAATAGCAGCAAAAGCTTCGCTACGCTCTTTTTTTCCTAGTCCTTGCTTGGCAATATCGTAGCACTTTTGGTAGGCTTTATCATGGACTAACTGGCGAATTTCTTCGTTTTCTTCTGCTACTTCGTACTCGCGGGTTTCTTTTTTGCCTACTTTTTCGACCAAACGAAGTTGAGCTTGGCATTGTTCTTTAATAGCTTCGTGCGCAAATTTGATAGCGTCTGCCATTTCTTCTTCTGAGCATTCATCCATTTCACCTTCAACCATAGCAACGCTATCCTCAGTAGCACCAACCATAATATCCATGTCAGCTTGTGCGACTTGGTCGTAGGAAGGATTGATGATATACTCACCATTAATTCTTGCTACTCTAACTTCCGAAAGTGGCGCTTCAAATGGGATATCAGAGAGTTGTATCGCAGCAGAAGCAGCTAATCCAGCTAATGCATCAGGCATTACTTCTGGGTCGTGGGACATCAACTGAATCATAACTTGTGTTTCATAAGTATAATCCTTAGGAAACATTGGGCGCAATACACGATCCACTAATCGCATCACTAAAATTTCGTCATTGCTCGGTCTAGCCTCTCTTTTCATAAATCCACCTGGATAACGTCCAGATGCGGCAAATTTTTCACGATAATCTACCGTTAATGGGAAAAATCCCATGGTGCTTGGTGTTTTTGAAGAAACAACCGTACAAAGTAGCATGGTATCTCCCATTCTAACAACAACAGCTGCATCAGCTTGTTTAGCTAATTTCCCTGTCTCGATAGAAATCTCACGCCCATCAGCAAGGCTAATGATTTCTGTAAATGTTTTTGGAATCATAAATAAGTAAATAAATTAATAAATTTTGTCAGATTTTCGGTCTGTCCGAGTTGTGTTGTTGTGTGGAAGTTGTAGAACGGAAAAGCACTGGCTTCATCTATTAATCATGTAAAGGTATAAAAAAAGGGGCGAAATTGCCCCTTAAAATTATTTTCTTAATCCTAATTCTTTAATTATTGCTCTGTAACGCAATACATCTTTCTTGATTAGGTAATCTAGTAAGTTTCTTCTTTTTCCTACTAATTTTACTAGCGAACGCTTAGAGTTGTAGTCTTTTTTGTTCACTTTTAAATGCTCAGTCATGTGTGCTATTCGTTTTGTAAATAGCGCGATTTGAGCTTCTGCAGACCCTGTGTCTTGCGCATTCTTTCCGTGTTTTGCGAAAAGTTCTTGTTTTGCTTCTTTTGATAAGTACATGCCAATATTGTTTCAATAATTTTTATGCGAGATAGACTTTCTATCAGCCTGCAAAAGTAAAACATTTTTTTTATTTGATAAGCGCTAGGTTGAAAATATTTAATCTTTCTGTTATCTTTGAAACTGTTTTTAAATGAAAATTCCATGACATATAGTGAAGCATATAAGCAATTAGAAGCCATTATTGAAGAAATTGAAAATGAACAAATAGGAATAGACGAGCTAACAAAAAAGATAAAACACGCCTCTGAACTTATTACGTATTGTAAGACAATGATTACTAATACCGAAAAAGAAGTTAAGCGTTTGCTGGATTCATCTAACAGCTGATTTTTAATGTGTTAGCCGTTTTGTTTTTTACTTACAAAAAATTAACTTTATGATATCGTTAATGTTTCAAAAAAAACGTTTAGTTTTATAGCCTTAATTTTAAACATTTTATAACATGAAAAAAATTACATTATTGCTGTTGTTTTTTATGACAGCGCTAACGTATGGGCAAGATTTTGTGAATTGTTCACAAACCTTTTCTGTATCAGGTCCTGACTCAGCAGGCACCCAATTGATAATAAATGCTGCTGATATTACATGTAACGATGGGTTAGCTATTAATTCGATTTCAGTTGCAAGTGCAACGGGTTCTTTTACTAGTGGATTCTGTTCGTTAACTGGAGGCGGTTGGTTTGAATTTTTCTTATCAATTGACGGTGGTGCAGAACAAGCAGTATGTGCTGCGGAACTTAACGGACTAGATTTAACTGGCTTTTCTAGTTTAGTGATTACATCATCTGATACGGATGATTTCACAGACAATATTACTATGACCTTAAATTTAGATGTTGAGCATGAAGCGCCTTCATGTGAAGCTCCAACTGGACTTGTGGCAACTGTCATCGATCCATTTGAAGTTAGTTTAGACTGGGGTACTGTTGCCAATGCTTCTCAATATGAGTGGTTTATTTTTGAAGCTGGCGCTAATGTGGCTGAAGATGCTCCTGTAGATTCTGGTATTAGTGGTGGTAACTTCACTTTTTCTTCAGCTTTATCTCCTTCAACTGACTATTTCTTTTTTGTAGTTTCAGATTGTGATGCAGACGGTCAAAGCTCGCCAAGTGCTCAAGTTTCTTTTACAACACCGTGTGCGCCTGAATCGGCTTTGTTTTTTGAAACAGAAACATTCGACGGCATGGCTTCCGATATTAATGCTTCACTTGCTTGTTGGAACGAAGGAACAGGTTTTTTTACCACAGTTGCCAACGGTCAATGGGGACCACAAACATTTAATAATAACGAAGGAGGAGTCGATAATGGCTTTGGAACATCTTTATACGTTAACTTGTTTGGTACACGACAAGATTGGGTTACCTCTCCACAAATAGATTTAGGTGCTGGAAACCCTGAATTTGCACTTACATTTGATGCTTATGTTAGACCTTGGTCAATTTCACCTACTAACCCGGTGCCTGTTACTTCAATGGGAGATCACTCAGTTGTGGTTTACATTTCGACTGACGGAGGAGATACTTGGGATGAAGCAAATGAACTCATAAGATTTGATAGTTCCAATATACCAAATGATTTAAACGATACTAATTTTATTATTGATCTTAGTACTTATTCTGGTACTATTCAAATTGGTTTCTTAGCTAATCAGGTAACAACCACTCCAGATTTACGTTTCTATATCGATAACTTCTTTGTGGGTATTCCACCTTCATGTGTTGCACCAACAGGCTTGGCAGTTGCAGAAGTTACTGTAGATTCTGCTGAACTATCTTGGAATGAAGTAGATAACGCAGATGAATATGTATGGGCAGTATTTGCTGAAGGAGCAAACCCTGATGTTGATACACCTGTTGCTACAGGAACAACGGACTTATTGATGGCTGAGGCAACAGGATTACAGCCAGAAACTGCCTATTTTGCGATTGTTGCTTCGGAATGTGATGGTGTTTTTAGCGCTATTTCTAACCAAGTTGCTTTTACAACCTTACCAAGCTGTGTGGCTGTAGAAAATGTTGTAGCTAGCTTAGCATCACAATCAGAAGTTGAGGTGTCATGGGATGCTGTAGATAATGCAGAGTCTTATAATTGGGCCTTATTTTTAGCATCAGATAACCCTGAGGTAGATGCTCCAGCTCAAGATGGAACAACTTCTTCTACATCTGTTGTTATTGAAGATTTAGATGCAGATGAGAACTATGTTGTTTTGGTTCAAACCAATTGTGGGGATGTAGATGGTTTAAGCGGAGTTTCCACTTCGGTAAGTTTCTTTACAGGTTATTGTATACCATCTAGTACAAATTTAGGTGATTATATTTCACAATTTTCAACTTCTGAAGCAACACAGAATATATCTATCTCTAAATCATCTATCGTAGGAAATGGTTTTGCAAATTTATTTGAAGAGGAAAATATTGTCTCATTTGCAGGAGGTAGCTTCTCTTTCAGTAATACTTTTGTAGGTGGAGGTAACGGATTGCAAATTTGGATAGACTGGAACAAGGATTTACAGTTCAGTGAAGATGAGTCTGTATTTGTTTTGAATAATGCTTCATTAACTAAGACAGGGAGTATTGACATTCCAGAAGGAATTGCTTTAGGAGATTATAGAATGCGTATTAGAGCTCAATGGAACGGTACACCTGGACCATGTGGAGTAATACCATGGGGTGAAGCAATTGATGTTAAGCTGACTTTAACAGACCCACCATCATGTCTAGCTCCTGATGGATTACAAGTTGATGATGTAACAACTACCACAGCAACACTTTCGTGGGATGTTGTAGACAATGCAGAAAACTATACGTGGTTTGTTTTTGAAGCAGGCGACAATCCTGAAGTGGATACTCCTGTTGCAACAGGAACTACTGCTACAACAAGTGCTTTGGTAGAAGGATTGGAAGATGCTTCAAGTTACCAAGCTTATGTACTAGCAGATTGTGATGTTGACGGAGAAAGTGAATTAAGTAGTGCCGTTGTTTTTGCAACCTCTTGTAATTCAGTTGATGTATTCCCGTATGAGTACGGATTCGAAGGTGATGGAAGCCTAGATGTTTGTTGGGAGGCTAATAACCTTTCAGGTTCTGGAAATTGGACAGTTGCAACAGTTTCGCAAGATAACTTCCAGCCAAATTCAGGTGATTATTTAGCTTATCTAATATGGTCAGGAGGTTTGAAAACCGCAGAGCTTATTTCAGCACCACTTAACTTATCAGCTATAGGAGGACCAGCTGAAATGTCAATTTTCTTACACAGACATTCAGGTGCAAATGCTACAAATGATTTTTATAAGATACATATCAATGACACTCCAAGCCTTTCAGGAGCAACTGAGCTTTTACAAATTTTCTCAAGAAATGATATCGAGCCAACTGTTCCATCCAATGGGTTCTATGAGTACACAATGAGCATTCCAGAATCATTTGAATCTTCAACAGAAGCTTATATAATTATAGAAGGAAGCGCCTCAGGATGGGATATTGCGGTAGATGATTTCTCAATTTATGCAGCTCCAGAACCAACTTTTGCTAATGTACAAATCATTCATAATTCACCAGATCCTGCTGCTGCTTTAGTGGATATATATGTAGATGGTGAGTTGGATGAAGATTTGACAGGTGTTGCCTTTAGAACAGCTACTCCATTTATTAATGTGCCAGCAGATACTTCTTACGAGATAGATGTAGTACCTAGTGGAGAGCCGTTGAGTGCTTCTGTATTTACTGCTACACTAACTGTAGAAGCTGACGAAAATTATATTGTTGTTGCTAATGGTGTAGTTTCAACAGATTTACTAACCGCTCCAAACTTTGAACTGTCTGTTTATACAGGCGCACAGTTGGTAGCAATGGACAACACTATGATTGACGTATTGGTTCACCATGGTTCTCCTGATGCGCCAGCGGTTGACGTTGCAGTTCCTGGGTTTGGCACAATTGTAACAGATCTTGCTTTCCCTCAATTTGAAGGTTACTTAAGCTTTATTCCTGGAAATAACTTTATCGAGGTTTATCCTGCGGGTTCTAATGAAGCTCTTGAAGTATATCTAGCTCCATTAGGAGACTTACCATTAGAAGGACAAGCAATTACTGTTATTGCAAGTGGTTTCTTAGGGGATGATGCTGGTGAAGACAACGCTTTCGGTTTATGGGTAGCAACTGCTGCCGGAGGTGCTTTAATTGAGTTACCAGTACAGTCTGCATCTAGTGTTGATTTTGATGCTACTAACTTTACTTATTATCCAAACCCGGTTAAAAATCAGTTGACTATAAAGTCTGCTAATACTGTAGAAAAGGTAGAGGTATTTAATATGTTAGGTCAGCGAGTAATTTCTCAAAACCCGAACAGCAATACGCCTAGCGTACAAATGGGAGAGTTAACTTCTGGAGTTTACTTAATGAAAGTAAGCATTAACGGAAGCCAAAAATCTTTCCAAGTAATCAAGCAATAATTAATTGCAATAGTTTACCAAAACCCAGCTCTCAGAGCTGGGTTTTGTTTTTGAAATACTTTGTAGTTGTCGATTTTTTCTGACAATGTTTCGGATGTGTTGCACATTTTTTTAACAAGTTACCATGAAATTAAAAAGTTTTTTACTTCCGAAATTTGAATGCATAATTTATGTCATTCACCTTTCCAATAACTGGATGAATACCCTTTTTCGCTATCTTTTATAATTCATAAACAATTTTATATTTTTATACCAGTTATGAGTTGAAATTACTGGAAAAGAAAATAGCCTATCCCGACCAATTCGGGTATGATATTTTTCTTTATGAGAATTAGAAAATTCAAGCATAGCCTTAGCTTTTGTTTCTTTTTTTTAATGAAACACAAAGGAAAAAAGGGCGTTTTATTGCGGTAATTTCAATGGGTAAATGGTATTATCTACGAATCGTAAAATTTTTGTTTGAAAATTTAAATTATTAAGTTACATTTGTTTGTAGTAGAATATTTATATTTGATACTATCATTCAGCTAGAGAAAAGTACCTCCTAAACTTAATGACCTATGAAAAACATTTTAGTAGCAGACGATCACGAAATAGTCAGACTTGGAATTTCGAATGTTCTTAAGCAAAAATTTTCAGATGCAACCTTATTTAATGCTAAGGATGTAGATGAAGTTGTTTCTATTTTGGAAAATAACGCTTTGGATTTGGCTATTGTCGACATAAAAATGCCGGGCGGTAGTACTATCGATTTGGTGAAAAATTTAAAAGAGAATTACCCAACCACTAAAATATTAATTTTTACAGCCCAAAATGAAGATCAATATGGTAAAATATTTATCAAACTAGGCGTCGATGGTTTTCTGAGTAAACTAAAACCTATTGATGAAGTATTAAATGCAATTGATGTAATCCAAAATGGTGAGACCTATATAAGTCCTGATTTGGCATACAAAATCAAAGCAACCAAAAAAAATGATAAATCTGTTTTGGATGCTTTATCACCAAGAGAATTAGAAATTGTTGAACTTATTGCCGAGGGATATGGCAACCTTGAAATATCGCAAGAATTAGACCTCAAAACATTGACAGTTAGCACATATAAAAAGCGAATTATAGAAAAGTTTAGAGTCGAAAATGTAGTTGAATTAGTTGACTCGTACAGGCAACAGCTTAAAGAACAGGAAGAATAAGGTTTTGTTGATTATTTTTTTTGTACTTTATTTTTTAAGAAGTCACAATAATGTAGATTTGTGCCTCTTAAATATAAATGTATGATTAACCTTTTTAATGCACAAATAGAGAGTCTTTCGCTTCATAGAGTAGGTAACAAAAGTAGAAACGAAAATTTATTTATTTCTAAACAAGCATTCCAGCTTTCGGACGAATTAAGTCCTCTTATTAAAGAATATTTCTTAAAATCTTTCAGAGAAAAGGAAGAAAATTACTACCAATTTGTTCATGAAGATGGCTTGGACTTTAATCCATTATATTCTCTTATTTCCGAAGCTTTCGATAATCCATCGAATTTACATGATTTATCAAAAAAAATTACAACTTTGCTATATGAACAATCTTTGCATCAGCATATTAAAGGAGGAGAGGTTTATGTAGTTCATTTTGAAAATGTAATTGTAGATCAGAATAAAGTAGATGCCATAGGTATTTTTAAATCTGAATTAAAGCATGATTTTCTTCAGTTTTCAGAAAATGAAAACAACTTAGAAATGCTTCTTCAGCAAGGAGTTTACCTTAATAAATTAGATAAAGGAGCCCTTATTTTTAACCTTGAAAAAGAAAATGGATACAAACTTTTGTCTGTAGATTCTAATAAATACGACACTAAATATTGGCTAGAGAATTTCTTAGGAGTCGATTTCTTTCAAGATGAAAATTTTTATACCAAAAAGTACCTTAAGTTCTGCGAAGGTTTCGCAAAAGACGTAGTTTTTCCAGCAGAAGATAAACAGCAAGAAGTATTGTTCATGAATAGAGCAATGAATCATTTTGCTTCTAACGATCAGTTCGATGAGCAAAAATTTATAGGTGAAGTAATCGAAAACCCTGCTTTACAGCCAGAATTTATGCACTACAAAGAACAAAAAGCACCCAAGTTTAAAATTGAAGACTTGTCGACTTTTCCTATTTCAAATACAGCGGTATCTGAAGCAAGGAAAAAGGTTAAAAGCGTAATTCAATTAGATACCAATGTTCAAATTAAAATGGACTTTGTTAGTGGCGATAGTGCTGAAAAATTCATAGAAAAAGGTTGGGATGAGGAACGCCAAATGTATTATTACCTAGTTTATTTCAATAAGGAACAAAAAAGCTAGTTGGCTAACTAAGCCTAAACTATACTACCATACAGCCTTAAAACACGCTCAATACCAGTTGTTTTTATTGATATAAGTCATAGCATTGCTTATGTTGTTAGTTTTTTTAATTTCAAAAGCTTAGCTGCGGTAATCAACTGCTTTAATATTACTAAAACAAAATTCGTTTTAAAGATTTTATAATATAAAAAAAAGAATTTTAGGTAGATGTATGTAAAAGTACTTACGTATATTTATCCTAAAATTCTTTATATGAACAAGATTAGTTTTTTTGCGCTAATTTGCTCGCTGGTTGTATTGTCTAGTTGTCAAGACGATTTAGACGATAGGATATTTCCAGCCGACCAATTGCAAATCAATAACTTCGTTTGGAATGCTCAAAATATATTCTATTTAGACAATAATTTAGTACCTGATTTAGGCGACAACCGGTTTGCCACTAATGAAGAATATAACGAGTTTTTAAGAAGTTTCAATTCACCTGAAGCACTTTTTGAACAATTAATTTTACCTACCGATAGGTTTAGTATTATCGTAAGTGATTTTCGCGTTCTTGAAAATGCGATACAAGGTACGCGATTAGATTCAGGAATGCGTTTTGCCCTATTTACTGTAGAGGGGAGCAACCAAGTTTTTGGTTTTGTCCGATATGTATTACCAGATTCACCCGCCTCTGAAGCCGGGATTGTTAGAGGAATGATTTTTGACCGCGTGAATGGACAAACCTTAACGCAATCCAGTAATTTTAATCAATTATTTAGCGGAAGCTCTTTTTCAATAGGACTTTCAGAGTTTGATGGAGAAGAATTTCAACCTACAGAAGTAAGTTTTCAGCTTCAACAAATTGAAATAACAGAAGATCCAATTCATAAAGTTGAAATTTTAGATTTTCCTGAAAAAAAAGTTGGTTATTTAATGTACAATGGTTTCAGAAGAAATTTTGATTCAGCTTTAAATAACGTGTTTGGGATTTTTCAATCGGAAAATATTAATGAACTTGTGTTAGATTTACGTTACAACGGAGGGGGGGACGTACAAACTGCCGTTAATTTATGCAGCTTAATTACAGGTCAATTTCATGACGAACTTTTAGCGACCCAACAAACCAACGATAACTTTGAAGACTCAGAAATACGCTTCACTAATCGAACTATAAGTGGCCAATCCTTAAATTCTCTTCAGCTAACAAGAGTATATATATTAACCACACGTTCGACAGCATCTGCCAGTGAGTTGGTCATATCTGCACTGCAACCCTATATTGATGTTGTTCAAATTGGAAGACAAACAACGGGAAAATACCAAGGATCTACAACCTTGTACGACGCGCCCGATTTTAGGCGTCAAAATGCAAGTCTTGCGCACAGGTATGCTCTTCAACCCTTAATTTTTAAACTGGTAAATTCTGTTGGCTTTACAGATTTCGACGAAGGAATACCTCCAACCATAGACGTTCCTGAACAGTTAATTATGGCTCAACCATTAGCCAATATAAACGAATCTTTGTTAAGGGCTGCGTTGGAACACATGGGGATTCAATTTCAAGACAGGCCTTCTACTACTTTACAACAAAGAGACTTTTCCATTATTGGTGAAAGTTTAATGCATCAGTTAGATTATCAGCGTATGTATAACAATATTAGTCTATAAGGATTGAAGTTTAAATTATTTTTTGTCTGTTTTTTCTTATTATTGAGCGGAAAAATTTTCGCTCAGAGCGACTCGTTTGTGAATACATACTTCGACGATAGGCACGGATTGCCCCAAAATTCGATTAAAGATATTTCAAAAGAAAAAAATGGCTTCATTTGGTTAGCCACTGAAAGTGGTGTTGTTCGTTTTAACGGAAAGCGTTTTAAAGTGTTCCAAGACTTAAAAGGCTCTACTTCTAGTAGAATGGACAATTTTTTGTATAAAAACGATTCGCTAATTGTTAGAAATATAAAAAATGAGTTCTTCTACATCGAAGACTCAAAAATTACACCCATAGATAGCCCTCTAAAAACCTATGAATATTTACCTCTTTACAAAGAGTTTAAATTTATTCCTGATTTCTTTCATGTTAAAAAAACTGAATTCACCTATGTTTATTCGCACTTGGACATGGATTATTTTACTCGTAACGACTCTGTTTTTCTTTATCAAAATGAAAAGCAACTTGTTGCGAAACCCATTTTAAACTTTAAGATTAAGTATTCCTTTGGTTTAGAAGGTAGGTATTTTGCTGTCGATGAAAAGTTTAATTTTTATGAGTTTGATTCGGCTACTAAAAAGTATGAATCCATTTTTGAGGAAATCAAGCCTTTAAAACAATTCAAAATCATACAGAATAGTTCATCTAATCAGCTTTTTTTGTGTACCGAAAACAAGGTGTATAAATTGAATTTTAATCTAGCAGAAAACAAGCTTGAATTATTTCTTGTACACAATAATATAAATGTTCAAAATGAGTTTATTAATCATATTTATTATGACGAAGAACTAAAGATTACCTATTTTGGAAGCTGGTCCAATGGGTTGATTTTAACTAAAAAGAATCTATTTACAATTTTAAAAGTTCCTGATAATCGATTTACTAATCTTCAGTATGCTTTCGATTTTATAGGAGATACTTTATTAACTGAAAAAGGGGTTTTGTTTTATGATGACAAACCTATACAACAGTTTGCCGTAGATCCTGAAATAAAAACGTTCTTTGTTCCAAATTCAAAAGGGGAGTACTATTATACTAGGTTCAGAACGCTATACAAGAAAGACATCAATGCTATTTTTGAACAACCAGAAAAGGTGTTCGAATTTAATGATGATATTTACGCACTTTATATCGATAGTTTAGATCGGATTTACACCTCTACAAGAAAATTTAATACGCATACTGAAAGTAGACTCTATCGTTTAGATCTTTCGTCTGAAGCTGGAATTACAATAGATACAATAGCTGTTTTAACTGCCGATGTAAGCTGTATAAATCCAAAGAACGAAGAACAATTATGGTTAGGTACAGAAAATGGACTCTACACCTTTGACTTAACTTCTCAGGAATTAAGTTTTCTTAAAGGAACAGAAAACTCATTTGTACGAAGTATAACTAAATTTGACAACAGGTGGTGGATAAGTAGTTACAATAATGGGTTTTTTCTATATGAAAATGAAAAAGTAACAAAAATTCCGATTGGAAATAACCTTAACTTGTTAACCTCACACCACGTCTTAGAAGATGATTTTGAAGGCCTCTGGATATCCACTAACAGAGGTTTGTATAACACCTCTATAAAAGATGTGTTAGCTTATGTAAAAACGGGGATTAATAATATTATTTTTTATGAATTTAAAGTAGAAGATGGACTATCTACAAACGAGTTTAATGGCGGTTGTTACCCTTGCTCTAGAAAATTACCTAATGGCGAATTAATTTTCCCAAGCTTAAACGGAATCGTTAAGTTCAATCCAAAAGATTTTCAGCATTATTTTAAGCCACATGCTATTTATATAGATGAAGTGTTTATCAACGATTCCTTAGTCCAGCTTCAAAATTTGTACAGGTTACCTGTAGGAAAACACAACATTGAATTTTATTTAAACACCTCTGAGTTTAACCGAAATGTTCAGTATTCTTACAAGAATTCAATCGATAATGAACTAATTTCAAAAGGAAAATTATATTCAAATGAAGTTTTTTGGAACGGTATTTCGACTGGTGTAAATAAAATGCAATTTGGAATAACCGATGCAGATTTTGAAAATGATAACTATCAAGTTGTATTTGAAGTTGAGGCGTATTACTACCAAACCTTGTGGTTCAAATTTGCTATTGGACTTGTTATTGTTTTAACAGTGTTGTTTATCTTTTTATCCATTCAGGCGAAAAAGGATGCTACACGAAAGCAAATTGAGCGAATTGTTGCTGCCCAAACTTCCCAAATTAGAGAAAATATAAACGAACTTAATATTGCTAAAAAAGCACTCGAAAATCAGCTTCAAAAGCATAAAAAATTAATAGGCTCTATAACGCATGATATTAAAAGCCCACTTATTTATCTTGGGTACGGTATAGATTTTTTAAAAGACGAACTAGCCAAAGCGAATTTCAACAAAGAAGACGTTATTGAAAATTTAAATGCGATAGACGATTCTGTGAATAAATTAAAAGAGTACACCGAAAATATTTTATCATTTTCTAAAGCCTCTTTAATAGAAGCAAACACAACTGACGTTGAAGTTAATTTAAATGAACTAATTTTAACTAAAGTAGATTTGTTTAAACAAATGGCGAATATCAAACGAATTGATTTCATATTTAATGCTAAAAAGCAGATTTACTTCAAAGTAAATAAGAGCATTCTATCTGTGATTTTACACAATTTGATAGACAATTCAATTAAAAATACTATTGCGGGTTATGTAAAAGTTGAACTAAAAAAAATCGGTAAACGACTAATAATTAAAGTCAAAGATACGGGGACAGGAATGGACGAAGAAACCCTTCTTAATTATAAAAATTTATTGACAGGAAATACTAACCAGAATATTTCTGGTTCAGGATTAGGGATGTACATCATTGCCGAATCCATTAAATTAATTAATGCAGAAATTTCCGTTGAAAGCGAAAAAGGAAAAGGGACTGAAGTTGTCCTAACCTTGCTAGAAAAGGAAGAAAATAATGATAAATAATTGCAAAATAAGTAAGGTAAACCTTAATTTACAGTCATCGAATAAACACATTACAACATGAATAACGAACTTTATGATTACAGAAAGTCCTATGAAAAAGCAGAACTTTCAGAAGATTATTTAGATGAAAACCCTTTTCAACAGTTTAGAACATGGTTTTATGATGTTGAAAAAGCAGGCGGAGTAGATGAGGCTAATGCGATGACTATAAGTAGTATAGGGGCTGATGGTTTTCCGAAAAATAGGGTGGTTTTGCTTAAATCGTATGATGAAAATGGTTTTGTGTTTTTTACTAATTACAACAGCGAGAAAGGAAAAGCTATAGCTGAAAATCCTCATGTTTGTTTGTCTTTTTTTTGGCCGAATACCGAACGGCAGGTAATCATTAAAGGAAAGGCGAGTAGACTAGCAGAAAACCTTTCGGACAACTATTTTCAGTCCCGCCCAAAAGGGAGTCAACTCGGGGCTATTGTATCCAATCAAAGTGAAGTGATTGCATCTAGGGAAGTTCTGGAAAATAAATTAAAAGCATTAGAAGAAGAATATAAAAATAAGCCAGTAGAACGGCCTAAACATTGGGGAGGAATTGTTGTAAAGCCAATTTCGTTCGAATTTTGGCAAGGCAGACCAAACCGTTTGCACGATAGGTTTGTATACACTATAAAAGATAAATACGATTGGGAAATTAAACGTTTAGCTCCATGATACAACCACAAAAAAAACAAAAAACCCTTTTTTTAGTGAGGCACGGAAAGTCTGATTGGTCCGAGGAATTAACAGACAAGCAAAGACCCATCTTAGCGCGTGCTCACCAAGATATAAAGCTGGTTTGTTCCGAGTTTAAAAAACATTTTTCAGGTCAACTTCACCTTATTTCGAGCACTGCCGTGCGCGCTACTCAAACTGCAAACCTTCTAAAAGAAGCGCTTGGGAGCCAGGTAGAAACTTTTATTTTGGAGGAGCAGCTTTATACCTTCAATCATTCAGAAGTATATCAATACATACAACAAATTTCAGATCACAAACAAAATGTCATGCTTATTGGGCACAATCCTGCATTTACGTCATTGTGCGGTTTTTTTACCCAAAGGCTTCCGGAAAATTTGCCAACATCAGGTTTGGTCCAATTGGATTTTCCCGAACTCATCCATTGGAAATTCGCAGCTGAGGCTGTCATGAAGTTGGAACTTTTTCCTAAGAACCTAAGGTAAGGGAATCAATTTAAATTTTTCATTGAAATACGAGGTTGTTACTAGCTTTGAATTACTGACTTGCAAGGTAGATGTACTTTCTTCTTCTGCTTCAATTCAAACTAGCATTGGTCCATTTCAATTGAATTTCTTATATTAGTGAAATTTTCGAGGCAGAAAATTAAAATTCATTATAGTTGTGAAAATTAGAAAATTCAATAAAAGTTCAAAGCTTCAAATATACAGTGAAATAGGGAGCAAGTATTGTAATATGAAGATAAAAAATACCTATTTGTCAATACTTTGTAAGAAGTAGAAATTTCTTGCGTTTTACCTAGCGTATCCTATTTTCAATTTGTTATTACTGATTATAAAAAGCCAAAAAATAAGCATGAAACATAAAAATAAATACCATAATCGCGAATTAAGTTGGCTGCAATTTAATGCCAGAGTACTTCAAGAAGCAGCTGATGACACGGTTCCTTTATTGGAGAGATTACGCTTTTTGGGAATTTTTTCAAATAATTTAGATGAGTTTTTTAGGGTGCGGTATGCCGCTATCAAACGCATTGAAAATAGTAAAGACAATCGAAACAAAAGACTTCTTGGCGGCTTTAGTGCAAACCGATTATTGAAAGAAATTACGCAAATAGTAATTAAACAACAAGCCGATAGTTTAGAGATTTTACACCATATACAAGAGCAATTAAAGCAAGAAGATATTTACATTGTAGACGAGGAAAGCGTTTTGCCTGAACACGATGAGTTTTTACGTAGCTTTTTTTTACAAAAAGTAAGCCCAGCTTTGGTTACCATTATCCTGAATGATTTGGATAATATTCCAAAACTCAAAGATTCAGCAGCTTATCTTGCTGTAAAAATGGTGCTTCAAGAAACCAAGAAAAAAAGGAATACTTATATCCTAATAGAGCTCCCATCCAGTGTAGAGCGCTTCGTTGTACTACCTCGAATTAACAATAAACAGTATGTAATACTTTTGGATGACGTTATTCGTTTCAATTTAACTTCCATTTTTAATATTTTTGAATACGAAAGCATTTCTGCTCATATGATAAAAATTACCAGAGATGCCCAATTAGACTTGGAAGGCGATTTTAGCAAAAGTTACATTGAAAAAATACTCGATAGCGTTAAAGATAGAATTGATGGTGACCCTGTTCGATTTGTGTACGATAAAAACATCGATCAAGATACGCTAGATTTTCTTCTGGAAACCATGGGAATAGATGATGCCGATAGTATTATTCCTGGAGGTAAATACCATAATCGTCGCGATTATATGAAATTCCCTGAGTTGGGTACAAAACATTTATTGTACGACAAAATAACACCTTTACCTATTTCAGGATTAAGCTTACAAGGAAGTTTGTTAAAAGGGATAGCCGAGAAGGATTACTTACTTTTCGCACCTTACCAAACCTTCTCTTATGTTGTCAAGTTTTTGCGTGAAGCCGCTTTAGACCCTAAAGTAAAAGCCATAGGAATTACTATTTACAGATTAGCAGAAGTTTCTCACATTGCTAGCTCTTTAATTAATGCGGCTAAAAATGGTAAAAAGGTTACTGTTTCTATCGAGTTACAAGCACGATTTGACGAAGCAAATAACATTAAGTATGCAGAGCGTATGCAACGGGAGGGAATTCACCTTATTTTTGGAGTAACAGGTTTAAAAGTCCACGCAAAAGCTTGTATTATTGAACGTTTAGAAGGCGAGAAGGTGAAGCGATACGGATTTATAAGTACTGGTAACTTTAATGAAAACACAGCAAAAGTGTATACTGATTATACGTTGTTTACTGCAAATCAGTCCTTGTTGAAGGACATTAAAAAGGTGTTTGAGTTTTTTGAAGTAAACTATCGAATTAACAAGTATAAGCACTTAATTGTAAGTCCTCATTACACAAGGGAAGCTTTTTATAAGCTTATAGATAATGAAATTGAATTGGCGAAGGAAGGGAAAAAAGCATCACTTCATTTTAAAATGAACTCTTTGTCGGATTACCAGATGATTGATAAACTCTACGAAGCCAGTCAAGAAGGGGTGAAAATAAAACTTATCGTGAGAGGAATTTGTTGCCTTGTTCCACAATTAGAAGATTTAAGTGAAAATATTGAAGTAATAAGCATTGTAGATAAATTCCTAGAGCACCCAAGATTGTATATTTTCGGAAACAACGGAAAACCAAAAGTATATATATCCTCCGCAGACATGATGACTAGAAATTTAGATAACCGAGTGGAAATTACATGCCCTGTTTACGACGAAGATTTAAAAAGTGAATTATTGGATACTTTTGATATTGCCTGGAGCGAGAATGTTAAAGCGAGAGTTATTGGTAATCACGACAAAAACATTTACCGAGAAAAAGAAGGTAAATTAGTACGTAGTCAGTTTGAAACCTATGAATATTACTTAAGAAAAATAAACGTAAACATTTAGAACATTGCTAAACATAAGAAAATACGCAGCTATCGATATAGGTTCTAACGCCGTTAGATTATTAATTTCTACTATTACAGAACCAGAGAACAGACCTACAACATTTAAAAAAACATCGCTTGTTCGAGTTCCTATTCGTTTAGGTGCCGATGTTTTTCTTACTGGAAAAATTTCGGACGAAAATGTTGATCGAATGTTAGAAGCGATGCAGTCTTTTTCATTGCTGATGAAACTTCATAAAATCACGAAGTTTAGAGCTTGTGCAACTTCTGCAATGCGAGATGCATCCAATGGCAAAGAACTAGCAGCAAGAATTCTGAAGAAGACAAAAATTCCTATTGAAATTATCGATGGAAATGATGAAGCTGCCATGATTGCAACAACAGATTTAAACGAGCTTATAAACAATGACGCTACTTATTTATATGTAGATGTAGGAGGAGGCAGCACGGAATTGACCATTTACGCAAACGGTGAAACAGTTGCTTCACGCTCTTTTCAAATCGGAACGGTTCGGGAAATGAAAGGATTGGTAAAACCAGAAACATGGTTAGATTTTCAGCAGTGGGTTAAAGAAAAAACCCTAAATCACAGCAAGGTTTCCTTAATTGGTTCAGGAGGAAATATAAATAACATTTTTAAGTCGTCTGGAAAAAAAATGGGAAAACCTCTTTCTTATTTTTATTTAAGCTCCTACTACCAACTTTTAAACTCACTAACTTACGAAGAACGTATTTCTCAGTTGGGGTTAAATGAAGACCGAGCCGATGTAATTATACCAGCAACAAAAATTTACCTAACAGCCATGAAACACAGTAAATCTAAAAATGTTTACGTTCCTAAAATTGGTTTGGTAGATGGTATTATCAAATCTTTATATATCGAAAGTAAGGCTGAAGAAACAAACGTTACGTAAAATTCACTTGGTTATTGCATGTTTGTTTTCAATAAAAAAAAATGGCTTAGTTGGTGTACAACTAGGCCATTTTTTTGTCTTCGTAGTAATGCTTATGCATTTATCAACTGAAATTACCGTAAAAAACGCCCTTTTATCCTTTCTGTTTCATTACCAAAAGAAACCTTAGCCAAGGCTATACTTGATTTTTCTAATTCACATAAAGAAAGAAATCATTCCCGAAACGGTTAGGGCAGGCTGTTTTCTTGTTCAGTAACTTCAACTAATAACGGGTATTACTTCATCAAGTGAATTTCAGAAAAATCTTTTGTTACGGTAAACGTTTTTGTTGTTTTGTTCCAGTTTACATCATCTAAACTAACCATTACATTGTCCACCTCAATATTTTTTACTTCAAAAGGTAGGCCTATTAATTGAATTTCAAATTTTGTATATCCAGTAATAAATTGCCCTGACTTATGCTGTTGAATTACAAAATCGTTTTCTTTTCCAGTAATTTTAAAGTTACGTAAACTGAACCTACCTTTTTTGTAATCGTATCCATCTTGGGCGTCTTCAAATACAGTAGAGGTTTCTTTTCCGTTCTTAAAATATACTTCAAGTTTTAATTCTTCTATTTCTTTTTCTCCAACATATTGTTGTACAGGATACCTAGGAATTACAGAACCTGCTTTTACAAAAATAGGCATGGTATCTATATCGGCATCAACCCAAAGCTCTTTACCACCGCTAATTAATTCGTTGGTCCAGAAATTATACCACAGACCTCTTGGAACGTACATTCGTCTTCCTTTGGAGTTAGGTTCTAAAATAGGACAAACTAAAATATGATGACCAAAAATGAACTCATCAGTCCTGAAATGTGTTTGTTGGTCTGCTTGATCATAGTAGTATATAGGCTTTAAAATAGGCGTGCCATTTTCTGTGTACTCATAAAAAGCAGTATATAAGTAAGGAAGTAGCGTGTATCTTAGCTCGATAAACTTTTTACTTACCTCTAATACTTCTTCACCAAAAGTCCATGGTTCTTGGTCTCCGTGATGACCAGATGAGTGTGTTCTGCAAAATGGATGAAAAACACCTAGTTGTATCCATCGCATATATAATTCACCTGTTGGTTGCTCAGCAAAACCACCTATATCAGTTCCAGTAAAGGACATCCCTGAAATACACATGCGTTGTACTTGTACATTAGCAACCCAAAGATGCTCCCATGTAGCCACATTATCGCCTGTCCAAGAAGAGCCATAGCGTTGAGCACCTGAGTAAGCAGAACGTGTAATAACAAACGGACGTTTTGGGTAGGCATATTTTTTAACCCCTTCGTAAGTGGCTCTAGCCATTTGTGTGCCGTAAATGTTATGTGCTTTTCGGTGGCTACACGGATGACCGTCGTAATCGTGCCTAACATCGTCTGGAAAAGTTTTATTAGGAACTTCCATTACAGCGGGTTCATTCATGTCATTCCAAACTCCCTTAACTCCAATTTCACTAATTAGTTCTTTAAAAAGTCCAGACCACCATTTTCTTACTTCGGGTTTTGTGTAATCAGGAAAATTACATTCACCAGGCCAAACTTTACCAATCATGTAAGGTCCGTCAGCTCTTTTACAGAAATAGTCTTTTTCCAAGGCTTCTTTGTAGACCCAATAATCTTTGTCAATTTTAATTCCTGGATCGATAATGACAATTGTTTTAAAACCATCTTGCTCTAATTCCTTAACCATTTTTTTGGGGTTCGGGAAGTACTCCTTATTCCAGGTAAAACATCGGAAACCGTCCATATAGTCAATATCCAAGTAAATACCATCGCATGGAATTTGGTATTTTCTAAAGTTAGCGGCAATTTCCTTCACCCTTGCTTCTGGGTAATAGCTCCACTTGCATTGGTGATACCCTAAAGCCCAAAGTGGAGGCAGTTCTCCCGTTCCTGTAAGGTTTGTATAGGATTTAACTACTTGTGGCATATCTGGCCCATAAATGAAATAGTAGTTCATTTCTCCTCCTTGCGCCCAGAAACTTGTAACTTCATGCCTTTCTTGGCAAAAATCAAAATAAGTTCGGAAGGTATTGTCAAAAAATATACCGTAAGCATTTTCTTGATGAAGTCCAATATAAAAGGGTACACTTTTATAAATGGGATCTTTATCTTTACCAAAAGCGTACTCATCGGTAGCCCAATTCTCTACTCTTTTTCCACGTAAATTGGAGTGCATAGGTTTATCTCCCATGCCGTAAAAAGCTTCTTTTTGTTGGGCTTTTTTACTCATTTTTACAATGTTTCCTCCATATTCGAAGCTTTCTTCGTAATGAAACCCAATTTCGTCTTCATTAATCAGCTTTCCGTTTTTATCGTAAATGGAGTGTCTTAAGTCATTTTTGCTAATTTTACAAACTACTTTTGCTGTAGTAATGATGTAAAAATCTTCTTCTTCTGTAAGTTCGAGCAAGTTGTAACCACGAATGGCTTCTTCCGATATGGCGTATGAAAAGTCAGGTTCTAATTTTTCGCGAGTTCCGTATCTAAATCTCAGTACACTATCTCTTAAAACAGTAAGTTCTAAAACAACTTCATTTTCTGTGGTGAAGTAAAACTTATCTACATCTTGTTCTAATTTTATTACTTTATTTGGAAATAAATCACCTTGATTTCTAACCTCGGTATCTATAATCATAGTTTAATTTTTTAGTTGCTAAAAATAAGTGCTTTATCTGTTTTTAATAGCTTTCAATTTTATAAATGCCTACAGAAAGGGGTGCTAAAACGATTGATGTTGAAAACTTTTTGCCCTGATGTTCACCAGGTGTTGTTTTTACTTGTTTCAGCGGAAAGTCTCCTGTTCCTCCGTATGCTTTATCGTCAGAACTTAGAATTGGGGTTAAGGTACTATTCTTGTGAAGCCCAATCGTATATTTATTGTGTGGCTGTGGAGTAAAATTAGCTACAATAAGTAATGACTCTCCCTTTTTGTTTTTTCGTATATAAATGAGAACAGAGTTTTCGGAGTTGGACATATCATTCCATTCAAATCCTTCGTAACTAAATTGAAGGTTGTGTAATGCGGGTTCTGAATTGTATAATTTATTTAAATCTTTAATGAGTTGGTGTATTCCTCGATGCTTTTTGTCTTCCAATAAATGCCAATCTAAACTGCCAGCAAAATTCCATTCGCTATATTGTGCAAATTCACCTCCTTGAAAAAGAAGCTTGGTACCTGGATGAGTGTACATGTAGGTATATAATGCACGAAGGTTGGCAAATTTTTGCCATTCGTCTCCGGGCATTTTTTCAATCATTGATTTTTTTCCGTAAACTACTTCGTCATGCGATAGCGGCAGCATAAAGTTTTCAGTAAAGGCATAATTTAAACTGAAAGTTATGTCGTTTTGGTGATGCTTTCTGTAAACAGGGCCTTTAGCGAAATAGGTGAGTGTATCGTGCATCCATCCCATCATCCACTTCATTCCAAAGCCGAGTCCTCCAATAAATGTAGGTTTAGATACCATAGGAAAGCTTGTCGATTCTTCTGCAATGGTTTGAACGTCTGGAAACTCTTTGTATACGGTTTCGTTTAGTTCTTTTATGAAACTAATGGCTCCTAAGTATTCATTTCCGCCAAACTCATTAGGCTCCCATTCTCCTTCATTTCTGGAGTAATCTAAATACAGCATAGAAGCTACAGCATCTACTCGCAAGCCATCTACATGGTATTTTTCAAGCCAAAATAGGGCATTACTTATTAAAAATGCTCTTACTTCATTTCGTTCGTAATTAAAAATTAAGGATTTCCAGTCGGGGTGATATCCTTTTTTTCGGTCGGGGTGCTCGTATAAATGACTTCCATCAAAAAAACCAAGGCCATGCGCATCCTCTGGGAAGTGAGAGGGAACCCAATCTAAAATAACACCTATGTTGTTTTGGTGAAATACATCTATCAACTCCATTAATTCTTCAGGATAGCCAAAACGTGAGCTCGGTGCGAAATATCCAGTAAGTTGGTAGCCCCAACTTGGTTCGTAAGGATATTCCATAATTGGCATAAATTCTACGTGCGTAAAATTAAGCTCTTTTACGTAGTTAACTAAGTCCTTTGCTAATTCAAGATAAGTTAAGCTTCTGTTTTCTTCAAGGTTTCTTTTCCAAGAGCCTAGGTGTATTTCGTAAACTGAAAATGGTGCATCTAGCGCATTGTGCTGCTTTCTTTTGTTCATCCATTTAGCGTCCCTCCATTCTTTATCCAGCTCCCAAACAATCGATGCTGTTTTTGGCGGATGTTCTGCTCTTTTTGCAAAGGGATCTGCTTTTTGTGTTTTTTGGTCGTTATGGTGTGAAGTAATATTATACTTATATAGTGCTCCTTTGCTTACATTTGGAATAAATCCTTCCCAAATACCGCTTCCGTCCCATCTTACGTATAAATCGTGTTCCCCTTCGAGCCAATAATTAAAATCACCAATTACTGAAACTTTCTTTGCAGAGGGGGCCCATACAGCAAAATAAGTTCCTTTAACCCCATTTACTTCAACGAGGTGCGAACCTAATTTTTCATATAATTTAAAGTGTTTTCCTGCTTTAAATAATTCAATATCAAATTCAGAAAACAAGGAATGTACAATTACTTTATTCATGTGTTGTTGTTTAAAATGTTTACAATTCCTTTTAACGGAATAATAGCCCATCTTGGGCGAGAGTTAAGTTCGTAGCCAAGTTCATAGATGGCTTTTTCAAGCAAGCAATATTCTAATAAAAATTCTATTTCTTTTCGGTAACCAATGTTTAAGTTATTGGATTGAACGTGGTCTATATACGTGTGCAAAAAAACTCCAACCATGTGGCTGTATAAGATTTCAGCAATTTCAAATAGTTTTTCTAAGCTATAATGGTATTGCTCTGAATGGTTAAAAATACTTGCATAAATAGCATAATTAAATGAACGAAACATGCCAGCAACATCTTTAATAGGTGGTTGTTTTACCTTTCTGTCTCGTATGGTGCTCTCTGGCTCTCCTTCAAAATCAATCACAAAAAAATCACGGTTGTTTACTAAGACTTGGCCTAGGTGGTAATCTCCATGAATTCTAATTCGTTCGCCTTTTAATTTATTTTCATCATAATCTAGGAAACGTTTTTTTACCTCTTTTTTTTGGTCCAAGAGCTGCATAGCGTATTCTAGTTGAAGCCCCTCCAGTTGATGAAGATTGTTTTCAATTAAATTGATGCGATTGTCCAACATGTACATCAGTCTATTTTTCAACCAAACGGTGTAATCGTATGAATAGGAAGACGGAGTAAAGTCTACATTAATGCGCTCTGAACCTAACGAAACATGCATTTCAGCCGTTCGGAGTGCGATTTTTTGGACATCTTCAAATAGTTCATGACCTGTCCAAGCGGTTATGTAATCGCTTATATTGGCAACTCGAATTTGCTCGTATTTACCTAACTTTGGTAGTTTTGAAACCTCAATTTGAAGTTCAGAAAGCTTTAAAAATGAGTTTTTAATTGATGCAGAAAAATATTCCCAAGCATCTCCTTGGTTCGGAATCATTTCTTGCATTAGCGCAATAGTCATTACGTTTTTGTCACTAAATTTAAGCGTAATGCTACCTGCGTATCCGGGAGTGTTTTTAAATTGCCCTTTATTGGTTAAGTACTTGGAAATTTCGTAGTCAGGATTGTGATTCACATAAAGCCTTCTGAAAAATTTCAAGATGTACTTTTCGTTGTATATAATTGAGGTATTGCTTTGTTCGACTCCTAAAAACCTAGAGGATTCGTAAGAAGTAGCAAAGCATTTACGTCCCTTTCGGTATTCTAAATAATTATATTTTTCTTTGCTACCTTCTAAAATTTTGTTGAAAATTAGTTGTCGGAAAGAAGCCAAGTAACAAGCATCTACTAAGTAAAATTTTTCATCATTAAATTTAATTTCGCTAATTACGTTTCCGTTTACAGCGCTTGCATAGGTAACAATTCCAATAGGAAGAAAATACTCTTGAACAAAAGCTTCTCTGTAATTTATCTCTAATACCAATCCATAAAATAAGTCTTTTTTTTCTTGTACTTCAAAGAAATCGATAATTCCGATGTATTTAATAACACTAGATTTCCCCCCGTACCAGCGTTGTTTAAGAATATAACTCTCCAAAACATCGCTACAAAGCTCCTTAATAAAAGCTTTGTTTTTCATTATTTCTTCCCAAGAAGAGGTGTATGTAAGACTGTTTTTTTCTTTTATGGGCTGGTTATTTTCCATATTAGGTATGTATTTCAAAAATGTGTACAGGAAGCGCAGGGTGTAGTTCGATGTAATTCCACTCTTCTTTCCATGTATAGGTGTTATTAGTTAAATGATCGTGAACCTTAATTTCTTGACCTGGGTGCATGCCTAAATTGTTAAAAGGAAGTCTAATTACCCCGTTTTGAGCGTAGTACGGATCTAAACTTATAACACAACAAACTTTTTGTTGCATGTCCTTAGTTGTTTTTACAAAACCAATTAAATTATCGTTATGTAACTCGCAAAATTCTATATAGTTAGTTTGCTGAAGCGCCGGTAGCTGTTTTCTAATGTGGTTAATTTTTCCAATTAGGTGTGTGAGTTTGTTTTCCTTATTCCAATCCCAATTTCGAAGTTGGTATTTTTCAGAATCAATGTATTCTTCTTTACCGGGAATAGCGTCAGACACCATATATTCATACACTGGTCCATAAATTCCAATGTTTCCGCTAAGGGTTGCTGCAAGTGCGTATCGAAATAGGTGCATAGCTTCGTTAGCTCCTTGTAAATGATATGGATTAATGTCGGGGGTGTTTGGCCAAAAATTAGGGCGGAAATACTCTTTTTGGTCAGATTTTGTAAGTTCATTTACATACTCAATAATTTCATGCTTGTTCGTTCGCCAAGTGAAATAGGTGTAGGACTGATTAAATCCTTGTTTTGCAAGTCCTTGCATTATTTTTGGACGAGAAAATGCTTCTGAGAGAAATAAAGTTTCGGGGTATTCTTTTTTAATTTCACGAATAAAAAAGTTCCAAAAACGGAAGCTCTTGGTATGTGGATTGTCTACTCTAAACACTTTAATACCTCGTTTTGCCCAATATTTTCCAATGCTCAACAGTTCTTCCCAAAGTGCTTTTGCATCTTTACATTCGAAGTTAAAGTTTACAATATCTTGGTATTTTTTTGGAGGATTTTCAGCGTATTGAATAGTGCCGTCTGGTCTAAATTTAAACCATTCTGGATGATTCTTTAAATAAGGATGGTCTGGCGCACACTGAAAAGCGATGTCCATGGCAATTTCTATGCCCATTTGTTCTGCTTTTGCAACCAAATGAAGAAAATCGTCCTCGGTACCCAACTCAGGGTGAATACTCTTGTGCCCACCGTATTTAGAGCCAATACCCCATGGCACTCCGGTGTCTCCTTCTTGGGCTGTGGTAGAATTATTTTTTCCTTTTCTGTTAACTTCTCCAATAGGATGAATAGGAGGGAAGTACAAGGTATCAAACCCCATTTGTGCAATTCTGGGTAGCAAGGCTTCACAATCTTTAAATGTTCCGTGCTTGCCTTCCTCTTGGCTAGCCGAACGAGGAAAAAATTCGTACCATGTAGAAAATTCAGCTTTTTTTCTGTCTACATCTACTTCAAAAACAGCAGATTTTGTAGCATATTTTCGGTAAGGATAGGTTAAAAATAAGTGATTTAAATGCTCACTTTTAGCAATCTCGCAAGCTTCATCATACGCGTTTTCGTCTTCAAATTTCGACTTTGCATTTTGTATAAAATCCTTGTCTTCTGTTGATTTTACTTGCTTCTTAAGAAAATCTAAATACATTACACCTTCTAACAATTCACTTTTTACGTGAATGTTATGTGTTGTTTTGGAGCGTATTCCTTTTTGCCAAGTAAGTGCATGGTCTACCCAAGCTTCTAAGTAATAATTGTAATAGCCAAGTTCGGTTACCTGAAATTGAACTGTAAATTCATCATTACCCAATTCCCACATTCGGGATTCGGTATATGTTTTTTCGTTTTCAGTTTTTACGTAAATACAAGCTTGAAGTACATCATGTCCGTCAGCGTAAATAGATGCTTTTACATTTACCACATCATTTATAACACGCTTGATTGGAAACTCGCCGTGGTTGACAAGTGGCGTTA
This sequence comes from Psychroflexus sp., assembly GCA_051859645.1. Taxonomy (GTDB): domain Bacteria; phylum Bacteroidota; class Bacteroidia; order Flavobacteriales; family Flavobacteriaceae; genus Psychroflexus. The sequence continues at coordinate 234,304 of JBHYFG010000001.1, read as the reverse complement.
TATTTTCTATAATTAATCGTTGTTGTTTTTGCATTCTTCTTAGAATTAATGCCTTAAAATTAAGAAAAAAATGCTTCAAATGATGTGTTTAAACAATATTATTTAGGCTAGAAGCATACGAAAACGTTTTAGTGTTCATTAGTTTTTTATGAAGCCTTTTATGCCTTGAAAAGTTTTCCTAAGAATTGATTATCCGTTAGTTTTTAGTTGTTGTAAATGGTATTAGCAAAGCCTTGTAAGTTGAAACACACTTTTAAGAGTTAGTGTTGAAGCAGTACCACTTGACCTTAAATAAATGAAGATTTAGGTTCTTTACAAATTAGTATTGATGTGCATTAATTCTTCAATAAACTTTCGTGAATTGGAAAGACGCGGAATTTTATGCTGTCCGCCAAGCTTGTCGTTTTTCTTTAACCATTCGTAAAATAAATTTTTTTTAGCCACTTCAATTTGAAGCTCGGTTAGTGTTGTGTCGTTTTTTCGCTTAGCTTCATAATCGCTGTTGAGTTGTTGAAGTTCTTTGTCTAGTGTTCTTTTAAATTCATTTAAGTTTTTGGGAGCTTCATCAAACTCAATGATCCATTGATGTGCTCCTTTGTTTTTTCCTTCCATAAAAATTGAGCCAACACTGTATTCTTTTACATTAACCCGATGTACTTTAGATGCAATATTAATAGCTTTGTCTGTATTTTCTATAATAAGTTCTTCACCAAATACATTTATATGGTGTTTTGTGCGTCCAGTAACTTTAATTCTGTAAGGTAAAAGCGAGGTAAACTTTATGGTATCGCCAACTAAATAACGCCATAATCCTGCATTAGTGGTAATAACAAGGGCGTAGTTTTTGTTCAGTTCAACATCTGCCAGTGGAATTATTTTTTGGGCTGAAGTTTGGTAATTTTCCATGGGAATAAATTCGTAAAAAATTCCGTAATCCAGTAAAAGAAGTAACTCGTCCGAATTGTTTTGATCTTGTAGCGCAAAAAATCCCTCGGATGCATTGTATATTTCGTAATATTTAAAACTACTATCAGGTATTAGTGCTTCGTATTGTGTTCGGTAAGGTTCAAAACTAACCCCTCCATGAAAATAAACTTCCAAGTTTGGCCATAATTCTTTTAAGTGCGAAACTTTTGTCTCTTCAATTACTTGATTCATTAAAACCAACATCCAAGAGGGAACGCCCGCTAAACTCGTTACATTTTCGTTCTGTGTTTCTTTAATAATAGCCTTCATTTTTTCTTCCCAATTGTTCATTAAAGAAACTTCGCTGCTTGGTGTACTGCTGTAGGAAGCCCAAAAAGGCATATTGTCAATAATTAGTGCGGATAAATCGCCAAACGAGGTTCCGTTTTCACGGTAAATTTCTTTGCTACCTCCTAATCGTAAATTTTTTCCTGTAAAGAGTGAGGCTTCTGGGTTATTATTAAGGTAAACGCAAAGTAAATCTTTTCCAGCGGCGAAATGGCAATCCTCCAAGGATTCCTGACTTACGGGAATGAATTTACTTTTGGCATTGGTTGTCCCGCTAGATTTTGCAAACATTCTTATTGTAGATGGCCAAAAAATATTAGACTCACCTAAACGCGCCCGCTCAATAAGTGGTTGAAATTCTTCATAGGTTTGAAGAGGTACTCGTTCTGAAAAAGTAGCATAGTTGGTGATGCTTTCAAAATGATAATGCTTGCCAAACTCAGTGTTTTTAGCAGTTTCTACCAAATGATGTAAAAGCTCATTTTGTACCTCATTAGGGTATTTTAAAAATAACTCTATTTGGTGAATTCGTTTTTTCAAAAACCAAGAAGCTATTGAATTTACGATGGGAATTGACATGTATTTGTTACTTTTACAGATTCATTTGGTAAAAAAACAACATTAATTTCAATTTTCAAAGAAAGGTACTTATGCAATACCAAGGCGTATTAAAAAAAATGATGACGGAGCTAGCGGCATCAGTAGATTATTTTTTAGAGTTGGGACCAGATTTTATCCATGTAAACCAGCTTATTGGTAAAGAAATTGAATTTCACTTTCAATCTTATCAGTGTCTTAATTGTGGAGCTTCAAAGAAAATATTTAAGCAAGGTTTTTGTTACGATTGTGCTACAAGTTCAGCTCGAGCAGGCGATTGGATTATGCGTCCCGAACTAAGTAAAGCACATTTGGGTATTGAGGATCGCGATTTGGAATACGAAAAACAGGTTCAACTTCAGCCCCATATTGTTTATTTAGCAAACTCAAGTGATGTTAAAGTAGGCGTTACAAGAAAAACACAAGTTCCTACACGCTGGATAGATCAAGGAGCACACGAGGCTATTGAAATTGCTGAGGTTCCTAATCGATATTTGGCCGGAATTGCAGAAGTTGCGCTGAAGGATTTTGTAAAAGACAAAACCAATTGGCGAACCATGCTTAAAAACGAAATTAAAGACGAAGATTTAAAAGCACTAAAAGAACAGTTAATTGAACATTTGCCTCAAGAAGTAAAACCTTATATTGTGAAAAATAATGAAGAAACGAATATTCAGTTTCCTGTTGAAGCTTATCCCGTTAAGTTAAAATCTTTGAATTTGGAAAAGAGCCCTGTGTATCAAGGAAAATTAATGGGCATCAAGGGGCAGTATTTACTTTTTGAAGATCAGACTGTTTTTAACATTCGTTCCTATGAAGGATACGTTGTCCAATTAGTAGTAAAAAATTAAGCCAGCTATAAGCTGGCTGGTTAACGAAAAATTATTCTAAATAAATTAATGCTACCTGAAGTTCAGGATTTACCTTGAACAAGGATTTTACAAACTCTTTGAGTTCTTCAATCTCATGTGGTAGCAAATGTTTTACCGCTTTTTGTACTTCTTTTGAAAATAATTTTACATCAAAACTTACTTTTTGAAGTACTTCTTTGGTATACGTAAACATAGCTCGTGCCATAAACAATTAGTTTTTTAGATAAGTAATTTTAAGCATAGGCTAAATTGTTTTCTCAAAAATAGGAATTGAACAACTCAATTTTTGTTATAGAAGTGTTAATTGAAGATTGTTTAAATATTTAACATTTGTGTAAATTTCTTGTAATCAGTTTTTTAAGTGATTATGGTTACTTTTTTACCTAGTTTTTACACTCCATTTAAATGAAAAGGTAGAAACAATATCGCCAGATTCGTCTATTCCAATCGATTCCATCCAACATTCTTGTCCTTCTTTTTTAGAGATTGCCTGAGAGATTGCGTCATCGATAACCTTTCCATCAGAGCATGTAAATGTTATTTTGCCTTTCGCTTTTTTAGAAAAAGATGATTTATTTTCTGCGACAAGCATCGAAATATTTTCGTTTCGCTTTTTTATCGCTTGCATAACCAATGCTCCCGTACTTAATTCTGCTGCCATTGCTTGCACCGCAAAGTACATGCTGTTAAATGGATTTTGATTGATCCATCGGTGTGTTACTTTTACAGTCGCTTTATCATACGAAATACGGCTTAACCTAACTCCGCAGAAAAATGCAGAAGGTAATTTGAAAAGTAAAAATAGATTTATATTTTTTGGAGTGAGTTTCATGTGTAAGTGTGCTTAAAATTTAAAGGTGTCATTCAATTTTACTATTGGTTAAAGATATCATTTTAAACTTCATTACTAAAATTGTACACGATAGATTTTTTCTCGCATATAAGTTGATTAATATTTAAGTTTAACCCGACTTATGCATTAGGAGGTGAAGAATGAGCCGAACTACATGTATTAGTCGGGTTAATCTTCGAATAAAAGAAATTTTAATTTCGTATTTATTCAAGAGTTCTCGGTTCTGTAAATTAATTCAATTCTTGAATTAAAACAGAAACGGAACCCGATTTAGTAAATCACCATGAGGGTGATTTGTAAAATCGACCGAATTTACTGATTTACTTAGTCGTTTATTCATTTGAAGAAATTCAAATGAATAAATTGGGTTAATCTACGCAATAGATAGTGAGAATCTAATACACAATTAAACCAATTAAAAACCTTACCTTTGTACATTATTACTAATAAACTAGTAAATTTTTTCTTTCGCTTTTCCATAAGTTTCGGAATTTTCCTGATTACCTTAAAGTTTAAGAAGTGCATAAAGGTAAGTTTGCCAAAAAGACCTGGTGAACTAACTTTTGAATATAAATAATAAGGTCTTCAAAATATACCTATGAGATTTTCAGAATTACAAATCATCGAACCAATTTTAGAAGCATTAAATGCCGAAGGTTATACATCACCAACCCCAATTCAAGCCCAAACCATACCAAAAGCATTAGAAGGGCGCGATGTTCTTGGATGTGCTCAAACCGGAACGGGGAAAACTGCCGCCTTTTCTATTCCTGTTATTCAGTTATTGGTTGAAAACCCAATCGAATACAGAGGGAAGCGTCCTATTAGAAGCCTTATCTTAACTCCAACAAGAGAATTAGCTATTCAAATTGCAGAAAGCTTAGAAAATTATGGAGCTGAAACCAACTTAAAATACGAAGTTATTTTTGGTGGTGTAAATCAGCATAGCCAAGTAAATTCCCTACAATCTGGAATAGATATTTTGGTTGCTACACCCGGACGTTTATTGGATTTAATGAACCAAGGTTACGTGAAATTAAATCAGCTTGAGTTTTTTGTTTTGGATGAAGCCGACCGAATGTTAGACATGGGATTTTTAAACGATGTAAAAAAAGTAATTGCAAAGTTGCCTAAAAAAAGACAGTCTTTGTTTTTCTCGGCTACCATGCCAGATGACATTGTTAAATTAGCTAATACTATTTTAGTCGACCCGTTTAAAGTTGAAGTCACGCCTGTTTCTAGTACAGCAAACACCATAAATCAATCCGTTTATTTTGTCGACAAAGAAAACAAAAAGCATTTGCTTAAAGAAGTTTTAGATACACATGAAATAGATAGAGTTTTAGTGTTTACCAGAACAAAACACGGTGCAGACAAAGTAGTGAAGGACTTAGTAAAAGGAGGTGTTAAGGCGCTGGCTATTCACGGAAATAAATCTCAAAACGCAAGACAAAAAGCACTAAACAGTTTTAAGGCAAACGAGACAAGGGTCCTAGTTGCTACGGATATTGCTGCTCGTGGAATTGATATTGACGACTTAGCCCATGTAATTAACTATGAATTGCCTAATATTCCCGAATCTTATGTTCACAGAATAGGAAGAACCGGCCGTGCGGGAGCTAACGGTATTGCTATTGCTTTTTGCGATGCTGAAGAAAAAGCTTACTTGAAAGACATTCAGAAGTTAATTGGGAAAACAATTCCAGTTTTGGAAAATGAAAATTTCCCCTTAGTTAACCACACTGTTGAAAAGAAACCACAAAGACAACGCTCTAATAGAAATTACCCTAAGAAGAATTCGTCCAGCAAAAATAATTCTAAACGAAGCAATTCTCGTTAGCCAAAGCAACTAGTTTAGTTGGTAAATAAAAAAATAAATTATTGGTTGGAAAAATTATTACCAACCAATAATTTTATTGATGCGTTTAGCAAGTTCAATATCTTTTTCTGTTATGCCTCCTGCGTCGTGAGTAGTTAATGAAATATCAAGTTGATTGTAAATATTTGTCCACTCAGGGTGATGTCCCAATAATTCAGCTTCAAAAGCAATCCTTGTCATAATCGTGAATGCTTCTTTGAAGTTGTCAAATTCAATTTGAGCATTAAGTTTCCCATTAGTTAATTCCCATCCTTCAATTGTGGCTATTGCATTTTGCAATTCTTCGTTGTTGAGTACGTTGTGCATTTTTTTATTTTTTATGAGTAAGACTATCGTCAATAACTTCACTTATTGTAAATTGATAGTGTAAAGGTAATTTATTTTCTTTTGGTAACACAGCAATAAATCGATCGTCGTTGGAATCAAACACGTGTTTTAAAAGTGGCTCTGCAATGCCTATTTTGGTACAAATTTCCTCTATAATTTCCCGGTGATGCATTACATCGTTACTTCCTAAGCGAAATACGCCTTCTAATTTCCGATTAATAATGTAGTGTAGTTGCTGACAAAATTTGTCATGCGAAGTTGCATTAATAACTACATTATCAAATACTTCAATAGCTTCATTTAACTCGTGTAGAAGTTTTATTTCCTTTAAGCGAGGCGAATCATGCCCAAAAATCATAGGTAAACGGACAATATTGTACAAGTGATTTGGTAACCTCAGTAAAGCATTCTCTATTTTAATTTGAAATTTTCCGTAAGCACTTACTGATAAAGTTTTATCATATTCATAAGAGGGAAAATTTGAAAATGCATCAAAAACATTACTAGAAGAAATAAAAATAAGTTTTTTTTGGTAGTTGGTAATATAGCGAATTAAGCTGAAATGTGTATCAACTACTACAGAAGTATTCGCTCTAAAAGCAGAGATAATCACATCTGGTTTAATTTGATTCAAGAAGTGGTCGGGAACTTCTTCAGAAGCGTCCCACTCAAAAAATTGATGATGCTTTTCTAGATGAGCTGTTGGTGTTTTGTAGCTGCCAAAAACATCAAAATAAGGATTTAATTCACGGTATAGGTGATGGCCTAAAAATCCACTAACTCCTAGAATTAAAATGCGTTGTTTTTTAGTTTTCATAAACAAGTTACAGCTTTGTTCCAATTTTTCGCAAATATCATTATTTGTAAGAGGAGCAAAGCTGTAATTAATATCAATTTAATGATTTTTATAAAATGCAACTGTTTCTAGTAATACTAGTTATTTTTTGAAATTCCTATTAAAGAAAGCGATGATCTTTTCTTTACATAAATTAGAAAAATCAAGCATATTAAAGCTATGGTTTCTTTTTGAAATGTAACAGAAAGAAAAAAAGAGCGTTTTATACCGGTAATTTCAGTTGACAATTAAAATAATTTTTTAGTACACGACAAAAAAATAAAAACTCTAAAATTCCTTGATTTTTGCCCCGTATCTCAACCCTGTTAAATACGCTTTGCGCAATGCGTTGCATTTAAAAGGGTGAATAGAGAAATCAAGTAAAATCAGACTCCTTCTTGTCCCGTGAAATACAACGTACATTTATACGGGATAGGGTTGGGGTAGAACTGATTTGACGACTTTCAATTTTTGTCGTGTACTATAATATAATTTACCAACTTAAAACATTAAACTTTAATGAGTTCAATAAAGTTTATTTTGCTTTATAAAATGGAAGTTTTACAAGTTGAGCTTTTATATTTTTATTTCTAATCTGAATATAAATTTCCTGACCTATTGAGTCCATTCCAGTTGTTACGTAACCTAAACCAATTGCTTTTTTTAAGGAGGGCGACATAGTGCCAGAAGTAACCCTTCCTATGCTATCTCCTTGTTCGTTAACAATAGCATAGTCTTTTCTTGGAATACCTTTTTCCACTAACTCGAAAGCGACTAGTTTTTGTTTAGATCCTTCAGCTTTTTCTTTTGCTAAACGTTCTGAGTCTATAAAATCTTTAGTAAATTTTGTTATCCATCCAAGTTTAGCTTCAAGAGGAGAAGTTGTGTCATCTATATCATTTCCGTACAAACAAAAACCCATTTCTAAACGAAGTGTGTCTCTTGCAGCAAGACCAATAGGGGCAATGCCATAGGGTTCTCCTGCTTTTAAAACGGCATCCCACACCTTGGAAGCATCTTCGTTTTTAATATAAATTTCAAAACCGCCACTTCCGGTGTATCCCGTTGCTGATATAATGACCTCCTTACAACCCGCAAACTCTCCTACACTAAAATGATAAAATTTAATTTCAGATAAATTTTCTGCGGTAAGTGATTGCATAGCTTCAACCGCTTTCGGACCTTGTATAGCAAGTAGCGAATATTCATCAGAAGCATTTCGCAAAACGGCATCAAAACTATTGTTTTCTTGAAGCCAATTCCAGTCTTTTTCAATGTTTGAAGCGTTTACAACCAAAAGATATTTTTCAGCAGAAAAGCGATAAATTATTAAATCGTCTACAATTCCTCCTTTCCCATTAGGCATACAGGTATATTGTGCTTTTCCATCTACAAGTGTAGAAGCATCATTTGTACAAACTTTTTGGATGAGGTCTATTGCCTGTGGGCCTTCAACAAAAAACTCTCCCATGTGCGAAACATCAAAAACTCCAACAGCGTTTCTTACTGTTTCATGTTCTTGATTAACTCCAGCGTATGAAACGGGCATTTCATATCCTGCAAAGGGAACTATTTTTGCGCCAAGCGCCAGATGTTTATCGTAAAGTGCAGTCTTCTTCATTTCAGTAAAATTGTATTTTTATTGTATTTATTTTGTTAATGCAATGAGCTATGTTTTTTAAAATAAGTTAGCTAATGAGTTGACTTATTTTTCAACAAAAATACGCTTTATAGTTGGTAAATTAATAAAAGTGTTTTAATAAAAGCATCTTGGTAAATGAATGAACGTTACATTGTTTGCAATTAGTTAAGTAAAAACTATAAATTAATTTTCATATTCCTAATAAAGCAAGCTTTAAATTGAGTATCTTCGTTTTTGTTATTTTTAATTTTCAATAATGAATTTTACATCAAGCCAACTTAGTAAACAAACCTATTTACATTTATATTATTCATTACTTAAACCTCGATTAATCGAAAACAAAATGCTGGTTTTACTTCGTCAAGGTAAAATTTCTAAGTGGTTTTCTGGTATTGGGCAAGAAGCCATATCTGTTGGTGTTTGTAATGCATTGCAATCTGATGAATACATTCTTCCTATGCATAGAAATTTAGGAGTTTTTACTTCCAGAAATATTCCATTAGATCGCTTGTTCTCTCAGTGGCAAGGAAAAGCCAATGGGTTTACAAAAGGACGCGACCGCAGTTTTCATTTTGGTACACAAGAGTTTAAAATAATTGGGATGATTTCTCATCTTGGTCCACAACTAGGTGTTGCAGACGGTATAGCTTTAGCCCATAAAAATAAAAAAGAGGCTAAAGTCACAGCAGTTTTTACGGGTGAAGGAGCAACGAGTGAGGGCGATTTTCACGAGGCATTAAACATCGCTTCGGTTTGGAATTTGCCCGTATTGTTTTGTGTCGAAAATAATGGGTATGGCTTATCCACTCCAACAAATGAACAATTTAAGTGTGTACATATTGCAGACAAAGGGATAGGTTACGGAATGGAATCTCATATTATAGATGGTAATAATATTGTTGAAGTGTATGAAACGGTTTGCAAATTAGCTGCCGAAATGCGAGAAAACCCTCGTCCTGTATTACTTGAATTTAAAACTTTTAGAAGGCGGGGTCATGAAGAAGCCAGCGGTACAAAATACGTGCCCAAAGAATTGATTGAAGAATGGAAAAAGAAAGACCCACTTCAAAATTTTGAAGATTTTTTGCTGGCAAACGAAATGTTGACGCCAGAATTGAAATTAAGTTACACCAATCAAATTAATAAGGAAATTCAGGAGGCACTGGATGCAGCCAATGCAGAGCCACCCATATCATCTTCAGAAGAAGCAGAATTGGCAGATGTATATAAAGAGTACCAACCCATTTTAATCGAAGCGTCTTCAGAAAAAAGTGAAATGCGTTTAATAGATGCTATTAGCGACGGCCTTAAACAAGGAATGCAAAAGTATCCAGAAATGATTATTATGGGGCAAGATGTCGCTGAATATGGTGGAGTTTTCAAAATTACGGAAGGATTTGTGGAGGCTTTCGGAAAAGAAAGGGTACGAAATACGCCAATATGTGAGTCGGCCATTGTATCTACAGCAATGGGATTATCCATAAAAGGGGTAAAGTCTGTTGTTGAGTTTCAATTTGCAGACTTTGTAAGTACGGGGTTTAATCCTGTTGTAAATTACTTAGCAAAAGTACATTACAGATGGAACCAGAATGCAGATGTTGTGCTGCGTATGCCATGTGGTGCGGGAGTAGGGGCAGGTCCTTTTCATTCGCAAACTAACGAAGCTTGGTTTACTAAAACGCCTGGTCTAAAAGTAGTATATCCCGCATTTCCTTCGGATGCAAAAGGATTATTGTTAAGTGCCATCGAGGATCCTAATCCTGTGCTTTTTTTCGAACATAAAGCCTTGTACAGAAGCATAAAAGAAGAAGTCCCCACCAATGCATATACGCTTCCTTTAGGGAAAGCAAGGTTAATAAAAGGAGGGGACCAACTAGGAATAATTACCTATGGCGCTGGTGTTCATTGGGCACTTGAGGCAATAAATAAATTTCCAGATAAATCGATTTCAGTTTTAGATTTACGAAGTCTTTCACCCTTAGACTATGAAGCAATTATTGATTTGGTGAAAAATACAGGAAAGATTTTACTGCTTCAAGAAGACACCCTTTTTGGAGGAATAATGTCAGACATAAGTGCTTTTATAGCGGAAAATTGCTTTGAGTTTTTGGACGCACCCCTTATGCGAGTTGGAAGTTTAGACACCCCTGTTCCATTTGCTTCTTCCCTAGAAGAGCAATTTTTAGCACAAAAGAGGCTTCAAGAATCGATCGAAAAACTTTTAAAGTACTAGTTAATTCAATTTAAAAAGATGAGTTTTTTAAGGTTTGTTTTAGAAAATTTTATATATTGTCAAAAATTATTGATTTTATAAAAAGCCTTCGTGTGGTTTTTTATGTATTGGTAACTAAACTTATGAAATAACACCATTAAAAAGAGATAATAGTTAAAATGAAACTAAAATACGTGTCATACATGAGTCTTCAATCAAGACTTATGACTCGAGATGAAATGGACAATATGTTATTTCAAATTCGAGAGAAAAACAAGCGTTTAGCAATTACGGGTCTTCTCCTATTAATACAAGGGAAATTTGTTCAATATATTGAAGGGCCTGAAGAGGAGATTGACCGTGTTTACGAAAAAATTAAAATAGATCCTAGACACAATGAACTACTTCTTCTGGACGATGGAGATATAAATGAACGTCAGTTTAAAGACTGGTCTATGGCTTTTAAACGGATAGATGACAAAGACGTTGAAAGCTTAGTCGGTTTTAAAGATCTAGAGTTGGATCGACTTTTTTTAGAACCAACTGACGAAAAAAAGCATCCTGTTTTGAAAATATTGTATAATTTCACAAATATGTTAGCAAGCTAAAAACTAAGGTGCTCTGTAGTCTTCATCGTCGTCAATTATAAGTGAATTTCCTTTTTTCCTAAAATCGAAACTTTGTGTAACCCAAAGCAATAAAGTGTGGTTTCGAATCATTTGTGTTCTGTTTGGAGGTTGAACAAATCTGTTCATATACCCCAGTTGAACGCTAAGGTTGTCGAATTGCCACCCAAAGTTTACCCAAAATCTGTTCTGATCTAAGTAATTAGGGGAAGATACATTTCTTCCGTAATTCATTAAAATTTCATTCGAAACATTTAAAAAAGGTGTTCCACTTTTTATATCTTCTCCTTTTAAAGGAATCCTTACACCAATTAACATCCTAACCCTGTGATTGAAAGAAAAGGAATCAAACAGTTCACCTTCTCCAAAATCCTGACGAAAACGCATATCATAGCGTAATCGGTTAGTCATGTACAGTTTATTACTTACTTTATGGTTTACAACCACTTGTGCCCATGGTCGATGTTCGTTTCTGTTTAGCTTTACCTCGTTGGATGTTACCGGTAAGCTTAAATATGCATACCCAGCAGTAAGGTTCATGTTTTGGAAAAACCTTCGTGTTAAGCCTGTTCGAGCAACAAAAAAACCATCAGGAACATAATGAAAATCGTTCCAAATCGCGTATTTTTCTGATATTTTAGAAGAAGTCATATATCCAGCCCAAACTTGCTTTTGGTCTATGACATCCCTCTCTTGTGCGTTTCCTGAAAATAGGACCAATTGAATAACAAAAAATACATAAAGGTTTCTTGCATAGGGAGAAAAATGATAGATTTCAATTTTAAAAAAGTAGTCCCAAAAACTTGACTTAAATTTAGTTATAATAGAAAATAACTGAGACCCCGTCGTGGTTCGACTTGGTTTCTGAAGTAAGCCTTTGTGTTGAAATATACTTCTTTTACCTTTTTCTATAAATAATGACATGAGTTGTTATTAGTGTCGCAAAATTAGTCATCTTAATCTTAAGTTGGTGACTTTCTAAAAGCTTTTGTAATGATGTTTGTCATTACTTCACAACTTAGGTTCAGCGTAATGGGGAGTTTTTACGCACTTAGCTTATTTGAGTTATGACATGATGTCAGGTTCTTTTGGCTGGCATAATCATTGTCTAGTTTTTTGTGTATTTAAATTAAACTGAAAAACATCAAATTATGAGTAAGATTATAGGTATAGATTTAGGAACTACTAACTCGTGCGTCTCTGTAATGGAGGGTAATGAGCCAGTTGTAATCCCGAACGCAGAAGGAAAAAGAACTACCCCGTCAGTAATAGCTTTTGTTGAAGGAGGTGAAATTAAAGTAGGAGACCCGGCTAAACGTCAAGCGGTAACAAATCCCGAAAAAACAATAGCTTCGATTAAACGTTTTATGGGGAACAAGTTTTCTGAGTCTTCTAAAGAAGTAGATCGTTCAGCTTATAAAGTTGAAAAAGGCGATAACGACACTCCGCGTGTTAATATAGACGGTCGTTTGTACTCTCCACAGGAACTTTCTGCAATGATTTTGCAAAAAATGAAAAAAACTGCAGAAGATTACCTCGGACAAGAAGTAACTGAGGCGGTAATCACTGTACCAGCTTATTTCAACGATTCGCAGCGTCAAGCTACGAAAGAAGCAGGAGAAATTGCAGGATTAAAAGTAAGAAGAATTATTAACGAACCAACGGCTGCATCCTTAGCTTACGGTTTAGATAAAAAGAGTACCGATCAAAAAATTGTTGTATTCGATTTTGGAGGTGGTACACATGATGTTTCTATCTTAGAACTTGGAGACGGTGTTTTTGAAGTACTTTCAACAGACGGAGATACTCATTTAGGAGGTGATGATGTAGATGAAACAATTATTGATTGGTTAGCAGACGAATTTAAGTCCGAAGAGGACATTGATTTACGTAAGGATGCAATGGCATTGCAACGTTTAAAAGAAGCTGCAGAAAAAGCGAAGATTGAATTATCCTCTTCAAATTCAACAGAAATTAATTTACCATACATTACAGCAACTGCCTCTGGACCAAAACACTTAGTAAGAACACTTTCTAGAGCTAAGTTTGAGCAATTAATCGCTGATTTGGTAAGAAGAACAATTATTCCTTGCGAAAAAGCATTGAAAGCTGCTGATTTATCGAAGTCAGATATCGATGAAATTATTTTAGTAGGTGGTTCTACTCGAATTCCAGCGGTACAAAAAGCAGTTGAAGATTTCTTTGGAAAAAAACCAAGTAAGGGAGTTAATCCGGACGAAGTAGTTGCCGTTGGTGCCGCTATCCAAGGAGGGGTCTTAACTGGAGACGTAAAAGATGTATTACTTTTAGATGTTACTCCACTTTCTTTAGGAATTGAAACAATGGGAGGTGTAATGACTAAGTTAATTGAGTCTAACACAACTATTCCAACCAAAAAGTCACAGGTATTTTCAACAGCTCAAGATAATCAACCAAGCGTAGAAATTCACGTACTTCAAGGAGAGCGTTCCATGGCTTCAGATAACAAAACCATAGGTCGTTTTCACTTGGACGGAATTCCGCCGGCAAAAAGAGGAACACCTCAAATTGAAGTAACTTTTGATATCGATGCTAATGGAATAATTAAAGTTAGTGCCACTGATAAAGCTACTAACAAAACCCAAGATATTCGTATTGAAGCTTCTTCAGGTCTAACAGAAGAAGAAATCCAGCGAATGAAAAAAGAAGCAGAGGCTAATGCAGAGGCTGATAAAAAAGCGAAAGAGAAAGCTGATAAACTCAACGAAGCAGACGCAATGATTTTTCAAACAGAAAGCCAATTAACTGAATTTGGTGATAAATTGTCAGACGACAAGAAGAAGCCAATTGAGGATGCGCTCGCTGAATTGAAAACTGCCTTCGCATCTAAAGAAATAGAGCAGATTCAACCAGCTTTAGATAAAATAAATGAGGCATGGAAGCAAGCTTCTGAAGAAATGTATAAGGCTCAGGCCGACGCTCAACAAAATGGTGGACCACAACCAGGCGCTGACGCGGGTGCTAATTCTTCTGAATCTAGCGATGTTGAAGATGTAGATTTCGAAGAGGTTAAGTAATCTTCACATAGAACTTTAAAAATACTAAAGCGTGTATATTTTTAAAACGGAGCAAATTGCTCCGTTTTTTTTTGCGCAAAAAGTATGACCAATTATTATTTGAAATTATTTGAAAAGAAAATGGGCATTTAATTGCGGTAATTTCAATTGATAAACGGTACAATGAACAATTAATAGTTGCTTAACTGTAAACTTGATACACCATTTTCCTGAGCAAGTTGGTGTAAAAAAGAAAGCAAAGTTGATTACCACCAACTTTGCTTTCTATTCACAAACCAAAATTTATTTTTAGCCTAGGTAATTTTTTAAAATTTTGTTTTTGGTTTGATGCTTTAATCGTTTTATGCCTTTTTCTCTAATTTGTCTAACACGTTCTCGGCTTAAATCAAACGTGTCGCCAATTTCTTGAAGCGTCATTGCAGGCTGATTCCCGATACCATAATTAAGTCTAATTACATCTGCTTCTCTTTGCGATAGAGTATCTAACGCTCTATTAATTTCAATGCTTAACGAATCCCTCATAAGCTGATCGTCTGGATTAGGTGATTCGCCAGAGCTCAAAACATCATATAAATTTGATTCGTTTTCACCTTCTCTAAAAGGGGCATCCATAGATAAGTGCCTCCCTGAATTTTTAAGTGCTACTTTCACTTGCGATTCACTCATTTCTAATTCCTTAGCGATTTCAGCTGGGGAAGGAGGACGTTCATTAACTTGTTCAAGATGCGAGTACATCTTGTTTATTTTATTGATTACTCCAATTTTGTTTAAGGGTAATCTTACTACCCTAGATTGCTCAGCAAGCGCTTGTAAAATGGACTGTCTTATCCACCAAACAGCGTAAGAGATAAATTTAAATCCACGTGTTTCATCAAATCGTTTGGCGGCTTTTACTAATCCAACATTACCTTCATTTATTAAGTCAGGAAGTGTTAAGCCTTGGTTTTGGTACTGTTTAGCAACAGAAACAACAAACCTAAGATTTGCTTTAGTTAGCTTATCTAAAGCAATCTGGTCGCCTTCTCTAATTCGTTGAGCCAATTCTACCTCTTCTTCGGCGGTAATTAAATCAACTTTACTTATATCTTGCAAATACTTGTCTAAAGATTTAGATTCTCGATTGGTTACTTGCTTTGTTATTTTTAATTGTCTCATGAACTTTGATAGTTATATCATTAATTCGGTAATATACAAATTTAAATTAGATTTTCCTAATTAAAGTATGGATTTTTTCTTTAAAGACTCCAATTGTTAAAGTTGTCTTTACATTTTATAGTTTTGTTATATATTTATATATTAGCCCAATATTTAAAATCTTAAGCCTATTACATACTATTACTTAATTAAATAACATTTTAAAACTGTTAACAAATTGTAATACTATGTTTGTAGATGAAAATCATCCCGACTGTTATTATGTAAAAAAGTACATTAATGGTCACGAAGAAAGTCTAAAAGTACTTTTAGAAAGGCACGAACAACGAATTTTCAACTTTATTTTTTCTAAAGTTTACGATCGGGAAGTTTCCAACGATATTTTTCAAGATACTTTTATTAAAGTAATTAAGACTTTGAAAAAGGGAAAATACAATGAGCAAGGTAAATTTTTACCCTGGGTCATGCGTATTGCTCACAACCTAATCATAGATTTTTTCAGAAAAAATAACCGCATACCAAAGTTTGAAAGTACTGGAGATTTTGATATTTTTTCTGTGCTTGATAGCGATGAGTTAAACATCGAAGGCTCGCTTATTAAAGAACAGATGGAGCTCGATGTAGTGTCGCTTGTTCGGCATTTACCTCAAGAACAACAAGACGTAATTGAAATGAGAATATTTAAAGGCATGAGCTTCAAAGAAATTGCTGAAGATTCTGGCGTTAGTATCAATACAGCTCTTGGAAGAATGCGCTACGCATTGATTAATCTTCGTAAAATGATGCAAGAAAAAAATATTTCATTAAGCGTGCAATAACATAAAAAAAATGTCGTTTTAGAAGTTGTATAACCAAAATGCACACTATGAACGACAATTACACTTGTAAATCTTCAAAAAAAGAAGAAATGAAACTCAAACCAGAAGTAAGAAACTTTATTTTAAATTTTAGTAAATCTTATTTTACTAAGCGTAAAAATGGTTTTGAAGTAGAAGCATTACTGAATTAGTTGGTAGTTTTTTTAAATTGTTTAGTTTAGGAAAGGGACTCGAATTAGGTCCCTTTTTTATTGCTCAAAAATTTGCATTTGACTCTTGAGACGTTCTATACACAAATTGTTGATGCGCTTGTTATAAGCTTTATAATCTGTTGCGTATGTGGCGTATTCTTCTAATGTAAAATGCCCTATAAAAATTCCTTGAAGTTGTCTTCTTAATTTTGCATCCTGTTTGATAGCATGAGTGATGTAGTCTAATTTTTTTTCACTTGGTAGTTTTGTGTAGGCGTTTTTACGGTACCTGATGTATACTTTAAAAACTTCAATCAACAAGTCATTTTGAAACTTAGCAATAGGACGAAGTGTTTCATTTTGAAATTTTTCTTCTTCCAAGGTTGTTTCTTTAACAACGGCATTCTTGATTTCGGGTCTAATCTTTTTTAGCTGGTAATTTCTTTCTTCTTTATCCATGCTTCGAAGATAAAAAAAAATGCGATTCTTAATAAGAACCGCATTTTAAAATATCGTTAGCGCTTTATGATTATTTCATCATTTGCATAAACTTTTCCATGTTTGGCATTAATGTAATGGTGGTTCTTCTGTTTTGAGCTCTTCCTTCTGATGAAGCATTATCAGCAACAGGTTTGAAATGACTTCTTGAAGAAGCGATTAGTTGCTCACCGTTAACTCCGTATCTAGTTTCCATAACACGAACTACAGCAACAGATCTTCTTGCAGCCATCATCCAGTTATCTTCTAGGTATGACCCATCTGCAACTGGTACTGTATCTGCATGACCCTCAACAAGTACTTCCATACTAGGCTCAGATTTAATTATCTCAGACAGTTTTTCAATTAATGGAAAAGATTTAGCAGTTACCCAAGAACTTCCACTTGGGTATAAAATGCTATTTTTAATGCTGATGCGAACTACAGGATGATGTACTTGAACTTCAAGTCCATCCATAGCCGGGGAAGTAGCTGTTCTTGTTACTTCATTCCCGTCTTCATCAACTTCTGTAATCATTTCAGTAAAAGACTGCTGAATGTTATAAGCTATTGCTAAGTTAATAGAATCATTTAAGGTTTGAGCTTGAGCAAGTTTTTCTTGGTCAACATACTGAAGAACTCTTCTCATGTTTTGCTTAGACTCAGCTGAAACAAGTGAACCATCAGGGTTAAGTCCAATGCGGTTTTCGTTTTCTTTTTGAAGCTCATAAATTCGTTGGTAGTAGCTTTCTACGGTGGCCTGAAGTTCTTCATTTTCTTCAGCACATTCATTTTTGTCGTTTTGTGCTTTACTCAATCTGCTTTCTGCAACCATTAACAAATTTTCAGCTTGCTCAAGCTTTTTCTTTGACACACACGATGTAGCTATTACAGCCGAAAATATAATTAAACTAATTTTTTTCATAAGAAAAGTATTTACAATTTGTAAAATTACAGATTTTAATTAGAATAAAATAATTTTTTTTTGTAGAAACAGTTTTACATTTTTTTTCCATAGGCTAAATCGCCAGCATCTCCTAATCCTGGTACAATATACCCTTTGCTATTCAGTTCTCTGTCAACTTGTGCAACCCATAAATGAGTGTTTTTTGGGAGTGTGTCTTCAAGAAATTTTATTCCTTCGGGGGCTGCGATAGTTGCAACAATATGTATTTCCTTTGCTTTGCCTCTGGTTTCAAGTATTTCATACACATTTTTCAGCGACGACCCTGTAGCGAGCATAGGGTCAACAATTATTAAGATTTTCCCATTTAAATCAGGAGCTGATAAGTACTCTACATCAACCTTAAATTTGTTTTCTTTTGTATTGTGGTGTCTTACAGCCGAGATAAATGCACTTTCAGCTTTATCAAAATAATGCAATAAGCCATTGTGCGCAGTTAGACCTGCTCTGAGTACCGAACAGATAACAATTTTATCACTTACTTCAAAGACCTCTGTAGACTCAAGGGGGGTTTCAATAGTTTTCGATCTATAATTTAGATGCTTACTCAACTCATAGGAGAGTATTTGATTGATTCGTTCTAGGTTTTTTCTGAATCGCTCACTGTCTTTTTGAATCTGAATGTCTCTAATTTCTGCAATAAAGTGATTTAAAATGGAGTTTTGAAGCGAAAAGTCGTGAATAATCATACGATACAAATATTAAATAAAAAATAATTGAAGAAAAAGTAACCAAAGTATAGCGATTAGTGGTCCAACTATACCAAGAATAATTCCGCCAAACCTAAATTCTGATTGTTCCAGCATTCCAGTACTAAACGCTATAGCATTTGGAGGTGTAGAAACAGGCAAAAGTAAAGCGCAGGAGGCGCTTAATGAAATTATAAGCGGAAGAATAAGAGGACTATCTATAAGTCCCAAACTTGCGAGAGATATACTTATAGGAATCATAATCGTTGCTGTGGCTGTATTACTCATAAAGTTAGACAGGATTACCGTTACTAGTCCAAATACCAAAAAGAGCATGTATGTATTTATATTTTCAAAATTTATTAAACTAATAAAGTAATCTGCAAGTCCGTACTGTTGGACAGCAAGTCCTAAGGATAAACCACCTGCCACTAACATTAAGGTATCCCAAGGTAATTGTCTGACATTATCGGCATCTATAATCCCAAACATGGTGAGTCCTACAATTGGTATAGCAGATACAGCAGCAACAGGAATACCTGTCCACTGCGATGTTAACCATAATAGTAAAGTAAGTCCAAGCAGTATAAGCATAATATTTTTAGAAGTTTTATCTACTTCTTCTTCGTCACTTTCTTTTAGGTCGAGTTGTTTTCCAAACAAAAATTGAAGTGATATTTTTTGGTCTTTAAGCTTGTATTTTATTAATAAAAGCCTCCAGAAAAAGACAACTAAGACTAAAGATATGGGAATCCCTATCAGCATCCATTCTAAAAATGTAACAGTTATCCCTACATTTTCAAGCGCGCCAACGGCAATGGCATTTGGTGCAGACCCAATAATTGTTCCCATTCCTCCAATAGCTGCCGCTGTTGGTATACCAATAAGTAATGTTTTTGTAATTCCGGCATTTTTGCCAAACTGCATTGTAATGGGTGAAATGGTAGCAATCATCATCGCTGTGGTTGCTGTATTGCTCATTAACATTGATAAAATAGCTGTTATAAGCATTAACCCCAACGAAATATATTTTGAAGTATTTCCGAGTTTTGGAGCAACAATCCGAAGCAGTTGTTCGTCTAATTTTGTTTTTCTCATACCTTCCGCAAGAAAAAAACCGCCTAGAAAGAGCCAGATTACAGAGTCGGACCACGTGTTTACATATTGCATAACGTCGTCTGTAGACGTGTAGCCTAAAGCGTAAACCAAAAAACCTATAATCAATAATCCAACTGCAAAAGGGGGTATAGCTTCTGTTACCCATAAGCTGATAGCAAAAAATAAAATGAAAAGCACATAATTTTGTGTTTCACTAAAATCTTCGCCAGCTATAAAATGAACACCAACTAAAGAGATTGCTATTGAAAGTAAAAATAAAGTGGTTTTACTTTGCCAGTTAATTCTTTTCTGAATATTTCGGTTTAGTTTACTTAAAATTTTTAGTGAGTACAGCCTAGAATCGGGCATTTTTTCTTTTTTTCAAAAATACAAAAAATTGTATTTCATAATGACTTTCCCATTTGGCTAATTCTACTACTACCTTATTTAAATCTAATCTAAATACTTTAGCTTGTCTAATGATTTTAAATTATTTAATAATTGTATGATTTTAGAGTGCTATTTTTGTGAAAATTCAATAAATAATAAAATAATTATCATTCATGCAACTAACAGAAGTACATAACTCAAGTCAAGCGATTGCTTTAGAAGATAAACACGGCGCTCACAATTACCATCCTTTACCTGTGGTCTTAAGCAAAGGTGAAGGCGTATTTGTTTGGGATGTAGAAGGTAAAAAATACTATGATTTTTTATCGGCTTATTCGGCAGTAAATCAAGGGCATTGTCACCCAAAAATCGTTGATGCGATGGTAAATCAGGCGAGAACCATTACACTTACCTCTAGAGCTTTTCATAATGATGTGCTCGGGGTGTATGAAAAATACGCAACTGAGTACTTTGGGTTTGATAAATTATTACCTATGAATACTGGTGCTGAGGCTGTAGAAACTGCAATTAAAATATGTCGTAAATGGGCTTACGAGAAAAAAGGAATTCCTGAAACAGAGGCACAAATTATTGTTTTTGAAAATAATTTTCACGGTAGAACAACTACCATTATTTCATTTAGCAATGATGAGGGAGCTAGGAAAAACTTTGGACCATATACACCAGGGTTTATAAAAATACCCTACGATGATATTAATGCCCTTGAGAAAGCACTTGCTGAAAACAAAAATATTGCAGGAGTTTTAGTTGAGCCAATTCAAGGTGAAGCTGGCGTTTATACACCAGCTGATCAGTTTATACCTAAAGTTAAAGAACTTTGTAACCAAAACAATGTTTTGTTCATGGCCGATGAAATACAAACAGGAATTGCTCGCACCGGAGCTTTGCTTGCTGTTTGTGGAAAGTGTTCTTGCCAAGGACATTGCGAGCGACAATCAACTTATGCTAGACCTGATTTGTTAATTTTAGGAAAGGCTCTTTCTGGGGGTGCCTATCCAGTTTCCGCTGTTTTGGCAGATAACGAAATTATGGATGTGATAAAGCCTGGTCAACATGGCTCCACATTTGGTGGAAATCCTGTAGCTGGTGCTGTTGCTATCGCAGCACTTGAGGTAGTAAGGGAAGAAAAATTAGCCCAAAATGCCAGAAAATTAGGAGATTTGTTTAGGAGCGAACTTAATAAATACATAGAAAACTCTTCTATAGTAAGTCTAGTAAGAGGCCGTGGCTTATTGAATGCAATAGTTATTAACGATTCAGAAGAGAGTTCAACGGCTTGGGATATTTGCATGGCATTAAAAGAAAACGGACTTTTAGCTAAGCCTACACATGGAAACATTATCCGATTTGCTCCTCCGTTGGTGATAAGTGAAGAGCAATTATTGGATTGTGTATCAATTATTACAAAAACCTTGAGTAGATTTGAAAAGTAAATAAGCATTTACAACATTAAAGCCACACTTGAAAGTGTGGTTTTTTTTATCTCATAAATACGTTTTAATACCATTTGTCAAATGAAATGATCGTATTAAAATACTTTTTTTTCCTTTCTGTTTCACTACAAAAGAACCTTCATGCCAATTGAACTTTAAATGAGACTATAATAAATTGAATTATTTTTTGATTTTTCTAATTTACGTAAACCACAAAATCATTACGGAAGGGTTGGGACAGGCTGTTTTTTTTCCGTAATTTAAAGAAATAGCTGGTATATCTATTTGTTCAACAGTAATTTTAAATAGAAACTAGTATAAGGTGTCTGACTGTTTGACTATTAAATAGTTTCAGAAATATAAAAAGGCAAAATTTAGTAAAGTACTAGATTTTGCCTTTTGTAAAAAAAAATAGTAGTTTGCTATTTTTTTCCTTCTCTTAATCTTTTTTGTTCTTCCGCTTGCTCCATAATTTCTTGCATTTTACGCGCAAACTTGCCTTTCTTTTTAGCGGGCTTCTTTTTGTTTTCTTCTATCTTGGCTAAGATTTTCTTTTCGTCTATAATTACATTCTTAATAACTAACATAATTCCAATAGTAATTAAGTTAGAGATAAAATAGTATAATGATAAGCCACTTGCATAGTTGTTGAAAAATATTAACATAATAACAGGCGAAAGATACATGATGAACTTCATGTTTGGCATTCCTGGCTGAGACATTTGTTGCATGTTTTGCCCAGTCGTCATTTGCATGTAAAAGAAAATAGCTACAGATGCCAGGATAGGAAATAAGCTGATGTGGTTTCCGTAAACCCAAGAAATTAGAGGAATATAGGTATCCCACTCATAAATAACATCATAGCTAGCCAAATCGTCTGCCCATAAAAATCCTTTTTGCCTAAGTTGAAAAGCACTTGGAAAAAATTGAAATAAAGCATAAAAAACAGGAATTTGAAGCAAAGCTGGGATGCAACCCGCAAGTGGGCTTACGCCTGTTTTGCTGTATAGCTTCATGGTTTCTTGTTGCTTTTTCATAGCATTGTCCTTGTACTTTTCATTGATTTGCGTAATCTCTGGTCGTAAAACCTTCATCTTAGCTTGAGATAGGTAAGATTTATAGGTTACTGGAGAAAGGAATATTCGCACAACAATAGTCATGACAATGATAGCTAAACCATAACTAGGCAAGAAGCCACTTAAAAATCCAAAAAATCGAATAAATACATATTTATTTATCCATCCAAAAATCCCCCAACCTAGAGGAACAACTTTGTCCAAGCCTCTGTCGTAGCTTGTTAAAATTTTATAATCAGCTGGTCCGAAATACCAGTTTAAATTTTCCGCAAACTCACCAGCTTTAAGTTGAAGAGGGATTTCGGCAGTAAAACGTTTTAAAAACAAAGTGTCTACTTGCTCGTCTTTTACCAAATTTTCAGAAATGAATCTTCCTTGCTTGAACGGGGTATCACTTAGTAGAATACTTGTGAAAAAATGTTGTTTAAAAGCAACCCAATCTACTAGTTTGTCGCTTTCTTCAGTTTGGTCACGTTGGCCCGTCCATTCTTTTTTATTTCCTTCGTATTGATATACTACTTCAGTATACCTGTTTTCGTAAGAAATACTTTTCTCTAACCGAAATGCAGTTTTTTGCCAAGTAATCTTAGGGGCTACATTTGTATTGAGTAACGACGACAAGTTATTTGAATAGATATTGAAGTCCATCATGTGGTCTTCAGGTACAATAGTATATCTAAACTCTAGAAATCCGCCATTATCTGTATTTAATTTCATGGAAACTTGCTGCTTTCCATCAACACTACTTAGCGAAGCATCAAAAAATAAGTCTTTTGTTGAAAGTTTTTTTCCATCCTTAGTTTCAAAATCAATCGTAAAAAAAGAATTGTTGTCTTTAATAAGGTAAACATCTTCTCCTTTGTAACTTGTTTGGTCTTTTATTCTAGCTTCAACAATTTGCCCACCTTTATTGCTAATCTTAAGTGCGATGACTTCGTTCTCTAGGCTTGTTAGGTTTTCTCCTTTTAATGAAACAATTTCAGAGGCAGCAAAAGCACCTAATTTTTGTGCTGCAAGTAGCTGTATAAGTGAATCTTTTGCAGTTCCCTCTACCGCTTGGGTTTCATCTATTAAATTTACTTCTTTGCTAGCAGGTGTAGTAGAGTTTTCAGCAGCAGTTTCTGTAGGTGCTGGAGTGGCTAATGATGCTTCATCTTCTTGATTCATATAAACCATCCAAAAAAGGATTGCTCCAATCAAAATGAACCCAATCATTGAATTAACGTCAAATTTTTTATTTTCTTCCATAGAAATGTGTAAGTATTCAATATAAAACGACTGCAAAAATCCGTTTTTTTATCCAATTTACGATGGTTTAAGCATAAATTTATTTAACCTACTTATAATACGCATATTGTTTACTCCATTGATAGGTTTTTTATAATGAAATCCTATATGATTTGTGTTTTACTATTTTTAAAACTTATAGTTGAATATTTAAATACAATATAATTTACTACATACATCTACCCTTATGCTTTATCTTTGTTTTGTAATTAAGAATTTTTAATCTAAAAACTGCGAATAATGAAAAAAATTGTTTTTTTAAGTAGCATGTTGTTAAGCTCAATGTTAATTGGGCAAACAAGTGCTCCTGAGGTTGGTGTATGCCCTGTTACTGGCATACGCGGAGCTGCACACGCACCCAGTGCAAAAAATGTAGCTTCAGAAAATGAAAAGAAATCTTCTAGCAAAGAAGTGAACAACAACAGAGATTGGTGGCCAAATCAATTAAATTTATCTGTACTTCGTCAAAACTCAACAAAATCAGATCCTATGGGAGTTGATTTTGACTACGCTACTGAGTTTAGTAAATTAGACTACGAGGCGTTGAAAAAAGATTTAACCGATTTAATGACTGATTCTCAAGAATGGTGGCCAGCCGATTTTGGTCATTATGGTGGATTATTTATTCGTATGGCTTGGCATAGTGCTGGTACTTATAGAAGTGGAGATGGTCGAGGTGGTTCAAGAGCTGGACAACAGCGTTTTGCTCCTTTAAACAGTTGGCCTGATAATGCTAACTTAGATAAGGCTAGACGTTTACTCTGGCCCATCAAGCAAAAGTACGGTAAACAAATTTCTTGGGCAGATTTAATGATTTTAGCAGGAAATGTAGCCTTAGAATCTATGGGCTTTGAAACTTACGGATTTGCGGGTGGTCGTGAAGATGTATGGGAACCAGAAAGCGATGTTTACTGGGGAAAAGAAACAGAATGGTTAGAAGATAGCGAGCGTTATTCTGGAGATAGAGACCTTGAAAATCCCTTGGCGGCTGTACAAATGGGATTAATTTATGTAAATCCAGAGGGTCCTGGAGGAAATCCAGATCCAGTTTTAGCAGCACATGATATAAGAGAAACATTCGGAAGAATGGGAATGGATGATGAAGAAACTGTTGCTTTAATTGCTGGTGGGCATACCTTGGGTAAAACACATGGTGCGGGAGATGCTTCACATGTAGGACCTGAGCCTGAATCTGCAAGTATAGAAGAGCAGGGTTTAGGTTGGACAAGCTCGTACAAGTCTGGTAAAGGAAAAGATGCGATTACTTCTGGTTTAGAAGTAACTTGGACGTCTACCCCAGCGCAATGGAGCCACGATTACTTAACATTTTTATTTAAATACGAGTGGGAATTAGTAAAAAGCCCAGCTGGTGCTCACCAATGGATTGCAAAGGATGCTGAGGAGGTAATTCCAGACGCATTCGATAAAAATAAAATGCATAAGCCTTACATGCTAACCACAGATTTATCACTTCGTTTCGATCCTGCTTATGAAAAAATTTCACGCAGATTTTTAGCTAATCCTGACGAATTTAACGAAGCCTTCGCAAAAGCTTGGTTTAAGCTAACACACAGAGACATGGGACCAAAGTCTACCTATTTAGGCCCCGAAGTTCCAAAAGAAGACTTGATTTGGCAAGACCCAATTCCACAAGCAGATTATAAAATGATTTCTCAAAAAGACGTAGATGCGTTGAAAAAAGAAATAGAAAAATCTGGTTTGTCCATTCAAGAAATGATTTCTACAGCTTGGGCGTCTGCTTCAACTTACCGTGAATCTGACAGAAGGGGAGGAGCCAACGGAGCGCGCATAATGTTAGAGCCTCAAAGAAGCTGGGAAGCTAATAATCCAGCACAACTAAATAAAGTATTGCCTAAGCTTGAAAAAATCCAAAAAGAATTCAATAAAAAGTCTAAAGACAGAAAAGTTTCAATGGCAGATTTGATTGTACTTGCAGGTAATGTAGGGGTAGAAAATGCAGCTAAAAATGCAGGTGTTCAAGTAAGTGTACCTTTTGTTCCTGGAAGAACAGATGCAACTCAAGAGCAAACAGACGTAGAGTCGTTTAATCTTCTTGAGCCAGAAGCAGATGGCTTTAGAAACTATTTAAAAACAAAATATACTTTTTCTACCGAAGAGTTATTGGTAGACAAGGCCCAATTATTAACTCTTAGCGTCCCAGAAATGACTGTGTTAGTTGGCGGAATGAGAACACTTGGAGCAAATTATGACGGTTCTAAACATGGAACATTTGGCACGGATGTTAATCAACTTTCAAACGACTTCTTTGTGAAATTGCTAGACATGGGAACAAAATGGGAAGCAATTTCTGATGACAAAGAAATTTTTGAAGGTAAAGATAGAAAAACAGGTGAAGTAAAATGGACTGCTACTAGAGCTGACTTGATTTTTGGTTCAAATTCTGAACTAAGAGCACTTGCAGAAGTATATGCTAGTAACGATGCGAAAGAAAAGTTTGTGAAAGATTTTGCAGCAGCATGGAATAAAGTAATGAACTTAGACCGATTTGACGTGAAGTACGCACACGTAAAATAAGTAAAGTTTTTTCCTACAAAAGGGTGTCCGATACAATTCGAGACACCCTTTTTTTTGTTACTAATCTCCACGACTAAGCCAGTTTCACATGAAATACCGCTTCTTTTTACAAACCGCAATGAATAGTTACATTGATAATATTGAGCCAATTTAATTTTTAATAAAATAGCGTACGGTAAAAACCATACGCTATTTACTTTTTGTCCATTTTTTGTGCTTTGTGAAAAATCTTAGCTCATTTAGCTATAATTCATCACTTATCAACTGACTTAGCTTATTGCTTAATAAACTTGTGTACGGTTTTTTGACCGTTCTGGGATTTTACTTCAATAAAGTATATTCCACTAGCTAATTCGCTTACATTAAATTGATGTAACTTACTATTCACATTTTGTAATTTAAACTCTGAAAGTCGTTGACCGTTTATGTTTATAATTCTTACACTTTCAACCGTAATATTACTTGAATTTTGGAGATTAATAATGCTTGTTGTTGGGTTTGGATAGATTGAAATTCCTTGAGTAAAAGTATCAATAGACAAGCTCTCACAAAGAGGGTCGTCTGAATTTACTACCAAATCGAAAGAGGTAATACTACCACACTCAAAATCTTCGTTCAAAGGCGTAACTACTACAAAGATAGTTTGAGGATTGGCTGTGTTTTGAAAATTGAAAACATCTGCAATTGGGTTAACATCATTCTCTGCATCACTAAGAGTTAGGTAATAATCTATCTGTAAATTTTGGTTTGAAACATTAGCAAGCAATTCTTCTTCTATTTCTGTTAAATCAAACATATCAATTCCGCTTACATCGCAGCCAAGTAAGTTCGAGCCTTCATTAAGCAGGAGCGTATTGTATACAAGAATTTCTAAACTAGCTACATAGGAACATTCGGTTAAGGTGTTAAGTACTTCTACTTCAATAGTTTGGCTTTCGCTAATTTGATAAGCAGAAGGGTTTAGGATTTCTTCACCTTGTTCATCAGGATTATTGCTAGAAACGAAGTAAGTATACGTAAAATTGGAAAGATTAGCTGCGTTAATTTCTCCCTCAATGTCAGTTAAATTAACAGTTTCCAGATCATTTTCCAAACAAATTTCAATATTACTAGGGTTCAAATTAATTTCTGGGAATGGATTAAACTCAAAAGTAACACTATCTATTACAAAACAACTAGGATTATTAAGATGTTCAATTCGTATGTAAAAAGTGTTAGTTCCTTCATCCAAAGCAATATTATTAATAACTTGTAGTTCGTTAGTTGCGTTTATTGCATCATCTTCGTTGGTATAAAAATGAATTGCATGAGTGGCTAAGCTTTGGTTTTCACCTAAGAAAATATCTATGGCATTGGTGAAGCTTACAACTGTGTTTGCTGATTCTGTAACACTTTGCGGACAGAAAGTTATGACATCAAGCGCTTCTTCCGGCAGTATGATTTCAGTAGGGAATACAATTAAATTAAAAGAAGCAATGCTGCTACAATCTTCGTTGAAGGGGTTTTCGACGCGAACAAAAATCGTTCTTTCAAATTCTCCAAGAAGAAGTTCATAAGAAGACGGATCTTCGATAAGTGGGTTGCTGTTATTTTGTGCATCTACTTCATTATCAAAATAGCTTACTTCAAAATTAGTTGTTGTACTTAAGTTGCTTAACTGGTCGGTAACACTACTAAAATCGAATACAGTTTCATTTTCAAAGTCGCCACATGCTTCAAAGTCTTCAAGATTACCAATTACAGCTTGCTCATAAACAGTGTAAGTAAATGTTTCCAATTGGTAACAATTAGGATCATCATTAAAGGAAATTCGCATGGTTATGTTTGAAGCACTATTTAAGACAATAGGATACAAATCTAAGGCATTTGTAGCAGTCAATTCTTTTGTGGCATCAGCTTCTATGGCATCAGCTTCGCTGCTGTAAAATTCAATATTGTATTGATTTGCAACAGAAGATAAAGCTTCAAGTTGAAGGGAGAAATTATAAGCTACATCATCAGCAGTTCTACATTCTTCAATTTCTTCAATAATTTGCGGATAGTCAAAAATCCTGTGGCTAAGGTTGAAGCTTTCGACAACAAAACAATTTCCATTGTCTTCGTTGTTTTCTAGTCGAACAAAAAGGGTAATTTCATCCAAATCACCTGGGATTTCAAAATTTGCGATATCCGAAACAATGGGGTTTTCATTTGCTAAAGCTTCTGCTTCCGTAAAGAAGAAGCTTAAATTAGTTATGCTAGGTTCTGGGGTTCCTACACTTGTAGGGGTGATTTGGCTTAGGTCAAAAACTGGGATATCTAAGGAAATTGATTTACAGTTTTCAAGATTATCTAAGGTATTTATTTCAGGGTTAACATAAGATTCTACAAAAAATGAGCTTACTTCAAAACAATCAGGCGAGCTTATTGTGGTCACTCTAACAAATAGTTCGTTGATTTGAGCGTTGAGTTGAAGCGAATCTAAGTTTTCGATTGCATTTTCATTTGATAATGCCTCTGCTTCTGAGAAGTGGTAGGTTATAAAGTACGAATCACTGGTGTTTTGTGCTAGAATTTGGTTTGAAATGTTAGCTAAATTTACTTCAAACAAGAAATTTTCGTTCCCCGTGAATTCGTTGCAAGCTTGAATTGTTTCAATGGTATCAGGTACACTTGGGTTTGCAATACCAAGTTGAAAGCTTGAAATTTCAAAACTTAAGCCAAGTCCAGAAAGGGCTTCTTCTATTCTTATCCAAATTACTTGGTTTTCATTTTCTAATAACGAAGTGTTTACAAAATAATTTTGGTTATTTACAATCGGGTTTGTTTTGTTAATAGCATCATCTTCACTCATGTGAAAAGTTACATTAAAATTGTTGTTGTCTTGTTCTGAAAGGGCAATTTCTTTGTTGATTGTTAAGTCGAAGGAAACCTGCTCTGTTGTAGGTTGACAAGCCAACAAGTCGAACATATTGCCAATAGCCTCTGTGTTTGGTACAGGGATAATTTCGACTAAAATTTGATCGGTAGTACTACATCCGGCAAGGTTAGCATCTCCACCAAGAAAAATTTCATAAAGTCCACCTTCTGTTACGTCTAACGTCAAATCGTTAGCACCTTCAATAAGCACACCATCTTTAAACCATTCGATGCTTAAGTCGCATCTGTCGTCAAGAATAAAATCTTCATCAAAAGGCTCTAAGGTTACTACTTGTCCTTCAAAAATTGGTTCTTCGTCGGTAAATAAAATATCGTCTCCTAGATTGGCGCCTAAATCAAAACTTCCACCATCAAGAAAAACATACGAATCCATTAAGGTGTCTTGCCAATCAGATACCATTAATTTAAGTGTGTATGTTTCGCAAGGGATAACGTTTGCAACAGCAGTCATTACGACAGTTTCTCCTGCTATATTATGGTAAGGAGCCGGACCACTGTAAAACTGAGGATAGCTTACAAACCCAAAGCTATTTGGACTACATGTTGTATTGTTATGTATATTTGGTACTGTAATAGGAACTAAGTTGCCATTAACGTCGGGGATGTTAGCAATATTTAAACCACCCAAATCTAAGTCGACGAGTGGGGTTGCGGGATTTCCGTCAAAATTATAGGTGTTTTCATCATCTATTCCTGGTCCACTTATAATGAAAGCAAAAGGATCTGCATATTGGCAAACAAAATTTGGGTACTCATTAGAAGCAAAAATATAGTTAAAGCTTATTTGTTCTTCATAGCTACTAAATTCAAATTCTATTATAGTAGCATTACGCGTAATCCCATTCCCTATACCTCCGTTTGCAACTAAAGTTAGTGTTTGATCCCCTGGCCAAGAATTGTTCCCATTTTGCTGCATCGAGGTTGTAATTGGCGCCAATCCACCTGAGCCAATAACAATACCATTTTCAAAAGGAAATCCAGAACATCCTGCTTCAAAATAACCTATACTTTCAAATCCTTGCGCATGTAAACTTGCATTGTTAGGAGAGCTTATGTTTCCTACATTAGCACAGTTTCCTGTAATAAATACATCGCTAATTAACTCCTCCAGCGTAAATAAGTCATTTACATCACTTAAAAACAAGTCGTCTACTATAATGCTGTAATTGTATATAAATTCATATTCACAGATGCCATTAAATGACGCTTGTAAAACAAGTTCGTAAGATCCAATTCCTTGATTTAGGTTTATTGGGTTGGAACTCGGGATTTCTTCTCCATTTAAAAATGCAGTACGTTCTAAATTACTTATGAAATCCTCGCTAGCTCCAGTAAATGAGTAAAAAAAGTTAACGTTTCCGTTTGGACTAAAACTAGGGGTTTCATTATCATCCTCAATGCAGTTTTCGTTACCAACCACAAATTTGGTTAATTCTAACGCTGGGCATTCAAAAGCACATCTAATTTCTAAACCAAATCCGATGTTTATAATAGATGGAATGAAACCAGCGACAACTTCTAACGTTATGCATCCAGATGTGTTGGATTCAGAAGTGTTAATTACTCCAAATGGAACAACTGTATTATCTTCAAAATTAAAAATTACAGGCGCATTTGTGGTATCGCCATCGTAAATGGTAAATGATACGAACGAGGTATTTAAGCTCCAACTAAAAAATTCTAATTCGGTGGTGCCGACTTCTGGACAAATGGTCAGAACTTTAGTTTGGTTACTTAGTGAACCATTATTGTTATTAAGTGTTAATACTGCGTCGCATGTTTCGATAGCATCGGTGTTTTGTAGGTCTTGCGTCCAGTCGAAAACGGTTTGTGCACTAAGTTGGGTGGTAAAAACAAGAATAATTAAAAATTGAAGTAAGGAAGTAATTTTTCTTTTCATAAGTTTAGTAAATAATGCGGTTGAATAATGCGGAATTTGAAGTTGAAAATGCCTTAATGTGAAAAGTAACATCACTTAAACCATTAGTTGTTAACCAAGTGATCTGATTTGCCTCATTAAGATATGAATACAACATATTCTTAAGTTTTTTTGTAGTTATATTTTACTTAACAAATATGTTATATTTTTACAAAGAAACAAAGGTTTTAATGTTAATTATTTTCTTCGAGTACATGACAAAAAAATAAAAATTTTAAAATTCCTTGATTTTTGCCCCGTCCCTCAACCCTGTTAAATAAGCTTTGCGAAATGCGTTGCATTATTTAATAGGGTAAAGGGAGAAATCAAGGAAAATCAGGCTCCTTTTTGTCCCGTGAAATACAACGTAAATTTATACGGGATAGGGTTGGGCAGAACTGATTTGATGAGTTTCAATTTTTGTCGTGTACTATATTGTTTTCTAGAAAATAATATCCTCCGCTTAAGTTGATGACTTCTCCTTTTTTCAATTGTAAATTTTTGCCATTAATTAAGTTGAAATAAGATTTCCCATAGTTAAAGGTAAATGCCCATGGTTTGTCTGTACTTAAATTTTCACCTTGGTATAATTTTGTAAATGGATTTATCCAAACTACCATTTTGAAAGGCTGCTTTTCGTTGCTTAGTGAAAGATGAGTAACTCTGTTTTCGTTAAGTGTATCATTACTTTGGCTAGAGCTCTTTGATTTCTCTTTTTTTGAGCTCCCATCTTCAAAATGATAGGTTAACTCTTCAAAATAAATGGCATTTTTTGATTGAATACCGTAGTAACGTTCAATTTCTATCGTTGCTAAAGCTTCAATTTCGATAAATACATCAATCCCTAGAGGATGAACTCCATAATGAACTGTTTCTTTAATTACTTCTGCAGTGCTGTTGTAAGCTTGGATATGATTAACTACTTCAATCCATAATTTTTTGGAGAATCTAACTAAAGTGTCCTCCGATAGCGGGTTTGCTTTTCTATCCCAAACCCTCCAACTTATATTTCTAGCGGTTGGTTCTCCCGTTGCATCGCCATTTGACCCGTGCCAACCTCCTGTAAATTCTGGGTTTGTGGTTGAATCTACATCTGTGTTTCTAACTATATAAGGACCAACAAAATCTGTGTTTGCCACGGTCTTGAATTTTTCTTCACCTACTTCAAAAGAAAATTGATGGATAGCAAACAACTTGTTTACGCTATTTTTCTGAAACTGAATGCCCCAAGGACTCGTGGGGCGAAGCGATGAAATAGTTATGCTGTTGGAGTCTAGAACAAATTGAATAAGTTGCTTCTTGCTATTGTCTGACGAAAACCCAATCGTAGTTTTTTTTGATGGGCTAAAAAAACTTCCGTCTGAGCTTTTAATTACCACAGAATTTAGGCTGTCGTTTATGGGGGATGTAATTATTTTTAGTTGCCTGGATTTAGTGTCTAACTCCTTTTTTTTCGGGCTTACACATGCAAAGGTTAAAAGTGTTAGAAGGGCAAGAAGTGTTTTATTATTCATCGAAATATTAAGGTGTTAAATCCAACTTAATTGAGAAGTTTCTACTTGGTATAAAATATAGTTAAAGCTTGTAGCTGCATCTGGATAAGGAAGGTAAGGTACAGTTAAACTTCCACTAGCTGTGAAAATAAGTAAATCTGCATGCCCGTTTAATCGTTGGAAGATACTTTGCTTTAATTGAACTGATTGTATTTTGTACAACGCCACGTAGGTTTGTTTGGTGTGTATACCACCACTCCCAATGCATATCATTTCGTCTGCTACGGAGAGGTAACTTTTTTTGACAACCAAAGTGCTGTAAGCCAATAAAAGTGCTGTTAATATAGTCGAAACTATTATGCTTATTATAGCATTAGTACTCATTGCAAATGTAGCTATTCCAATTCCTGTCGAAAATATTAAGAAACGCCACGATAAACGAATTATTAATCGTTTACTTGAGGGTATTCTATTGAAGTTTTGTTCAATTTTTTTGTCAAACATTGCTTCAAAGAAGGAGTTAAATTGACTTTTGCTAATTCCTACCAATCCAATTTTTTCATTTTCGGTAAGTTGCTTAGAAGAAGCCTGGCTTACAAAAACATTGTATATGCCAAATAACTTTCGAATTGGATTAGTTTCAATACTTACTACTTGTGTTTTGTTTTTCTTTATAACTTTTGTTACTCGTTTAAATAAGCCGTGCGTAAGTTCATAATTCTCTCCTGTTTGATTAATTTTTAAATTAAAATACCTGCTAATGGTAGTAATTACTGTTATTAGAAAGCCTAAAATGAAAAAGACTAGCATTGTGCCAAGAATAACAGTTGCAGTTTCTGGGATGCGATTAAAAACATCTTCGTCTAAATCAATTTCTACAAAAACAGATAGTACATCTATTACAAAGTTATAAATGGTATCCATAAAAAGGAAGAGAAAGGCAATTCCTTTAAAAAAATTACTACTGATGCCAACTTTCAATAAAGCTAAAAAGTCTAGTTTAAAAAGTAATTCTGTTTTTTCATTTTTGTTATCAAAGGCTTCATTTACGAATTTTTCAGAAAAGGAAGTTGTTTCGTTGGTTTTATTTAATTGGTTTTGTTTTTCTTCAAGAAGTTTATTTTTTAATTGGTTAGCAATATTTCTTTGGAGTGCTTTTATTTCAATTTCAGCATCTCCTTCGCCAGCCGTTTCAATTTGAACACCCACTACTTGCAATAGCTGTTGAATAATATTTTGTTCAATATTAATATTTTGAATGCGCTCAAAAGGGATTTCCACAGTTGATTTTCGTATTACCCCATGTTTTAATATGAAGGAGTTTTCCTTTACGTAAAAGCGAAAATTTTTATACTTTAAATAGGAGAAAATAATTCTGCTAACAACGATAAGGCTTACGAGTAACCAAAAATACAAAGCTGCATTATCTTTGGCGGATTTGCTTACAAATAGAATTAAAAACAATGCAAAAAACCGTCGAATATCTTTTATGATGTCAACAAAAAAGAAGACAAATATCCCAATAAAGGATTGTTGCATTGGCTGGTTAAATGAATGCTCTTTCATTGGTTTATTCAGCTTCTTGTTTTTGTAAAACCTTTTCTTTCAGTTTGTTGGCAACTTCTTCATTTAGCCCGCTAATAACCAAATCTCCCATAGAATCGCCTGCTGTATACAATTTTAAACTAAATAAATTAAACATCCTAGCAACAAGGTTTTGCCTGATTTCTACGTGTTGAATCCTTCTAAACGGAACCACGGTTTCTTTATAAACAAGAAAACCTTTTTGGTAAATGATATCTTGTTCTCTAACGCCAAATTTTCGTTTCGGAAAACCAGCATAAATTTCAATTGCACTGATCATAAATGGAATGAGAAGTGCAATACTACCCAGGCTTATGAATAATTTTCGAACGGGTAAAAAGTAAAACGCACCAACAACAGCAAGTATATAAATGAAAAAGGGAAGACTGTAATTAATCCACAATACTTTTGCGTACCTACTCTCAACAGCTTGCATGTGTGCTTCCTGGAAATTAGGTAGTGAACCAATGTTTATTGATATGTTGCTAAAGTCTTTCATTAGTTAAGGTTAAATGTTTCTTTTGAAGATGTTTATTGTGAAATCAGTTATGTAATTCATGTAAAGTTTTAGATTAAAATGATGCCTTGTTATTTGATCAACAACAAGGCATTAGAACATTTGAATAATTAGTCAAAATAACTAAATGTATCTCCATTTTTTAGTTGAAGTAAACTTTTATAAATTAGCTGAATTACGTTTTCAACATCGCATTTGTGTACCATTTCTACCGTTGTATGCATGTACCTTAGCGGAAGCGAAATTAATGCAGAAGCAACACCACCATTGCTGTAAGCAAAAGCATCTGTGTCTGTCCCCGTCATTCTACTAGAGGCCATTCGCTGAAAAGGTATCTCATTTTCTTCGGCGGTAGAAATTATTAACTCACGCAATTTATTTTGAACCGCAGGTGCATAAGAAATAACTGGACCATCGCCAATTTTTGTAAGCCCTTCTTTTTCTTTTTTAATCATTGGGGTAGTGGTGTCGTGGCAAACATCAGTTACAATGGCAACATTAGGTTTGATGCGTTGCGTAATCATTTCGGCACCGCGTAAGCCAATTTCCTCCTGAACAGAGTTGGTAATATACAAACCAAACGGAAGTTCATTTTTGTTTTCATGAAGTAATCGAGCTACTTCGGCAATCATAAAACCTCCCATTCTGTTGTCTAAGGCTCTACAAACAAATTTATCGTTGTTTAAAATGAAAAATTCGTCGGGATACGTAATTACACAACCAACATGCACCCCCATTGCATCTACTTCATTTTTGTCTTTTGCACCAATATCGATACAAATATTTTCTAAACTAGGGCTATCCTCTTTTCCTGAAACGCGCGTATGAATTGCAGGCCATCCAAATACACCCGGAACAATTCCGTTTTTAGTGTGAATGTTTACGCGTTTTGATGGGGCAATCATGTGGTCGCTTCCTCCGTTCCTAATTACATAAATTAAACCATCATCTGTAATGTAGTTTACGTACCAAGATATTTCGTCGGCGTGTCCTTCAATGACTACTTTATAAGGAGCATCGGGATTAATTACACCAACGGCTGTCCCATAAGTATCTGTAATGAATTCATCGACATAAGGACGAATGTAATCCATCCATATTTTTTGCCCCTCCCATTCGTAACCCGTTGGAGAGGCATTATTTAAGTATTTCTCTAAGAATGCAATTGATTTTTCAGTCAACATAGAATTATTTTTTATAGTTGCGAAGGTAATAAGTTATTTTTAGTTGAGGTTTGTTTTTATTTCAATTTTGATTATGAGAAGAGTTTTTTTTAATGGTAAAAGTCGTAACATTTACCAACCGTTTTATCGCAAGATTATTCATTTTATTACTTTTATATCCTTGTAAAACAAATAGTTAAGCTATGCTTGATTTTTATAAAAAGCACAATAGAAATGAAAGTACTCAAATTTAAGTACTAACTATTTTTGGGAAGTAATCTCTACCAATAGCAAATATTACGTGTAGTATATTTTTGTTGTATTAGTCATTTTTAATTAATAGCTTGCCAAGCTATGTATAGGTAGGTCCTCAAGTTTTTTATGTCCTTCCAAAAAGCTTAATTCGATTAAAAAACTCATTCCAACAATCTCAGCATTCATTTTTTTAGCCAACGTGATGGCTGCTTTAGCGGTGCCTCCCGTGGCGAGAACATCATCGTGAATTAGGATTTTTTCGCCTTTGGTTATAGCATCGGTATGAATTTCTAGTGCATCTTCCCCGTATTCTAGTGCATAAGCTTCTTTGTGTGTAGCATAGGGAAGTTTTCCTGGTTTTCTTACGGGAACAAATCCTGCGTTCAGGCGCTCAGCGATTAGCGTAGCTAAGAAAAATCCACGAGACTCAATACCAATAACTTTTGTTATCCCTTTGTTAGCAAATTGATTTGCTATAGTATCAGCGCATAATTTTAATGCATTAATGTCAGAAAGAAGCGGAGTGATGTCCTTGTAATTAATTCCTTTTTTCGGAAAGTCTTGAATTTCACGTATGTATGATTTTAAGTCAAACATCTTTGTATTTTTTTGTGTTTTATGTTGGTGAATATACACATTTATTCTATATTTGCACGCTCAAAATAAGTAGTTATTTTGAAATTTACGACTGCGTGGCGCAACTGAATATTGCATCCCGATTGCAAATCGGGAAGGTTTTAGATTTGATTGCAACAGGTGAACAAATTAACGCTAAGTAGTGCGTCTAAACTACATAACGGCCTCGTGGCGCAACTGAATATTGCATCCCGATTGCAAATCGGGAAGGTTTTAGATTTGATTGCAACAGGTGAACAAATTAACGCTGAGTAGTGCGTTTAAACTACAAAACGGCCTCGTGGCGCAGCTGAATTGCGCATCCCGACCACAGGTCGGGAAGATTGCAGGTTTGAATGCAACGCGGGAACAAATTAACGCTAAGTAGTGCGTCTAAACTACAGAACGGCCTCGTGGCGCAACTGAATAGCGCATCTGATTACGGCTCAGAAGGTTGCAGGTTTGAATCCTGCCGAGGTCACGAAATTTACTCTTAAACCCCTGATTTTCAGGGGTTTTTTATTTGATGTGGCGCCCGATGGGGCGCCCACTTTTGAAAATTAACTAATTAATTAACTTGCTCATTAACTTTTTTAGACGATTAAAATAGGGGAGTGCTCCTTTTTCTTCTCCCGATTTTATTATTTCAAGATGTGTAGAAACCATTTGGTCTATATCAAGTATTTTTTCTCCTTCGTTCAATTGAAGTGTGTTTGAACTTAGTTTAAAATTCTTGAAGAAGTTTTTTAGCTCATTAACTTCATCTTCGGAGAAGTACTTAATTTTACTTTCTTTTTCTTTTAGTGATACCCAATTAGACTCTTTATATGAACAAATGCTTTTACTACTACAAGTGTTTAATTCATTTTTGAACCACTTAAAATCTCTCCAATCTTTTTCAATTAAAAAATCTCCCATGTCATAACCTTCATTTTTTTCATCTGTTTTGGCAATTTTTTCAAGATAATCATAAACCCTAATAGTTGAATTTTTCAACTTCTTTTCTAATTCTTCTGCTTTATTTGACCACATTTTAAAGGCTATGTTCTTTTTCGATAAGTCAGGAAATAAAATTATATCTCTACCTTCAAGTACTTTTAAGTTTTCTTCCTTAATTCCATAAATATTAAACGTCGCTAGCCATAATATATCTTTAGGCTTTTCAGGCAAACCAAAATACAAAGAGGCGTATATAGCTGTTTTTGGAGATTCAAATATAGCGACAGGATTATTTTTGAAGTATTTTAGTTGATGCTCACCAAATAAGCTATGAACCTTTGATTCAGTTTTTAGATAAGCTCTTAACCATTTTGGTTGTTCCTTATTCATCTTTTTGTAATAGTACTGAAGCATTGAGTGGTAAAAGTTTGTTTTACTAGTATGATTATGTTTGTCAAAATCTTTCACTTGTATAGCTGTTATTTTTTGGCTTATGTTGATGTAAGGTATCGCTAATGCTCCATTCATATACGCTTTACTTTTTATGGCTCCTAAACGATAAAATTCAAAAACAGGGTTTAGTTTATCAGGTGTAAAAGGATGATTTACGTTGGTGATTAAATTTTTGTAAAATGAACTTGAGCTGTATTGCTCCTCTAATTTAACTAATTGATAATCAGGAATAAACTTTACGATTCTAGCTTTTTTCTGCTGTTTGACTGTATTTACAACGTAATTCGTGCTGTGAATTTTATTTTGCTTAAAATACCCGTCCTTGTAAGGATTATTTTGATCTAGTTGTGTGCATGATAATCTATCACATTTTCCATATTTCTCAGGTAAATATTCGTTTGTAGCTGTACTTATATATTTTACAAACTTCCTTTTTCCACAATTTGGGCACACAAACTTTTTACTTGAAGGGTCAAGTCTGCAAGGATAATTTTTCATTTTGTTATTTTTAGATGCATCTTTAGCATTTCATGCACAATCGTATATGTGTGGCTAATTAAAATAGTAAACCTACTTCACTTTAGTTGCATAAGTATTGCATTTTGAAAAGTGCAAGTATTGTGAACCGAAAGTGCAAGTAGGTTATCTTGTAGTTATTTATTAAAACACGTTTGTGAAATAAATGCTATAAATGCAGATGTTTTACATTTTTTCGTAGTGACCGTGCTTTGTTCTTTTAAAAAACACTTTATTGTTCAAGAACTGTTTTACCGATCTTTCGCTTAGGTCAAAATGCTTTGCTATTGCGACTGCATCTTTTGTTTCAAAGTTTTTATGCAATCCTTCGAATATCTGTCGCTTATTTTCGGGTAAGCTATCGATGGGGTCGGAGTTAATAATTGATTTTCTAAATTGGATTGCATTTTCTTTGTAATATTCGACCAGGTCTATAGCATCCTTAACAGTTTCTATTTCAATATCTAAAGTATCGGTTTCATTAGCGTAATATTTCCCGACTTGAAGTATTAAGCAAAATCTAAGGAAATACAAGTCAAATTTTGGATAGACCTGTTTAATAACTCCCAAGTACTCATTATTTGCCTTATCAGAAAACTCTTCGTTCCATGCTATAGATGCTTTAAAAGCCTCCTCCTCAAAGTTTAAATAGATTGGCTTTTCTTCGTCTCCTATTTTGGCAATGGATCGAATAAAGTTTTCGTATTTATTATAAATACTCTTGTCAATTTGTAATTTATTCCAAGCTTCTTTTTTTAGCCCTTTAGGCTCACAAATCAATATACGGTCTATTAGTCCTGAGTTAATTTTATTTTTGAAAGCTTTCCTTATCAAATCTGATTGTGTTGTTCCGATAACCGAAATAAATGTTTTATCGATACGTAGAGGCTCTTCACTAACTCTATTTACTTGAAAATCGTCTCCATTCCAAAAAGTCAGAAAATCTTGCTCTTGTGTAGAGTTATTGTAGCGCTCAAATTTGTTTATCCAATTTAAAAATTCGTCAATGTATAGACCTATTCCTTTTCTATTAAATCTATGTGCTTTTAGTAGTGCTTCAATGGTATAATCATTTAAAATCGTTTGCTTAAAAATGGGTTTAGAAATTGTTTCAATTCCATTGTTTTTTTTGTCTGAATTAGACATTGAAGATTCAAGTTCAAATTTAGTCAGCTCTTTTGAATAATTATTGAAAGCTTCTTTATCTAACTTAATAAGAGGTTTTACAAACAATTTCACAGGATGAGATTTTATCGATCCAGCTCTCGAAATTAAAACCATATAAAGTGATGCATTTTGATTAAACCCTTCTTTAAACTTAATGTGGTAACTATTTCCTATAGCCACAGATAAAGTAAATAGAGAAGAACCACAACTAAATTCTAAAGGAAAGTTATGTTTTTGGTAAGCTTCTAGCGCAAGTTCTTGTATTATGTTTGGTAATACATGTACAGGAAATCCATTTCTTGATGTTCTCCACTTTTCACGTTGATGTGATTTAGAACACATTCCTATTATTGGCTCTTTTATAGAGTCTATTATTGATTGTGAGCTTCTTAAATCTGTTTCAATCTTTTCATAATTATCTTCTTTGATTGGCTCAAAAGTATTATTTTTGTATGTGGATGAAGTTTTAAGGCTGTGGTTGTGATCTCTTCTACTTTTCATAACTCAGCCTTTTTTTGTTAGACAATTTAGCATTTATATCCTCTAGCTTATACCTAACACTCCCACCTATTTTGTAGGCAGGTAGTACACCAGATTTGTTCCATTTAAATAAAGTAACAAGGGATACACCTAGTCTTTCGCATGCTTCGTTTCTACTTAACCAAATGGTTTGAGGCTTTGGCTTTAATTCTTTTACAAAATTGGCAAGTTCAATTTTGATGTCTTGAAGAATTTCAAATTTTAGTTCTTCGGGGCTTAGCTCAAAGAGCTGAATTTTTTTTGACTTCATGTTTATAATATTTAATGATTTAACATGGGTCAAATGTATTTTTAGATAATGAAATTTGAAACCGATGGTTTCCGATGAATTCTTCTATAAGCTTATAACAATCTGATATTTAGGTTTTTATTTGTGAAATATTCATGTAACTCTTTTTTCAATTCATCAATTTTTACATTTGATAAATGTTTTTCTGAGTATGTATATTTTTCACCTAAAAATAATGTTATTGGTTTGTTGTATGCTTCAGCAGATGTTTTTTTGCTAATAAGGTATTTGTTTTTATACTTTAACTTTTCTTTAAAAATAAAATTTAATCTTGAAAAGAATGGCTTGTGAAGGTCATGAGTACTTTTTTCCTTTATATATTCATAAAAGTTGATTGGTATTTTTTCTTTGTCATAAAATATTTTGGCAAACTCAGATTCTGGACCGAACAAACTTAAGTCGCCTTTATAGTCTTTATCTTCTACTTGATTTTGATCATTTATTTGTTTTATTATGTATTCAACATAAAGCAACTCTATTTTTTTAAAAATAATTTTAAAAAAAAGATCATAAGTGTCTTTGAATAAATCATTTATATAAACGAAAGTGTTTTCGTCTACTTTAAAAGTGTCATCCCTGTTTGATATATTACAAACAAAATATTCAAATTTTAACCACTCGTTTTTTGGTATCATCTTAATGAATACGTCAACTAACTTTAGGCTATTAAAAAATGCATTCTCACAATCAAAATATAGTTCTTTAAGTTCTTTGCAATTTGGATTACTTTTAATTAGAATATCAATATCATTAATCAACTTTTTTTTATAATCAAATAGTGATTTTAAGTCATTAGCTTGATTGAAATCATTAATAAGAACATCTAAATCAGCACTTATGATATTACTTTTTCTATCAATCCTTAAAATTTCATATATTTCGTAAGCGACTTTCTGTTTTGATAAATTTAAATTTTTATATAATTCTTCTATTTTAGGTGTAAAAGAATCATCCTCTTTATAGATATTGCTTGTTGATTTAACTAATAATCTCTCAATATCTTTTACAATTTCATCAATTTTCAAAATAGCCTTCATAGTAACAAGAATTGCATAAGTGTGTTTTATTTTTTGTCAAAATTTAAAAAGTAAAACTTATTTTCAAAGTCAAGAGGTTTGTAACACTTTTTTCCTTCAACATACCCACCACATAAAAGTGGGTTTTTACTTTCCACAACAGATTCACTAACAATCACCACATTTTCAAAAATATTTTCATTTAGTGTAAAATCGTTCGTGTAAAAGTATTTCCAAATATTTAAATATTTATCAGTAATTCTACTGTTTTTAGGACTTAACTCAAGACGATTAAACTCTAAGTTTATAAATCCTGTCCTTGTTGTAAAACTTTTTAATTTAAAATCCCATCTATCGACTATTGAACTCCAGTTTTCATTCAAAGCTTTAGTGCTGTCTACAAAATTGAAAAGAAATGGCTCTATTTGGTAACTACCATATTTTCTTATATGAAAAGTCCAATATTTAATAAGATAAAAATCTCTTTCATCGTTTAAAGAAATATTGAATCTTTTAATTAAAAAATCTACATCTTTAATCTCTTTGCTACTAGGTAACGTATTTTCTATTTGCTTGAGTTTATTTTTTGTTACATCCCATAAAAAAGGTAAAATCTTTTTCTCGATGATTCCTTTATTTAATCCCTTTGAATAGAAGTCTAACAAGCAATAATAATTTGTAATTTGATCTATTATTTCATAAAACGTATGATTTTTCAACCATTCATAGATTACTTTTGGAATCTCATGTATGAAAATAATTTCTTCACTTGGTTTAACTTCTGCAAAATGAATAAAGCGCCATAATTCAACCCAATAATTAAATTCATAATCTTTTGCTATATAAAAGCTTAAATTAAATGCTGATGCCTCATATGAATTAAATTTTCCTATATGGATTCTGGATAGCAGTTTTCTTTTTGCATCTTCTTCAAAAAATGAATGATGTACATGTTTGTTTAATAATAATACTGTTTCAACTCCCTCCATCTTCGCATTTTTAAAGTTGATTTATAAATCCATCAAACGCCTTCTTAAATTTTGGCAAATGCTCTATAAAAAATTCATCAAATTGACTCCAATCATCTTCATTGAAAAGATTCAGACTTGTATCTTCAAATTTGATTCTACTCATTTTACTGTCTGGAAGCAATTCCCATTCTAATTGGTTGCCGAATATGCTTTCTATTTCAGTTCT
This sequence comes from Psychroflexus sp., assembly GCA_051859645.1. Classification (GTDB taxonomy): domain Bacteria; phylum Bacteroidota; class Bacteroidia; order Flavobacteriales; family Flavobacteriaceae; genus Psychroflexus. The sequence continues at coordinate 191,415 of JBHYFG010000001.1, read as the reverse complement.
GTTTTTCTCTAATTTTCTTAAATGAATTTTATTGGTATCTTTATTTGAGCTTGCAAGAGTCAACTCAATTCTAGCGTATTTTCTTGAAATGACCATGGTGTAGGCAACTCCTGTTTTACCTGCTCCTGTACTTAGCCAATGATCTTTAGAAGGCTTTACATTATTAAAAAGTTCAGTATTTTCTAGCTTTCCTAAAATTCTAGTCCAATAATCTTGTCTTATTTTGTGTCTATTTTTGCTAAATGTATTTGAACTATTATCTTGATATTTTATCGTTAATTCGTCCTCCATATCAAATAAGACGAGTAACTTTTTTAAGTAACCAAATTTTGATTTACTATCAATATTAAACTCTGTAAAATATCCGTTTGCTATTTCTGAAGGAGTTCTAAATATATCTTCGTTTTTTGAGGCTTTTATAATATCCTGACTTTCTATTAGTAGTCTTGGATTTTTTGCTAATAAAGACTTAAGCACATGATGATACATCATCGCTACCGCAGATTCTTCATATTTCGTATCTTCAAAAATAAAGTATTCTAGCTTTTTATTGGTAGGAATATCGGCTTCAAAAATACTTACTTCTGCTGTTTCTTCTTCTTCAGGGATTTGTACATCTGGGTACTCCCAAATAGATATAAAACGGTTAAATATAATTTCAAATCTTTTTTTGTAGTTTTCTATATTCCAAGTATCAATAGATCTTAAGAAAGAGTTCAACCATAAGCGACTGTATTCGTAGCCTTGTTCTCCATTGTTAAGGTTCATTCTTTTTTTCTCCTTGAATGATTTATTACTTAATGCACCATTATTACCTGATAGTGTTAGGTTAGCTATGGTATTTAAATTTCTCTCTTTGAACAAAAAGTAGTCCTCACTTGATAATGATTCTTTCCAGTCAGGGTTCGGATTCCTTGGGAATATATGTTCTATAGATATATTTGTATTAGATGTATCTACAAATTCTTTATTGTTGAAGTTTTCAAGCAGCTCGAACAAGTAATTTTTGTTTTTAGTCTGAATGTTATATAAATCTCTGTCAGCCAGTGCTGTTTTTACTTCTTCATTAGTCGGAAATTTTCCGCTTCCTCTTTTTTTATAAAGAGCGATTACCAATGACTCGTAGTAATCTTCTGTATCTACTTCAGCATATAAAGACATAAAAACCTTATTAAGTGCATTAGTTGGTAAACCTACAATAAACCTTCTCCAAGCATAGGATTGAACTAATTTTAAAATGTCTATCAAAGTCGAAGTGTCTATTATACCATTATCTTCATCTTCAAAAACTTGCAACAAAAAAGGATAGGCTACGTTAATTTCCAAACGTGATATATATATCAGCTCTTTTTTTATAGCTTCATTTTTTACCGTATTTGGATTGACAAACTTCTTGTAATGAACAGAAAATGCCTTGATGTTTTCTAGCTCTTCATGATAGGCTTCATCTTTTTCCTGATACCGATTTTTAAATTCATGATAAACCTTACTTTTATTTGGAATTTTCTTAGTTTTCAAAGTAAGGTAGTCCCTTATATATTCTGAAACTAGTGATTTTTGTTTGGTAATATCACGAGCATTGTTTTCTATGGGATTCCAAATTTCTTCAAAAATCTTTTGTTGTTGTTTGGGTTCTAGATCCATCAAAATATAGTTCCTAATCAAATCTGATTGCGATAAATCTAAACCTGTAGAATTTAAGCTTTCAAAAATGCGCTGCGGATCGTCTTTTCCTCGTTCTAGGGATATTTCAACAAAAATCAGTTTCCGTAAGCCATTCAGAATTTGAGAAAAATTATCTTCGGTTATTTCTTTCAGAAAAAAGTTGAAGTTTTCAATTACGTTAGAATAACCGTCATAAGTAGCTTCGGTTTGGTGCATAATGGCTTTAAATGCCATTGAATTACTATCGGTTTGCTTCAACTTAAGTTTACTGGATTCTTGTTGAACGTATTGATTAGTTAAATACAAATTGTAGAGCATTTCTGCTTCATTTCTGTTATTCTCTTTAGCGAATCGGTATAATGCGACATATAAGATGTTGAGCGTTGTCAAGCGTTGTTGTCCATCTATAATTACCAATTCTTTTACTTCTTTGGTGCTGTAAGCACCTTCGTGAATGAATACAATACTCCCAATAAAATGAGAAATACGTTCTTCCTGACTTACCTCTAAAATATCTCGTAAAAGTTTCCTGCATTCGGTCACCGTCCAGTCATAATTACGTTGATATACAGGAATTATAAATTGCACATTCTGTGCTTTTAAAAAGTCGTTGATGGGGAGTTGGGTTGCGATCATTTTGGTTATTTTTTTATTTGTGGTATTTCATTATCAGGATTAAACTCGACTATTTTTTTACGCATTAGTTTATTGGAATTGAAGTGACGGGAGATGTTCATGGTTTTTTGTGTAAAATCAGGATTACCATGTTTATCTTTATAGAAATAAATCTTTATCGAGACGCAATTTTCATGCTCAAAAATCTCATTTAGCATTACTCGGTCTGATACATCACAAGAATGACCATATACACAAACTTGAAAAGGACTACTGTTTAAAAAACGAAGTAAGTCTCGATAATTTTTGTTTTGAAAGTAACGAAAGGATTTAATGTGTTTTAAAAACTCATTATCACGATAATCTTCTAAAACTTTATAATATTCATGCATTTCATCACCATAACCAAAAACTATGCTATCGTAGTTATCTAAGCTACCATGAATATGGTTTAATACAGATTTTTCATATATTTTTTTGTTTGAAAGAAGAACATTATGTAATGACTTGGTATAATTGAAATTTAAAAAGTATAATTTGTCAATTTCAATTGTATTATGGCTTTTTGAGCCTATTATTTCATCTGGATGAATTTCATCAATAAATCTACCAATAAGTTTATTTGAAGCATAATTATCTATATTCGTATCTATAATAGCTAAATAAGCTACAAGCTCACGTGCAATTAATTCAAGCTCATCATTAAGTTCTTTAACTGTTTCACGAACATGATTTTTTTTTGAAACATTCAATATACTTTGGATTAGTCCGAAGTATGTTTCTTCTATATCGACCCATCCTAAGTCGCATTGATGATATATTGATGAAAAGAGCATCCTTTCATATTTTGGTTTAATTGAAATATCGTAATTTTCAATGACTTCTAATAAACTTTCTAAATCTTCAGCCGATTTAATTTTGTTTGGGATTTCATCATAATCTTCATTAAATAGAACATCAAAAAGTTCATTTGAAGAAAAACCGTAAACAATTAAACGGTCATATCGTTTAAAGAAGTTGTCATATTTACCACGGTATTTTCTTGAAGCATATTGTTCACCATAATTCTCAGCCGTTTCAACTAAACGTTTTTTAAGAAGCCAAAACATAAAATCGGTATAGCTAGTTTCTAACCCTAAAGCTAAGTCCAAACCGTTGCCTATCAGAAATAGTTTGTTGATTTTTTGAACTGATTCTTTGTTTTCCATGATAATTCTATTGCTTTATTATTTTAAAAGTTGCTCATTTAATTTATCTAATACTTTATCATAAAACTCAGTGTATTTTTCATTACCATCAGAATTACAAGTTATTGATTCAATTTTAACCCCAAGAGATTTTAAAACTTCAATTTTTGCTTTTGTTTTACTAAGGTTTATTTCAGATTTAACTTTTTTGAAATATTCTTCTTCATCTTTAAAATTCAACTGAACACTACTTCTTTCTGATTCTAAATGATAGAAACAAATATTATTTTTAATATAAATACCTCTGTGAAGAAATTCTTTCCTTTTTTGTAGTAGCCACCAAATATGACTTTCACTAAAATCTAATCCAAAACCAATAATATGTATGTTCGAATTAAAAAAGTAAAAAGGCCATTCTTTTACTTCACTATGTTGTAATTTTTCTGCTACAGATTTACCATTAATTAAATTCATTATTTTATTATGATATCTTGCATAGTGTCCAAAACCTATCATAATACTTTCTTCAGGATAATTTTTAATAATACTAGATTTGTAATTTCTATTGTTAGTTAATTCTCCATGTATATGCCATATTTTTTTGTTTTGAATTTTGTAGCATCTTTTTGTACTATGTATGCTTTCATTCTTGTCAATTGCTAAATCTACCTTTTGCTTTAAAAATTCGTTTTCTATAGCGGTTTCAAAACCATAATCATAATTAGTAGTAAGTAAGGTGTTTATATGCTCTAGTTCTAAAAACTTTAAGTGATAATCATTGTGCCACGTATCACCATTTTGATTGGCAAGTTCAAAAAAGGAGTTATTAATTTTTTGTTTAAGATTTCTGATTTTATTTTCAAAACTGTTATTTCCTGCTTTTAGATTTGTCATTTCATCAAAACTTAAAGGAAAGGGCTTGAGCGGATTTTTTAAGTCCACTGTTATTGCATAATCAGTACTCAACTTAGTTAGTAAGTCACTCCATTCTAATGAGTTTTGATCTTTTAGTCTGTTAATACCATTTCCTATTAGTAGTATATTTTCCATAATTTTTAGTTTTCAGGTAATACATCTTTAGCCACTGTTGCAATGAATTCAGTTAATTGTTTTTTATTCAAACTATGGATTTTATTTTCAAAAAAATGACTAAATGATGTTATTGATTTTTCTGCCTTTTTTCTAGATATAATTTTATGAACTTGAAATGCAGGAACTATTATCTGCTTAGAATATTCGTTTAATAAATTTTCAAAATTTATTTTTTTTGACTCAAAGAACTCTCTTTTATAAATCAAAGTATCAATATCAATTAAAACAAGTTCGTTAATTTTCCCCTTAAAATTCTTAAACTTTTCTCCAATAGTCTTTTTAAATAAATCTTGTAAAATAACATTTAAGCCTGGAACATTAAAAACTCTACTATGAACAACTATTATTGGGTAAATTTTTAAAGAATTAACCTTATAGTTTTTATCGAAGGGCAATTGAAAGTTTATGATTTTTTCAATAAAGTTAGATAGCTGTAGGATAGCTTTGTTCTTGTTTTTAGATTCATCATAGTAAAGTTTAGTTTTAATTTCTTCAATTACTTTTTCAATATCAAATGAAACCTTTGATTCTGAACTTAAAAAAATATCTTTCGACTCAAATAGAAATACTTTATTACCATTTCTTACATAATAATCAATGCCACCATCCATTGAATCATCAATTTGCTCACATGAGAACTGTATATATCTTTTTCCAAATATTGAACTAATGGTTTCTTTGAATAAAAGCTTTTCAGAAAACTCTTGTGTTTTTAATCTCATTAGATCAACTTTACCTTTTGATAAATTATCATTTATTTTTTTTAACCTAAAATATAACCCGTTGTAAAACATTTCAGCTGTAAGAAGCGAATCTACTACGGTAACTCTATTTTTGTCCTTCTCAAGACTCGTTACAAATGGTTTACTTCTAATATCATTATAATCGATTAAATTTATTTCTGAAATATTCGATAGGGAGTGTTTTTGGTAGAAATCAAAGATTTTATAATCAGGAATATCAACATGTGTGATTTGTCCATTTTCGATTAGTTTTAAATGAATAATTGAAAGATAAGAAAGGTATCTTTCAATGCTATCAACTTTATAAAAATGATTAAATTTTTCAATTAGTTTTTTGGTCTCATTACAGTTTTTTAAGAATTTTAAAAATAAACAACCCTTGTAATATTGAGTGATGATTATCTTTAATAGTCTGTAATTATTTAAATCAAATGAATTTAAGTTTAATAAAAAGAAAAATTCTGCAATATCAGCAGGCTTTTTAATTATTTCAGGAGGTTTTATATGTTTAGATTTTTCGCCTAATTTTTGGTTTATTGCAACGTAAGCTTTGAAAATTCTGATTTCAATTTCTTTAATGTTTGACTTTGATACATGTCCGTTTTCTTTTGAGCTATTAAAAACTATTTTTAACAACTCTAAGTCTGCTAATTTTTGATGAACAACATATTTTTTGATTTCTAACTTTCTATCACCTTTATTTTTTTCATATTTAATAATATTGCTTAGGATTCTTCTAACAAATGGCTTATTTGCTGAACAAAAGAAACCATTTAAAAAACCATTTAAACTATCATATTTAGAATTAACTGATTCATAACTTAGAAATAATATAGCTGTACTGATTAAGAATGATTTAGGAATACCTTCCAAGTAATCAATAGGCTCTTTCATGACTTCATCATGTAAGCATATTTCAAAAGGTAAAGGTACTTTGATGTCCATATTTAATCATTTATCATTGTATTTTCATATTTCTAACTTATCCTCCGCAACCATCCCCAACTCACTTTCTCCATTGACATATTCCTTAGCTTCATTCACGGTGACTTGTCCATTCATCAACATCGGTAATAACCAATCCCGTAATTCAGCAAGTTTTTGGTTTTGCTTTTTATTAATTACAATTTTGTCTAAAATCTTATCGATTTGATTCAAGCAGTCATTAAGTTTATTTTTTGGTGGGACACATATTCTACTAGCAACTAAGTGTTCTTTAGTTATATGTCCCATTGTAGTCTTTCTTAATTCTGCTACTCTTTGAAAATATTTTAAATATTCAAGAGTTTCAAAGTACACTAAGCTTCTAGGATAACTATCAGATGTTACTTTAAAAATATGTTGATTTAAAGCTCCTTTACCACCAGCCCAAATCTGAACTATTAATGATGCAGACCAAGAAAAAAGAATATCTCCATCATTTATGATTATATCATTTGATAAATCATCTCTTACTCTTTCTGTGTTTGACGTAAACCCATCTCGCATTTCTCTTATCTTTATTACTTTTAGATATTTATCTGCTTCAATAGGTCTATATTTTTGACATGCTATGCCATTTTTGAAATTAGCAATATCAACCAAACTCTTCACTTCCCACCCCTCAGGAATCTCCCGTTTCAATTCCTCATTATACACCATTTTACCACCTGAGGATTTGTAGGGCTTTCCTACTTTTTCTCCCCCTTCTTGGGTTGGGGGGCTAGGGAAATCAAACTGAACAAACCAATAATCATATAGGGTTTTTGCCATGGCTTCTAGCTTGGCGTTGATTTGGTTATTGACTTCTATTTTGGCGTCTAAATCCGATAAAACTTTGGCGATTTGTTTTTGTTTTTTAATATTAGGAAGCTTGACAGGAATTTTAGAGTATGCTGTCTTGGTCATACTTGGTAAAGTTGAACCAGAATCCAAATGTCTTAAATCAAGGAGTTTTAAATAATTATATAGATAAAAAGGATCTACTACTTCAGTGTTTTTGATAGTTGAAAAATACATTGTATCAACAGTCCATAATTTGCCATCTGAGAACATAATATTATCAAGTGTTCCTTTTCTAGGAAGTAATATTGCTTTACCATCATAAAGATAATCGTCAACGTAAGACATTATTCCACCACTACCAAAAAGTGGTATTTCACCAATAGAAAGATGATTATATTTTCTGCCGTTGTGAATGTTTATTAAATCTTCTAATAAAAAATTATCCATGTTTGAGTTTCTTCAAATTACTTTTAATCTCACTCTCCAACCGACTACTTTCTAAAAAAACTCGCTTAAATCGGTTATATTTACTAACCAAATCTTGAAAAAGAAGCTGTTTGAATATGCTCATCATATTTATGCGTTTCAAATTCAAATCCACACGTTTATCCATTATCGTCTTCATACCTCTCATTATTTTCTTTCAATTCTTTTTCTATAAAGGCTTCAAGCACTTCTTTACTTGGCAATTCTACCATGTATTTTGAAACAAAAATTTCGTTGGATAAGCCTGTCGTGGTATATTCTACCAAAGCATCGTTTTTACTAGCGCATAAAATGATTCCAACAGGAGGAAAATCTCCTTCGGTCATTTCATTTTTTCGGTAGTAATTCAAGTATAAATTCATTTGTCCTGCGTCTGCGTGATCAAACTTGCCGATTTTTAAATCAATGAGCACATGACATTTTAATATGCGGTGGTAAAAGACCAAATCTATACGGTAATGGGTATTGTCAAAACTAATTCGTTTTTGTCTGGCTTCAAAACAAAAGCCTCTTCCTAATTCAGTTAGAAAATCTTGCAAATGATTAATAATAGCATTTTCTAAGTCAGATTCAGTATAGCTTGGCTTTTCTTCTAAGCCCATAAATTCTAACACATAAGGATTTCTAAGAATCTCTTCTGCTTTTTGTTGTTGATTGCTCGAAAAATTTTTAAGTAGCTCTTGTTTGTTTTTTGATAAGCCTGTGCGTTCATAAAGCATCGTGTTAATTGCTCTTCCTAACTCACGTACCGCCCAATTGTTTTTTATGGTTTGTACCTCATAGAACTTTCTTTTGAGTGAATCTTTAATATTGATTAACTCAATAAAATGTGAAAAACTTAAGCTATTTAGTAGTTCTTCAGGAGCTATATACAATGCATCGTTTGATTCATCTACAGATATTCCCGACGCTGTTGGGAATTTTCCTTTTAATGCTAACTGCGTTGATTCTAGTTTTTTTGTTACCGCAATAAAAATTTGTGGATAGGTCAAGTAGAAGTCTCTAAACCTGTAAAGTTGTGTTTTTGAAATTCCTTTTAGGTGCTTTAAGCGCTTGGCTAAAGATTGGATGGTTTCATTCCCATACTTTGCTCTATCTGAGCCTTTCTGCTCGTATTCTACTAAGTAATAACCAATAAGTATGTTCCGCATAGTAAGCGAAAAATTGATTTGCTGTGAAGCATACTTTTGACTTTCAAAGTGAATGCTTTCAACTTGTAGAATTAACGAATCAAAATTAAGACTCATACTTCAACTTTTTCAAATTACTTTTTATCTCACTTTCCAACCGACTACTCTCCGCAAACAACTCGCTTAAGTCGGTTTCAAAATCGCTCATCTTCGTTTCAAATTCTTCAGCGGTAATATCCACATATTCAATTTTGACCTCAAAATATTGTCCTGCGCTTAGGGAGTAGTTTTTAGCTTTTATTTCGTCATATTCTACTACAACCGAAAAGTCATCTACTGCCTCTTTGTTGTTAAAGGTGTCAATTATTTTCTGTTCTTCATCGGCGCTTAAAACTGTTTTTTGGTTTTTGCCTTCTTTTACTTTTTCGCCTAAATTAGAAGCATCTAACAAAACCACTTTGCCATCGTTTTGTTTGTCCAAAAACACAATAGAAACATTGGTTCCTGTAGTAGCAAAAATATTGGACGGCATACTCACCACACCTGCCAACATTTTGTCTTTTACCATGCGCTCTCTAATTTTTTTATCCAAACCCGATTGTGCTGTAATAAATCCTGTAGGAACAACTATTGCCGCTTTACCTTTTTCGCTAAGCGAATACATGATGTGTTGCAAAAACAGATCGTAGATTGCCATAGCGCTCTTTTTCTTTTTTGGTACGTTTGGGATACCTGCAAAAAAACGCTCGTTATTGGCTTTGGTGTCCAAATCGTCTCGGTATTCACTAAAGTCTAACTTAAAGGGTGGATTAGAAACGATGTAATCAAATTTCATTAGCTCGCCTTCCTCATTTTTATGGTAAGGAGATAAAATGGTGTTTCCCCGAATGATGTTTTGAAGTGAATGTACCAAGCCATTTAAAATCAAATTCAGGCGTAAGAGCTTCGATGATTTTTTTGAAACATCTTGCGAATAAATGGTACATTTATCTTCACCAATGGCATGTGCAAGGTTCATTAGAAGTGTCCCCGATCCCGCACTTGGGTCGTAACAAGTTACATTTTGCACGTTTTCATCTTCATCTACCATAATGGAAGCCATAATTTTGGCTACCGCATGTGGCGTGTAATATTCGGCATAGGTACCACCGCTATCGTTGTTGTAATCTTTGATTAAATACTCAAAGATAGTAGCATAAAAATCATATTTTTCGTCAAAAATTTCTTCAAAACTAAAGGCAACTAATTTGTTGATAATGGCTTTGCAAAAGGCATTTCTCTCGGAAGTTTCAACGATTTCGCTAATGCGTTCAAACAAGGCTTCTTTTGAACCACCTGTTGTTTTTACCGAAAATACTTCATTGTTTTGGATAGCAATATCCATCATGGTATCGTCAAATGTTTTAGCAAAATCAGGTGTGTTTTGTATATCAAACAAATGCTCGATGAAATGGTGTGGCTTTAAAACTGCCGTGTTAGCGCCTAATTGATAAGTCAAAAATTCATATTCATCTTCTGGCATGGCTTTTAGTTCTGCATGCCATTCTTTAGCAGACTTTTCAGTTAAGCTTTCATTTAGTTTTTTGATTTCAAAGGAAAACTTATCGTTTAAAAATTTGTACAAAAATACTTGGGTAATGATTTTGTATTCATCGCCATCATTCCCTAAACCGTAATTAGAACAAATCCCTTTAAGGTCGTCTATTAAGCTTTTTACTTTTGTTTGAAATTGTATGTTTTTAGTCATGTATAATATGCTGTTTTTAAGCTATTTGATTAGTAAACTCTTTTACATATTCCTGAACTACTAAATTATTAATGAATTTAGAGGTTTCGGCGTTTAGTTGGATATTGTTTTCTTTTACAAATTGGTCGATAATTAGCTTTATCATCATTCTATTAAGATACCCTTCATTTTGTAGAATATGATGATTTTGAAGGATTTGTAAATCGGCACTTTCTTTTACTGCCATTAATGCTTGATGAAGCTTAGATTCTAGTTGCGTAAAGCCTCCTTTTTCCTTTAAGCGCTTGTGGATTCTACAGTATTTTTGGTCGCCTTCGTACTTTTCCTTCAATAAGTTATTTCTCCTATTTAATTCCTTGATTTTTTCGTGAATGTCTCTCAATGTACCAATATTGGCTTTCATCTCTTCTTGGGTCACTTCATTCAGTTTTTTCTTTTTGAAAAGCTTTTCCAATTCTTGGTACAAACTCACAAATTCAGGGTCTTTTTTATCGATGTTACCTGCTAGTTCTTCTCTCGTTCTTCTCAGTGTATCTTTTAATTGATCGGCTAAAATCAGTTCCTCTTGTCTAATCTTAGTAAACTGAAAAACAATATCCTCCAAAGCTACGTTAAGTAGGTTAGTGGTTTCTGTTTCTTTTTCAACGGCATCTTTTGAGTGAAGGAAATCGAGTCTTTTTTTAGAGTCTATACTCAATCGATTTAATGTTTTGAAATCGATTTTTTCTAATAAATCGAAGTGTCCAAATAGGCGAATCATGTTGTACAAGCTTCTTGCATGGTCTAAAGCTTTTACTAGTTTAGCGAGTTCTTTTTTATCCGAAATTTCGCTAATTTGTTGTTGGAAAATTTCCTTATTGTGCGTTTCAAAATGAAATAATACCTCTTTTATTTCAGCAATTTCTTCTTCAATTTCTTCACGTGATTTAAAAATGTTGCTGTAATGCTCCATTTCATCACCTAAAACACCTTGTAACTCATTAAAGTAGTCTCTATTCGTCTTGTTAAATTCTTCTCGAATATCTGCAAAATCAACTACATATCCATAGCGGTAATCTTTGTAGGTTCTATTTACTCGAGTAAGTGTTTGTAGGAGGTTATGTTTTTTGATTAGCCTGCCTATGTATAGTTTTTTTAATCGTTTTGCATCAAAACCTGTAAGAAGCATATTATACACAAACAAGAAATCAATTTTACCCTCTTTAAAAGCTTCAACCTTTTCTTTAATTTCATCTTTCGTTCCAACGTCATGAAGGATCAAGGCGGCAGATTTTACTTTTAATTCATCTTTGCGTTTTGCTTTATACTTATCACTTGGCTCAGCGGCTTGTTGCACTTCATCTTCTTCAGTATAATCTTCAGCGTTTATTTTTAAATCAAATAATCTGTAAAGCTCCCTTGCTTGATTAGAACTATCGCATACGACCATAGCGCCCACGCTTGAATCGTTATTGTTAGTAAATCTAAAATTTTCAAAGTCGTTTATAATAAAATCAAGCATAGGTTGCACAAACTTCGTATGGGCATAAATTTTTTCCTTTGAAATTTGACCTTCTAAGATTTCAATATTTTTTAAAGCTTCTGCAAGAATCATTTTATATTCTGTTGAAATCTCCTCTCTAATCAAGCGTAAAGTATAACCATCTGCAATTGAAGCGTTATAATAGTACTTGTGTATGTAGTCTCCAAAGAGTGTTTTAGAATTATAATCTGTTCCTAAAAGCGGTGTTCCTGTTAGTCCAATTTTAATAGCATTTTTATCTGAAGTTTCTAAATTGGCAAGGAAACTTCCTTCAGGATTATAGCTTCGATGTACTTCATCTAAAAAGTAAATTCGCTGAACGTTTATGTCGTAATCTTTTTCAGAAACAACGGTAGATTCCTCAGAAAATTTATGAATATTGACTACAGTTATTTCAGTTTTACCACGCTCATTTCTCACAGCAGCAGTTGATTTTACATCCTTAATGAACTCAGTTCTGGAACCAATAGTATTAACCACTAAACCTCGTGCAGAAAACTCTCGCTTAGCTTGTGTCAATAAATCCAACCTATCTACAACAAAGTAAAATTTTGGTATGGTATTTCTTTTTTGAAAGTAATCTGTAAGAAACTTTACATTGAAATAGGTTAGCGCTGTTTTTCCGCTACCCTGTGTATGCCAAATAATCCCTTTTTTGATGCCTTCCTCCAATTTTTGTTCAATAGCTTTGGTAGCAAAAAGCTGTGGATAGCGCATTATATGTTTTTGTAAGCCTGTGCTTTCTTTTACATAAGCGATAGCGTACTTCAATATAAAGCGTAACCTGTCTTTCGCATAAAGCGACGTCAATACTCGGTTTGTAGGTGTATTTGGTTCTTTGTTAGTAAGAAATTCAGGGCTGTTTTTGATAACGACTAAGTTGTTGTCTTTCAGAATGAAATCTTCCGCCGTTTCATCTTCGGGTTTTAATAACTTACCCAAATCAAACTCTTCTTCTTCTCTGAAGTAGTTGAAAACTGGTTTGCCATAAGCAGGGGAGGCGTAAAATACACCTTGAATGGTATCAGTATCAGTTGAATCGTATTCCATATTGTTAGAAAAAACCATCAACTGAGTTATGTTTACAAAGCGTCTGTTCTTTTTGTTACTAAACCTGATTTTCATGCGGTTGCGTTCAGCAATCACACCGTTTTTATTATTGGGTATTTTTACTTCTATGAAAGAAAGTGGAAGTCCATTGACAAGCGTAATAATGTCGGGTCGAAATTCTTCTTCACCATTTTTATAAGTCAATTCAGTGACTACATGAAAACTATTGTTGTCAAAATTTTCAAAGTCGATAAGTTGAATCCCTGTTTCTTGAGTCAAACGTTCATAAAAAGCTCTACCTAGATCTTCATTATCAAGTAAAAGCTTCACCTCGTTGAAAACTCTCTTCGCTTGATCTTCATCTAAATCGGGGTTTATTCGCTGTAAGCTTTCTAAGAAGATGTCAGTAAAAATATTGGTATTCTCATCCCAAGCGCAATTTTTTAGCGATAAATAAGTGTAACCCAATCTTGTTAAGTGTAATATAGATGGGATTTTAACCCTTGAATCTTCATTAAATGCCATTAGCTTGGAATTAGTTTTAGCAAGCTTCTAAATTAGCAAAAATTAATGAAAGTTGTTAGAAGCAGTTAAGTTTTAATTTTAACCTAGTTTGATTTTACGCTTTAAGTGAGAATCACTCGATATATTCTAAACGCTATGAGCGTGAATAATTTTGTTTTAGTTTACGCTAATAGTGTTTGATCGTGTACGCTTGTATTGTAAGTTGGTGTAGGGGAGGAGGCGCTTTAAGGGTGCGGTTATTGGGTTAAATTATTTAATCAGATATTAGTTTAGGTTTTTGGAGTTGGTAACGGTTACATGTATGAGTAGTGGTGGTTTTTAATATGTTATTTTTCGATTAAGCACGAAGATAGCTAAAATCACTTAATTTTCGGCAAGCGTTGTCCCCGCCATTTCTTATAGCAGATGTTGTGCTCAGTTATTTTTCACTTTCCTTATTAATCCATCAATATTATTGGTAAAGAAAAGTCACCAATGAAGTCAGGATTTGAATTGTCCGAGAGAACTTTTACAGCAAAAGAGAAAGCAGGTTTGTATTTTATATTTTTAAACCCAAAGTATTCGTAATCAATGTCAGATTCATCTGAATAGTCTTTTTTGTAGAAATTGACGAATTGTACCTTTTGATTTACTTCTCCTATAATATCATCAACTACTTTTGATAATTCAGCATACTCGTTAATACCACCACCTATGATTTCAACTTTTTCTATTCCATCAGTGTTTTTAAGACTATCAACAATTTCTTGTACTATTTTATTTTCCTGATAACGCTTTGGAAGCTCAGAGAAATTTAGAATTAAGGGCAAAATGTGTCTTTTGTCGTAGTAGTTAAATCTAATCAATATTAGCTCCATAGATACCGGTATGTACATAATTTTTTATTTTTTGTCTCTATCTTGAATTCCTTTCATTTTATCAGTAGGTAAACCTTGGTAAATTCCGCTCACTTTTTTAGGAAGAGCAATCATATACTCTACAATTACATTGACTAAGTCAAATAGTTGTCCAACAGTATTTGGGTCATCAGTATCAATTTGACCTGGATGTACAGCATCATTTCCTGTTACGCGAACTATATCAAGAGATTGTTGTACAATAGAAGGAAGTCCTTTTTTTACAAGATTTCCTATGTCTGTATTTATGTTTTTTCCTTGCTCACCTAATTCTTTACATAAAACCTGTATCGATAATCGAAGAAGAGCTGCAGCTCCACGAGGAGATTTAGTATGGATTGCGGAAGCTTCCCTATATAATTTTAATACACTTTCTGGCATTTCGGGATTTGGAAATGGTGCATTTCCTGTGTCGGGATAGTACATTTTCTTATTTACCCATAATGAGCTTTCGTTACAGTGTTGGCATCTACCAACTCTAATTGGGTTATGTATTTCATTTGTCAAGTTCCTAGAGTCCCAAGCTCTATGCCACCAATCTTGTTTTGCTATCGCTCCACAATGAGGACACGTAAATGAATTGCCATATACTTCAGGTTGAATGTATTTCATAGTCTTGTTTTAATTGAGCACAACGTCTCGTGGCTTGCTACAGTGGCGGGCAAAATAGCAATTCACTTTCGTTTCAGTTTTCAAAGTTAATAAAAAAGCTTAAACTTCTCGTTTCAGCACTTAGCCCCTACCATTGCTATATACTGCTATTGGTACCTGTTATTTTTTCTTCAATTTCTTTCATTATTTTTTCACTCCATTCCTTTAAATCAGTTTCCATTTCATCCTTTCCATTTGGGTAAAAAAGCCAAAATCTGATTTTTAATTCTTCAAATGCTTCCAAGATATTTTCATTTCTAACTTCAAAGTTGAAGCGAATCGCATTTATCGTTTCTCCAGGATATATTGTAGGTAAAGAGTTATTTGTTATTTTAAGAGTTTCACCCTTTAGCAATCTTGTGTAATCATAATTACGACCAACTCCATCAGCTCTCCAATTAACATTAATATGTTTATTGAAGTTGTCTAAATATATATTAACCTTATAGTCATTCTCATATTTTTCGCCAACATTGTAAACACCTGTTTCACAAGTGAATGTTGTTTCTTCCTCTCCAATTTCTTTTAAATTGATAGAATATCCACTTAATTGTAATTCAGATTTAACTTTGCGGCCATATAATTGCCTTATTTCATATTCTTCCATAGGCACTGATTCAAAATTATATCTTTTATAAAATCTATTGTCTCTACTTAAGTGAGGTGCGTCTATACTTATAGGAATTTGAACTACATAAATAGATTCTTTTATGTTATTATTGTTACGTATGGGAAAAATTTTTAATCCGTCTATATTTCGTCTAATAGTTGTGCTTATAATTTGCTCTAACCATTCTTTAGTGTAAATTTTTCCATCTACGTAGGCGAAACTATCTGCTTTGTGGTTTTTTTCAGATATTCCATACACTATAATACCACCATCTGAATTTGCGAATGCAGCAACATCTTTGGAAACTTCTTTTTTCTTTGAGTCATTTTTTGAAAGAGCATCTCCAGATTTGAACTCAATATGTATTGATTCTTCTATTTCATTTTCAATGAATGATTTTAAAATGTCAATATCATATATTTCTAATTTGTGTAATTCAGTCATTTTCTATAATTGAGTCAATATCAAATAAAACTAGTATAATTCACAAATATGCATTAAAAAAATATATTATAATAAATAAGGGTAAATTATAAACTAGTAAATCTTCATATAAATTGCAATTTCGGATTTTTATTATGAAATGAATTACGCTGTAAGCGATTAAAATATAAGCTTAGATAGTCAAAATATGTATTTGACCTTTGAAGGGGACGCTTATAGTGTTTGTTAGTATATTTTTGACCTTCGCTTTAAGCGAATAACTCATGACGCTCTAAGTGTAAATTGGTGTAGGGGAGGAGGCGCTTGGAGGATATCTTTTTCGTGTCTTAATTTTTTTCGATGTAACGCTAAAAGGGCAGGCTTTGAGTGTGGTTTGGGTTTTCTAAAATATACACTTTTAACGTAGTACGTGAAGTGAATTAACATTCAAAACACATATATACAACCCTTAGTAGTTGTTTTATTGCATGATAAAAGGTGATTTGTTGTTTTTTGTCGCAATTTGCTGTGATTTTTTGTAAGAAAAATATTACTTGTTTAATTAGAGCAAAATTGACTATTATTTTGCTAAATAGCGCTTATCTCGTCATTTCTCTTCAAATCAAAGCATTATTCAGAAAATCTCTTTTTTCCAGCTTAACTATTCTTTTAATCGTTTGCAGGATTCAAGTACTTTCCAATCCACTCATCAGATTCATGAGCTAGTCCTTTCTCTATTAAAATATGAGCAACCTTTTGATTGTGTTTTTTCATTTTTTGTTCTTCCTGTAATTTTTTTTTGATGTTACCTTCCTCGTAACATATAGAACATTCAAAATTTTCAAGTTCACATAGATTTCCATTTGCGTCAATTCTCAAATGAGTAGGAGGAAAGATAAAAAACTCTTGAAAAACTAAAAAATCTATACAATCATGCTCTTTTGTTTTAGTAATAACATAGTTGATTTTATGTTTGCCATATTCGGCATCAGAATGGTAAAATGGCTTAATCTTAAACTCTATGTAGTTAAGTATATCTTTTTTTAGTTCGTACATTTACTATATATTTTCTGTTCTACTTTGTAAGTAAAATTCACTCAAAAGCGGTGTTCGATTTCAAGTTTTTGGTTAGATTTAATTTGTCAAAAACTATTGTTGTACTTAGGAAGTCTACCCTCTAGTTGGAAGTATTTTTTGAGGAGTTTAGACTCGACAAACCCAGGAATATTTTTAGGAGAAATTTCAGAACCTTTTTTAACAGTAACAAACCAATATACTTTGTAGCTTTTTTCTGTTAACCACTCTGTTTTTAACTTTCCTTGCATAATCCTTTTTTTCAATGTATGATTACCGAATTTTCCATCATTTTTTAAAGTGCCGTTTTTGCCTATGTAAACAATTTCATCTTTATCTAGTTCATCGGTAAAAAAATATACTCCGTAGTGGTCTAATTCCTCAGGAATTTTATTGCCAAATATTTCAGAAAGCCTTTGCTTTTTTGAAGTTTCAAAACAACCGTTTAAATCATATTTTTCAACTAATTTAGTTAGCTCTTTAAGTGTTTCCATTTTTTTATTTTCTTTTTTCGATATAGTTATATAATCTTAAGATGTAAGCAATATAAGTTTGTTTATAGACTTAGTTTTTGAACTTATTAGGAGCTAAAGTATAAGGTGTTCTTGTTTAATCTAATGTTTTTATTTTCCAGCCAATTATTCCACCGACTATAATTGTTGGTACTATTCCAAATAAAATTATCCAAAATAATGGTTTTATGTAATAATCAAATAAGGCATTTCTTAGACCATTTTGTCGTTCAATATTTTCAATTCCTTCTTGTAAAAAACCAACAGTAGAACCAAAAAATATTCCAATTAACAGAATTGCTAATAATCCAAATATTCCAACTAAAATAGAGTTCCATTTTTTATGGTTAATTAAAATTTCCATTTTATTTCCTATAAAATTCCCAGAAAAATAAAGTGCTGTAATTCCAATACCTAAATTTAATGGCCAATTAGATATAATGTCTATCAAATCACTAAATTTCCCAAACATTAAAATGATAATGGTTCCAGCAATCATTAGGTTTATAGTAATTCCGATAAATGCCAATTTACTTCCTTTATTCAATGTTTTCGATTTTTAAACAAATGTTTTACAACGTTTTACAGCTACACTCAGGTGTGGCATTTTAGCAACAAACTTTCCCATGAAGAACTACACTTCAAATTTAGCACTTATTTTTCATTCGAAGCACTGTACCCCAACTTGCGAATAGGTGCTTTTGACAATAGTATTTATTTAATTATTACTTTTTCATAAGCCATATCTACTACTAATGTTTTTCCTATCTCAACTTCCTTTTTATTGAAAACTGGATTTATATACTTACAGGAATCGCAATTTGTAATTTCTATGGTTAAATTATATCGTTTTTTATTCTTTGTTTTTTCAATGACTTTCCCTCTATTAAACATTCAAAATCTCTTGAATCATCTACTGTATATAAATAACTATGCAAAGTAGTCGTGTCCGTTCCATCATATCGCCAACTTCCAGAAAAGGCAACTTGAACTACAGTTCCAATTTCTAATTCTTTAAACTTTTTCCTTAGGTTTTTCTTTTGATTTTTTATTTCGTCCCAATACGATTTGTAATATTTTATTTGTTCGTTCAACTCAATAGGTTTGTTGTTTAAGTCTCTGTGAAAAGAAGTCAAAATTATTGAAGACATATCGTCTGGATGAGAAATTCCTTTTGATTTGAAAAATCTTGATATTCGGTTTTTGCCTTTCCATAACTGCCAACCATTTCTTATTCCCATTCCAGTTCCAAAATGTAATTCGGTTACAGCATCGTTTTCTTCTTTGTTTTTGAATTCCGTTTTATCAGATTCCGACCATACGCAAGTCAAATATTCAATTGCATCGTTCAGATTTTTAGGAATATAGTTTTCCTTATAATCTTTACAGCCAACTTGTGAAAAGACTGTTCCGAAAACAAAAAGCAATATGATTATAATGGTGTTTTTCATATGGTTGCCAACGGTTTGCGTGTATGAGAAGTAGCGGATTAAAAGGCACTTCACTTTCAGTTTGGCACTGACTATTATTTAAAGTACTAACTTTTGATTTGGCACTGAACCCGCTATTTTTCATACACGCTGTTAGGTGTTTGTGCTTTTATCGCAATTGAATCAGGTATTGCTTTTAATTCTTCACGAATTTTTTCTAATTCTTGAATTTCATTCGATGAATTATTTTTAATTTCCTTTTTGATAGAGTCTAATTGATTTTCATCAAATTTCGTATCGAAAATAAACGGTGCTGATAATGAAAACAATAAAGCAACTAAAGCAATGTAAAAGGAATTTCGTGATATTTTTGTTTGTTTTCGAGATTCAGCTATTTCTGTTTCGTGATGAATTTGTTCATTTGTTTTAAATTTATTCTCGACAAGTTTTTTTAATTCTGTTCCAACAAATAAATAACCTTTACTGTAATCAGAAATAATGTCAAAGATATTTGTAGGAATCGGATGAAAATTTAATTCTGATTCTTTTTTTATGATTGTGTCGTAGCCTAAATTCTTTGAAATATAATTACCTTCATTGGGAGAGGAATAATTGCTATGAATAAATATTAAATAATTTCGTTCCAAATATTTTATTAAAAACAAAGTTTCGAAAAACTCATTTAGCACATTTTTGTCTGATTTATAACAAATTAGTGTAATTTCTTTTTCTTTATGTTTTAATTGAATGCCTCTATCAATCAATGTAATGTTAGATATAAAATCAAGAACATTAGATTTTTGTAAGTCCGTTTTTACTATTTCTTGGATTATTTTTTTTTCGTATCCACTAAAATTTCTCATTGATGTTGGTTTTTCTTTAGCATAACACCTAACTAGAATATATCTACAAATATGCATCAAAAAAACTTATTAAGCTCAATAACTCGAGTTTATAAACTCGTAAATATTCAGATTAATCCAACTTTCGGATTTTTATTATGAAATGAATAACGCTGTAAGCGAGTAAGTTATAAGCTTAAATACTCATGATATGTATTGATCATTGAAGGGCACGCTTTAAGTGTTATATCAGTTTTGTAATTATAAATACAGGTTATGTAGTATTTCTGTTATTATCTAGTGATGTTTATATCATAAGTGTGCAATAGGAGGCTAAAATTAGAGGAAATCTTAATTTTTTAAGGTTAAGTACTATTTTGCATAAAGCGTAAAAATATTAACTTAAGTTTTAAGTAACATATTAATATTAGTAGATGCGTCTTATAAACCTTTTATTTCTTTCATTATTCCATTGTACTTTCCATGCTCTTCCATTTATTTGGTCAAGTAAAATGAAATTATACATATTATTAGTCGGGTACATTGTAAACCTGCCGTTTAATTCCTCATGTTCCATAACAAGTGAATAGGAATTAATCACAAGCTCACCTTCAAAATTATCTGATATTGTAAAGTGTAATTGACTTACTATGCCGTTCCTAGTGTTCAATTTCAACATTGTCCATGTGTTTTCTGTTGGGAATAATTGATAAGTTGGAGCATCAGTTTGTTGTACTATTTGTTTTTGAATCTCGATTGGTTTTTCCGAATGTAAATCAATGAATGTACTGTCTTTTTCATTTTGCCCGTAACAAACAACAACAAAAAATGTGAATAATGTGTTTGATATTAAATATGATAATTTCATAATTTAAAATTTTTATTTAAGAACTTACTACCTTTAAATTAGTAATTTACTTGTTTTTTAAAATACGGATTCTATTTTGTTCTTCCACAAAAAAGACCAACGTTTTTTTTGCTAATAACTTATCAAATTTATTAAAATAAATTTAATAAAAACTTAAAAGTATCTTTTAACTAATACAAAAATTAACTATACAAATAAAATGTTAGTACACATCAATTACATTAACTTAAAGTTGTTATGACTAATTAAAAAATGCATGATCGGCAATTTTAGTTAAAAAGTCCCTTGGAGAGGCTTTTATATATTTTAGAAAGCTCTTTTCTGTGGTATGCCCTGAAATTCGCATTATAAAACTAGGAGATAATCCACTATTAAAAGCATTTGTACAAAAACTTCTTCGCCCAGTGTGATTTGAAATTAGTTCATATTTTGGTTGCTTTATAGTTTCCCTATTTCCCCCTTTGGTAGTTGTCTTTTCGATAATTTCATTTATGCCAACGTGTTTAGCGATTTTCTTTACATAAATATTGATTTTCTGATCGCTGACTTTTTCGGGAAATCCTAAGTCATACCTGTCTAAAACACTTTGTAAATCAGAATTAATTGGTATCTCAACCTCCTTTGATGTTTTTTGTGTTTTAATAGATATAGCTCTCATTTTTTTACCTTCTAATTTAAACTCAATGAGATTGTTCTTTGTTAGTTTCAATTGATCTGAAACCCTTAAACCTGTATAACACCCAATACAAAAGAAGTCACGGCACCTCCCTATATAATCAAGTGTTGGTTTAGTTTCTCCTTTGTCAAAGTACCCACCTACAGGAGCGTCTAAAATCTCTTGTAAATTAGCATCTTTTATCGCCCTAATTTCCTCTTCTGTCAAATAAATATTATCAACTTCCTCTGTAGGTTTTGAAAACGCAGCTTTTTTGTAGTCTAAATTGGTGTGATAGTCCCTTTCAAACGCATCATTTACGACTGTCTTGATATTTTTAATGACCGTCCCTTTGTAATTGGTACTGTAGTTATTTTTACTCATGTAGTCCAATATCTTTGCGTGAAAGTCTAGATTAATATCATCGAAGCTTAGTCTTTTCCTGTTTTTTTGAAATTTCTGAATTAGTTCTTTTGTGTTCCGAAGTGTCTTGAGCGTACCTTTATTGTATGGCTTGTTAGTTTTCGGTCTAGGATTTTGTTCATAAAATTTCAGGAACCACTCAAAGTACTTAATAAAGTCTTGATTGGCATCTTTTCTTTTTAACTTTTTACTTGCTTTATTTTCTTTAAAAAACCGATCAAGATCTTTTTTAATAATATCAGCACTAATTTCAATATCTTCAGTATCGTATTTTCTAACAAGTTTTTGGGCATGGTTCAAAAAAAGACTCAAGTTTAAGTTAGTATTTACAGCTGTTGGTTCTGTTTTTATTACTTTTATTTGATTTGAAGTACTGTCCCAATTTTTATAATTTTCAAGCGTATATTGAGTAGGGTAGCGTACTCGTTTTTTTCTTCCATAATTAAACACTAAAATAATTTTTGCACTTCCCGAAGGATTTTTCCTGATGGCTAATTTTGCTGATGACATACTTGTTATTTTTTAAAATTATGTGGCGCCCAATGTGGCGCCCAATTGTTTTCAAAAGTAAACAAATATTTCATTTTTACAACATAAATCTTAATAATAGTATTTTAAATAATTAATAATCAATTAAATATGATTTATTAAAATTAATCTTCAGATTAATATAGATTGAATTAAATGAATCCTGCCGAGGTCACGAAATTTACTCTTAAACCCCTGATTTTCAGGGGTTTTTTATTTGATGTGGCGCCCGATGTGGCGTAACAAAAAAATAGACAATCTTAATTTGTAATAAATAAGTTTATAACTTATCTAATGGTAAATACTCTCCAATCCACTCATCAGATTCATGAGACAGTCCTTTCTCTACTATAATATGAGCACCCTTTTGATTGTGTTTTTTCATTTGTTGTTCTTCCTGTAACTTTTTCTTGATGTTACCTTCCTCGTAACATATAGAATATTGAAAATTTTCAAGCTCAACTAAACTTTTATTTGCAAAAATTCTTGTTTCTGTAGTAGTTGAAATAGTAAACCCAATGACTTAACTAATATATTGTCGTGTAAGTCGAATGATTTATGTTCAGTACGCGCGGGATGTTAGCTGAAACCCTTGTTATGTGTTAATGTGAATGAGCTAAGTAATTACAATTGACTGTTAAATTGCTGATTAATGAAAATTAAAAAATCTTTATAAAATCGAAAAATATATTATGGATTTATAAGTAATGAATAGAATAGCATCATTTATGTATTGTGTTTTGTAGTTTTTATTCTCGATAGTCTTTTTTTTATATGTTGATAGTTTGATTAAAAAAAAGTTAAATATAATGTTTGCCTATTCAAATAATCTTTCTATGTTTATGCACTAATTTAAAAACAAATAAATTTTATGAGGACAAATTACGTTTGGTCTTTTTTAGTAGCCTTTATACTTACGCTAGGTACAAGTATAGGGCAGACTACTTTAATAGACGAAGATTTTAGAAGCGGGGAACAACCCGCAGGATGGACTTCCGACGGCGTCATTTTTACAACGGCAGCTCAAGGATATGCAAATTTTGATGCTCCAGATGCTGAATTAATTTCGCCAAGCTTTGATGCATCAGCTTTTGGTCAAATTGAAGTTAATTTTAGAGTGGCGAAATTTGAAGGTGGTGTTGACGGCCCAATTACAGTTGAGGTTTCCGTTGATGGAGGCGATAATTTCTCTGTTGTAGGAAACTCTCCAGTACCTTCAGGTTCAAATTATTTGGATGCATCTTTTATAATTACCACTCTGTCTGACGACATGGTGTTGCGTTTTACAAGGCCTGATAGTCCGTCTAAAAAACGTTTCCGTGACTTAGAAGTAATTGCTTCCGGAACTCCGAGTACTGACCCTGGAGATGTTGCATGCGACATTAATGTACGAGTTTTTAGTTCTACATGGGGTGACAATGTTACTTGGCAGTTAACAGATTCTAATAATGATGTGGTGTTGTCAGGGGGCACCTACGGTTCTACCTACAATGATGAGCAAACTCATATTGCAGTAAGCCCACCTTATACTTTTAGTATTACAATGAATGAAAATAATTTTTGTGATAATAGCCCAAATTGGGAAATTAGTATTGGTGATGATGTAGTAGAAACTGGAAATATTCCAGCAGGCTGTGATACAGTAATAGAAACTTATGAAATTACAACAGATTTAACACCTTGTATTCCAACTTGTCCAGCAGCTGGAGGTTTAGTGTTAATAGACACATCTACAACAGGCGCTACTTTTGCCTGGAGTGAAGTTGAGGAAGCTGACTCTTACGATTGGTTTGTATTTGATTTAGGAGCAAATCCTGAAACTGCAACAGCTGTTGCAAACGGTAATACCTCTCAAACCTTAGTTGTGGTAACAGATTTGAACGTTAATACTAACTATCAATTTTATGTGCAAAGTGTTTGCGGTGCTGAAGAAGGCAACCTTAGTAGCCCACTTTCGTTTAAAACTGATTGCGGTGCACAGTCTGGAGACTTCTTAGAAAACTTCAGTACAACTCCAACAGGATCACTTCCAGAATGTTGGAACGGTATCACAAATTCTACAGCAAGTGCCATCTTTAATGTCACTACTTTTGGAACACCTTTTAGCGCTCCTAATCAGTTACAAGCAACTTCTTCTGGCGATATCGACACAGAACATTTCTTTGTTTCACCGGAACTTACTGATTTAAGTAACGGTAGAAGAGTTACTTTTTATTCTCGTCAGACTACAGCTACAGCTGCAAACATGGTAGAAGTAGGAACAATGTCTGATCCAGCTGATGAGACTACCTTTGTGAGTTTGGAATCGTTTACCCTAACAGGAACTGCTATTCAGTTTTTTGTAGTTGACTTCCCTGATACTGCAACTGAATCTCATTTTGCTTTCCGTTTTTCATATAATTTAGGGACAGGGACAAGTAATTTCCAAACCGTTTATTTAGATGAAATTTCCTATGAAGCAACCCCTCCTTGTGATTTTATCGATGGGCTTGTTGTTGATTCTTTCGACCAAAATTCAGTTGATTTTTCTTGGGATGCATTACCAAATGCAGTATCTTATAATTGGGAAGTTTATGCAGCTGGTGCAATTGTAGGTGAAGATTCGCCAGTAGTTGACGGAAATTCTCCAACAAACTCTGCGACAGCTACAGGATTAATGCCAAATACATCTTACTTTGTTGTAGTAAGTGGCGATTGTGGTCCTGATGATGGAGTAGGAGCTAACAGTGCCCCTGCAACTTTCAAAACGCTTTGTGATGCAGTTTCTGGACCTATTTCAGAAGATTTTGAAGATACACCAATTGGAACAACACCTGATTGTTGGTCTATATTAAATTCTGCAGAAACAACTGGTGCATTTAACGTTACTACTGGTTTTGCACCTGTTATGCAAGGAGCAAGACAACTTCAAGTTTCATCTGGAAATAATGATGCTGTACAACGTTTTTTAATTTCTCCACAGTTGGACGATTTGTTTGAAAATAACAAAAGAGTAACTTTCTTAGCAAGGACTTCTAGTACAGTGGCTAATAATGCAACTGTTGCATTAGGTATTATGAGCGACCCTACAAACCCGAATACGTTTATAGAGCTTGACTCATGGGCACTTACAACAACAGCAACGCAATACCAAGGTGATATTACTTTTGCATTTGCTGAGCAATTTTTTGCATTACGTTTTACGTATGGTGCAACCTTTATAACTTCGTTAGTGGATGATATCAATTATTTTGATATCCCTGCATGTGATGTACCACTAGACTTAGCAGTTGACGGATTATCTGAAACAGACGGCGAATTCAGTTGGAGCGCTGTTCCAAACGCTGAAAGCTACAACTGGGTAGTTGTTGAACAAGGAGGTGATCCTAATGAAAATGATGATATCGTTGCTAGTGGAAACTCAACTACCAATAGTGCATCAGTTGAAGGTTTTGAAGCTGATACTTCATACCAATTATATGTAAAATCAGACTGTGATGCACTTGGCGAAGGCGAATTTTCTCAGCCATTAAGTTTCTTTACTGGTTACTGCCAAGGTGGACCAACTAGTGTAGCTGATACGCAAATTACTTCTTTTGAAATGTTAGGTGAAGCCGGTACTGCTTTAATTTTAGCAGATAACTGTCCTGCAGTAACAGGTGTTCAGGATGAAACTGCATTAGAAATTTTACTTCTTGCAGGTGAAGATTACACCATGAGTGTGACTCACGGAACTTGTGCCAACACTGGGTTTACAAGAAGAGGTCAGGTTTGGATAGACTTTAACCAAAACCTTGCTTTCGATAGTGATGAAACATTTGCTACATTTGAAAGTCCAGTCCCTGCTAACGTAACCGTTAGTGATGATTTAACTATCGAAATCCCAGCCGGAGTTGAGCCTGGTCAGTACAGAATGAGGGTTCAATTACAAGAAACATCTGTAACTCCACTTGACCCTTGTGCTTCGTATAATTGGGGAAGTAAAATAGATTTTATAGTAACGGTTGTAGATCCAGCTGATTTACCAGATTGTTTACCTCCAGTTGGTTTAGTAGTTGATGAAGTTACTGCTGATTCAGTTGAGTTTTCTTTTGATGTAGAACCATCAGCTGAAGCTTACAATTGGGAAATTTATACGGCTGGTAGTGTTGTTGGTGTAGATGCGCCTGCATTTAATGGTGTTTCTTCTACCAATTCAGTGCTTGCGACTGGGCTAGATAGCAACACGCCTTATTTTGTAGTAGTTAAATCTGATTGTGGCGAAACACAAGGTTTAAGTAGTAATACACCTCCAGTAAACTTCCGTACGGATTGTGATCTTTTCTTCGCAGACTTTAATGAAGGTTTTGAGAACACAGCGGCTGGACAAATTCCTTTCTGTTGGAATAGAATTTTGAACTTTACGGTTGGAACACCGATTTTAGATGTAACTACTTTTTCTACTCCAGCTTTTGGATCAAGTCAAGTACGCTTTACAGCTAGTAGCGACTTAAATGCTGAGTTAACTTTAGTTTCACCAGAATTAGGAGATTTTGATGGCACCCCTAAACGCGTAACATTCTTTGCTAGACATAGCTTCTCAGCTGGCGCAGGTATCGAAGTAGGAACAATGACTGATCCAGACGATGCTTCAACTTTTGAAGTAGTTGAATCGTTTATACTACCAGCAGATATGCAATTCTTCGCAGTTAATTTCCTAGATGTTACTGATGAAACTCATTTTGCCTTTAGAGCGACGTTCTCAGCTACATTCCAAACAGTTCTTTTAGATGAAATTACTTACGAGGAAATCCCTGCTTGTGATGTTCCGTTAAATGTAGCCGGTGATGTTTCTTCTAGTTCATCAGCTGATTTTGAATGGGACGAAGTTCTTGGAGCAGAATCATACGATTGGATTATTGTTCTTGAAGGAGCTGATCCTACAGATGCTTCAAACATTCTTCAGTCTGGTAACGTTGAAGAAACCGAAGTTACGGTTGGAGATTTAGAGACAAATGAAACCTATGACTTCTATGTGAGCGCTAACTGTGGTGCTGAAGGTGTTGGTAATTTATCTTCTCCTGCAACTGTATCTATTTCGGTTTGTGTAGATGGTGTTGGTCCTACTAGTACATTTGATACAAACATTGAAGGGCTTGAACTAATCGGAGAGGCTGGAACTTCATTATTTATTGAAGACAACTGCCCTGCACAAACGGGTGTACAGCTCGAGTTAGGTCAAGAAGTACTTTTAATTCCTGGCGGTTCTTACGAATTGTCTATCGATCATGGCTCTTGTGGTGGCTATTTCAATAGAAGAGGTAAAGTTTGGGTAGATTTCGACCAGAGTTTATCATTCGATGAAGACGAAGTAATTGGAAGTTTCCAGAATGCGGCTACTACATCTGTAGAAAATGCATTACTTGATCTAGAAATCCCAAGTGATTTAGATTTCGGAGTATACCGAATGAGAGTTGTTCTTCAAGAAACTACACTTGAAGTTACAAATCCTTGTAATTCATTTACTTGGGGTAACGTAATTGATTTCTTAATTACTGTTGTAGATCCTAGTACACTTCCGGGTGACGTGCCAATGGATCCAGCACCAACCCCAACAGAAGATGAAAACTTAGTAATTAGCTTGTTCAGTAATGCGTATAACGATGTTCCTGTAGATACTTGGTTAACTACTTGGTCTGCTGCTCAATTAGAGGACATCCAAATTCAAGGTGTAGATACTAAATTGTATACTAACTTAGATTTTGCTGGTGTAGAAATGACAGGTGCCAATAGCATCGACCTTGATGCTGCTAACATGACAAAATTCCATGTGGACTTCTGGACGCCAAACATGACTACTGTTCGTGTTAAATTAGTTGATTTCGGTCCTGATAATGCGTTTGGTGGCGGAGACGATTCTGAACATGAAGTTGTTTTTGAAGACCTAGCAATAGGAGAGTGGAATAGTCTAGAAATTGAATTGTCTGAATTTGAAGGTTTAGTTAATACTTCTAATATCTCTCAATTAATTTTCTCTGGATTGGTTGATGGTGTTCCTGGTCAAGGTACATTGTATGTAGATAACGTATACTTTAGCAGTGGAACTTTTTCTTCAGGAGAGTTTAACTCTGTTAACTTTAGCTACTATCCAAACCCTGTTAAGTCGCACTTAAATATTCAGTCGGCAAATACAGTTGAAAAGGTTGAGGTTTATAATGTGTTAGGTCAGCGAGTATTACTTGCAAAACCTAATGCTAAAAACCCAAGCATAGAAATGGGTAACTTAAATGCTGGTGTTTATTTGATGAATGTAAGCATTAACGGCACTCAGAAAACATTTCAAGTTATTAAAGAGTAAGTAATACATTTGCTTTATATCAAAATCCCAGTTCGAAAGAACTGGGATTTTTTTGTGTCTTCATTTTAGCTATCTTTTTTTCTTATACCAGTTATGAGTTGAAATTACGGGAAAAGAAAGCGATGATTTTTTTCTTTAGGTAAATTAGAAAAATCAAGCATAGCCTAAGCTATGGTTTCTTTTTTGTAATGAAACAGAAAGGAAAAAAGGGCGTTTTATTACGGT
This sequence comes from Psychroflexus sp., assembly GCA_051859645.1. Taxonomy (GTDB): domain Bacteria; phylum Bacteroidota; class Bacteroidia; order Flavobacteriales; family Flavobacteriaceae; genus Psychroflexus. The sequence goes on along the minus strand of JBHYFG010000001.1, from coordinate 162,436 downwards.
AATTTCAATTGATAAATGGTATTAAAAGTTGTTTTGTTGTTATCTTTACCAAATGGATTTACATTTCTCATTTATTGTTCCTGTATATAACCGCCCTCAAGAAATTAAGGAGCTGTTGCAAAGCATGTCCAAACTATATTACAAAAAAAGCTATGAAGTTGTGATCATTGAAGATGGCTCTACTATGCCATGTAAACATGTAGTTGAAGAATTTTCAAGCATCCTGCAAATTACTTACCTTACAAAAAAAAATACAGGGCCTGGAGATTCTAGAAATTACGGAATGAAGCAGGCGAAAGGAAATTACTTCCTTATTCTCGACTCGGATGTGCTACTTCCCGTCAACTACCTTAAAAGATTAGAAGAAGAACTAAAAAAAGATTTTGTACATTGCTTTGGCGGTCCAGATCGTTCTCACGAATCTTTTTCTTCAATCCAAAAGGGAATTAATTATGCAATGACGTCTTTCTTTACCACAGGAGGTATTCGAGGCAATAAGGTTAGCGTTCAAAACTTTGAGCCGCGTAGCTTTAACATGGGATTGTCCAAGGAAGCTTTTGAGGCTTCCGGAGGATTTGGGAATATTCACCCAGGAGAAGATCCAGATTTGAGTATCAGATTAAATAAACTGGGATATGTTACTAAATTAATTTCCGCAGCTTTTGTGTACCATAAACGAAGAATTGATTGGCCTAAATTCCAACAGCAAGTGTACAAATTTGGTTTAGTAAGAGCTGTTTTAATCAAATGGCATCCTACAAGCTTTAAAATTACGTATCTTTTTCCCTCCCTTTTTCTTATTTTTACAGCTTTTGCGGTTAGTTTAAGTTGGTTAGGAATATACGTATTTGTTCAGTTTTTACTTTTTTATATGTTACTTATTTTACTTGACGCAACACGAAAAACAAAAAGTATAGGAATAGGAACTTTAGCCGTTATCGCTACCTTTATTCAATTTTTTGGTTACGGCATTGGTTTTTTACAGGCTTCCTTTCAGCTTTTCATGAGGGGACAAGAAGCAGAAGAAGCTTTCCCAACCCTTTTCTTTACTAAAACCAATTCCTGATGTTTAGGTCATTTGTTAAGTCTTGGAAAAAATTTAATCTGCGTCAATTTTTAATTTTTACAGGTATCGCCCTTGTTTTATGGTTTGGTGTTCAGCTTAGTATTCACCAAGAATTTATATTTGAATCTCAAATAGAGTTAACAGATTTCCCTAAGGACATAAGTCTTCCGTTTACTTCCGTTCCTGTTGAAATTAAATACGAAGGAAGTGGATTTTTGTTTTTTAGTAAAGAGGCCCAATGGAAAACCATAAATCTTTCAGTGCATCAACTTAAGGACTCCAGTGGAAGTTATTTCTTTTCCAAAGATACATTGCTTAGTGTTTTGCAAAAATCAACTAGTACGGTAGCAGACGAACTTGCTATTGAAAAGCTACCTGACCCAATCCCTTACAAACAATATTTTTCTAAAAAAATTCCCATACGAGCCAATATTGAACTAGACTTTGTTCCTTCGTTTGGAATGTTTGAACCCATAAAACTTGAAAAAGATTCAGTAAAGGTAATTGGAAGCAAAGAATCCCTAGAAAAAACCTTCTATGTTGAAACTGAGAAACTTTTTTTTACTGATATCAGCGAATCCTTCGAAGGTGAAGTTTCTTTAATAGGTGCTAAGGAATACGGCCACTTACTTGGTTTTGATAAGCTAAAATTTAAGGTGAATGTAAAGCAATTTACAGAACAAAAAATGACAGTCCCCATCCAATTTAGCAATCTACCTGAAGCTGTTGACTTTGTTGCACTTCCTAATGAAGTTGAGGTTTTTTTTAAAGTCCCTTTAGTTGAAGCGGCTTCAATTAAGGAGGAAGATTTTGAAGTTCAAGCTGATTTTACATTGGTTCAAAAGGGATTGAGGCAATTACCCCTCAAACTAATAAAATCACCTGAAATTATTTCTGATAGCTGGTTGCAACCTACGCAAATAGATTATTTGTATAACATGAACTAAATCAACAATGGATAAAAAAGTAATTGGTGTAACGGGTGGCATAGGAAGCGGTAAGTCTACAGTGGTCGAACTTTTTAAGAACTACGGTATTCCCACATACACAGCTGACGATCAGGCAAAAATTTTAATGAATTCTGATCCTGAATTAAAAAAGAAAATTGTTCATTTACTTGGGGAAGAAGCATATAACGGCAATCAATTAAATAGGTCTTTTGTAGCTTCAAAGGTTTTTTCAGACGAAAAACTTTTACAACAGTTAAATGCGATTGTTCATCCAGCAGTTCACCGACACTTCACACAATGGGCAAATGCACAAAATAGTAAGACGGTGATGTATGAAGCGGCTATATTAATTGAACAAGGGAGACAAGATTTCTGTGATTTAGTAATTTTGGTTACTGCTCCAAAAGAAGAACGAATCCGCCGAGTAATGAAACGCGATGGCGTATCTAAAGACGAAGTTTTGGCACGAATGAACCGCCAATTATCTGACGATGAGAAGAAAATTTTTGCTAATTTTGTAATAGAAAATATAAATTTAGAAAAATCGCAAGAAATAATTCAAGATATTTATAAATATTTAAAGAATAATCATTTTGTTTAAGAATATGCCTAGTTAATATTTTCTTAAAGACTCAAATGTTAAAATGACTATATTTTACATTTGGGAAATGAATTCTAGACTATTTAATTTACTAGTTGTTTTTATGAGTATCTCTCTGATCGGGATAATTTTCGTTCAGGGATATTGGATTTTAGATTCCGTAAAAAAAAGCGAAGAACAATTTTCAATTGCGGCCAAACAATTACTCATCTCTTCTGTACAACAAATACAAAAACAAGAATTAGACCGATACTACTTAGAGTTTGCAGCAATCGCAGATAACGCTCAACCGCTTCAATCGCAACTCAGTGAATTATTTCAGTTTAAAGAAGACGATGAAACTAGTGAATTTCTAATTTATACCAATTCGTTACTACAAGAGGACTACAAACTTGCTTCTCCTTTTTTGTCGGGTTCTCAAGATAGCATCGAATTTAGAAAATATGTAAATAGAAAAGTTACCCGCCTTATACGAAAAGATGGTGTCGATGGGCCTTCTCTTACCGCTGTTGAACGTTATGAGAAAATCCAAAACATGGACGAGGCAGAACGCTTCTTGATGAATGATGTAATTAGAGAAAGCGCAGCTAGAATTCCCATTCATAAACGTGTAGATACTACCCTAATTCGTCAAGTTATTCAACAAGAGATGAACAAAAGAAATTTGATTTCTGCTTTTGAGTTTGGAATTTACAGCAATGATTTACCCACCAAAATAAGAACCGCTAACTTCGAAATTAATAGCCCTTCTACTTACGGTGTTTCTATTTTTGACAACAATAATGATAGAAATTACCAACTTCTTATTGATTTTAAAGATAAGAACGCGCAAATAATAAATTCCGTTAAAACAATGGGAATACTTTCAGGAGTATTTACGTTGGTAATTATTTTGGCCTTTTCAACCGCAATTAGTCAGTTGTTTAAACAGCGCCAGATATCTGAAATTAAGACGGATTTTATCAATAACATGACGCATGAATTTAAAACACCTATTGCGACTATTAACTTAGCGCTGGATTCTATAAATAATCCGAAAATATTTGATAATAAGGACATCTTACTACGCTACTTAAAAATGATTCGCGATGAGAATAAACGTATGCACGCCCAAGTTGAAAATGTATTGCGTATTTCTAAATTAGAACGAAATGAGCTGGACATAGACAAAGACAGAGTGCAAATGCATGAGCTAATTACCCAATCTATAAATCATGTAGATTTAATTGTAAAAGACAGAAATGGGTACATTAAAACACATTTTTCAGCAGCTCACTCCGAAGTTTTAGCCAATGAATCTCACATGACTAATGTAATAGTAAACATTTTAGACAATGCCATTAAGTACTCGTTGGATGAGCCTAAAATAGATGTGTTTACAGAAAATATTAAAAATTTTATAGTTGTAAAAATTTCTGATCAAGGTGCCGGAATGTCCAAACCTGTTCAGAAGCGAATTTTTGAAAAATTTTATAGAGAACATACGGGCGATGTACACAATGTTAAAGGCCACGGTCTTGGACTTGCGTATGTTAAACGTATAGTTGAAGACCACCACGGTGAAATAACCGTAGAAAGCGAAAAGGGTGTTGGTAGCTCCTTTTTTATAAAATTACCATTAATCTCATAAATAGTTATCATATGGAAACTGAAAGCAAAAAGATTTTATTAGTTGAAGACGATCCTAATTTTGGAATCGTATTAAAAGATTATTTAATTTTAAACGACTACGACGTAACACACGCCAAAAATGGTATGGAAGGCTTCGAGAAGTTTAAAAAAGGCGATTTTGACCTTTGTATTTTAGATGTAATGATGCCTTACAAGGATGGATTTACACTTGCTAAGGAAATTCGTGATAAAAATGAAGAAGTGCCTATTATCTTCCTTACCGCAAAAGCGATGAAAGAAGATGTTCTTAAAGGCTATAAAGTAGGTGCAGATGATTACCTAAACAAACCTTTTGATAGCGAAGTTTTACTAATGAAAATTAAGGCTATCATGCAGCGTAAAGGCTCTGATAGTTTGGCCGATAGTAAGCAATTTGAATTTACTATTGGAAACTTTCATTTAAACTCTAAATTACGTTTTCTTACTTTTAAAGATCAGGAACCTATTAAATTGTCTCCAAAAGAAAACGAATTACTTCGCTTATTAGCACTTCATGTAAACGATTTAATGCCTCGCGAGCTTGCATTAACAAAAATATGGAGAGACGACAACTACTTTACTTCTAGAAGTATGGACGTGTACATTGCCAAATTAAGAAAGTACTTAAAAGTAGATGATTCTGTAGAAATCCTAAATATTCACGGAGAAGGTTTCCGTTTGGTAGTAAAAGGAAGCGAAGGAAACGCTTAATTTAAGTTAACTTCAGTTTTCAAAAAACAGCTAATTGATTTTATTTTTAAGGTCATTTAGTTGTTTTTTGTTTTTTTTTCAATTTCGATTTCTTCTATAATTTTCTTAGGATTTACTTGATAATCGAACCACTTCAGTTCCTCTTGGTTACGAAACCACGTAAATTGCCTCTTGGCAAACCTTCTAGTGTTCTTTTTTATTTCTTCAATTGCCGCTTCTAAACTTAGTTTTCCTTCAAAGTAGTCGAATAATTCTTTATACCCAACCGTGTTTAGTGCATTTTTAGTTTTGTAGGGAATTAAGGTTTTTACTTCTTCAACCAAACCTTCTTCAAGCATTATATCTACGCGCTTATTAATACGGTTGTAAACCACTTCACGCGGAGCTTCTAGACCAATTTTTATACATTCAAAGTTTCTTTTACCTCTTTTTTTACCTAAAAAGCTAGAAAATGTTTGTCCAGAGGAACGATAAACTTCCAATGCTCGAATTAGTCGATGCGGATTTTCTTTTTGAACAGCTGCAAAGTAATCGGGATCTACATCTTCAAGTTCATCTTGCAGCTTTTTTATTCCGTAGGTTTCGAGTTCGATTTGTAGCTTTTCCCGGATTCCTTCTTTAATTTTTGGAAAATAATCCAATCCTTCTGTGATCGCTTTTACGTACAAACCGCTTCCTCCAACCACAATTATAGTATCTTTTTTACGAAAAAGTTCTTCTATCGTTCGAAGTGCATCTTGTTCATAATCCCCAACGCTGTAATGTTCATGTATGCTTTTGTGTTGAATAAAGTGATGCTTCACTAGCGCTAATTCATCTTCTGTTGGTACTGCTGTACCAATTTTCATTTCTTTAAAAAATTGGCGCGAATCTGCCGAAATTATTTCAGTACCAAAGGCTTTAGCCAACTGAATCCCCATAGCGGTTTTCCCAATTGCGGTAGGACCAAGAACAACAATAAGCGTTTTAGTCATGTGCTTACTTTTCAAGAAATTTTTCTAAATCGCTATTGGAAGCATAAAGAACAAGCACATCATTTTCTTCAATTCTGGTCTCAGCACTTGCTACTCCTTGTACTTTGTTTTCGGTTTTGGTATTTCCAAGAAGGCTTTGGGATTCTTCTTTCTTAATTGTGGTAAGAATTAGTATGTTGTATTTTTTCTTTAAATCGATTTCTCGAATGGTTTTTCCAATAAATTTCTCTGGAGTGGTAACTTCAATAATGCTGTGTTCGTCATCTAATTCAAACGAATCGATTACGTTTTTGATGCATAGTTTTTTTGCCCAACGCTCTGCGGTTTCTTCTTCAGGATGAACAATTTCATCTACCCCAATGGCTTGAAGTACTTTTTCGTGAAGTGGGTTTATGGCTCTACTAATCAGACGCTTTACTTTTAAATTTTTGAACAAAGCGGTTGTCATTACATTAGAACCTTGGTCCTCGCCAATTGCAACAATTACCATGTCAGTTTCTTTTAAGGGAAGCGCCGATACGGCCACTTCATCTGTAGAATCCATGCAAATGGTATGCGAAATTTTTTCTTTGAACAATTCAACTTTGTTCATGCTATTATCTATAGCAATAACTTCGTTGCCTTTTTTGGTTAATTTTTCGCCCAAAGACGAACCAAAATTTCCTAAGCCTACAATTATTACTTTCATAGTTATTTTTTTTTATAATTAGTTGTTTGCCCTTCCTTTTATAGGAATATTGGGCGCTAGTTCATCGTTATTTCTTCGGTTGGATAGCGGTAGTGAATGTGTTTTACTTTTTTAAAGAAAGCAATAATTACGGTAAGTAACGTAAGTCTTCCTACAAACATTGTACCTATTATAATTAGCTTTCCATAATCGCTTAACGACTCTGTAACTCCTAAACTTAGACCTACGGTTCCGTATGCAGAAAATACTTCAAAGGCTATACTAAGCAAGTCTTTATCTGCATCTGTAAAGGACAACATAATAACCGAAAAACCCATAGCAATAAGCGATAATGATATAATTGCGAATGCTCTTCTAACTGATATATCCGCAATTTCCCTTCTAAAAATTTCAATTTTAGTTTTTCCTCTGGCTAAGCTAAGTATATTTAATGTCGCTATAGCAAAAGTGCTGGTTTTAATACCTCCTCCCGTAGAAGCTGGTGAAGCACCAATCCACATAAGTAAAAACACCATCATAATGGTGGGAAAAGTTAATGCAGAGGTGTCTACAGTGTTTAAACCAGCCGATCTAGGAGTAGAAGCACCAAACAAAGCTGTTACAAATTTACCTATACCTTGGTGGTCTGCAAGCACATTATTAAATTCGAAAATAAAGAATAAACTTACTGCAATTACAGTTATACTCATTGTAGTAATAAAATTAATTCTACTGTTTAAATTGAATACCCAAGGTTTATAAAATTCTCTTGAACGCAACCTAGAAAAGAGCCTAATTGAAAAATACTTGATGTAACCAACAATATTTGCCACAATTGGAAATCCCAAACCTCCTAGAAAAAATGCAATCCATACAACGAATATAAACCCATAATTGAATCTTAAACTATCATTATATAAACCATCGGGAACCGTTGAAAAACCAGCTTGACAAAAAGATGAAATAGCATGAAATACTGAGAAAAAGACCTTGTCTGCAAATGTGTTAAACAATTCTCCTTTAACAGAGAAAAAAATCATTATTCCACAAAAAACCTCTACAATTGCGGTAATTAAAAAAACCTTTTTTATAGTTGAAAATACTTCGCTTAACTTTTGTGAGTAACTTACACTTGTTAGCGCCATTTGATTATCGTAAGAAGAACCTCCTTTAAAAAAATAGCTAAAGTAACTCGCGAAAGTTAAAATACCCAATCCACCTATTTGTATTAGTACCATTATGATGATTTGACCAATTTGAGTGAAATGAGAAGAGGTGTCAACAACCACTAACCCAGTTATACAAACCGCACTTGTAGCAGTAAATAGCGCATCGATAAAGGAAATACCATCATGGGTTGCAGTTGGAAGTAGAAGTAATATACTGCCAATTAAAATGATAACAATAAAACTTGATACAAGTAGTTGTGCGGGATTTAAAAAACTAGTTTTGTAATTAAAACGAAGTTCCGAGAAATCTCTTATAAAGGTTAGCGCCACCGCCACACGTAGCCACACATCATCATAAAATATGTCGTGAAAGTTGAAGGTTTTTGTGTTTTCAAAATGATGGTAAATCACCCATAACGAAAAAAGCATGGCTAGGGTGTCAAAAATGATTGCTCCAGTTCGGTATTTTTTTTCAGGATGAAAATAGCGCCCAATAGTTGCTACAATATTTACTCCAAGTACACTTAGGTAAAATAAAGCAAGCAATGACTTTACCTGTGGTTTTTGGTAAAAGCCAAAATCTGAAATAATCCCAACTAAGCCTAATGCACTTAATGTAAAAGCAAATTTTTCTAAAAACTGTATTAGTTTTAAATTTGGTTTCATCTGTTTATCTTATTGTTTTTCAGTTGTCAGATGCGACACTTATAATCATTCTCCTGTGTATAGAAGCTTTGTACATGAGTGTTTCATCTGTTTATCTTATTGTTTTTTAGTTGTGCCGTTTTACGAGCATCCTCGTAAAATTAATCAAATTATAAATTTGCTATTTTACGGGATCAGATGCGACACTTATAATCATTCTCCTGTGTGTAGAAGCTTTGTACATGAGTGTTTCATCTGTTTATCTTATTGTTTTTCAGTTGTGCCGTTTTACGAGCATCCTCGTAAAATTAATCAAATTATAAATTTGCTATTTTACGGGATCAGATGCGACACTTATAATCATTCTCCTGTGTGTAGAAGCTTTGTACATGAGTGTTTCATCTGTTTATCTTATTGTTTTTCAGTTGTGCCGTTTTACGAGCATCCTCGTAAAATCAACCAAATTTTAATTTTGTTATTTTTCTATTTACCTATGCATTTCACCAATTAAGGCTTACTTAAATTTCCCTCCTTTGAGCTGAGCTTTAGTCAAAGTGTTTGAGCTAGTTGGTCTCACTCATCGAGATAAGTAAGCTGAATTCTTTTTTTATTCTTCTTAAGGTATGCATGTATAATATGTCTTGCATCACGATCTTCTTGCATTGGGGTCACGATTTTTTCTACCATCCCCAAAGTAGTTAACTGAAATCCAAGATTTACAAAACCATAGCCAGCAAAAGTACCATTTTTAATAAGTACAAAACTTTTTTCGCCTTGTTTTCTGCCTCTGTCGGTAATCACTAAATTTTGACCGTCAAAAGTATAACGTTTTATCAGTTTTTTAGCGCGCTCGTTATAGGCATCAGGGTGTTCATTTAAAACACAAGCTCCAAGGCATTTTTTAATGGTATAATTAAAGCAGGCGCCTTTCGTTTTATGCAAACCACATAAATTTGGGCAAAGTTCATATTCTTCTATATAAAAATGAAGCACTTGTTTGGCTTGTTGAAGACTAGTAAAAGTTGTTAAAGGAGAATTTTTTCGCTTAGAAGTTCCAATTTCAAAGCACCAATAGCCATCTTTGTTTTGCTTGGTGTACAACCCGTGTGTAAAAATATGCTTTTTTAATGCGGTATTAAATTTTGGTTTTACTGATTTTATTTCATTGTTTTCTTTCAATAATGCCAGTAATTCGTTGCCTGTTAATTCATAAGAAACGCGCGCAACTTGTTGTTGAATTTTTTTAGACTTAGGGTTGTCGTTCGTAAAATGTTGGTTTACCCTTTTTTTAATGTTTCTACTTTTACCTATATAAATAATTTCTCCTTCTTCGTTATAAAAATAGTAAACACCAGTAGACGAAGGTAAGCTTTCGACCAAACGTATTAATTTACTATCTTTTTGTTTTATGGGGTTGCTTCGAATAGATTTTTGAACAATGCTTTTAGACACATCTTTAGCTAACAACATTTCAAAAAGCCTTACGGTTGCTAGCGCATCTCCCGAAGCACGATGCCCGCTTGTCATCGGAATTCCAAGCTCTTTTACCAATTTTCCTAACGAGTAGGAGGTAGCCTCGGGAAGGAGTTCCTTAGAAAGTTCAACCGTACAAATAGATTTTCGTTGGTAATCAAAGCCAAGTCTACTAAATTCGGTTTGAAGGATTCGGTAATCAAATTTTGCATTGTGCGCCACTAATACACAACCATCAGTAATTTCAACAATACGTTTGGCAACTTCGTAAAATTTAGGGGCGTTTCGAAGCATTTCGTTGTTTATACCCGTAAGCCCCACTACAAATGCTTGTATTTCTCGCTCAGGATTAATTAAACTAATAAATTGGTCTACAACCTGATGGCCATCGTGTTTGTATATGGCAATCTCTGTAATTCCTTCTTCATTATACTTACCTCCGGTAGATTCAATATCTAGTATTGCGAACAAATTATGTGTATTCGTTAATATAACTTATAACCCAATACAAAGCTATTAAATTATAGTTCAACTTTTAATTTAAAAGCGAAAAAATCTTGTTGTTTTACTTCGTCAGCGTACCAAATGAAATTTCAAAAGAAAGGATTGCATAGAAGAGTTTAGGTAACTTTTGCGCATAAAAAATGGCAAGCTACCTACATCACACCGCTACGACCATCTACCCTTGCTGCGTTCCCACCCTGGGGGATTCGACAGGAGCTGGTTGTGTAGGACTTGCCGGTGCAAATATACAATCTTTAAGAGTGTTTGCAACATTTTTTATGCTTAAATTCATACCTTAGCCACAAATTCTAAATTGAACCATAATGCGAATTTATAACCTACTGATAACTATTTTTTTAGGACTTTTATTTTTCTCTTGCGAAGATGAAAAAACTACTCATTTTGAATTGAAAATTTTAAATGAAGATCAAAAAGTAGTCCTAGGAGAAGGGATAAAGCTTCAACTGAATGCACTAACAGGAAAAAAAATGGATCAAATTAAGTTGAATTTTCAAGGTGAAACTTCTACATCTAACGAAACTGCAATTCAACTTTCAACAGAAGCCAAAAAGTTAGGACAACATATTATTGAAGCTGAAGTTGTCTCCGGGAGTAAATCCTATGTTATTGAAACTTCAATTCTTATCCTAAACAATGCTAAACCAAAAGTTTTTGGGTATGAGATTGTAAATACCTTTCCACACGACCCCAAAGCGTACACACAAGGATTGGAGTTTTACCAAGATACATTATACGAAAGCACTGGCCAATACCGCCAATCTTCCTTAAGAAAGGTAAACTATCAAACGGGTGAAGTTTTACAACAAGTAAATTTACCCGACGATGCTTTTGGAGAAGGATTAAGTATACTGAACGGAAAAATCAGGCAATTGGAGTGGCGCAGGTACAAACGTGGTTTTACCTACCAAGTTAGCGATTTTAAAAAAATTGGTTTTTTTGACTACCAAGAAAGTGTTGAAGGTTGGGGCTTGTGTAACGATGGCCAGGTTTTTTATAAAAGTGACGGAACCGATAAAATTTGGTTATTGGACCCAGAAACCATGAAGGAATTAAGCTATATTCAGCCAACTACGCACAAAGCAACTTCTACACAACTCAATGAATTGGAATGGGTAGAAGGAAAAATTTACGCCAATACGTACCAAAAAGATGGAGTAGCCATAATAGATCCAACAACGGGAGCTGTAGAAGCGATTATCGATTTTCGGGGATTAAGAGAGTTAATCGACAATCCGAATAAAGATGTTTTAAACGGTATTGCTTATCATGCTCCAACAAAACGACTTTTTGTTACCGGAAAAAATTGGGATAAGCTTTTCGAAGTTAACGTAATTCAAAAATAATTAATCAATTTTTTCGTTTTAGCGATATGAAGTTTGTTAAACAATTTTATTCTTCTCTTGTTGTGCTTTTTTTCTTAAGCACTCTATTATTGTCTAGTTGTCGGGAAGATTTTGCAAGTGTGCCAAGTACGGGAGAATTAGAGTTTTCATTGGACACTATATTTTTAGATACTGTTTTTTCCAATATTTCGTCCAGTACCTATCAATTTAAAGTATACAACCGAAGCAACAATACAATTAATATTCCAAAAATTCAATTAGGGCAAGGAGACGCTTCTTTATACCGTTTGAATGTGGACGGAATACCAGGAAAAACCTTCGATAATATTGAAATTCTAGCACGCGATAGCATGTTTGTGTTTATTGAAGTTACGGCAGATTTTAATGCACTTTCTAACCAAGGAACCCAATTTATATACGAGGATGCTATACATTTTGATACCGATGCCAACAAGCAAAAAGTTCATTTAATAACCATGGTGCAAGATGCTGTTTTTCTTTTTCCACAACGGTTTGAAGACGGCAGTATTGAACGATTAGTTTTAGGAATGACCGAAGATGATGAAGAAATTTCGGTTCAAGGCTTTTTCTTAGATGACGAACACCTGCATTTTACCAATGAAAAACCTTATGTTATTTACGGATTTGCAGCCGTTCCTAGCGGAAAAACATTAACCATAGACGCTGGCGCAAGAGTGCATTTTCACAGCGGTGCAGGATTAATTGTAGCAAACAATGCTAGTATTCATGCAAATGGAGATTTAAGTCAAGATACTGAACTTCTTGAAAATGAAATTATTTTTCAAGGCGATAGATTAGAACCTATATTCAATAATATTCCTGGCCAATGGGCCACGATTTGGCTTACAGCTGGAAGCACAAATCATCAGTTTAATTACACTACCATTAAAAATGGAACTGTGGGCATTTTAATGGATTCGAATGACGGTACCGCTAACCCAACATTAGAACTAAAAAATACTAAAATTTATAATTCAGCTAACGTTGGTTTATTGGCACGTACAGGTTTTGTAGATGTCGAAAATTCTGTTTTTCACAACGCTGGTCAGGCTTCTGTTAACCTATCTTTAGGGGGTAAATACAACTTTAAACATTCAACCATTTCCAATTATTGGGCGAATTCTTTTCGTCAATTTCCAGCACTGCTAATTGAAAACAATTTGTTTACGGGAACTCAGCTTTTTTTAGCAGATTTAGAAGAAGCTACTTTTAGTAATTGCATTGTCTATGGTTCAGAAAATATTGAATTTCTGTTAAATAAAGTTGAGGGAGCTGATTTTAACTATCGATTTGAAAATTCGCTATTGCGTTTCAATGATTTTCTAGGGAATTTCAGTGATGACGAATTGTATGATTTTGATGATCCCAATGCTTTTGAAGCCAATGTTTTCAATCAAAATCCAGATTTCTTCAACAGAAATAACAATCAATTGTTTATTGGTTTGGAATCGGGTGCACGAGAAATAGGAAACAATGCAACAGGGCAATTAGTGCCATTCGATTTGAATGGTTCTCCTAGACCATCTGCTCCAGATGCCGGCGCTTATCAAGCTGTCGAGTTTCCCTCAGGCGATTAAGGTTTATTAATTGTTGGTTTTTGTGCCCCTCTGTTTAATAGACGATTACATTCACTTTGGGCATTTAGTTTTGGATTTCTGAAAATCTATAATTATGCTATAGCCGATGTTGTGCAAAAGTTTTTTTACTTTTCAATCTCAAAATAATTCATTATTTCAATATAATTATCTTGTGCTGAAAGACAGGTGTCAATTAGATATTCTTTAATTTTAGGATATTCAGCCAACCCTCTATAATAGAAAAATTTAAATTCCTCTTCAATGATAAATGGTACAATATTGTGGTTTAGACATTCTTTAAACATTATTAGTCTGCCTACTCTCCCATTACCATCTTGAAATGGATGTATTTTCTCAAATTCGTAATGAAAATCTATTATGTCTAAAATTTCAATTTTAGATTTTGTATTGTAACTTTCTAACAGCTTATCCATATGTTTTTCTACCTCATCTGGTCTAGATGTTTCAATACCTCCTACAACATTTGGTTTTGATTTATATGCTCCAACTTTAAACCAATCTTTTTTTGAGTCAGAAGTATTTAACTTCAAAATTTTATGAAATTTCTTAATGTGTATCTCTGATAAAGGTTCACTTGCAATTTTTAACAAATAATCAAAACAATGAAAATGATTAACTGTTTCAATAATATCGTCAATATTTACAGTATTTGTTCCTCCCTCAGTAAACAATGTATTGGTTTCGTAAATATATCTTGTTTGTTCTTCGGATAATTTACTTCCTTCAATTCTATTGGTATTGTAAGTTAATTTTATTTGAGTTTTATGATAAATTCCACCTTTAAGTCTGCTTGATTTCTCTTCTTGTAATGTTTTTAAAAGTTTCATTGTTCTATGCATTAGTTTCATCAACAAAGGTACTTTTTACTTTAATATCTTTCGGGTTACTGATGTCTAAATTACGCCCAGCGGTTCTCAGCTATACGCAGGCAGGGCATTTTACCACTGAACTTCCTACGAAGAACTGAACTTTAATTTTACTACTTTCCTGTCCTACGAAGCACGAAACCCCTGCTTGCGTATAGGTGATGTTGTGGGTAGTTTTTATTTCTTCCATAGACTTTTAATTCTGTAATAATTTCTTGCTCTTGCTATATTTTCAAGTTCATTTTTTGTGTCTTCTGGTATATTTTCCTTTCTTTTCTTCCATGTATTATAGGCTGCTCTACTTTCTCCCAAGTATGTTCCAACGTAATATGCAACATGGTCTAAGTTGTAAGCGATTGATTCCAATAATGCAGGTGGCAATTTAGATAATTCTATGTTTTCTATGATGTCTAAAAGTATTTTAAGGTTTTCGTTATAAGCATGAAAAGCTCCGCTTGGTCTCGATCTTTCCCAAGTTTCATCAATCGCCCTTGAAAAAAGTTCAAGGAATCCTGATATGAGTTTAATGTCATTTTGGGCTATTTCATCAATTATTGACTTTCTAAAATCTTCATCATCAATGAAACGTTCTACGTTTTCTTGGTCAGGATTCTCAAAAATTACATTCAATTCATGTAGCTTTTTATCATTCTCTAACTCCTGTTCTTTGTCTTGAATAACCAATTCTGAAATTTCAGTCAAAATTGTTTTTAGGTCTTTAAATTCAATAATTAAAATATCATTTCTGTCTCTGTAAGGTTCACTTTTCGGATTTTCTGTGTAAAGTAGTTGTATTATCTCGTGGGGATAATTTATTCTTTGATTTGAATAGACATTTTTAGTCCAATCCACTGCTGTAAGAACATTTACATCTCCTAAGCCATAACCAATAATAAGTGTAGTCGACTCTTTAATTGACAAGGATAATTTTTGTTGCCTATATTGATTGGGTCTGAACAAACTGATGTAATCTTCTTGTGAAATTATTATTGAATTTGGATTTGTTCTAATTCCATGTAAATGATAGACAGGAATTAAATTTTGTGGAGATATTAACTGGTCATTTGGACCTAGTGATAAACATTTTCCTGTCAGCAGACACTCAATTATTAAATCATAATTTGTTGTAATAATCCAATCAGGGTCAATGTCTTGAAGTATTTTTCCATATATCTCACGTTGTTGTTTTTCAGGGTACCAACTAGTCAAGCTTGCTATTTTTTCTTTTAGTCTTTTAACCGCAGTTTTGTAGTCTATAGATTCCTTTATTGAAATAAGCTTAGCTATTTCGGAGGCTATTTCAGGATATGATATTCCTTCTGTTTTTATTTCTTCTTTTAAATTTATTTCAAATTCTTCAGCACATTTATAGATAAGTTGCTTCCATGAAAGTGCAACTTCATTCCAATCGTCATTTAGAATTGCCATTGACATTCCTGCACCAATAAATAAACCTAAGTTCCCATAAGTTGATGCCTTAGAGACTAATTTTAATGCTTCTTGCCTTGTCAATATTTCTTTGTCTTTGGTCATTTTCTAAAATTACCCACAACTATTAAATACTTTCAAAAATACCTTAAATAAATATAAATCTATCAAAACCCACCAAATTCCTTGTCAAATATTTGTTTTATTCTTCTAACTCAGAAATATGTTAATAGTCACCCTTAAGGTTTTTGGTTTGTGTGAATTTGCGTGTCTGAATTTGGTAAAGAGTTTCTTTAAAATTCTATATAGGTCTATTTTCATCTAAAGGTTAAACCAACGAATATACTTTATTCCCGTTATTAGTTTAGTTGTTGAACTAAAAAAAAACTCCCGATGTAGCATCGAGAGTTTTATGTATTCGTTAAAATGAAACCAATTTAGTCCATTTTTTTGTCCATGCTTTCCAAGTTAAGGCCTCTTTTTCTTAGTAAAGGTTCCACACTAGGCTCGCTTCCTCTAAATCGTTTGTACAATTCCATTGGTTCTTCGCTGCCACCTTTTTCAAGAATATTTTTACGGAAGCTTAGCGCTTTTTCAGCATTAAATAATTCAGTTTGCTTAAACTGGTCGAAAGCATCTGTATCTAAAACACCCGACCAAATATAGCTGTAATATCCAGCCGAATAACCACCTGCAAAAACGTGTGCAAAGTGAGTTGAGCTATGTCTAGCAGTAATTGCATCTACCAAGCCTCTTTCTTTTAGCGTTTTACTTTCAAAGGTAGGCGCATCCGTTGTTAATGGGCTTGTTATGGTATGAAAATCCATGTCGAGTAGGGAAGAGGCAAGGTATTCTGTTGTAGCAAAACCTTGACCAAATGTACCCGCATCCTCCAATTTCTGGATTAGCTCGGATGGAATTACTTCACCAGTTTGGTAGTGTTTAGCGTACATGGCTAAAACCGCTGGATCAGTTGCCCAATTTTCCATTACTTGCGAAGGTAGCTCAACAAAATCTCTTGGGACGCTTGTTCCTGCAATGCTTCTGTAATCTACGTTGGAAAGTAGTCCGTGTAAGGCATGCCCGAATTCATGAAAAAAAGTAGTTACTTCGTCATACGTAAGCAGTGAAGGTTTAGTGCTTGTTGGATTTGTGAAATTACAAACAATAGAAATTACGGGTGGTACACGTTTCCCATCTTTCATGGTTTGTGGTCGGTAGGAGGTCATCCAAGCACCGCTTCGTTTAGAAGCTCTTGGGTGCATGTCCATGTATAAAAGGCCAACTATGCTTCCGTCTGCTTCCTTCACTTCCCATGCGGTAACGTCTTCATGATACACAGGAACATCCTCCAATTGGGTAAGTTGAAGCCCAAATAATTTTTCGGTAACGGTAAAAATACCTTCACGAACATTTTCTAAGCTAAAGTATTCGGCAACTTCTTGGTTGTCGATGGCAAACTTTTCTGCTCTTATTCTTTCGTTGTAATAACTATAATCCCAAGGCTTAACACTGTCTTTAATCCCTTCTTTCTTCATCATTGCTTCAATGTCTTTCAATTCATTTTCAGCAACTATTAATGCGGGTTTCCAAAGGCTTTCAAGAAACTCAAGAACGGTTTCTTTGTTTTTGGCCATGGTATTTTCTAAGGCAAAATCGGCATAGGTTTCGTAACCAAGAAGGTTAGCTTTTTTTAATCGAAGATTAGCCATGTCTACCGCCAATTGACTATTATTAAATTCGTTGTTATTGTTTCCACGATTTTTATAAGCCGTAAACATTTTTTCTCTAAGTTCTCTATTTTCGCTGTAAGCTAAAAAGGGCATCACGTTTGAATTCTGAAGTCCAAACAACCAAGCGTCAGGTCTTTCTTTATTCTCAGCTGCTTTTTTAGCTGCTTCTATAAGTGACTCTGGCAACCCAGCTAAATCTTCTTCGTTTTCAATAAAAAGTTCGAAAGCATTGGTGTCTTTCAAAATATTTTGTCCAAATTCAACCGATTTCAATGAGAGCGAAGCGTTTATTTCAGCTAGCTTTTCTTTTTCTTCTGCTGAAAGTTGTGCGCCACTTCGCACAAAAGATTTGTAGGTATTTTCTAATACTTTTCTTTGCTGAAGTTCTAATTTTTCCGAAGGATTGCCTTCATTCCAAACAGATTTTACTCGTTGAAACAAAGCGTCATTCATATAGATGGCATCGCTGTGTGCAGATGCTTTTGGCGATAATTCCTTTGCTAAATTTTGTAACTCGTCGTTGGTATCAGCCGAATTTAGGTTATAAAAAATTTGTGAGGCACTGGCCAAAAGTGCACCAGAGTTTTCTAGCGCTAAAACTGTATTTTCCCAAGTAGCGTCTTCTTTGTTATTGGCAATTGCATCAATCTCTAATTGCTGAATGCGCATCCCTTCTAGCATTGCTTCTTCTAAATGAGAAGGTGTAATTTGCCCGAATGGAGGTACTTCATAAGGCGTGTTAAAGTTTGATGCAAGCGGATTGTCGGCTGATAGCTGATGTGTCATGTCTGATTTTTCGTTGGTTTCGCCACAACTAATGGCAGCAAAGGTTACAAGGCAAATAAGTGTTTTTTTAATATGTTTCATATATGTTTATTTAAGTTGACTGTTCATCTTAGTAATGAATAAAAGCAGGATTTTTGTTGTTGCCTGAACATGATAGCAATAAAATTAATTTATCTGCTTTTATTATGTGTATTTAAAATTTTATAGGTCTGTTATTTTGTGTGTTATTTTCTTCCTTAGTTGAATCACCGCCGCTATTTTCGTTGTCTTCTTTCTCTTTTTCGGTAGTTGATTTTAGTTTAGCCAATTCTTTTTTGGCTTCTTCCTGAATTTCAGGGTAACCATTGGTGCTTTCAATAACGCTTTCTAAAATAAAATTAGCTTGAAAATCGTCACCAAGGGCATGGTAATTTTTAGCCATCAAAATTAAACCTTTAAAACCAAATTCTCTAAATCTTGCAAAATCTTTAGCAATTTTTTCAACAGATTTAGAGGATGCCTCGTAGTTACCTTCCACATGTTCAAAATATGCTTTGTAGTATAATGCTTCAGCGGCTACTCTTCCGGTGGCTGTTTCTTGAACTTGTTCGTAGGCCATTTTTGCTTTTGCAAGTTCGTTAGTTTCGATACTTGCTCGGGCAATAAAAAGATGGGCATCTCTTTCTACCGCAACATCTAATTCTTTTATAGCAAGTGTTTTTTCACCGTAAAGAAGTGTATTTTTATAGTCTTTAGTGCTGTAATATGCCTTCATTAAGTTGGTTTTTGCAAAGACTAGATTTTCTCTAAACTCGGCTTCTTCTTCTAGATTTAACAGTACTGGAATTGCTTCGGCATATCTTTCTTGTTCTAAGAAAATTCGAGCCAAACGACTTAGCGATTGTTCTGTGAATTCAGATTTTGAAGCTTCTATAACTTTAGTGTATAAGGGTATGCTTTTGTTTTTTTCTCCTTGATTATAGTAAAGTTGAGCCAAGAAAAAATTAGATTTTAAACTATGCAATCCTTGCGGAAATTGAGCTAAATATTTTTCAAACCCTTGAATTGCTTGGGGCACATTATTATCTAAAAAAGCAACTTCAGCAGCTTCAAACGTAGTTTGGTCTATTTCTGTATCACCAATTTCAACAAAATCTAATTTCTTTACCCATACGGCATAAGCTTCTGGTTGACCTAAATCTATATAAATAAGCCGGACTGTTCTCACGGCTTGTCTTGCTTGCTCACTTTCGGGGAATTGAGCAACAAGTGCTTTTAAGGTTTCTAGGGCTTTTTGGTTATTTCCTTGGTTGTAGTACAAGAGTCCTTCCTTTGAAAGTGCACGCGGAACAAAACTAGATTTTGGATGTTCCTGAACTATTTTTTGGTAGAAAGAAATCCCTTTTTTTGTGTTGTTTTCAGCCACAAAGGTGTTAGCTAGCTCGTATAATGCATTATCTCTATAATTAGAATTTGGATACGTTTTGATAAATTTTTCCAGGTCCTCAATTTTTCTTTCGTTGCGGTTAACAAAACCATAGCTAATGGCTTTTTGATAAGCTGGATAGTCCATTGCAAAACCTTTCATTTCTAAGGCTTTGTTGTAAGCTTCCATGGCGGGCCAGTAATTTCCTAGTGCAAAATTAACATCTCCAAGTCTTACACTGGTATCGTAAGCTAGGTTTTTGGTATCTTTTTTAGGTGAAAATTTTTCAAAATATCCCTTTGCCTGTTCGTAATCTTTCAACTGAAAATAAGCATAACCAAGGTCGTAATTCAACGTATTGAATTCAGGTGTATTTCTAGCTTCACTAAGCAGTTCAAATTGTTTAAATCCAACAATAGCATCGTCTGTATTACCTAACTGAAAATCGGCTTCGGCTTTCCAATAAATTGCTCTTGCACGGTAATTTTGATCGAAGGGTTGTGTAAGCGATTGTGCTAAATATTGTTTTGCTTTTGCATAATTTCCTTCTTTAAAAAAATCGACTGCATAGTAAAACGCAACTTTTTGGTAGGCCAATTTTTGTTCGTATTCTCTGCTCCCTTCAAGAAGTTCTAGCGCCTTGGCATAGGATTTTGAGCTAATGTAAGAGTCTATAAGCAATTTTCCGATTTCATTTGCTTCATTGGATTGCGGGTAAGCTTCTAAATAAGCCATAAGTACTTCAGGAACACTCGTGTAAGCGTTGCCAAGTTCATAGCTTAGTTTAGCGTAATTAAGAAAAGATTCTTGTTGAATTGATTTGTCAAAATTCATTTCAGAAGCATTCTTAAAAGCGTTAAGTGCTTGTTGTTTTTTTTCTGATTTTAGGTAAGCTTGTGCAAGGTGGTAATATGCATTTTGTGCAACTTTATCGTTGCCTCCAACAATTTTATTGAATTCTTCTTCGGCTTTTTGAAATTCCCCTTCGGCAAAATAAGCATAGCCTAATTGATAGTGGTCGGTATTGTTCCAACGCCCTCTGTCTCCTTGGTAAGCTTCCAAATAAGGGATAGCTTTTTTGTATTGCTTTAAGTTGAAGTAGCTTTCTCCAATTATTTTATTAAGGTCTGATTTTTCACGTGGATTCGCTTTTTGAAGCTGTTCTTTTGCCGCATTAATGGCAGTTTGAAAGTCACCTGATTTAAAACTCATATCACTTTCAAAATACCCCATGTTTTGATCGATTTGTCGAGTTGTTTCTACTTGCGAAAAGAAATCTTGAGCTCGTTTAAAATCATCTTCTTGGTAGGCAATGTACCCGAGGTAGTAAAAGGCTTGGTTTTTATAGGTTGGGTTATTTTTTAATCTGTTGAAGTAATTTTGCGCCTTTTTGAAGTCGTTTGCCTTAAACAGGCAATACCCCATTTGAAAATCGAATTTAGGTTTGTATTCTTTTGGTAATTCGGAGGCATCTACTTGTGTAAAATACCTTCTAGCTAGTGCAAAGTCTCCGCCTAAAAATTGGTATTCGCCCAATTCAAATAAGGCCATGTTTCGCTTATTACTAGTAGGATAGTTCCGAACAAAATATTCCATTTGTTGCGCAGCGTTAGCTTCGTTAAGTTTTAAGGCACTACTAGCAATGTAATATTCTGTATTTGCAAGCAGTTGCTCTTTTGTGGATAGGTTCCTTAAGGACTTAAATTTATACTTTGCAGCTTGAAAATGCGCTTGATCATACAAATCGATAGCTTGTTGATAATCGGCTACTTCGTTTTGAAAAACTTCCGATTGTTGGGCATTTGTTGCGATTGAAACAAGTATACTTAATCCGGCTAAAATACGTTTAGGCTTCATTAAAATGAATTTTTTTGATTAGGTAAAAGTACAAAAACTTTAGTACCTGAGTAATGAAAATTTAAGGCATTATCTCGGTAATAATAACTTTATTGTAGCCAATGTATTGTGTTGAAAAAAGTATTAAGAAATGAGAATTAAGAAATGAGAAATGAGAATTGAGAATTGAGAATTAAGAATTGAGAATTAAGAATTAAGAATTAAGTTTTAAGAATTAAGTTTTAAGAATTGAGAGATGAGAAATGAGAATTGAGAGATGAGAATTGAGAAATGAGAATTGAGAGATGAGAATTCAGAGATGAGAATTCAGAGATGAGAATTCAGAGATGAGAATTGAGAGATGAGAATTGAGAGATGAGAATTGAGAATTGAGAATTGAGAATTGAGAAATGAGAATTGAGAGATGAGAATTGAGAGATGAGAATTGAGAGATGAGAATTGAGAGATGAGAATTGAGAGATGAGAATTGAGAATTGAGAATTAAGAATTGAGAATTTAGAATTAAGAATTGAGAATTTAGAATTAAGAAATTAGAATTAAGAAATTAGAATTAAGAAATTAGAATTTATAAACAACCAACTACGAAAAATAATTACATTTCGTTTACTACGGCTTCTCTACCTGAAAATGGAAAGAGGTGAACTTTCCTAGCTCCGATTGTACATCGATCCTTCCTCCTAGGTTATGGATTAATTTTTTAACAGTAGATAGTCCGATTCCGTTGCCTTTATGGCCTCTTCTGTCTTTTTCAGCAGCGGTAGAAAACAAATCGAAAATTTTATGTTGCTCTTCTTTAGGAATTCCCATGCCGTTGTCTCGAACGGTAAAATGGTAATACACTTCGTCTTCCTCAACTTGTAAGTCTATAACAATGTTGTGTTTGTCGTTATATTTTATAGCGTTTCCGATTAGGTTCAAAAATATTTGCTCCAAAGCAATACGATTGCAATGAATTTCCTGATTCTTTTTGGGGAAATTAATCTCACAATCTTCTTTGATGTCTAACATTTCAACAATATCTTCTAGCAAGTCGTTTATTTCAAAACGTTCTAGACTGTTTTCTTCTGTAATTGAATCCGATTCATAATGCGCGAGTATGTTGGTTACGTAATCACTTAGTTTAAAAGCCGATCCCTTTAGGTTGCGCAAATAATCCATTCCACTCTCGTCTAATATGGAAGCGTATTTTGTTTTAAGCATGTCTATGGTAAGTATCATGCTAGCAAGGGGCATTTTCATGTCGTGCGATACGACACCTGCAAAATTTTTAAGTTGACTGTTTTTTTCTCGAAGTAGTTTTTGTGTTTCTCGTAGGCCGTTGTTGTTGTTTCTCATTTCAAACAATTTAACCACCTGATGCGCAATATTAGTCAAAGCTTTGCGCTGCAAATCAGTTAGTAAACGAGGCTCGTGATCTATGACGCATAAAGTTCCAAGAACAAAATTTTCATTGTAACGCAATGGAACACCAGCGTAAAAAATAACTGGCTTCTCCCCAAATGTAAAAGGATTATCTTTAAAACGGTCGTCTGTTCTTGCATCAGAAATTTCAAAAATTTCACCTTCAAACTTGATGGCATGGTTACAGAATGAAAACTTTAATTCTGTTTCACACACATCCATACCGATTGACGATTTAAACCACTGGCGGTTTTCATCTATTAGCGAAATTAATGCAATAGGTGTATTACAAATCATAGCGGCCAATTCCACCAAATCGTCATACTCCTTTTCACGTCCAGAATCTAGGATTTTAAGCTTATGAAGAGCATTTACACGTTGTTGTTCTGTAATATTTTCAGGGTTTAATTTCATTGCATCCAATTGCTTGCAATTTAAGATTAATTTGTTACAAAAGTGGATTTTTTTCTACTTTTTGAAATAAATTCTACTCCAGAAATTTATACAGACTAATCAGGAATATTAACATCCAGAGTACGACCCTCCACCAATTGAGAGCCACAAGTTTTTTACTGTAACCTAAGCGATGGTCATGAGCATCTATTTTTTGATGCAACGGTACATAAACTAGGAATGTAACCAACCAAGATAGACCAACAAGAACGAGGTAAGTTATTGTGAATGTAGATACTTCCTCATAAAATTGATATAAACTAAGTAAAAGTTGACTTAACATTAATGGAAGCACTACAAGGGTTATTCTACCGGTGTAGGTTGAATGCCATTTTTTTAAATTGTTCGTTTCAAAATACGTAAATGCAGGATAAATACATAGTTGTACTAACCATATTAGCACTACCAATCCAAAGTCTACTAATAATCTAGCGATGCTTAAATCCATAAGGAGATTTTTTAATCCAAAGTAAAATATATATAAGTAATGGATGAATAATAAGAAGTCTAACCCAAGCGATCCAAGGGCTTACACAAATGCTGTTTTCTATACAACTGCCTTCTTGGATGAAATGCCAATGAGCGGGAATAAATGCAACCAAGGCAAGCAGAAGAAGGTTGCACGCAGTCTTTTTTGTTAACGCAAAAAGAAGGCCAATACCCCCAATAATTTCAATTACTCCAGCGATTGTGTTAATAGCCTCAGGAAATGAAAAATACGCTGGGATGAGTGGTAAGTACCACGATGGCATTACAAAATGGTTGATCCCCGCAATTACATAAAATGCTGCGGTGGATAAGTATAGAACATAAGTTAATCTTCCTTTAGTTTCCATTTATAGGTTGTGTGAACTTTCCAAAGGATAAACCCGAAGGGTATCCACCAAATAAAGTCATTTGTAATAAGCGTGTAAAAAAATTCAAACGGAACATTACCATCTACATAATTCATCACAAAACCAATAGGTCCAAATATTTTACCTAAAAAACCAACCGCAACAATTGGCCAATGACGTAAAGGAGCGAAGGAAGCCCACCAATACCCTAATCCGTAAACACCAATAACCATACCCATACCTTGCCAGATGAGTAATTGATTCGGAATTTCCATTCCTACAAGTTCAAAAAAATGCGAAGGGAAAAGTACCACCCAAGCCCCCCAAATGAGGTTATAAATGGCAGCAAGTTGTAGGGTTAATTTCATAAAATTTAAATTAGAGTTGTTATTCAATTTGTCGTTTAATGCGAATGAAGTAAAATTAGTACCAATCAAGCAACTCAACTTGTATAATTGAATTTTGTTCCTGAACAATTTTTTTAAAGTCGGCTACATCAGAAAAAACAGTTTCGCCATTAATTCTCCCTCTGTAGTGATAAGGGATTACTTTTTTGGGCTGAAATGCTAATACTGCATCAGCAGCTTGTTTATAGTGCATAGTGTAGGGAAGATTCATGCAAATAAAGGCCAAGTCGATATCTTTTAAACTTCTCATTTCTGGGATATCTTCAGTATCGCCACTAATATAAATTTTGAAATTTTCATGTGTTAAGATAAAACCATTCCCTCTTCCTTTGGGATGAAAATTTTGTTTTTCTTCAGCTAAGTTATACATAGGAAGTGCTTCAATTTCAATAGAATTTAAGCTTACTTTTTCGTGGTTTTTTAAAACTATCGATTTCTTTTGTAGGTCGTTAGGAAGTTTTTCGAAAACTGCTTGACAAGTAATTAACTTAAATTCGCCTTCAAATTGTTCAAGTGTCTCTACAGAAAAGTGGTCGCCATGAATATCTGAGACCAAAATGAAGTCAGGGTTACCGAGTTTGATATAATCAATAGCATCTCCAACGGGATCGTTAATGATAATGTAATCGTTCCAATGAAGTATAAAACTAGCGTGTTGAATAGGAACTACATCTAAAGAAAGGCTTTCGTTTTTCGAGGATTGAGCAAAGGTAAAGTCGCAATTTACAAAAAGCAACAAAGCTGAAATATAATAGTATAGTCTACTCATTTTTTTATTACAAAATTCAAGTTTAATAGTTGTTGCTACAACAAAAACTCGTTTTATTAACAAAAAATTGATGAGTTATAAAAAACCTTTGCTAAGTACGTTGCTTTTTAACAATAATAAAAGCTGTGCTTAGCAAAGGTAATTTGTAAACAGATTTCGTTTACTTTTTTAGAAGGTCTCTAATTTCAGCAAGTAACTTTTCCTGTGTTGGCCCGGCTGGCTTTGCAGGTGCAGCTTCTTCTTTTTTCTTTTTTGTTTTGTTATAAGCCTTTACAATAAGGAACAACACAAAACCAACAACTACTAAGTTAATTAGTGCATTGATCCATTTACCATAACGAATTGCATTTTCCGCTACTAATACGCTTCCATCTTCGGCTAGTTCAGCCTCAGTTAAGATAATTCTCATCTCAGCAAAATCAGCCCCACTTGAGAAATAGCATACGATAGGCATCATGATGTCGTTAACAAAACCATTTACAACTAAACCAACCGCGCCCGCTAGAATTACAGCAACCGCTAAATCAATCAAGTTTTTGTTCATGATAAATTCCCTAAATTATTTTAACATATTTAATATATTTTAAGCTAAATTTATGTAAAATAAATAAATATACCCTCGAATATTTGTTGCATATGTAATTGTTTTTCTATAAATCAATTTAAAACCTCCAGTATTTTTATTGCTAAGTATGCGTTGAAATTTCTGTAAGAGTAAAAATAACATTTTATTGTAGTGGCGATTGTTTACAAATGTTCTAACTAAATGGCAATCAGCCCTTTTTGTAAACAAATAAATTACTTGCTTTCAAAATTACGTTTAAATACGGCCTGATAAAGTTGTTCAGTGTTTAAATTCTACCTATTTTTACGTTTAAGTTTAGATTTTTGAATAGTGAGATATAATTTGGTTCAATATGCTTTTTTATTGAAAGAGTTTACTTGTAGCCGCTATCAAAAATCAACTAATAAATACAGATAAAACACGCATGCACAAAGCTTCTGCACACATGTGAATGATCTCGATAGCTTTCGGTACATCTCTCATTTGCTCGTGTAACGGCACAACTAAAAAACAATAAAATAAACAGATGAAAAATTCAAAACAATCCTTTATCATCCTCGCGTTATTACTTAGTACATCGCTTTGTTTAGGCCAAGATTTAGCTTATCAAGATGAGGTTAAGCAAGTAGTTAGAAACGGAATAGGACTTGGTGGAGTAATTGCGGTTGTCTGCTCATGGCAGCGCAACAAATCGATTTTATGGGCCATATTGCACGCCCTTTTTGGTTGGGCTTACGTTATTTATTTTGCTATTACTCGCCAAGATAACGAAGTTTAAATAGAGAGCTTCATTCAGCCAAGTTTACCAACAATTTAATTTGGTTTACTGGTCAGATGATTTTTAAATAGTTGATGATTTATGGTTCCAAAAAAAGAATTTACTTCCTTAAAAAAGCGTTATTGGTGGAGTGGGGGAATTGGTACAGGATTACTTGGTTTCGGGCTTTCTGCATTAGTAGAAAGCGGATTCTTAAAACATAATGCTTCTGTAGAAACATGGCAGTGGGTTGCAGCGGGAACCATTTCCTTAGTTTTAATTATGGCCGGTGTTAATCTTTTGTTTTATTCCTTTGAAGTAAAACAGAAAATAAACAACTTTAACCAAAAAAAGAATGAATAAAGAAGCATTACAGCAACGGCTAGTTGAAATTATACAAAATTATGTTTCCTCACCTGAGAAATTAAACAATATTAGTGAAGAAACAAATTTTATTAGTGATTTAGAAATTAATTCTGCCCACCTAGTAGATGTGATTTTGGATATTGAAGACGCGTTTGATATCCGAATTGAAAACGAAGAAATGGAGAAGATGGTGAATGTTGGCGAAAGTTTAAAAGTTATTCAGTCCAAACTTTAAGCAATAATGATCGGAAATGATATCGTAGTTTTTGAAAATGCTAAAACACAAAAAAGTCGTCTTGATAGAAAGTTTCAAAAAATACTTCATCCCAACGAAAGATACCTTAAAAATAAACATTTTACGCATCAAGATTATTGCATTATTTGGTCGATAAAAGAAACAGCATACAAAGCAATACAGCGTAAATTGCAATTACCCATGAAGTTAAATCCTCATGAAATTCAACTACTTACTTATGTAAGAAACAATAATCGCGTTAAAAGCATTGTTTATTACATGGGAATCCGATTTGAAGTGAATGGATGGCTTACCAAAGAGTTTATTTACACGTATTCAGGAGAAAATTTACTCCATCACTTTAATTTAAGCTTTATCCAATACCTAGTTCCTTTTAACCATATAATTAAGGCTGAATTATTTCCTTACCAAATCCAAAAAAATTCTCTTGGCATACCTTTTGCGATTAACGAAACGTCGGTTTTTCCAATAAGTAAAACCCACGACAAAAATTGGATTGCCTATTGTTGGGAAAGTTAAACCTGGTTTATACGGAAGACAGAGATGAATGAAGCGAACCACTGCTATTTAGTTAGGTTAACCTTCTAATAATAGAAATTTTAATTTCTTACGAATGGCTTGATTTTTATTGTCGTTTATTCATTTGAAGACATTCTGATGTATGAATTGCGTTAAAATGATTTTTTACTAGTGTTAAAGAAGAAGCAAAGCAATTCAATTTTTGTAAGTTTGCAATATAAACAACTGAAAAATATATACTTGAACTAAACGTAGTTGAAATATGTATATCTTTTTGAATGAAGTTTTTACAAGTATTTTTGTGCCAAAATAGGTTGAAATTTTTACGCTAATAGGTAATTTTGAAATAAGAAATACAAATGAAGAATTTAATATTTACGCTCATTGTAACTTTAAGTGGTTTGCATTTATCTCATGCGCAGCTTGAAGGTTCTATGAATTCATCTAGAAGCGTTGACTTAAGGCCTGCATCGGGGACAAGTTTCCCTACTTCTCGCCTTGGAATTCCTGACAGAAAAAGACCTGAAGGATTAGTTAAAAAAGAGGAAAAAGGAATTGAGATGCTTCCTGAAAAAAAGTACGTAAGTAGCTCGCATATTCATGACGAACGATTAAAAGATAAATTTAAAAAAGAAGGAAGAGAACCAAAAATACTTGACGAATATAAAAACGATATGGATTTTGGCGTTTTTAAAACTGGTTCAGGTAAAATTACCATTGCGTGCAGAGACCACATGATGTTTGATGGCGATAGGGTTCAGATTTTATTAAATGACAAAATTTTAGCTGAAAATGTGTTGTTAGAAACATCTTTTAAAACCTTTACTATAGAATTAGAAGAAGGCTTTAATAAAATTGAATTCATAGCACTTAATCAGGGGGCTGCGGGACCAAATACCGCTGAGTTAAAAGTTTTTGACAAAGACGGAAGCCTTATGCTAGCTAATGTATGGAATTTGCTAACAGGTGTAAAAGCAAAAGCAATAATTGTATACGAAAAGTAAACTTTCTAGCTCGATTTGGAGCTGACTTCTGTAAAAAAAACACACCCATTTTTGCTTACATCATCCAACAACATTAATTGATAAGAAGTTTCTCAGGAGTTTCGTTGTTCAATCTTCGCAGGCAACGAAACTCTTGCTGTTGTGGTGTGTTTTTTAATTTCATCGTATTAGTCGAAATAAAAAGTCAACATTCATTATCGTCGAATATCCAAATTCCTTTCTCGTTATCATTCCTTTAAAAAGACTGATTATGTATAAAATTATGGGGATAATTAAACTTATTCGAATTAGACCCGCATAAGGCCAATACATTATCGAAAATAGGTTAGCTAAGAAAGCAAGTAATCCTGTCAGAATAATCGTTGTTCGATTAAACCTTGAAAGTTCTTTGCTTCTCAAGCTTGTTAACGAAATTAAAAGTGCGGAGAGCATATAAATTATCATCCCAATCAAAATAATTGTGGGTACACCTGTCCAAGTAATTAAAATCCCAATTGTTAATCCTAAAGTTAGCATTATACTACGTTTGTTGCTTTTTTTAAAAGTTAAAGCAAGCATAATTACGGCAACAATGGATATTATAATTCTCACTGTCATTAAGTTACAATTTGTCCATTAATAAAAAAACAAAGAATAAGGATTAATGTTGTACCTAAAGATTTAGGGGTCAACTTGTCCTGTCCATTTTTAAATGTTAAAGAGGTGAATAGTAAAATGCTCAAAAAAACTATACCCCAAATCAAGTTTATAGTTGAATAGAATTCAGCTGTCTTGTAATAATAAGGAGTCGGTCCTTCCACGCCAAATGAGTATTCCACTGTTCGACCTTGAATTTTTGCAATATACCACTCCGATAAACTTATAATAGTCAAAAGTCCGCAAAGTATTAATGTAGAAAAACTAAATATGAAATTTGTTTGTCTGCTCATTTTATTTTACAGGTCTGTTTTAAATGTGCTGTTTTGCGGTCGGCTTTCTTTTCTTACCATTCTTTCGTTACTGATTTTAGTTTGTCATTGTCGAATATAAGTAAAATTCGGTTAAGTGAAATAGTGTCCGTATTGAAGTCCATAAACTCAAAATCGTTTCGGTCTTTCAGTTCAGTCTCTATTTGCTTTTTAGTCAAGTCCGTTTTATTAATGATTTCCATTAGCTGGTCAAGGTCTTTTTCGGTGTCTTGGTAACTTACTTTGTTATAGGTCAAAGTGTATGCTTGGTCAATAATTGAATAAGCTGAAAAAACTGTCACCGCAACCAAAAGTGTCAAACAGCACCAAAATGCAATTTTCCATTTATTCATTTTTCAATTTTTTAAAGTCCATAGCTAAAAATAGTCCACCTGTCAACCCGTGAATAATCCCCAAAAGCCAATAGAGCCATAGTTGGTAAATTCCATAACCTGTGAGAGCGTCTAAAATCTCAAATCGTCTATTCTTTATTGTTCCTAAAACTCCTTCACTAATTGCCGTTGAAAAAAACGCAACTGTCCAACTGAAGAAAATAAATCCAAATGCTATTAAAAATCCGTTTCTATTTTGTTGTGTTAGCTGATTATAAATCAGTTTTGAAGTCAACCAAGTTAATATTATCAGTCCGAAAGGAATTGTCAGCCAAATGTGAAGTCTTGCTAATAAATAGTCGGTGTATGGGATTTCGTCTATCAGCCAAAAAATGAAAATAGTCACCAAAACACCAATTAGTAAGTGTCTAAGTAAAATTTTAAAAGTCTGTTTTCTTTCTAAGCTCATTTCTTGGTTTGGAGTCGTCTTTTAAGCTACTGCTCAACGTTTTGCAGCTACCCGAAGGTGGCGATTTAGAAGTACTTCACTGTCAACCAAGCACAAACTTTGATAGAAGCACAAAGCTCCAAGTTTTCACGTCACCCCGCCTGACGCAAAACCCGTGTTATCGGCTGTTTAATAAATATTTTTCGTTCTTTATCAGTCAAAATAGGCTTTCTCATAAATCCAAATCAATTTCTTTCTTTTTTTATAATGAAAGAGGGGCAGGGGTGAATTTCATTATAAAAAGAAATCAATCATCTTCATCTAAACTTTTTTAAAGTTATCATTTTAAATACCTGAAACGATAGTTTACATTGGAAATTTTAACAACAATACCAATTTATTATGATTCAGTACTCTTAGATTCCAATTTTTTCATCTTTTCTTCCAATACCTTAACTCTCTTTTCTAAAGAACCGCTCTTACTCTTTTTCCCTAATAATCTACCAATGTATTCTGGTAAGGCTAATAATTCTACTAACACCATAAAAACAATAATATAAATGAAAACTTGTACGAAACTCCATAAATTATCCATTTTTTCTCCTTATTTTGTTAAATTTAATATTCCAAAAAAAACAAATTAAAATCATCATAATAATCATTATCAAAAATAAGTAAATTAGAAAACCACACAAAGAATAATGAGGTTAATTTTTTATCACTTTTTTTATTTTTCCAGCGATCAAGTCTTGGTATGCCACGAGTTAATATCCAAGCTAAAATTCCATTCATCCCATCTTTTTTCATTTCTTGAATACAAAATTTTTGGAATTTTTCAGCAGTATCAATTTCTGGTGGACTTAAAAAATTCCCGTTTTCGTAACACATTGAACAATATTTTTCACTAATTGTACCATCATTATTTGATCCGCCACCATTTTTATCTTTTTTCATAGGGTAGCCACAACTTTGACAAAAATTATTCTTTTTCATTTCAATTATCCTCACAAATTCAATTTTTTTAATCAATTTTTTAAAATATTTACCCCTCATTAATCAAAAAAAAAATCAAATCAAACCCCTCAAAGAAAGCCTATTCCATACCCTTCCATAGAAAAATATTTATTAAATTGCCGATAACGTCCCGTGGCTTGCTACAGTGGCGGGCAAAATAGCAATTCACTTTCGTTTCAATTCTTAAAGTTAATAAATATTCCTAAACCTCTCGTTTCAACTCCAAACCCCCGCCATTGTTGCAAACCGCTGTTAGCCATAGATTTTTTCAATTCAATTTTTAGCATTCATATCTAATTGGAAACGGATTTTGTTCATTTCAATCAGCAAGTAAGGATTTCAACTTCGATGTTTTCATTTCAATTCGCAAAAATGGAAAAACTTTTTTTTCAACATCTTAGAATAATTCGATTCACTCACTTTCGAGGAAGGATTTCAGCTCGAAAAAATGCAACTATGCTCCTATTTCGACAGAAAAAAAGCGATTTCCATTTCAAAAAGCGAAGACCTCAAAAAAGTTCCATTCAGCTTAAAAAATTCGTCGCAAGAAATTCCACTTGAATTTCACACGAATTTTAAATTAATTTATGCCCAACTATTGTATATCCGCAACTGAAATCAGTAAAATTTAATAAACGCTAAGTAAAATTGCAATAAGTAAAAGCAATCCTATTACAACTCCTAAAATACTAAGGTTAGTAATTGTATTCTTTCTTTTGTCAGCTTTTAGCTTCTGTTTTATCGCAGCTTTGGCTTTTTATACTTCTAGTTTCGAAAATTGTGGGAATTCATCCTTTTCTATTCTTTTTTCTGTTCCATAGTTACCACCGTTTCTATCGCTTCTTGCGTTTCTTTTTTGTTCACGTTCTGCTTTCCTTGCAAGTGCGGCTTTAAATTGAGATAGACTTCCATGCATATTGTACGTTTTAAGTGCTCCACAACCAATACTTAGCTTGATTCTTCTAGTTTGCATAACAAATTTAATCAAACCTAAAGTTAACGGAATGGGCTATTTTTTTTTGTAACAATTTCAAATAATAACAAGTATTATTTTATTTATAGCTTCTCGTGGTTGGTTGTTCATATTCAAAAACGAGAGGCTCTTTTATAAGGCTTGCCAATTTTCCTTCGTTTTCGTATTTCCAAACCGAAGCGTATTGAAAATCTTTGTCATTCCTTAAGGCTTCTCCGTCTTCAGTTTGGTATTCTTCTCTGAAATGAGCCCCGCAAGATTCATCTCGTTGGTGTGCGTCTTGGCACATGAGCAACGCAATATCGAAGTAATCTGCGACACGTCCCGCTTTTTCAAGTTCTGCGTTGATGGTTTCTTTAGTTCCGGGAACACGCACATGTGCATAAAATGCTTCTTTTAAATCTGAAATAAGTTGCATGGCGTGTGTTAAGCCTTTCTTTGTTCGAGAAAGTCCACAATAGTCATAAAGTATTTTTCCTAGTTCTTTATGAAAACTATCTACTGAGCGTGTTCCTTGATTTGATATAAATTTATCTAATTGGGTAATTACATTTTTTTCTGCCTCCTCAAAAGCGGAATGTTGTGTAGTTACTTTTTCATTTTTTAATTCGTCTGCTAAAAAGTTACTAATTGTGTAAGGAGCAACAAAATATCCATCTACACATGCTTGCAACAAAGAATTTGCACCTAGTCGGTTAGCTCCATGGTCTGCGAAGTTAGCTTCACCTAGGGCAAATAAACCTGGTATACTGGTCATTAGTTCATAATCTACCCATAATCCTCCCATGGAAAAATGTGCCGCGGGTGATATTTTCATGGGTTCTTTGTAAGCATTTATTCCAGTAATTTTTTCGTACATGGTAAAAAGATTCCCATAGCGTTCTTCGATTGTTTTTTGGCCATATTCTTTAATCGCTTTAGAAAAATCTAAGTATACAGCATTTTTCATAGGGCCAACACCATAACCCGCATCTATTCGTTCTTTTGCAGCTCTTGATGCAATGTCGCGAGGCGCCAGGTTGCCAAAAGCAGGATACCTTCGTTCAAGGTAGTAATCTCTTTCTTCTTCTGGAATTTCATTTGGCGGACGTTGGTCATTTGGTTGTTTGGGCACCCAAATTCTTCCATCATTTCGTAACGACTCCGACATTAATGTTAGCTTAGATTGGTGTTTCCCTGACTGAGGTAGGGAAGTAGGGTGTATTTGCGTCCAGCTTGGATTTGCAATATAAGCTCCTTTTTTGAAGGCTCTGTAAAGTGCAGAACCATTGCAACCCATTGCTAAAGTTGATAAATAAAATATTTTTCCAAATCCACCAGATGCAATAACAACGGCATCTGCAGCGTGTCTTTTTATTTCTCCGTTAATTAAATTTCTACTAATTATTCCTTTTGCTTTTCCGTTTACAACCACTAAATCTAGCATTTCATGCGAGGTGTGTAAGGTTATTTTTCCCAGGTTTACCTGTCGCATCATGGCTTGGTAGCTTCCCAGTAGTAGTTGCTGACCGGTTTGGCCTCTGGCGTAAAATGTTCTACTTACTTGTACTCCACCGAACGAACGATTATTTAAATACCCACTGTATTCTCTTCCAAACGGGACACCTTGTGCAACCGCTTGGTCGATTAAATTCATAGAACATTCAGCAAGCCTATAAACGCTCGCTTCTCTGGATCTATAATCGCCTCCTTTTAAGGTGTCTTTAAACATTCGGTAAACGCTATCGCCATCGTTTTTGTAATTTTTAGATGCATTTACTCCTCCTTGTGCTGCAACCGAATGCGCTCTTCTAGGTGAATCTTGAAAGCAGAAAGCTTCTACTGCGTAACCCATTTCGGCAAGACTAGCTGCCGCCGAACTCCCAGCTAGTCCAGTTCCAACTACTATTAAGCTAAGTTTTTTACGGTTGGCAGGATTTACTAATTTGGCATTACGCTTATAGTTTTCCCATTTCTTTTCTAATGGCCCTTCTGGTATTTTGGCATCTAATTTCATATTAGGCTATAAATAAATAAACATAAATAGGGATAATGGAGTATCCAAAACCTATAAGTAACGAAAAACCAAATCCCACTGTTTTGAGTAAGTTAACATATCTGGGATGGTGTACTCCCAAGGTCCTAAAAGCACTATAAAATCCATGCATCAAGTGAAAGCAAAGTGCAATCATTGCAGCTACATAAAACACAACGTACCAAACTTCTTGATAGGTGGTTACTACAAGGGTGTATAAATCTAAGTTGCCACTCTCGTCTGTAGGTAAGCTTCCAAATTTGTATTCATACCAAAATTGTTTCATATGAATGATTATAAATACAAGTATGATACTTCCTAAAATCCCCATGTTTCTGCTGTACCATTTGCTTGCTCTATTTCTGTTGTCTTTTACATAAGTCTTGCTGGCTTTTTTGTTTTGAATGGTTGTGTACAGGCTTATGCCGGCGTGTGCTAAAATGGAAAGGTATAATCCGTATGAGACTAACTTTATAGGTAGCAAACCTGTCAAAAAATTAGCGTAAGCGTTAAATTGAAGCAGGGCTTCTTCCTTTGGAAGTAATAGCTGAAAATTTCCCAGTAAATGAATAACTAGAAAGAGGCATAAAAATAATCCAGTAAGGCTTAGGCTTATTTTTTGAGCTAAACTTGATAGCATAGGTATTAAATTTCTGTAAAAGTAAAAAAAGAAGTCCTTATTGCCTACGCAAACCCTTAGTTTTCGTTAGATTAGTGAGTTTTGTCATTTCTTCAGCGGGTTATAATGCAAAAAAAAAAGCTACTCAATTACGAGTAGCTTTGTGTAAATGTCTTTAAAAATTAAAGCTTAGCGAAAAGTTTTTGCATTTTTTCCTCTTCTTCTCTAGCCAATTCTTGGTCAACTAAAATTCGACCACTATGCTCATCAATCATTACTTTTCTTCTAGCACCTATTTCAACTTGAACTTGTGGTGGAATAGTAAAAAATGAACCTCCGGAAGCTCCTCTTTCTATGGTTACAACCGCCAAACCATTTTTTACACTGGAACGAATTCTGTCATAAGCTTTTACAAGGCGTTCCTCAATGGTTTTTTTGTAGTCCTCTGATTTTTTAAGAAGTGCATTCTCTTCTTTTTCAGTTTCTTTTAAAATACCCTCAAGTTCAGCTTTTTTGTGGCTTAAGTGATTGCTTCGGTCTTCCAATTGCTCTTTTGTTGAAGCAATAACTTGGTTTTTATGTTCAATTTGAGCTTTAAATTCACGTACGTGCTTTTCAGCCAATTCGATTTCTAATTCTTGGTATTCAATTTCTTTTGAAAGCGCATCATATTCTCTGTTATTTCGAACATTGTCTTGTTGTTCTTTGTACTTTTTGATGCTTTCCTTAGAAGTTTCAATAGAAATGTTGCGGTCTTTAATTTTTCCTTCAACATCTTCTATTTCAATAGCTAATTTATCAAGTCTTTTGCTTAATCCAGCTACTTCATCTTCTAAGTCTTCTACTTCTAGAGGTAATTCACCGCGCATGTTTCTAATTTCATCTATGCGAGAATCTATAAGTTGCAAGCTGTATAAAGCCCTCAATTTTTCTTCTACTGTAACCTCTTTTTTCTTTGCCATAATAATCAATTGTATTGAATAGGGTTGGTATCAACCTCCGATAAAACGATGGCAAAATTAGTAATTTTTTTTATAAGATACGTATATAGTATCTCTTTTGTGTATCGTTCGCTTTCATAATGACCTACATCTGCTAAAACTATCTCGTTTTCAGCTAAATAGAAATCATGATACTTGAAGTCTCCGCTTACAAATGCATCTGCTTTTGTTCTTTTTGCTGCTTGAATGGCAAAAGCTCCGCTACCACCGAGCACTGCAACTCGTTTAATTGGTTTTCCAAGAAGTTTAGAATGCCTGATGCAGGGAGTACCAAAAACAAGTTTAAGGTGTTTTAGAAAAGCAGCTTCTTCCATTTCCTTTTCAAATTCACCTACCATCCCCATTCCGCGTGTTTGGTTTTCGTTTTTGGTAGGGTAAATTTGATAGGCAACTTCTTCGTAGGGATGTGCATGCTTTAAAGCGCTTATTACTTTGCTTGTTAAATGAGCTTCGAAAATTAGGCTAATCTCCATTTCTTCAACAAGTTCTCTTTTTTGCTTTTCTCCCCATTGTGGATTAGAATTTTCATTCCCTTTAAAACTCCCGACTCCTTCATTAGTAAAACTACACTCACTATAATTGCCAATGCTTCCGGCACCTGCTTCAAACAAAGCATTTTTAACTTTTTCTGCATGCTCTTTTGGGACGTAGGTAACTAACTGGTGTACAACTTCGCTTTTGGGGAGTAAAATTTGGTTATTAATAAGACCTAATTTTCTGCACATAGCATCGTTTACGCCATGTTGCATATTATCCAAAGCCGTATGTATTGCGTAAATTGCAATGTTATGTTGAATGGCTTTTATAACCACACGTTCGACATACGAGTTTCCGTTTAGTTTTTTTAGGCCTTTAAATACAATGGGATGAAAACTTACAATAAGGTTGCATTTTTTTTCAATAGCTTCATCTATAACTTCTTCTAAAGTATCGTGGCAAATAAGAATTCCCTTTAGCGGGAGGTGTTTGTTTCCAACAAGTAAGCCAACATTGTCAAAATCTTCGGCATAAAAAGTGGGAGCAAACGCCTCTAGGTAATCAATTACATCTTGTACAATCATAAGTCTAGTTTCAAAAATCTAAATAAATAGTATATTTTCGCAACATGCAAAAATGGCGAAAAATACTTATTCCTTTTTCATTGCTGTACGGTTTAATCGTTTTATTTCGAAATTGGCTGTACGACAAAGGTATTTTAGTATCCCAAAGATACAATTTTCCAGTTATTTGTGTGGGTAATTTGAGCATGGGCGGAACGGGTAAAAGTCCAGCTATCGAATGGTTTGTAAGAACGCTACAACCAACCTATAAACTTGCTACATTAAGTAGAGGCTATAAACGAACAACAAAAGGTTTTCTTGAGGTAACAACTTCTAGTAAAGCAGTTGAAGTAGGAGACGAACCGCTTCAATTCAAATTAAAATTTCCAGAAATTAACGTTGTTGTCGATGAAAATCGTGCCCATGGAATTGCTGAAATTCAATCAAGATGTAAGTCGGATGTAATCTTGTTAGACGACGCTTTTCAGCACCGAAAAGTACAAGCTGGACTCGTTGTGTTGCTTAGTGTGTATAACGATTTGTATGTCAACGATTGGATTTTGCCAGCTGGAAATTTACGAGAAACTACTCAAGGTGCTAAACGTGCCGACATAATAATAATCACAAAATGCCCAGAAAACCTAAGCACAGCAGAGCAAAACAAAATCAAAGCTAAGCTGCATTTACGTTCGTACCAACAGTTGTATTTTAGTTATATTGGTTACGCAAAAAAGATTGTTTCGGCTCATAACCAATTAAATCTAGCTAATTTTGATGCAGCATTTACCTTAGTAACAGGCATTGCAAATCCAATTCCATTGGTTACTAAATTATCCGAAATGCAAAAACAATTTACGCATCTTTCGTATCCAGACCACCACACATTTTCAGAAAACGAGTTAGATTTTTTGAAGCAGAAAGATTTGATTTTGACTACTGAAAAGGACTACGTTCGTTTAAAAGATCACATTTCAGCTGAAAAATTATATTACCTTCCTATTGAAATGAAACTTTTTGATGAAGCCCAACTTCGTAAACAAGTCCTGAGCTTTTGTGAAAAGGCTTCAACATAAAGTATATGCCAATTTTTATTTGAAATTACTGGAAAAGAAAACAGGAGGTTTAATATGGCAATTTCAATAGATAAAGGTGTTAATGCTATTTGTTTTTAAACGAATAATATTAATTAGTAAGTGGTGAGTAATCTTCCCAACCCCAAGAAGCTAAAGGTGTTTCTACGGGGTTTGATAGGTCGAAGCTTACGTTAATTTCACCCTTACCCCCAATACGTTTAAGGTTGTAGGTAAATTCGTTTTCACTAATAGTTACCCACCAAATATTACTTCCCGCATAAGGAATGCGATCAAACGTTTCTTGGTCGGCTGGAAAAACCGCCATACTTGCAAATCCAGTATTTGGTGTGGTTCCTCCATACATGGTAACTTCATCATTACTTCCGTCTTCATTTCTGTGGTCGTGTTTTAGGGTAATTACGTCCTCATGTAAGCTAAATATCCATGTTCGTGATCTGTTTTCGCCAACATTAAACGGAATTAAGATTTGCTTTTTGTCGCAATGCAAGATGTGCATGATAAGTTGTTGGTCTTTAAAATCGTTTGGAATTACATCACTGGTAATTTTTCCTTCGAAACTTTTCCCGCAAAAACTACTTAGCTTATTCCAAAATTGCTGATTTCCAGTTGCTTCTCTAGATTTAGCATTTGTCGATTGGGCTGAAGTCTCATGCTCTTCAGTTTTTTCTGCGTTTTTAAATGCTTGTTGAATGGTTTCTTTGTTTTTGTTGCATCCCATTAAAAATAAAAAGCATACGATAATAATTAGGCTTTGTTTCATGGTAGGGGTTTATTGTTTGGATTTCAAAGTAACGTAATTTTTTTTAAATAGCTAAAAACCTGAGTTCGATTATTCTCACTTTGTCAAAATTGTTTTAAATAGCAACTGGTATACGATACGAACTTTTTTAAGACGAAATACCTGGATATTGTGGAGTAGAAAAGTAAACTAGATTGCTGTTTAAAACTGATTACTCTATTAGGTTCAATAATAACATCCATTTATGGCTTAAATTTTTATTACGATAGCTATGGCTTTCCTTCATAAAATTGCCTTGTAACTGAATATCCTTATTGATTTTGACTTTATGATTAAAATCGAACTCAGGTTTAAAAAAAACGATTTATACTTTTAACAAAGGATGATTTTACACTTGATGGCTTGAAAACGCGGGCTAAGTTATCAAGTAAAAAAATCAATAATAGACTTGTTTACAGTTTGTTACATGAATGGTGAACTTTATATCTATAGCATCTGTACTTTTTGCCTACATTTGCGAATATTCAATAACATGTTTATGAGTCGAAGCACTTTATACTTATTTTGCATATTGTTTTTTATGTCGTTTACTTCTATTGCTCAATTAGAAGATGTAGTTAGTGTAAACGTTGGCGGAGCTGCAGATTTCACACTTCAACCCTATGTGCCTCAAGTTCCGTTTTCGAGAACACAAACCATATACCATAGCGACAGAACACAGTTCAAAGGTGAAATAACCGAGCTTCGATTTCGGTTAATTTTTAGTCAAGGAACAACTACACCTTCACCCAATGAAAATATCATCCTTCGTTTGGGGGTGACCGATAAATACGAGTTCTCTGGAGGGGAAGCTTTTATTGGAGATGAAGAATTAACAACAATTACTGTTTCTACCAATTTTTTATTAGAGAGTTTCGTTTCGTATTGGGTACTTACCTTAGACGAGCCTTTTTATTACGACGGAACACAGAACTTAGTTGTAGATGTTGAAAATATAAGCGGTATACCATCAACAGATGCCTTCTTTGGCTTTCGTGGAGAAGAAAACTTTAATAATCCACCCACTAGAAGTAGAGTTTCTATTACCTCAATGTTTTCTGACACAGATGAATTAGAAACTTCTATTGTATTTCAAAATTCTATGGCATTTATTCAATTTCGAGGTGATTTAGAACGTTGTATTCCTGTATTTTCTTCTTCTATTTCAACTTCAGATACAACTGCCAATGTTCAGCTTTTAGAGAATGCGGCTGTTTCAAATTATAGGTATCAAGTTGTGGAAGAAGGCGAAGAACCCTCGGATGAAGATTATTTGTCTTCAGAAAGTCCACAGCTTTTCATTGAAAATTTAGCTCCATCAACAAAATATGTGCTTTATGTTCGTTCCGATTGTGACGAATTTGAAGATTCTCATGCCAACACTTATCCCTTTACAACACGATCAAGTTTAATAGCTCCGGACTTTTATTCAGATTTTGAAGAAATAGCTGATACATACGTACTTACTAATGGGGCAGAATTATCTCCCACAGCAAGTAATGACTCAGAAAATGGAGTATTAATGAAAGGTAAACCTTTTCCTGATGCCAACCAATGGAACTCAAGTGCTCAAAATATTTTTCATGCCAATCAAAACT
Organism: Psychroflexus sp.; assembly: GCA_051859645.1. Lineage (GTDB taxonomy): Bacteria > Bacteroidota > Bacteroidia > Flavobacteriales > Flavobacteriaceae > Psychroflexus. The sequence goes on along the minus strand of JBHYFG010000001.1, from coordinate 121,777 downwards.
TTGTTCAGAGCATTGTGGTGGATGTAGATTTGACCGATGAAAATTTAAGTCATCTTGTTTTATCATTTGATTTGAGGCAAACCGCTAACACTCGGTTGCGTGTTTTAGTCTTGGATTATCCAAATGTTAATGTTACACCGATTCAGTTTCCGCTTGATTTTGTGTATGAATATTCTTCTGCTTTTGCAGGAGAGTTCAGGAAAGTGGTGTTTGATTTAAGTCCCTATATAGGTGAACTTAAAACCATAAGAATTGAGCATGTAAGTCGTACAGAAGTAAATCAATCCCACGTAGATAATCTGCGAATTGAAGAAAGTACTTGCTTTGAAAGCTTTGATGAAGCTGAAATTGAAGTGACTTCCAATTCAATTTCTATAACTTGGGGCGAAGATACAGAAAATGAATCCGAGAGTAGTTGGGAATATTTTATTGTTCCACATGATGCTCCTCCGCTAGAAATTTATCAGCAAACGCAGCAAAATTCACTTGTAATAGCTAATTTAAATATTGCATCAGCCTATAATATTTATGTACGAAAATTATGTATCGATGGAATTTCACCATGGAAGAAGTTTTTTATTTCAACTGATCCTTTGCCTTTAGAATTGCCGTATCAATCAAACTTTAGTAGTCAGGTGGTTGAAGGGGATTACTTTTCTATTTTACATGCGCCTTCTTCAACTTACAACTTTACTTTTAGTAATAACTTTGTCGTACTAACTCAGCGACAATCGGCTAGTAAATGGAATGGAGGTACAAATCCTTCTGAAGAACAGGTTTGGATTGACAATAAAGATTTTATTACAGGCTTAAAGTTTAAAGTGGATGCTACTTCAGCGACTAGCTTAGCCATGAACTTAGGTTTTAGATCACGTTATTACTTTACTCCATTAACTTCATGGTTCAGAATTTTAATAAATGGAGAGCAAGTAGGCCCAAGTTATAATCCTAATACCATAAATTCTGATCCAATTACTTACTTAGATATCGATTTAACTGAATTTTCAGGACAAATGATAACAGTTGAATTGCAGCAATTAGGTTGGGATACTGACGACAATACACGCGTACATAGCTTGAATATTACAGGGACCTTGTCTATTGAAAGCCCTGCTGAATTGAATCAATATCAACTTTTTCCTAATCCTAGTAGAAATGTGGTATATATTTCAGGAATTACACATCAGGTAAATGTTCAACTCTTTGATATTAGAGGAAAAGAGGTAATGAATGTAAATAGAACAAACAGTCAATTTGGAATTGAAACTTCAATGCTTAGCAAAGGTGTTTACTTAGTAAAAATAACCGACGAAGGAAATGTTTCAACACAAAAGCTCATAAAAGAATAATGGATTTAATTTAGGCTGAATTTTACTTCATTCTTAAAGCATCAATTACAAAAGCCTCAAGTTGTTTTGCTTGCGGCTTTCCTTTTTTACGGTTTTGTCTAGCCCAAAAATACAAGCTTACCCATACTACCGCAATTAGTCCTAAAAAAGCAAGGATAAGCCCATAAGGTTTTTCTAATGAAACACTTGTATATAGCCAAATGCTTAAACCTATAAAACAAACCGCTAGCCCAAAATGCAGGAACATAAACATGGTCCAAAGACCTGAGTCGGGACCTAACAAAAAGTGAAGTTGTTTTGTGTTTTCATCAGTTTCTAACCTTAGTTGCAATTGAGGGGTATATATTTTTTGGTGCTTTTTTTTAAAACTTATCCAGCAATAATTGTCAGAAACTTTCAATTGAAAATCGGTATCTTTAATTGAATTTTTCAACAATTCGACTATCTCTTTTTGCTCAAGGAAAGTTTCAATCTGAAATCTTAGTCGGAGTTCAACTTGATTATCAATTGCTTTTTCGGTAATACTGCTCATGTTTCAACTTTACAAGATATAAAGTTAAAACAAAAAATTGATATACACCTCTAGTCTATTTTTAGCTGTTACATCACCACTAACTAAATTCTGTTGGATTGGGACAGAAAAATTACCACCTAACATAAATCCTTTGTAAGCTATTTCTGTACCCATCATAAAGTTGATTAAGTGGCCGTCGGTTCCGTTAATTTTTTCGCCAAACTCTTCAACTTCATTGTAATGGTCTGCCGTAATTCCTAGAAAGGGAAAGTAGGCAAGTGTTTCGTTTCCAAAAGGGAGGAAGGCTCTGGAAGAAAGGCTAACTTGATTTCCAAACCTATAATTATCCGAGTTTTCTGTTTTTACGAAATAGCTTAAATTAGAGCTAAACCCCCATTTTTCTTTCGTGTAATTGTAAATACTACTCAACACAATGTCGGTGCTACCTGTACCAACCTGAAAGCCAGGATTTATACCGTTTGTAAGTTCTTGCCTAAACTCACCCGTAGGAAGTTTTACACCAATACCAACTTGTAATTGATGATTCGACGGTATTTTTGTTGCAAATACAGCTTCATTTTCTTCCGTTTTTTTAAAGAACGAAAAGTGATACCAAGTGATCAGTGTTATGTCGCCTAAACCGCTTACCCTCTCAGATGGTCTTTGTGTATGTGTTCGTTCTAAGTTTGAGTAGGGGACAACTGCGGATAGGCTCCACTTTTCAGTAATGTTTTTTTTCGCCCATAGTTGTGTTGTTGCAAAATTTTCATTGATGATGGGCGAATTGTTAAAAATGCCATCTCTCGACTTGAAGTCTTGGTGAATATATCGGATACCGATAAAATTGTTGTTTTGTAAGCTAGAAAATCCCATCCCACCACCAGAGGTTGCACAACCGCATAAGTCGCACTCCTCCCATAGCATTAAGGAAGTTTGAAAATTAAATGGCTTATCGTTAGTTGCTAAAACAGCGTTTGATAAGAGGAAACTAAGTCCTAAAATATAATTCTGGATTATTGATAAATTCATAATCAGTAAGGGTTTTTAAAAATTCAATTATAGCTTCTGCTTCCTCGTTAGTCATAGGTATTCCTCTTCCATTTTCATGTCTAAGCAAAGGGTCTAAATTAACATCATCTTGAACGTTGTTTCGGTAGTGATTAAGTACCGAAGCAAGGCTACCAAATCTTCCGTCGTGCATGTAAGGCGCGGTAAGTTCCACATTTCTTAAGCTTGGAACTTTAAATTTGTTATTATCTGCAGGATCTCCAGATACCTCAGCTCGCCCCATGTCTTGAAGTATTGGGTTAATGGGTAAACCTATGTTTCTAAATTCGTTATCTGTAAATAAATCAGTTGCGTGACAAGAAGCGCACTTGGATTGAAATAGGTTTAATCCTTGCAACTCAAGCTCGTTTAGATTTCCACCTTCTTCATTTCGAACATATTTGTCGTATTTTGAATCTTTTGAAACCATTATGGTCATAAACTGAGACATGGCTCGAAACATGTTGGTAGAGGTAATTTCTTCGTCATCGAATGCTAATCGAAACAGACGTTGATAAGCTTCATCGGCTCTTAGCTTTTCAAGAATAGCTGGAATAGTTTCGTCCATTTCATTTTCATCATGAATGGGTACGATAGAAACCATGTCTAAATTAACTGCAGCCCCATCATAAAAAAAACGATTGTAAAATGCGAGATTTTGAGTAGCGGGAGTATTTCTGGTTCCAACCCTATCGTGCACCCCATGACTTAGGTTATGCCCGTGGTGAGTAAATGCATGGTCTTGCTCGTGGCAAAATGCGCATGATACAATGTTTGTTGAAGATAAACGCCCATCATAAAATAGCTTACGGCCGAGTTCAACTCCGTATTTTGTAAGCGGATTACGGTCTAAATCGTAAAACAAGGGTGGGAAATTTTCGGGAACATCGAATGCATAAGGCTCGTTTATTTCTTCGTAAGTAGCACCCGTATCCCTTTGGCAACTTAAAAGAAATAAGACGAAAACAAATAATAACTTTTTCATTTGTAGGTGTGTGTTATTTGTTGAATTGAAAAAAGCTGCACCCTAAATGATAAGGTACAGCTTTTTAAAAAAAATTAATGAGAACTATTGGAGTGGATATGATCTACTTCAAACATTTGCATTGCATTGTCTGCAACCAATGGTGCTCTTTCTGCATCTACCATAATTTGAGATGTACCAGATGGATTTAAAATATCGGCTAAAATAAATTTATTTTGTCCATCTAGTAGATGATTTGCATCCACTACAACATGTACGTCAGGTGTTGCATTAGTTCTTACTCTTGCTGTGTTTGGGAAGTTTAAGGTAACTTCTCTGTAGTTATCTAATGCGTCTCCGTGACTGCCTATGTGAACTAGAAAATTATTTGCATCTGCAAGATTTGGAGAGGTGTAAGTACCTTCAAAATTGATGAATTTATACCCGACAATCCAAGCCCAGGTCATGTTTTTTGTTCTTGCATAATCCCAGAACTCTTGTTGCGCTTCTTCTCCTTGTAAAAAACGATCCATAGGAACACCAATCCCAAAGCTAACTTGGGTATAATTACCTTCTGGTATGTTGTTCAGTACAACTTTAAGTTGTTGGTCTTCTTCACTAATAATGAAATAGCTATCCTCTGATGGGTAAGTAAATACTTCACCATCACTGTTGGTAAGTTTAAAATTACTTACAATATAGCTAAAGCGATTTACCGTAAGGGTTTCACCATTAGAATTTGTATAGGTTGAAGCGCCTAACAATAAGTCGTCTCCGTTCATTGAATTATCGAAGAAAAATTCGATGTTTCCTTCTCCGTTTAGCATTTCAGTTGAATCATTATCTGAGCTACAACTTGCTAAAAACACGATTGAAAGTGTTATTTGTAAAATATGTTTTAATTTCATTTTGTAAATTTTTTGTAATTATACCTTACTTCAATTGGTATTGATGTAAGGTTAATGTGAATAATTAAATTAGAATTTTGTTATAAATATGCACCTCTACTAGTTACTTATTTAACTGAAGTAAATTTTATAATTTAAAGTTGTAATTCGCTTTAAACGAAATTCTACCTATAAAAAGTAAGTTGTTGAGGTTTGTGAGGAGTTAAATCTAGTATGCTCATTACCTGAGTAATCACTATTGAAAGTCAATTGAGCTAAAATCAATTGCAATGCGTACTAATTTCATACATTGCAAATTAAATTAATCATTTAGTCAATTTGCATTTTTGAATTAATCAAAATAAAGCAATAGAGCCATCAAAAGATTGCCAAGAATTTAGATTTAACAAAAAGAAGACTTAAACTTCTGGAGGGATGTTATTTTCTTTAAGCCACTGAAAGCTATATAAGTTAGAATAAAGCGGAGTCACTTTAGGTATTAATGGATGCAAGTTGGATACGAAACTAAAAGAGTTTTCAACATAAAATAACGGTACAAAACTTTCATTAAAATTAAGTGAAGCACCGTTTTCAGAAGCTGAATCTGTTAAGCCTAAGTGCTGACTTAGGTAACATTTTCCATCACATTGAAGCGCGGGTTTGTCTCTGTTTACACAGTATTTATCAACAATTTCGTTGAGGTTAAGCTGGTAATATGCAATTGTACCAATATTGATGGCAGGACGAGCAATTATGCTAAAAAGTAATATGTAGCTTACCAGATTTTTCACGAGCGCAAAATTACTATTTTATGTTTACAAAATTCTCTTAAATCTATGAATTTTATAAAAATTAACGACTGAATATAAATATCGGATACGTAGAAATTTAAAAAAGTGCATTCGCTTCTTAAATAGTAAGTCCTTTTGTTGAAAAAGCTTATTTTTGCTTTTCAAAATTACAAACAAACAAATGGGTTTATTTGATAAATTTTTTTCAAAAGAGAAAAAAGAGAAGCTTAATGAGGGCTTAGAACAGACCAAGTCTAGTTTTTTCGGTAAATTAGGAAAAGCAATTGCTGGCAAGTCTAAGGTAGATGATGAAGTATTAGACAATTTAGAAGAAGTGCTCATAAGTAGCGATGTAGGAGTGGCAACAACGCTTAAAGTTATCGAGCGGATTGAAGCTCGTGTTGCAAGAGATAAGTACTTAGGTACGGAGGAACTGAACAAAATTTTACGCGAAGAGATCGCTTCCTTACTCAGCCAAACAGAAGCTTCTGTAAATTACAACGAACAAGCAAAACCTTATGTAATTATGGTAGTTGGAGTTAATGGAGTTGGGAAAACAACAACCATAGGAAAGCTTGCTGCTCAGTTTAAAAGCCAAGGGAAAAAAGTTGTTCTTGGAGCTGCCGATACGTTTAGGGCAGCAGCAATTGATCAACTTCAAATATGGGCAGACCGTGTAGATGTGCCAATTGTAAAGCAACAAATGGGGAGCGATCCTGCCTCGGTTGCGTACGATACCGTACAAAGTGCGATTACCCAAAACGCAGACGTGGTGTTAATAGATACCGCAGGAAGACTTCACAATAAAGTGAATTTAATGAATGAGCTAACTAAGGTTAAGCGTGTAATGCAAAAAGTCGTACCACATGCCCCCAACGAAGTCATGTTAGTGTTAGATGGATCAACTGGACAAAACGCATTCGAACAAGCAAAACAATTTACAGCGGCTACAGATGTTAGTTCTTTAGCTGTAACAAAACTAGATGGAACAGCAAAAGGAGGCGTTGTTATTGGTATAAGCGATCAGTTTAACATACCTGTTAAGTACATTGGAGTAGGCGAGGGGATTGATGATTTGCAGATTTTTGATAAAATGGAATTTGTAGACTCATTTTTTAAACAATAATTATGGCAGACAATAAAAAAGCACCAATTTTCTCTGATTCTTATACCATTTCAGGAACAAAAATTGTAATTATCTTTTCCGGTGTTTTTATTTTTATGAAGCTTTTTGCCGTATTTACTAAAGACCTTTGGGTTATTCCGAACTTACTTATTGCTTTGCCAGCACTAATTTTGGGTTTAGTAGGAATAATGTTACTTAGCGCCAAAAAAACAAATTGGTGGTTTATACTTGTGGCTTTTTTAGTTTTTGTAAGCATTCGGTTAAATGAAGCCGAATGGGTAGTGTGGTTGCAACAAAATCTATAATTAAAGTTAAGTACAAGCGTAAATTGATTCTGAGTCCGTTCAATTTCATTTCTATCTTTTATCTACTATATTTCATTACTTCTTAGTAGTAGATTAATTCATTTATGCTTAATTTAGCGGTTTCAAAAAATGCAGTAAAATTTGATATTATGAGCAAATACGATGTTATAGTTTTAGGAAGCGGACCTGGAGGTTATGTTACCGCAATTAGAGCTTCTCAATTGGGTTTTAAAACCGCTGTAATTGAGAAAGAAAGCCTTGGTGGTGTATGTTTAAACTGGGGTTGTATTCCAACTAAAGCCTTACTAAAAAGTGCTAAAGTTTTTGATTTTTTAAAGCATGCAGAAGATTATGGTCTAAAGGTTGAAAATGCCGATAAAGATTTTACTGCTGTTGTAAAGCGAAGCAGAAATGTTGCTGAAGGAATGAGTAAAGGAGTTCAGTTCCTGATGAAAAAAAATAAAATTGACGTTATTGAAGGTCACGGAAAAGTGAAGCCTGGCAAAAAAGTAAGCGTTGAAAAAGACGGTAAATCTACCGATTATGAAGCCGACCATATTGTAATTGCTACAGGTGCCCGCTCTAGAGAATTACCAAACCTACCGCAAGATGGTAAAAAAGTAATTGGCTACAGAAAAGCAATGACTTTAGAGAAACAACCCGAATCTATGATTGTAGTTGGTTCTGGTGCCATTGGAGTTGAGTTTGCTAGTTTTTACAACAGCATGGGTACAAATGTGACTATAGTGGAGTTTCAACCCAATATTGTACCTGTAGAAGACGAAGAAATTTCTAAAGGATTCGAGAAAATCTACAAGAAAAAAGGGATTAAAATTATGACCAATTCTTCTGTAGAAAAAGTGGATACTTCGGGCGATAAAGTGAAGGCTACTGTAAAAACAAATAAAGGAGAAGAAGTTTTAGAAGCAGATATCGTACTTTCTGCTGTTGGAATTAAAACTAATATAGAAAATATTGGCTTAGAAGACGTTGGTATTAAAACAGATAAAGATAAAATTTTGGTAAACGATTGGTATCAAACCAATGTTCCAGGATACTACGCAATTGGAGATGTTACTCACGGCCCAGCTTTGGCTCACGTTGCATCTGCTGAAGGAATTCTTTGTGTTGAAAAAATTGCAGGGATGAAAGTAGAAGCTTTAGATTACGGCAATATCCCGGGTTGTACTTATTCTAATCCTGAAATTGCAAGTGTAGGAATGACCGAAAAACAAGCCAAAGAAGCAGGTTATGAAATTAAGGTAGGAAAATTCCCATTTTCAGCATCAGGAAAAGCTAGTGCCGAAGGAAGTAAGGACGGTTTTGTAAAAGTTATTTTTGACGCTAAGTACGGCGAATGGTTAGGTTGCCATATGTTAGGTGCGGGTGTTACCGATATGATTGCTGAAGCTGTTTTAGGAAGAAAGTTAGAAACTACTGGCCACGAAGTGCTAAAAACCATACACCCTCACCCAACCATGAGTGAAGCTGTAATGGAAGCAGTGGCAGACGCGTATGACGAAGTAATTCACCTATAATTAACTCATGTTTTGAAAACTGCCTGCCGATAGTTAATCTCAGGCAGTTTTTTTATAATACTAGTTATTATGTTGAAATTATAGGAAAAAGCCTGTCCCGACCGTTTCGATAACGAATTCTTTACCTAATCATATCAAAAAAAATATTCAATTTATTTTCGTCTCATTTTAAAGTTCAATTGGTATAATGCTTTCTTTTTGTAATAAAAAGAAGGAAAAAGAGGGCGTTTTATTACGATAATTTCAATTGGTAAACGGTATAAATCTATAATTACATCGAAACTCAAAAAAATGTAATTGAATAACTAGAATTGGTTGAATAAATAGCACTACAATCTTCATTTTCAGTACTGTTTTCTTATATTGAAATACAACTTTTAAATTGGTATTCGTAGTTTAGCATATAACTAATAAATAATCAGATGAATTTTACTTTTGCTAAGCATATTGAAAGTTTACAAAACAACGAAGTTAAGCATGTGTTGCAGCTTCAAGAAAAATCACGTTTACGTAAACGTGAAGGCCTTTTTGTAATCGAAGGTCAACGTGAATTGAAGCTTGCGCAAAAGTCCAAGTATTCTATTGAAAAAGTATTTGTTTGCGAATCATTAGTTAATTCAACTCAACAAGAAACTCTATCATTTGAAACAAATACGAATGTGATATCCATTTCTGAAGAAGTGTACCAGAAAATTGCGTATCGCGCTTCAACAGAAGGCGTAATTGCTATTGTTAGGTGTAAAAATCATTCTTTAGAAAATTTATTAATACGGGATAATCCACTTATTTTAGTAGCTGAAGCACCAGAAAAGCCCGGAAATATAGGCGCAATTTTACGAACTGCAGATGCAGCTAATGTTGATGCCGTAATTATTGCCAATCCGAAAACAGATGTATATAACCCCAACATTATTCGGTCTAGTGTAGGAGGAATATTTACTACACAAGTTGCAACAGGTACAACAACAGAGGTAATTACGTACCTACAAAAGCACGATATTAGCATATACGCAGCGATACTTCAAGACGCGGTGGCATACACACAAATAGATTTTACTTCGCGAGTTGCGCTTGTGGTAGGTACCGAAGCCGATGGTTTATCGGAAGACTGGCGAAAAGCCGCTAGACAAAACATAACAGTACCTATGCGAGGACAAATTGACTCTATGAATGTATCAGTAGCTGCGGGAATCCTTCTTTTTGAAGCAATTCGGCAAAGAGAAGCATGTACTACTTGAATCTAAGATGTAAATGTTTTATGCTTATTATAGTAACTGTTTTTAAACTAATTTTTTTTTACCTAGTCTTATAGTTTTATACTAAAACTCTGTGAAGCTTCATCAAAATAAATGAGATTATCGGGAAATAGCTGTTCAAATGATTTTTCTTCTATCAATTTACTTGGCGCTCCTTGGATAACCTTTCCTTGATGAATTAACATAATTTGGTGACACATTTTTATAGCTAAATTAATTTCATGGGAAGCATATAGTACGCATTTTTCAGTTTCAGAAGCAATTTTTTTCAGCAAATGCAACACCTGTGCTTTATGGTACATGTCCAAATGCGTAGTAGGTTCGTCCAAGATTATTACTGGTGTATCTTGCGCTAGCGCTCTTGCAATCAGCACCTTTTGGAATTGTCCGTCGCTAAGTTCATCACAACGCTTGTTTTTTAAGTCGGCTATCCCAACCTGCTGAATGGCTTTATTCACCATGCGCTTATCTTCTTGACTTAGTAGCCCAATCCAATTGGTGTAAGGATGTCTTCCTAAAGCAATAAGCTCGGATACTTTCAATTGTTTGGATACTGGTTGCTTAGTGAGGACTAAACTAATTTGATTAGCTAAATCCCGTTCATTAATATTCTGTATAGGTAGGTTATTAATGTGTATACTTCCTTCAATAGCGGGAATGATTTTACTGATGCTTTTTATTAACGTAGATTTTCCAGAACCATTTACCCCAATTACAGCATTTAATTCGCCTTTTTTTAATCGAATACAAATATTGTCAGCAACTACCATAGGCTTGGATTTGCTTTGGTAGCCAATGCTTAAATTTTCTGTTTGGATTATGTAATTTTCGTTTTGTTGCATGCTTAAAAGTACATTTTTTTCTTTTTTACAAGCAACCATATAACCACAGGAGCTCCAAAAAGAGAAGTAATTGCGTTAATAGGTAAAGTATGGTTAATTCCAGGAAGTTGTGCAATACTATCGCATACGAGCATTAAAATACTTCCTACCAACACAACTTTTGGAAACAAAATAAAATGATTGTTCGTTTTAAAAACTTGCCTTACTAAATGAGGAACTGCAAGCCCAACAAAAGCAATTGGACCCGCAAAGGCAGTAATACTTCCAGCCAATAGGCTGGTTGCTACTATAATTAACGTTCTGTTTTTGTGAATATTAACCCCTAAACTAGTAGCGTATTTTTCGCCTAACAATAAGGCATTCATGTTTTTAAGACAACCAATGGCAATGCCGCTTCCTACAATGAGGCACGTCGATAAAACAAGAAGTTCTTTCCAACTTAGGTTTCCAAGACTACCAAATGACCAAAAAACATAAGTTTGTAAGTTAGAAGAAGGACTAAAATAAGCTAAAATACTTACCACTGCACTAGTAATACTCGCAAGCATTAGCCCAATAATTAGTATGGACATTGTATCCTTTACTTTTGCAGCCATTACGATAACCAGTAAAAGCACTAAAAAACTGCCAATAGAAGAGGCAATTACAATGGCCCAACTAGCATAAATATATCCCCCAAAAATAGGAGTAAATAAGCCAGCTCCTAAAATAAGTAATGCTACACCTAAACTAGCACCACTGCTTAAACCTAGTACGTAAGGTCCCGCAAGCGGATTCCTAAACAAGGTTTGCATAAGTAAACCACTAACACCAAGTCCACTTCCTACTAACATGGCGGTAAGTGCTTTTGGAAGTCGGTAGTGTGTTATGATATAATCCCAATGCTCGATTTCGCTTCCGCTACCTAGAAGGTTTGAAAGTACTACTTTTAAAGGTATTGCAACCGAACCTAAGCTTATGTTTACTATAAAAGTAAGTACAAGTAAGCTACAAAGAATTAGGTATGGAAGTAGCTTTTTCAATTATTCTAAGGCTTTAAAGAAGAATAATTCGTGGTTAAGTTCCAGTTCTGGGTGAAGTATTTTGACCAAATCTTTCAATACTAAATCAGGTCGATTAGGCGCTAATTCATAATACAAAACACCACCTGTTTCACCCGTTTGGTGTGCAATTCCAAAGATATTTTTTTGTTGAAAGGCATCAAATTTTTGGTAATGTTGATTACTGTTTTTAAGTTGTTCGTAGGAGTAAAATTGCGCTGGCGATATCCAGTAGTCTGCTGTTTTTCCTAGCTCAAATACATTTTCAAAGGAAGTTGAAATACTTCCGTTGCCTTTTTCATTTTCATAAATATAAGCCGCGTTAGCATCTTTTAGAAAAATACCTTGCCAAGAATTTCCATAAGGCAAATACCATACATCTTGGTGCATAGCGCCCGAGATAACTTTTGGTTTTTGGCTAGCTGTCGAAGCGATACTTTTTGCTTCTTCGTAAGCTGCAGCTATTTTTTCAAATTCTTCGTAGGCTTCTTGCTGTTTCCCACCAAGTAAGCCAAAAACTTTGATCCATTCTGCTTTACCAAGTGGGTGATTTTCTAACCAATCGCTATTATAAAGTGTGGGAATACCTGCTTTTTCGAGATTATTCAAGCTTTTATTGCTCCCTTCAACCGCAAAACCAATAATTAATTGTGGTTGAATTGACAGGATAACTTCTGTGTTTAAGCCTTCATTTTTGCCAATTTCTTTGACTTGCTTGTTATTTATTCGTTCTCTAGCTTCTTTAGACGAAACATAATCCAATCCCGGAAAACCAACCCACTTGTCGAGTAAATCCAAACTAATTAGCGAAGGAATATGCGTAGTTGAAGTAACTAAAAGCCGTTCAATAGGCAACTGAATTTGAGTATAATCGGTGGGTATATTTTCCGTTGAAGCATCTTCTTTAATAAGAATTACATACCTAGATTCGTCTGCTTCAGGCCAAGGTTGAAGCAATTCAATCACCAAGTAATCCTCATGCTCATATAATTGAAAAGTTGTAGCATAATCAACATTTAGCACTTTTAAATCATCCAATTGAAGCGGGATAGATTTTTGTTCTTTTTCACAAGAATAAAAAAAACTAACTAGAAAAAGTAGAAGTGTGCAAGTAGCAGAAAAATTTCGCATAAACATTCAAAGAATTACTGATTAACCTCCACGATAAATGAATCAGGATAGGAAGACTTGACTTTTTGCATGAATCGTTCAGCGCCTTCGCGTTTATCAAATTGTCCTAAAACCAAGGTGTAAAATTTCTTGTCAGTTTGTATTTTACTTACAACTGTAATTTGTTCCTTATAATCAGTTTTTATTTCGCTCGCAAATCGCATGAGGTATGTAGCATCGGTAAAACTCGCAATTTGAACTCCAAAAAAAGTTTTATCAACTGCTTTGATATCCAATGCAAAAACTTCTAAAATTTCTCTTTTTTCACCTGTTACTTGCGGAAGGCCTGAGGGAGATGCAACATATTTTTGAGTTGATTCTACCTTTTCAGCTTGTTTTTGTTGAATTTTAGCTTCTTCTTTCACAGGAGCTTGCTTAGTAGGCGAAGAGGCTGCAAGTGATTCTCTTACGTTAGTAGATTTTACTGCTTCTTTAGTTTCGCTGATATTTTCTTTAGTTTCTGTCGCCTTGTTTTCAATTGAACTAACTTTATCATCAATTTCGTAAGATTTAGTATCGGTAAGCAATTCGATTTCTACATCAACTAATCCTTCTTCAAAAAAACCAAGTTCCTTCGCTGTTTTTGTGGTTAAGTCAATGATTCTCCCACGAATAAATGGACCTCGGTCGTTTATTCGTACAATGGCTGATTTTCCGTTAGTTAAGTTAGTAACTTTCACTACCGAGTTAAACGGCAGCGTTTTATGAGCCGCTGTTGCTTGATTTTGTGAAAAAGTCTCTCCGTTTGCGGTAGTTCTACCTTCAAATTTTTGGTCGTAAAAAGAGGCTTTTCCTCGTTGTTTTTGAGCAAAAGTGAGCGTTGTAAGACAAAAGCAGAGTAAATATAGTAGGCTTCGCATAAGCTTGAATTTATTTCGCAAGATAAAAAAAGGCATTCAAATTGAACGCCTTTTTATAAATCTTTCAAGTTATTCCATTGAATGTTGATAAATGAAAAATAGAATTTTATCTAAGTATGTGTTTTGGGTTAATTTATACGCTTTAAGTAGCCATAAATCAATTTGTAAATTTGTTTGGTAAGGGAAAGTGATGTATTATTGTGGGGAAATACCAATTGAAGTTAATATAAAATGAACTAAATATGAAATTAATCAACAAAATTTTTGATAATCGAATAAAAGCTTACAATTTATTGTTTGAAATTAATCTTGAGGATTATTATCAGATGTCTAAATCAATTTTAGACAAAAATGAATTTCAAAGGCGAAGAGTGAAATCATCTTCAACTGTTTATAGCTTGCTAAAAAAAGATTTATTAGAAGGTTGTATTGTTCCGCCAATCGTACTTGCTTTATCGGACAAAGACTTTGACCCTGAAAAGGGATTCGAAGAAAAACAAATTACAGATTATATAATTAAAGAGCATAATAGATTAATAATATTGGATGGACTTCAAAGAACTTTTACAATACGTGATTTAATTAAAGATTTAGATTCTTCAAATGATGAAGAGTCATTAAAAAAACTTAGTTCACAAAAATTAAGAATAGAAATTTATTTGGGAATTAATAAGATTGGAATCTTATATCGTATGTTGACTTTAAACACAGGTCAAACACCGATGTCAATGAGGCATCAAATTGAAATTCTTTACTCTGACTATTTAGAGCAAGATTTAGGAGGTATAACCTTATTATTAGAATCTCAAGATAAGACACCTAAAGGTATTAAAGAATATAAGTTCAAAGAAATTGTAGAAGGATTCAACTCATATTTAGATCGTGAATACCTACCTATGGATAGAAATTCGGTATTAGAGAATATTGAAAGTTTAGAAAAATTATCTACCAAAAATTTAGATAATGATTTATTTGTCGATTATTTAAAAGCATATGATGGTTTAGTACAATCCTTAGTTGAAAAAGCAAATGACTGGGAATTTGATGAAAAAACATTGGATACTGGATTATCTGGCCAACCCTTTGGGAAAGATGCGATGAAACTTTTCAAAAGAACACAAATAATGACTGGATTTGGTTCTGCAATTGGTAAATTAATTGACTTCAATTCAATCGAAGACTTAAGTGATATTCCAAATCTTTATAATGACATTCAATTAGGTGATATAAATTCTACTTTTAATAATTACATAACGAAACTTGATTACATTAGAAGAGTTGCCAAGAAAATTGGTAATGACCAAAGAATGTTTTTTCATCATTTTTTTCGAGAACTATTTGATAGAAAAAGTGATTCCTATCTGGATTTTGATAAATCTATTGATGAGGCATTTTCAACATATTTAAGAAAAACCCAATAGTATGCCAATAGATTATACAGGAAAAAGCTTATCCAAACTTGAATTAATCAAAGATGGCTCGAATACTTTCTTTAAACTTTCAGATAAAGAAAGTTTAAATTCAATTTTAGTTAAATATCAACCAATTTTAGATGAGGAATATTCTTATAATAATTTTGAGTTGGTTTTTTTTGAAAATAATTACTTAAATGCTGAGAATGATGTTTTTCAAATCTTTGATAAACTTGCAAAACTTAGATTAGGTTGGATTTTTCCTTTATCAAATTTAGAGGGTAATGAAAATGATTTTTATGATAATAACCATTTGAATAAGTATAAGTATGTAGCATTTCAATTACTATTATTAGCAAATGAAGAATCTATTACTTTAAGCGATGATTTTGAACAATATAATATATCAGACATTTATAAAGATAACCCAATCATACTAATACTCTCAAAAGAAAACACTTCTGAAATTACAGATTTTTCGATTAAAAACTATATTCCAAGTCTATCTAAATATGGGTATTACAAAAAGAATGAGATAAAGAACATACTAAATTTCAGTCAAAAAAATACTTATTGTTTAGGATATAGAGGCAAAGTAAAATTAAACCTTTATAAATCTCAAAGAGATATCGATAGTGATAGATTTTTTTCGGAATTATTTTCTAAACATTTAAAATCATTAGGTCATCATTTGATAAGATTCCATATACTTTATCAAATTATCGAATATATTCTGACTGAAAGGTTCGATATTGTATTCAACAACCTAATTCAAGAATTTAATGATGGTAATATTTTCAAAAATGACTTCATTGAAAATATTAATTTACTTGGAAAAGAAAGGAGTAATATTAAAAAAGTAGTTGATTGTCTAAAAGCAAATAAAACCGACTTCGATATTCCAAATTTGGAAAGAGATTGTAAAGACTTATTAATAGCTCACAAGAAAAAAATCAGAAACACCCTTGGTGATTTAATTTATGATGTTAGGAATTTAATAGTTCATAACTATCGAGATATTGAAGATGAAGAAATTGAAATAATTGAAAATATAACACACGAATTAGAATTATTAACAATAAATATAATAGAAAAATACTGCCCACTACAATGTGTATAAGTAATAAAGGTTTAAGTCATAAAAGATAAAATGTAAAACAAAGTTTAGTTCAAAACCTATAGGTTCGTGAGTAGAAGTTTGATACTAGTCATACACTTGAAGTTGTGCCCAATTTAGAAATATACGAAAATTAAAATATGACATTTGAAGAATTTAAAACAAAATTAAAAGTTGCAAGAACAGAGGAAACAGTAAAAGCAGTTTATGCTAAATACTTCAAAATTGACTATGATACTGCTGACAAACACGATTTGTACACACCACAAGTATTGTTTGAATTTAAATACGACAAAAACTTTCAAAATTTAAAAGCTTTAGCTACAATACTTGCTCAATCGCTATATTATATAAGAAGATTAAAATATGGAGACGCTCAAAAAATGATTCCATATTTTTTATGTTTAGCTGATAAGAATGAAGCATCTATAACGGAAACAAATAAGTGGTCAAATTATTATTCTAACGATACTTATAATTGGGAAAAGCCACCAAGTAAACCTGACCAAAGATTAATTGACCATCTTATAAAAGAACCTGAAACAAGAAAATTACACGTTTACAGAATAACTCTGAAAGGCGAACATTCTGCTTTCAAGAAAAACCTTGAAAATGCTTTGAATCCACAAATGATTATGGATTTTGGAGACAAAAAAGTGATCAATGAAGAAAACTTTGAGGCTGTATTTGACCATTGGAAAAACATTTTAGGAAAGTACATTAAAAATGGTTACAAAGACTCTTTTTACTTTTTATCAAATATCCAAAAGGATAAGATAATTGTAGACAGGGAAAACAGTAGAGTAGTTTTCACATTCGAAGACAAGAACTCAAAAACCCAAAAAGTCTTGATGAAAGACTACGATTATTTTTGGGGAGTATACGATTACGTTACAAACCAAGAAACTATAAATGGTATACACGCTAAATTAGATAGATTAACTGACGAAAACCAAAGAAGATTTGAAGGAGAATTTTATACACCTTTAAGATTTGGCAAAAAGGCAGTCCATTATATTTCAGAAGTCCTTGGTAAAAATTGGTATAAATCTGGAAAATATAGAATTTGGGATATGGCTGCTGGAACTGGAAACCTCGAATATCATTTACCTGCGGAAGCTTATAAGTATTTATATATGTCTACACTTCACGCAAGTGAAGCAGACCACCTTAATAAAGTTTTTCCAAACGCAACTTGTTTTCAATATGACTATTTGAATGATGATGTTGAGTACTTATTGACAAAAGACAATCTACCATTTGAACCAAATTGGAAACTACCAAAAAAATTGAGAGACGATTTAAATGACGATTCAATCACTTGGTTAGTTTATATTAATCCACCTTTCGCTACTGCTCAAGTTGGTGGAGCTAAAGGAGAATCAAAAAAAGGGGTTAGTAAAACAAAAGTTGAAGTTTTAATGGACAACGAAAATGTTGGTCATGTAAAAAGAGAATTATTCGCTCAATTTATGTTTCGTCTAACTCACGAATTACCTAAAAACACTTATTTAGGTATGTTCTCAAAACTTAAATACTTGAACGCACCTGATAGCGTTGAATATAGAGACAGATTTTTTAATTACAAATATGAAAAAGGATTTTTATTCAAATCAACTAACTTTAATGGCGTTAAAGGGAAATATCCTATTTGTTTCTTGCTTTGGAATTTATCTAAAGATAGAGAGCTAAAATCTATTTCAATTGACATAGCAGACGAATCTGCAAAAACCATAGGAACTAAACACCTTCAACTTATTGATAAAGGAGATGTGATTAATAAATGGTTTGATAGGCCTAAAAATTCAAATGAATACATATTACCACCTTTAAGTAATGGAATTAGTGTTCGAGAGAATAATTCAGATACTCGACACAGAGCAAGAACTGATTTTTTAGCATCAATTTGTAGTAAAGGAAATGACTTTCAAAATTCAAAATATGTTGTGATTCTTTCTTCACCAAGTGTAAGTGCGGGAGCATTTACAGTGAATAAAGAAAATTTTGAAAAAGCATTGGTATTGCACGCTGTTAGAAAAATACCAAGACCAACTTGGTTAAATGACCGTAATCAATTTTTAATCCCACACACAGAGCCAAGCCAAGAATTTTATAACGATTGTATCATTTGGAGCTTGTTTTCCTCTTCAAACGAAACGACATCATTAAGGAATGTTGATTATTTAGGAAACACATATCAAATTAAAAACAACTTTTATCCCTTTTTAATTGAGGAGTTAAAAAAGTGGGAAATTAAAGATCCTGATTTTAGGCAACAATTATCTGTTGACGAAAATCGTTTTGTTTCAAAGTGGATAAATAAAAGAGAATTATCTGAGGAAGCTAAAGAAGTTCTGAAAAAAGCAAAAGAAGTCTATAAACTCTTCTATTCTCATATCAATGAAATGGCAACGCAGAATTGGAAAATTGAAAATTGGGATTCTGGCTGGTATCAAATTAGAAGATGTTTGAATGAACACAATTTTGCAACAGAGGAATTGAACCAATTGAAAAAAGCAAGTGATGATTTAGCCAACAAAATTCTACCTCAAATTGAGGAATTTGGATTCTTGGATAAAGATGAAGTTTACGAAGAAATTTAAAAAACACTTGCCACATTAGCGGTTTGCAACAACCTACCTTTAAGTGTAAGACAGGCATATTGAAAGATTTATGCTAATTTATTAACTTTGAAAATTAAGACGAAAGTGAATTGCTATTTTGCCCGCCACTACAGCAAGCCACGAGACGTTGCCAAAAAAGTAAAAATGAAATAATTAGAACTATAGTTTAAACCCAATTTGTTCATTAGAATGTCTTTAAACGAATAAATTGGGTTCAATTTTTTTGTCGTGTAGTTATTATACAAACTTATTTCAACAGTTGAATAATCTGTTCTGCTAATTCTTGTCCGATTCGGTCTTGCGCTTCTTGCGTGGCTCCTCCGGTGTGTGGAGTTAACGAAAGTTTTGGTTGCATCAAGACTTGAATGGGTGGATTAGGTTCGTTTTCAAACACATCCAAAGCTGCTCCACGAATTTTGTTCTCATTCAACGCTTCGACTAAAGCAACTTCATCGATGGTTCCTCCTCGTGCGGCATTAACTACACAAGCATTCGGTTTCATTTGGTCGAATTCCTTTTTTCCAATAACATATTCCTTTTGTTTTGGAATATGCAAGCTGATAAAATCTGATTGAGTGATTAATTCTTCTTTACTTACGCAATCGATTTGAGTGCTAATTTTCTGTCCATCAGCAAAATGAACATCAATAGAAAGGTTTTCCATCGAAGGGTCATGTCCAATTACTTTCATTCCCAAGCCATAGGCTTTTTGCGCCAAGGCTTGACCAATTCTTCCTAAACCGATAATTCCAAGTGTTTTGCCTTCTAACTCAATACCTGCACCAAAAGATTTTTTCAGCTGTTTGAATTTACTTTCTCCTTCCAACGGCATTTCTCTGTTGGATTGGTGAAGGTATCTAGATAAACTCAACAAATGCCCAATCACTAATTCTGCCACACTTTTTGAAGAAGCTGCCGGTGTGTTGATAACGTGCAATCCTTTTGATTTAGCGTATTCAACATCTATATTATCCATTCCAACGCCTCCGCGACCTATTAATTTTAAATCAGGGCATTGGTCAATTAATTCTTTTCTAACTGTGGTTGCACTTCTCACTAAAATGGCACTAACTTTTTTATCGTTAATAAAGTTCGCCAATTGTTCTTGAGCTACGCTAATTTCTAGTACTTCAAATCCATTTTCTTGAAGTGTTTTTGCACCAAGTGCAGATATTCCATCGTTTGCTAATACTACCATGCTTATGCTGTTTTTTCTAAATGTTTCATTACATCAACTACTACTTGAACGCTTTCTATAGGGAGAGCATTGTACATCGAAGCGCGGAAACCACCAACGCTTCGGTGTCCGTTCAATCCGCTTACGCCTGCTTCTTTCAATAGTTCATTGAATTTATCTTTGTATTGTTCATCTACTAAGTTGAAGGTCGCATTCATCATCGAACGGTCTTCCGCCGCTGCAAATCCTTTGAAAAGCGGGTTTCTGTCAACTTCTCCATAAATAAGGTCTGCTTTTGCTTGATTTTTTTGTTCAATAGCAGCAATACCACCATTTTTAGCCAACCACTGAAGGTTCAATAAAGAAACATAGACCGAAAAAACAGGAGGTGTATTGAACATACTTTCTTTGTCTGCGTGCACTTTGTAATCTAGCATCGAAGGTATTTGACGACTAACCTTACCAAGAACATCTTTTTTTACTACAACTAACGTAGCTCCAGCCGGACCTAGATTTTTTTGAGCACCAGCATAAATCAAACTAAATTTCGAAAAATCTATTTTTCGAGAAAATATATCACTACTCATATCTGCAACTAAGGGAGCTTCAGAGGTAGGGAAATCTTTAAATTGAGTTCCAAAAATGGTGTTGTTTGTTGTGATATGCAGGTAATCTAATCCTGAAG
The DNA here is from genome assembly GCA_051859645.1 of Psychroflexus sp. Taxonomy (GTDB): domain Bacteria; phylum Bacteroidota; class Bacteroidia; order Flavobacteriales; family Flavobacteriaceae; genus Psychroflexus. The sequence goes on along the minus strand of JBHYFG010000001.1, from coordinate 101,073 downwards.
GAACGCTAACATTTTTAGGGATATAATTGTAGTTCGCATCTTTAGAGCTTGCCAAAACTTCAACCTCACCAAATAGCTTGGCTTCTTTGATTGCTTTGCTCGACCATGTTCCTGTGTCTAAATAGCCCGCTTTTTTCTCCAGAAGATTATAAGCGACCATCAAAAATTGAAGGCTAGCACCACCTTGTAAGAACAATGCTTCATAAGTATTATCTAAACCTAATTGTTCTAAGGCAAGTGACTTTGCACTTTCCATAATGTTGATGAATTCCTTACTTCGGTGGGAAATTTCGAGTATGGATAGACCAATTCCGTCTAAGTCTTTTACTGATTCTGAAGCTTTTTGAAAAACTTCTTGCGGCAGAATACAAGGCCCTGCGCTAAAGTTGTGTTTTTTCATTTTTTTAATTTTTACGGCATCATCACTTTTTTTACAACCTTATTCGTTAGATAAATAAAGAAGTTGATTAGCTATATCGAAGGTTTTCATAAAATTTGCAAACCTAAATAGTAATCAAAATGTTGCATGTTCAGTTGAATAAGCCTAATCTTTTTTCTAATGCATCAAAATTACATTTTTAAAATGATTACGCCTTTAAACAAAGCTATATTTTGTTTCAATTTCTGAAGAATTGCCAACATTTCAAAATCCTTTTATATTCTTTGGAATTCTCTATTTTTTATGGCTTTATTTTGAGAAAAATGAAGCTTCATTTTTAGCCAATTTCTAGCTTTGTTTTGTAGAACTATTTTTGCCATTTTTCAAAAATTTTCGCAATAAAAATTTAAATGAAATTAAAACGAAAGTCTTCGTTCATTATCGTTTATTTGCAATTAATTTCAATGCTTAAAAGTAATGGATTGTGTTTCACTCATTTTAACACCTCCTATTTCACGTTGCTTAACAAACAATTTATTAGCTTATAGAAACGGCTAAAAACCAAATTAGTCAAATGAATTATTATTACAAATTATACAAACCAGCGGGTTATTTAAGTCAGTTCGTGAATCATCAAAACCGTAGGCGAAACAAAAAGCTTTTAGGCGATTTAATTGATTTGCCACCAGATGCAATGGCTGTAGGAAGATTAGATGAAAATTCTGAAGGCTTATTGCTGATAACAAACGATGGAGTGTGGAGCGACAAAGTAAATAGGACAGCTAAAGTACCGAAGGAATATTTTGCTCAAGTTGAAGGAATCCCAAGCCTTGAAAAAATAAATATACTAAGAGCGGGAGTGCTTTTAAGTTATGGTAAGTATACCTATTTGACGCAACCTTGTAAGGTAGAATTTATTTGTGATACACCCGATTTTCCTCTAGCGCAACGAAAAATCAGAGACGAACGTCATGGCGAAACCTCTTGGCTTAAAATTACTTTAAGCGAAGGAAAATTTAGGCAAGTGCGTAAAATGACTGCGTTAATTGGTCATCCTTGTTTACGCTTGGTAAGAACAAAGGTTGGTAACGAAGTAATTACCAACATGCAACCAGGTCAGTTAATCGAAATTAAAAGGGATGACGTGTTTCCCCTTGATTAGGTTAGATTTTGCACAACGAGCGTAGGAGATAAAAATCAATCCCCCAAATTTTTAAATGTAGGTTGATTTTCAATGAATGAAAGAATACCTACAGTTAAAAATTTAAAAAGCTAATACCCAACTTCTCTTTAATTTTTTTCCAACGGAATTTACGTATGAAAGTTTCTTCTTCGGGGGTTACTATTTTTTTTATATGATCTTTATCTGCTGTTAAATAGCTTCTTAGAGATATGAAAAAGAAACTTGGGCTTTTCCTTTTAATAGCCATTTTTAGGCAAGCAAAAAAACACAAACCAAGGTCGTAACCAATTTGATAACAAGACACGCCAAATAGTTTTGGAAGATTTTTTCGGTAATGTTTACCTGTAGGTTTTAAGTGTTTTACTAATAAAGTTTCATCTGTAGTTAGCTCCCATCCGTAGTAATACGCTAAAAGCTCATCTAGCGTGTCCCAACCCATGTAAGGACGTAACCCGCCAATAGCTTGATAGCATTTTTTTGTGTAAGCTTTTAGGGCGCCTCTTAAATGTTTTTTTCCAGTTAGATTTTCCAACTGCCAAGTACCGTTTTGTAGCGTAACGCAATAGCCGCCAAACATACCTGTGCGTGGATTTTCTTCAAAGGCCAATTTCATTTTTTCAAGGTAATTTTCAGGAAAAATAAGATCTGCATCAAATTTACAAATGACATCGTAGTCAGAATTTAGGTGGCTTAAACCGGCTAAAAATGCTTCTACAATTTTTGCACCAGGTTGGTGACCTTTCAGACCATTTTTTTCTTTCTTAATGTATTTAAAGGCCGTATTATTGGCGCAAAACTTTTTTACTAAAATAGAGGTTTCATCTGTAGAAGAATCATCTACAACAATTACTTCATACGCTTTAAAGGTTTGTTTTTGTAGCGAGGATAAACATGAAATAATATGCTTTGCTTCGTTGTATGCAGGTATGATTATAGAAATTTTCAACTTACTACTTTCTGTTTTATGACGATTATTTTATTAAATTTAAAATCAAGAAATTTTAGTGCACTTATTTTTGTCGTTTAATAAGCAACAAAAGTATATCAATGTTTTGTTGCAATTTCAGGAAACTCCGTAGTAAATTTACACATATAAAGTTTAAATTTACTTTTTTACCCTTTTACTCTTTTGCAGTAAACAATATAATAACGAGGTGTGAAGATTCTTAATAAGGGTCGAATCCCTATTTTTTTCACGGGATTGGTAAATTTCATTCGATCAATAATTTCCCAACCAGCTTTTTTTAGCAACCAATCAAACTGCCAATCTTCAAATTCGTGGTAATGTTGGTCGCGCTCATCTTTAGGATTTCTGTACGCTCTTGAAAACCATAGTCTTAGTGGTACGCTCGCGATTAAGTATTCACTTTTTATGGATTTTGCAACTTCGTAAGGGGAGAGAAGGTGCTCAAAAATTTCTAATGCAGTGGTTAAATGCACTGAGGATTTTTCAATCTCAGACCTTTCTTCATCTAAATCTTCCCCTTTTGTATTTGTAACACAGTATCCTTCATTTTCAAGAATTTCAGTGAAAGGATTTCGAACTCCTAAATCTAAAATACTACATTTTTCTGGGTGATGCCTTTTTATGAAAGCAATTGTTTTTTGGTATCGTTTAGAAGGATATGAATGTTGATACATGGGTTAAATTTCGTATAAAATGGCATTTATATTCATTCCTGCGCCAACGCTTGCAAACATCACAACATCACCTTTTTGCAGATCGTTTTTGTTGAATTTTCCTTTTGTATACAAGTGGTATAAAGTCGGAATAGTTGCAACACTTGAGTTTCCAAGCGTTTGGATGGTCATGGGCATTATATCGGCTGGGATTTCTTGACCGTATAGCTCATAAAAACGCTTTAATATAGCTTCATCCATTTTTTCATTGGCTTGGTGAATGAATATTTTCTTTAATTTTTCGATGGGTATTTCAGCATTGTCAAGGCATTCTTTCATTGCTAAAGGCACGTTGGTAAGCGCAAAATTATAAATGCGTCGGCCATACATTTTAATAAACTTGGTGTTTTCTTTTTTCGAAGGTGAAAAACTTTCACCAAAATAAATATAATTGGCTTCATCATAGGTAAAAGAAGCAGATTCATGGGTAATAATCCCACCCTCATCCTCTGTTTTTTCAAGTATAGTTGCACCCGCTCCATCGGCATAAATCATAGAATCCCGATCGTGTGGGTCAATTACCCTGGACAAGGTTTCGGCTCCAATTACAAGGCATTTTTTTGCCATTCCAGCTTGAATAAATGCCTTCGCCTGAATACAGGCTTCTACCCATCCTGGACAACCAAAAATAATATCGTATGCAACGCATTTTGGGTTTTTAATTTTTAGTGAATGTTTTACGCGGCTTGCTAAACTAGGAACAATATCAGTTTGAACACTGTCGTGCTTTACATCACCGAAATTGTGCGCCATAATAATATAATCCAAACTTTCAGGGTCGACATTAGCATCTTTAATTGCTCGTTCTGCCGCAAGACTTGCAATTGTATGAACGGTCATGTCGGCTTCTACGTATCTACGTTCTGAAATTCCAGTTATTTGCTTGAATTTTTTGATAATGACTTCTGGTTCGTCTCCAAAATCAGAACCATCTTCATTGTAAAAAGAGCCGTTTAAAAAATCTTCATTTTTAACTACACGTTTTGGAATAAAACATCCAGTTCCAGTTATTTTTATTTGACTAGCGCGCATTTTTTCTTTTTTAATGTAAAACTAAAAGAATATTCTCTTCTTTGAAAATTTTGAAGAATAAATAGAACAAAAATTATTTTTTTGATACTACCTTATTTCAATGTCAAAACAGAATTAGTAAAATAGTACCTGAAAAAATTGAATCTGAAGTCCAGTTTTACTCCCGCCTTGTCCCATATAATTTTACGTCGTATTTCACAGGATAAGAAGGAGTTTGATTTTACTTAATTTCTCCATTCCCTCTGTTAAATTGTGTAAGGCATATTTAAAAAGGTTGAGGCCAGGACAAAAATCTAGGAATTTTACATTTTTTTTGTCGTGTTATTGGTTTTATTCCTCTGATTTTTTAATGTTTATGGTCTCTGATCTAAATTTATTTTTACCAAAATCAAGTGTTCTAATAGGAAAAGGAATGTTTATGTTATTGGCATCAAAAGCTTTTTTAATTTCAACAATTGCTTTGTGTTTTGCAATAAAAACATCTCTTCCATCGCGAACGTTTGACCAAAACCAAACGGAAAAGTTAATAGAGCTATCTCCAAATTCCTCATAGAAGAAATCAATTGCTTCTCCATTTCTTTGTTTAAAATGCTTTTTTATGACTTCACGTGTAATTTTTTCTACATTTTCCAAATCACTTTCGTAGCCAACTCCACATTCAACAATTATTCTTCCTCGCTCTGTACGACTATAATTTTTGAAGGGCGTATTAACGATATCTGAATTAGGAATTACCACTAAATTTTGATCTCTAGGTTGTAAAACAACACTCCGAAGATTAATATCCACAACTCGACCACTAAAACTGCCAGACTCTATCCAATCGCCTATTTGAATTCGAGGTATAAAACTAATGATGACTCCAGAAAATGTGTTGTTAAGCGTACCCTGTAAAGCTAAACCTATAGCAAGCCCCGCAACACCCGCAGCACCTAAAACAGAAGTTAGTACTTTGCTAAGGTCTAAAATTCCTAAGGCAATGAAAAATCCAATTAATACAATTGTTACTTTTAAAACTTTGATTGTAATAACCCGAATTGAATCTTGAGCGGCTGTTTTTCGAATGATTTTATCGACAATGCGTGCTGAATATTTTGCAATAAAAATGAAAATAATAAACACTAATGTTGCTAAAACAAAATTAGGTAGATTCAAAATAAATGAATCTACCCAACTTATCATTTTATCCAAAAGTTCGGTTTTTATGTTTTCGGCTTTACTTACAAGTGCTGTATCTTCTTGTATCATTAACTTGAAATTTTCATTGACCAAACTTCTAACATCCAGCTTGATTTTTCTAATTCCCTGATGTAAGCACCAACTAAATCAATAGTACCTTCATCACCAGCTTCGTCGGCGGTTGCGACAACTTTACGCATTTGCTGAATAATTTTACCGTGATCCTCTAACAGGGTATCCATCATTTGATGATCGGCCAAATCTGATGATGATTCTTCAAGATTAGTAATTTTTAAATATTGTGAAAAGTTACTTACAGGCTGATTACGCAGCGTCAAAATTCGTTCGGCAATTTCATCAATTTTTAATTTTGCATCATCATACATTTCTTCAAACTTTTCATGCAAATCAAAAAAGTTTTTACCTGTTACATTCCAGTGAAAATTGCGCAACTTTTGGTAATATAAATGGTAATCCGATAAAAGTACATTTAGCTCTTGTACTGTTTTTTTTGTCTTTTCGGTATCTAAATTTAAATATCCCATGTTTTTTATAGTTTTTAATTATTGTTAAACAAATATACTATAATTTTACCTTATAGAAAAATGAATTTGCATTTTTGTCTTTCTATTAACGTATCTGACTAAGATTCTGTAAAATTAAGAAAAAAGTGTGTAGTTTAGTAGAAATAGTGATGCTTCTTAAGCCTAATGTTTGAAACCATGACAATAATCAATCAATGGTTTGGACCTTCAATTTTATTGAATTTTTATTGTCTAGTTCGGGGCTTATTTTTTGCTGTTAGCTAATTGGTAAAGGGTTTTTGAAACGCTGCTATCTATCCCGTAGGCATCTACTAAAACACCTTTTTGGTTGCTGTTAAAGGTTATCGCATATACTATAGAGTTGTCTGAGGGGTTCGAGCTTCCTTCAAATCTATAATGCTTATCTATTTTTAGCGATTCTAAATCAAACGCTTCTTGAGTTCGCTCGTTCAGTATTTGATTGTCTTTAACGCATAAATCTAAAGAGTATCCCTCTTTTTTAAGGTCGTTAATTTTAATGGAAAGTGTTGACATTTTATTGTTTTTTTAATTTTTCACTAATTTCTTTAAAATAAACTAAAAAACAATAACTTTTAACAATGTTTAGTCTTGTTTGTCTTCGTTTTGTGAAGAATTTAAGCCAAATAACCCAATTGGAAAAGCAAGAATGATTAGCAGGAACATGCCAGTTACAATTCCATAAATAGTTACACAAGCAGCGATGATGTAAAACCAAGTAGATTTGCTGAGTTTCATAAAACCATATTTTTACATCAAAGTTACTTTATTTGAACTTAATATTCTGTAAAAATGAAAAATTAATTTAACCCGGTTTATGCCTTTAGATGAGCAAAGAGAAATATTCTTGTTTAAAAAAATCAAGACTTAAGAGGAATCAGCAAAGTAACTCCAATGGTTATTCCTTAAAGGTGAAGATAGTGTATGATTTTGCCCCGTATTTTTTAAGGGACAATAGTAAAAATTTTCTAACACAAAGCTGGTTTAACGCTTACACTGGAGGTTTCAATTGAAAAAAGGTATTATATACTACAATAAGCTTACTTCGATTTTTTCTGTCAAACTTTCAGAATGATGGCAGATCAATTTTAGACTTAAAAAAGTACATCGTAAAAATGTTTTTAATTTTAACCTTAAATTATAGAGGCTACTTGTTTTTCTTTACAAAAAAATGAAACTTTATTGATTATATTTGTAACACTTTGAAAACCGTAGAAAAAATAAAGCAGCCTATAGCGCACGAAATGGAACTTTTTGAAAAAAAGTTTTCCTTGTTTATGTCGTCTCGTGTTGCTTTACTTAACAAAATCACACATTTTATTGTAAATCGAAAGGGAAAACAGATGCGTCCTATGTTTGTTTTTCTTGTCGCTAAAATGCTTTCCAAAGGCGAAGTGAATGATCGTACCTATAGAGGGGCTGCCGTAATAGAACTTATTCATACGGCTACTTTAGTGCATGACGATGTGGTAGATGATAGCAATAGAAGACGTGGTTTTTTCTCTGTAAATGCATTATGGAAGAATAAAATTGCCGTTTTAGTAGGGGATTTTTTATTATCCAAAGGCTTATTACTTTCAATAGATAACGACGATTTCGACTTGCTAAAAATTATTTCAGTTGCTGTTCGCGAAATGAGTGAAGGCGAATTACTTCAAATAGAAAAAGCAAGACGTCTTGATATAACTGAAGAGGTTTACTACGAAATTATTCGCCAAAAAACAGCTACTTTAATCGCAGCTTGTTGTAGTTTAGGAGCCGCTGCTGTTAAACCTAAGTCTGAAGATATCGAAAAAATGCGAAAGTTTGGCGAGCTTATCGGAATGGCATTTCAAATTAAAGATGACTTGTTCGATTATGGCGAAGAAAAAATAGGGAAACCAACAGGAATAGATATTAAGGAGAAAAAAATGACGTTGCCCCTAATTTACGCCATGAATAATGTTTCTGAAAAGGACAAACGTTGGCTAATTAATTCCGTTAAAAACCACAATAAAGATAAAAAACGAGTGCGTGAGGTCATCGAGTTCGTTAAACAAAATGGGGGATTGGAGTACGCCACCCAAAAAATGAAATCCTTTCAAAATGAAGCCTCATTAATTTTAGCGCAATATCCTGATTCTGAATACAAAGAGTCTTTACAAACCATGATAGATTACGTTATCGAACGCGAAAAATAATACAAAGGCTAATTCCAATTTTAGATTGTTAACCTAAACTTAATCCTTTTATTGCATCAATAGTTTTACTCCCTTACTTAACTTTATTATATTTCGACGGTTTTAAACAAATACCTAATAAGGTCTATCGGCTTTACGTTGAAATTACTGTAAACATAAATGATACCTGTTATTGTTTGAAATTACAAGAAAAGATAGCGATGATTATAAATTAGAAAAATCAAGCATAGCTTTAGTTATGATTTCTATTTGTAATGAAACAGAAAGGGAAAAAGGATGTTTTATTAAGGTAATTTCAACTGATTAATGGTATGAACTACAGAAGTAATGATTTTACACAAATTATATTCATAAAAATAGCTTTAGTTACTCCAAAAATGTAATTACATGAAAAATATTTATTTTATTTCAATTCTTACGGGGCTTAGTTTACTTTTTTTAGCCTGCGATTCTAAATCCTATACACCGGTTAAAATCACGGGATATCAGCACGATATTGATCCAACTATTCTTCAAGACGAATCTGTAGAAGCATTTATAGAACCTTACCGAGTACAAATTGATAAGGAAATGAACAGGGTTTTAGCTTACGCACCTAAATCTATGTTTAAGACCGATACTAAATTGAATACCGCTATCGGAAACATGATGGCAGATGCGGTTTATACTTTAGCCAATCCGTTACTTCAAGAAACAGAAAATCAGCCTATTGATTTGGTAGTGCTTAATTTTGGTGGGATACGTTCAGGAATAAATGCGGGTGAAGTTACTACACGAACTGCTTATGAAATCATGCCTTTCGAAAACGAAGTTGTAGTAGCTATGTTAGGCTATGACGAAATGCTAGCTTTAATAGATTATCTTGTGACAAGAAAAGTCGCACATCCCATTTCAGGCATGGCCATCGAACTAACAAAAGAAGGCAATTTACACAGTGCTACTATTCATGGCGAAGCCTTGGATAAACAAAAAATATACGCTGTTGCAACTTCCGATTATCTTTTAACAGGCGGAGATCAGATGGCTTTTTTTGAAAAAAATAAAGGGGTAATCGAAACAAACTACAAGCTTAGAAATTTGTTTATCGATTACTTTACGCAAATAGATACGTTAGATCCAAAACAGGACAATCGATTTATTCAACTTAAGGATTAAACAAATGAAGAGAAGAATATTTTTACAAAAAACAGGCTTGGCAACTGCCGTTTTAGGATTAGGAGGTGTTGGTTTACTTAGCGGTTTTACAAAAGATAAATTTGCAAAGCACATTACAATTTTACATACCAATGATGTGCATAGCCATATTGATGCTTTTGGAGCAAACCACAGCAAATATCCCAATAGAGGAGGAGTAGCAAGGAGATTAGCCTTTATAAATCAAGTAAAAAAGGAAAACCCAAACACACTAATTCTAGATGCTGGCGATTCTTTTCAAGGAACACCTTATTTTAATTTTTATGGAGGCGAATTGGAGTTTAAGTTAATGAGTAAAATGGGTTATCATGCTTCAACCATTGGAAATCACGAATTTGATAACGGCATTGAAAATATTGCAGCACAATTAGCTCATGCGGATTTTCATTTATTAAATGCTAACTACAATTTATCCAATACTGTGTTGGACGGTTTAGTCAAACCTTATCAAGTTTATAAAATGGATGGGGTGAAAATTGGTGTTTTTGGATTAGGAATAGAATTGGATGGCCTAGTTTCTCCTAAGCTTTTTAAAGAAGCTAGCTACAACCATCCTATTGACGTTGCAAAAGACATGGCAACATTGCTTAAAGACGATTTAGCCTGCGACCTAGTTATTTGCCTTTCGCATTTGGGATACCAATACAAATCAGATAAAATTGACGATTTGAAATTGGCAGCCGCAACACATGACATAGATTTAATTATTGGCGGACACACACACACTTTTCTAGATCGTCCTACCAAAGTAGAAAATGCTTTGGGTAAAGAAGTGCTAGTAAATCAAGTCGGATGGGCAGGACTTGCCATGGGAAGAATTGATTTTTTCCTTGAAGAGCAAAGCGATAATTCGGTTTCTGATGTGGTAATAGAATTGTAGTTTTTTCCTTTTTTAACATAATAAACCCAGCAAGGTTTATCTTTGTGAAATGAATAGAGATAAAATCCTTAAAGAACTTCGTTTTAAAACAGCACTCAGTGGTGGTCCAGGAGGTCAGCACGTCAATAAAACGGAAACTAAAGTTATTTTGGAGTGGGAATTAATGAAAACTGAAGCCTGTAGCGAAGAGGAGCTTCAAAAAATAAAGTTGAAGTTGAAAAATTACATTTCAAAAGAGGAAATTTTTCAATTAAATTGTGCTAAAACAAGAAGTCAACACAAAAACAAAAGCATTGTAATTGAGCGATTCGTCCTGCTTATTGAAGAATCTTTACGTTCCCCAAAAAACAGAAAGCCCACACAGGCTTCTAAAGCTTCAAAATTGAAACGCTTAGCCAAGAAAAAAAGGAATGCCGAAATCAAGAAAAACCGAAAAAACCCTTTGTTGTAAAACAAAATTTTCTTCAAATTCAACTTTAAACATAATGAGTTCACCCCAAAAAAATAATCCGTTACATGGTATTACACTTGAGTCAATGCTTATTGAACTCCACAATTTTTACGGCTGGTCTGGGCTTGCTCATCAAATTTCAATCAATTGCTTCAAAAAAGACCCAAGCATAAAATCAAGTTTAACATTTCTACGGCGAACACCATGGGCGCGTGCTAAAGTGGAACGACTATTCTTGGAAATGAAAAATAGAGAAGAGGTTTAGAAATGCACGGCATTTAATTGTCCAAGTGAATTAAAATTCAGTTTCCCAAATTTTTCTCCCATGAATAGGTTTTTCTTCTCTGTAATTATGAATAGGCATAAGGTATTTTAGAAGTTCAACTTGCTCTAACGAAACTAAAATTGGTTCTTTGAAAATTATCCACCGTACTCCTTCTGTACAAGGAGGTGTAGTTAGCGACCCAATATAAGTAAAGTATCCTTTATTTTTTGGTAAATTTAGGTTCATGTCAAAACCTTCATCTACTATTTTTTCTTCTCCTTTTTTAAGCGGTAAAAAACTCTCTAGAAAATCGAAAGGTTCGCTATTTTCTCCCTCTTTAGCAAGAATTTCGATGACTAAAAGTTCGTTTTTCGAGTTTTTGTGAACCAAATGAATAGCTAATGGATAGCGAACTCCATCAACGGTATGTTCTGCCGGTTCATGAAAATGAAATTGTGTTAATTCGTAAGTTTTTCCTTCAAAAACCAAATAATCACCCTTTTCAAAATTATATTGTATAGTGTGCCCATTGTTTACAACACTATGCAAAATAGTCTCTTCTTTGTAGTTGAATTGTATTGGCTTTAGCTTTTTGTTTTGTTTGTATTTTACAATATTTACTGGCGATTGAAAATTGCCATCACATTCGGAAATTTCACTTAACTCAGACCAATGTTCGGGTCCAGTTTCGCCTTGGTAAGACCAATTATGTGCGCTAGATGAAGGAGGTAAATGATTTTTTGATTGATCTTCTTTAGCAACATTATCTTCTGCGTTTTTTTGCTCTTGTATACATGCTACGAACAAGAAAAGTAGCAACGTTATTATCGTAAATCTACTTGCTTTCATTCTTTTCAAATTCAATGCTCCAAATACCTCTAACTTGATTAATGTCGTAACCAATAGCTTTGTCTTGTGGATATAACTCAAGAATTTTTTCGTAGGTTTTTTCTTCTATTTCTTGGCCTACATCTCCATGACATTTTAAACACATATCATTGGTTACAATTGGGTAGTAGAAGCGATTTTTTCCATTTTCAGAAACCAAGATAGGTTCTGGTTCTTCTCCTTTGTTTAATACCTCTTGAAAAAGCGAAATATAGCTAGCCTCTTCAAGAGATGCTTTATTAGTTGGGTTTCTGTTTTTATCTGAAACGCGAACAATTTTTGCCTGATGTACCTTTGCCATTGAGTCGGTAATAGGCATAGCTTGCACATTACAAAACTCTAATGCATGTAAAATTCCTTGTTGTTGAATGGCGCCCATCAGATTTTTGCCTAACTGAGCTTTAGTAGAATTGGCGTAGGAAAGTCCAATTTCTTCAAGGCTTTTTTGAGTGCTCGCAGAAGAAAATTCTTCGCCTTGTTGATTGTACTCGCCTCCGTGATTTTCTTCCCAGTGTGCTTTGAACCATGCTGGCTCTTCAATTTGATAATCATACATAAAGGATGCGATAGCCTTAATTTCTGCTTCGTTATATTTTTGGTAAGGCATTACACCAAAACGTTTAACCGCTCCTTTTAATTTTGCTTTTTCTTTGGTTGGTTTTTCAACAAAATGCCAAATGGTGTTTACAAACTCTTCTTTGTTTGATGCGTCTTCAAGATACTTAGCTTTAATAGCAGCCATGGGAGGTCCAATTCTGTTTTTTTCTGAAGAAGTTGGATTATGGCACAAGTAGCACTTATTCTCCATTAGTTTTTTTGCTTCATTCGAGCTGATTGAAGCCTCTTGTTTTACAGAATCTTTAGTTTGATAAAAGTCTTTTTTCTCCTTTGTATCGCAAGCTAGAAAGCTAAGCGAAATAATACTTATGATTAGAATACGCATAATTTAATTTTAAGACAAATTTACAAACTAAAGAAAGGCTTTGTGTAACATTCATTACATAAAATAAAGCCGTTTCGTCATGAAACGGCTTTATGCTAAAATTTAAATTTACAACTTCTGAAATTAGTCGACTTGTTTTTTAGCTAAGTACCAAGTTGTTTTTTCTAGCGTATCGTCTGCCATTCTAGCTTCATAAGCCTCTAATGTTTTTGGTGGCGGAACAATTGCTTTATCACCTTTTTTCCAATCCAATGGGCAAGCTACTCCATTTTTATCAGAAAATTGTAAGGCTTCTAGCGCTCGTAAAATTTCGTCCATGTTTCTACCAATGTTTAGTGGATAGTACATAATTAAACGAATTTTTTTCTTCGGATCGATAAAAAATACTGCTCGAACCGCCGCTGTTTCACTTTCATTAGGTTGAAGCATTCCATACAGTTTGGAGACTTTCATGTCTATATCTGCAATAATTGGAAAATCTAAGTACACTCCTGTATTTTGCTTTACACTATCTACCCATCCAATGTGTGAGTGAATAGAGTCGATACTCAAGCCTAATAATTCTGTATTTAACGCATCAAATTCGTTTTTTCGAATGGCAAATCCGCTCATTTCTGTTGTACAAACTGGGGTAAAATCTGCTGGATGCGAGAACATAACAATCCATTTGTCTTTCGCAAAATCATTTAAATTTATTTTCCCTTTTGTAGTAACGGCTTCAAAATTTGGCGCCTGGTCTCCGATGCGTGGCATCATAAACATTTCATTGTTTTCAATTGTATTTTCCATAAGTAAAATCTTTTATTATTTGAGACAAAGATAAGTTTTAGCTATAGTTCTGTTTGTTACAATTGTTACAAAAGAAAATAAAAGATGGTTAAATTTTTGAGAGCAAGAATATTCAAGCCTTTGTTAAACTTTTTGTGTTTACTACAATAGATTAATTTTCAGAGATACAAAAGCTTCAAAGTGTATCAAAACAAATTTATATGCATTGAACTAACGTTATTATATTAGTAATTTCACTTGATAATTGGTATCAATAAAAAAAAAGAGCAACACTACCAATGTTGCCCTTTCCCAAACTTAAAATTAACTATGAAAAAATTATGCTATTGTAGACGGACATATGTAATCAGTTACTTTAATTCCTGCTTCTTTAATGTCTTTAAAACCGCCATCTACATTTACTAAATTATGAATGCCTCGTTTCTTTAAAATAGAAGCAGCTATCATGCTTCTGTAGCCTCCTGCACAATGAACGTAGAAGTTTTCTGAGTCAGGAAATTCGCTTAAGTAGTTGTTTATAAAATCAAGCGGTGTATTGTTGGCTTGTGGCATATGTTCTGAAATATATTCGGTTTCCTTTCGAACATCGAATACAGGAATTTCATTTGCTTCAATTAATTCTTTAAATTTAGTAGCCGTTACTGTTGGAACAGAATCGTACTCTTTAGTCGAATTTTTCCAAGCTTCAAAACCACCTTTCAAATAGCCAATGGTATAATCGAAACCTACTCTAGAAAGTCGAGTAACCGTTTCCTCCTCTCTACCTTCTGGTGCTACGATAAGTAAGTTTTGCTTTACATCTGCAATTAAAGCTCCTACCCATGGCGCAAAACTGCCATCTAATCCAATAAAAATGGAACCAGGTACATGACCTTTGGCAAAATCGTCTTGGTGTCTAACATCTAAAACAACTGCGCCTGTTTCGTTCGCTGCTGCTTCAAAGGCTTCTGGACTTAGTCCTGTTAGTCCTCTGTTTAGCACTTCGTCTATCGATTCGTAACCTTCTTTATTCATCTTAACATTCAATGGGAAATATTGAGGTGGAGGAAGTAAACCATCAGTTACTTCTTTAATGAATTCTTCTTTAGTCATGTCTGATCTAAGCGCGTAATTCATTTGCTTTTGGTTGCCAAGCGTATCTACTGTTTCCTTCATCATGTTTTTCCCACAAGCCGAACCAGCACCATGACCTGGATACACAGTAATATCATCCGACAACGGCATGATTTTGTTGCGTAAACTTTCAAATAAAGTTCCTGCTAATTCCTCTTGGGTCATATCTGCCGCTTTTTGTGCCAAATCTGGTCGACCAACATCGCCTAAGAAAAGTGTATCTCCTGTAAATAATGCGTGGTCTTTCCCTTCTTCGTCGCGAAGTAAGTAGGTAGTGCTTTCCATGGTATGACCTGGTGTATGTAATACCTTGATGCTTACGTTACCTAATTTAAATACTTCTTCATCCTTAGCGATATAAGCATTAAAAGAAGTTGTTGCATTAGGTCCGTAAATTATTTTTGCACCAGTTTTTTCGGCTAAAGTAATGTGTCCACTAACAAAATCAGCGTGAAAATGCGTTTCAAAAATATACTTAATTTTTGCATTGCTTTCGTTTGCTTTATCAATATAGGATTGAACCTCTCTTAGTGGGTCGATAATGGCAACTTCTCCATTACTTTCAATGTAGTATGCCCCTTGTGCTAAACATCCTGTATAAATTTGTTCTACTTTCATATTTTTCGTTTTTTATTTTTCAAAATTAATTATTGTGTAAATATCTGAAGGTAACTTAGGTTACGTTTAAGGATTTTACATTACTTGTGTTGCGATGATAATTACTCCCATTATTAACACAAACCATCCAAAGGCTTTTTTTAGTTTTTTGCCATCTATAAATTTATTTAGCCAGATGCCTGCAAAAATCCCAATACCAGCTAAAATACTAAAAATGCTTAAAAAAGTCCAGTCGATATCGATGTTTTGAACATCTCCCAAGAATCCAATTAATGATTTTACGGAGATAATAAGTAAGGATGTAGCTACCGCTTTTTTCATTGGAAGCTTAGCGAAAATAACTAGTGCTGGGATGATTAAAAATCCGCCACCGGCACCAACTATTCCTGTAATAACTCCAACAACGGCTCCTTCAATAACTATAAATGGGTAATTGTAGGAAACTACTGTAGCTTCTTCAGTTTCAGTTTTTTTCTTGTCTTTAATCATCGAGTAAGATGCTAATAGCATAATAATCGCAAAAAATACCATTATGGCTAAGTCTCGGGTGACTAAAAATTCACCTATACTACCCATTTCTTCAGGAATGGCTGGAAGTAAGTACATTCGAGTTGCATACACAGCTATAAATGCTGGAATTGAAAAAACAACCGCTGTCCGAACATCTACAAGTCCTTTTTGCATGTTTCTTATCGCACCAATTAGCGAAGAAAATCCTACAATAAAGAGTGAGTATGCCGTGGCTATATATGGATTTACACCCATCGCATAAACCAATACCGGAACGGTTAAAATAGAACCGCCTCCACCAATTAAACCAAGAACGACTCCTATGAGTAGTGCACCAAGGTAACCGAAAATTTCAATAATATCCATGTTTTTGTTTTATGGGACAAAAATATGGTCAGCTGTTTGTTTTGGAAGTAACTTAGGTTACAGAGCTTGTTTTTTTACTTTTCTGAGGTCTAATAAATTTAATGGGTTAATTCCTAAACCGCTGACATTGTTTTGTTTAAATCGAATTACTTCGTCGTAAAATAAAGGGATAACAGGCGCTTCAACCATAATTAAAGAATCCATTTCGCGGTATAATTGTTCTCTTTTTTGAACTTCTTTTTCATTTAAAGAGGCTTCATATAACGCATTAAAAGTCGAATTTTGGAAATGAGTATAATTTGGTCCGTTTGGTGAAAAATTAGCGGTTGTAAATAATGTTAGGTAGTTTTCAGCATCAGGATAATCCGCAATCCAGCTTGCCCTAAAGGCTTGTAATTTCCCTCCAGAACGTTGTTGTAATAAAGTAGATGCGGGCATTACATCTATACTTACATCAACTCCAATCTTGTTCCATTCTTTTTGAACAAATTCCATTAAATCTAAGTAAGATGCATTGGTTGCAATTTCCAGTTGAAGGCGAGGCATACCTAAACTTTCTTTTACTTCACTAATTAGTTCCTTCGCCAATTCAGGTCGATACGTATATAGCTTATTTTCATAGGCACCCGGAAGTCCTTGAGGAATAAACCCCATACTTGCTGGGATACCAACATTATTACGTAAGTACTTCATCATTACCTCACGATTAAGTCCATAATTTAGGGCTTGCCTAAACTTTAGTTCCTGCATATAAGGCAGTTCAGACCCAAGGAATAATCCAATGTATTCTGTATTTAGGTACGGACTTTTTTGCATGCTAATTTTTTGAGAGTATCTTTCATGTAGATTTCCAGATAAATCGATTAATTCATCTTTATAAGATGGATGCAAACCACTCATGAAATCTATTTTTCCTTGTAAAAATTCCATAAATTCCCCTTGCTTTTCAGGTAAAAAAGTAATGGCTACGGCTTCTAAGTAAGGTAGCTTATTTCCTAAGCTGTCTTTTTCGAAATACAGTGGATTTTTACGAAAAACTAATTTTTCATTTTCTTCCCATCGTTTAAAATAAAAGGGCCCTGTTCCAATGGGGTTTTTTCTAAAATCGAATCCAGGATGTCTAGTTTCAACAGGTATGATGGATGCATATTTCATGCTTAACAAACCTAAAAATGGAGGGAAAGCTTGATGCAATCGAATGATTACCTGATTTTCGTCAAGTGGTTTAATCTCATTTACGTGTTGAAGTATCCAAGAACCCGACGAAGCAACTACCGGATTGCGTAAACGCTCAATACTATAAACTACATCTTCAGCTGAAACTCGACGTGTTTTCTCATTTCCAAAAAGCTCATTTTCGTGAAAATAAACATCATCCCTGAGAGTAAATAGATAGGTTAATCCATCTTCGCTGATTTCCCAAGATTTTGCAATACTTGGAACAATTGCTAGGCTTTCATCCAATTCTACCAAGGTGTTATAAAGTTGGTGGCATGCCCAAATATTTCGTTGGTCCTTTGCAAATGCGGGGTCTAACGAGCTTATGTTAGCATGTTCGTTGTACCTAAAAACGAGGTGACTTTTGTCTTCATTTGTGGTTTTACCACAGCTAAAAAGCATCCAAATTAAACCTAAACTAAGCGCTTGAAATAAAGTATAATGGTAATTTTTCAATTTTATAAAACAAATTTAAGTTGGTATCTTTGCATCCTGTTTTTTGCGAAGATACACATGTTTTAATGGAAAGTAAATAACTACTTTCTAAGTCAGTAAATTTAGGCATTTCAGGTGTCATTTTCCAAAAGCACCAAAATTACTTTATAATGAACAAAAAGGTTGCTTTTTATACGTTGGGTTGTAAGTTGAATTTTTCAGAAACATCTACCATTGCAAGAAGTTTCGAGCAGGAAGGATTTGAGCGTGTCGACTTCGAAAACCCCGCTGACGTTTATGTAATAAATACTTGCAGTGTAACAGATAATGCTGATAAACGCTTCAAAAGCATTGTAAAACAAGCCCAAAAAGCAAATGAAGATGCATTTATAATTGGCGTTGGGTGTTACGCCCAACTAAAACCCGAAGAGCTTGCAGCTGTAGATGGGGTAGATTTAGTCCTGGGTGCAACTGAAAAGTTTAAAGTAACAGATTATTTAAACGACCTTACTAAAAATGAAATAGGAGAGGTGCATTCTTGTGAAATAGATGAAGCCGATTTTTACGTAGGCTCTTATTCTATTGGCGATAGAACACGTGCTTTTTTAAAAGTGCAAGACGGTTGCGATTACAAATGTACCTATTGCACTATACCTTTAGCGAGAGGTATTTCTCGTTCTGATCAATTAGAAAACGTATTACAAAATGCCAAAGAAATTGCAGCACAAGATATCAAAGAAATTGTACTTACCGGGGTAAATATTGGCGATTATGGCAAAGGTGAATTTGGAAACAAAAAGCATGAGCATACGTTTTTAGACCTGGTAAAGGCTTTGGATGAGGTGGAAGGCATTGAACGTTTACGCATTTCATCTATTGAACCAAATTTACTGAAAGACGAAACCATCTCTTTTGTTAGTCAATCCAAGTGTTTTGTTCCTCATTTTCACATTCCCTTACAAAGCGGAAGCAATCAGTTGCTTAAGTTAATGCGCCGCCGCTACCAACGAGAATTGTATGTAGATCGGGTGATGCAAATTAAACAGGAAATGCCCGATGCATGTATAGGAGTAGATGTTATTGTTGGGTTTCCAGGTGAAACAGATGAACTATTCCTGGAAACGTACCAGTTTTTAAATGAATTACCTATTTCTTATTTACACGTATTTACTTACTCTGAAAGAGACAACACACTTGCCGCTGAAATGGAAGGAGTTGTGCCGTTGAAGGTAAGAAAAAAACGAAGCAAAATGTTGCGTGGCCTTTCGGTTAAAAAGCGAAGAGCTTTTTATGAGTCGCAATTAGGTAAAACAAAAACAGTTCTTTTTGAAGGCGAAAACAAAGAAGGTTACATCCACGGATTTACTGAAAATTACGTAAAAGTGAAGCTCCCTTGGAATCCATATTTAGTAAATACACTACAGCAAGTTCAGCTGAAGAATATAGATGAGGATGGATTAGTGAAGGTAGGATTAGCCAATAATATGTCCTTAAAATAAAAAGCTAATTCTTTAAGAAATCAACTTAAATTGTTGGTGTGAATAAACTAGATTATTTTATTACTCGACTATTACTTTAGTATTCAACGTCCACGCCTCAGGTTTTTCAGCAAATAAAGCTTTTGTCGCTGGCCAAACCTTTGCAAATAACTCAGATTTTCGGTACTGGTTTAAATCATTTTCACTTTTCCAATGGCTATAGGTAAAAAAAATTCGCTCATCGCTTTTGTCTTGCAAAAGTTTTAAATGAAGGCAACCTTCTTGGTTCTTAATATCGTTTTTATAAACTTCAAATAAGGTTTCAAAGGCACCAATATGCTGTTCTTCAAAAACCATTTTTACAATTCGTATTATCATTCTTCAAAATTTATCGTGATGGTATTCATATGCTTCAAACCAAGTAAGCTTGAGGCTCCACCAACAGTTAGTGGATTACTTTTGTAAATGGCGATTTCTAAAAAGTTAGATGAATTGAATACGGCCATTTTCTTTCCTTCTTCTTCTCGTTTATTTTTTTCAACTGAAAAATTGATGGCATGACTGTAGGTGTCATAAATTTTATTAAACGTAGATTGCCTTGCAGATATGGTATATTTTCGACCTTTACAGACTTGCTCAAAAAGCTTTCTGCTAATATTTGAAATTGCATTTCCGAAATTATCGATATATATAATGTGACCAATGATCTGGTTTTGCTTTTCGTTTATAATTGGGGTAAAATCTTTAAGTTGTTTTACTTTATCACAAGGTTTTCCAATTACCTCTAAGGTGCCTCCTCGTGCAATGTGCGCGGCTACTTTAACAAAAACATCCAAAACAGTAAAGTTGGTTTCAATGCTGTTGTGAATATTAATTTCAACTACTTTTTCAGGTTTAATTTCGGCAGCAATTAAAGACATAATTCCGTTGTTGGCACATATAAAATAATGTCCATCTAAAAAGAAGGCTAAGTGTTTGTTTTCGGGGGTAAGCTCCGAGTCTACCCCGATTATATGTATACTTCCTTTAGGGAAATTGTGGTAGGCATTTCTGATAATGTATGCGGCTTCACTTATATGAAAAGGGGATACCTGATGGGTAATATCAATAATAACAACATCAGATATTTCACTTAAAATAGCGCCTTTAACCGCCCCGACAGAGTGGTCTTTTGTTCCAAAATCAGTAGTTAAGGTTATAATTGGCATTTAATGATAGCTTAAATTAAAAAAGCAAAAAAGGGTCAATATTTTTGTGTAAATTTGTACTGCGAATTTAAACATAAATGCCTTAAAAAAATAGCTTTTGAACGAACTTATTATTGAACTTTCTGAAATTAGTCCTAGCGAATTTTTTGGACAAAACAATCAGCACATCGAACTTATAAAACGCTACTTTCCTAAACTAAAGATTGTAGCTCGTGGTAACAAAATTAAGGCCTTTGGAGACGAAGAAGTCTTGGAAGAGTTTGATAAACGGTTTGCGAAGTTGTGCGAGCATTTCATGAAATACAATAAAATAGATGAAAATAGCATCGAACGTGTTTTAACAAGCGACCAAGAAGACGAACTTGAAACATCAGCTATTGCGGGTGAAACAATTGTTCATGGCGTTGGAGGAAGAGTCATTAAAGCGCAAACACTTAACCAACGTAAGCTTGTAGAAGCAATGGCCAAAAACGATATGGTTTTTGCTGTTGGTCCCGCAGGAACGGGAAAAACCTATACCGGTGTTGCTTTGGCCGTAAAAGCCCTTAAGGAAAAACAAGTCAAGCGTATTATTCTTACAAGACCCGCGGTAGAAGCTGGAGAGAACTTAGGTTTTTTACCAGGCGATCTTAAAGAGAAGCTAGATCCTTATATGCAACCTCTTTACGATGCGCTAAGGGATATGATTCCGCATGAAAAGCTAGAAAGTTACATCGAAAAAGGGGTGATACAAATTGCTCCCATGGCTTTTATGCGTGGGAGGACTTTAGACAATGCTTTTGTGATTTTAGACGAAGCACAAAATACGACTCATGCTCAAATGAAAATGTTTTTAACCCGTATGGGAAAAAATGCGAAGTTCATGATAACAGGCGATCCTGGCCAAATCGATTTACCACGTCGACTCATTTCTGGTCTAAAAGAGGCATTGCTCGTTCTTAAACCAATTAAAGGCGTTGGTATTGTTTATTTAGACGATAAGGATGTAATTCGACACCGATTGGTTAAACGTATAATTGCCGCTTACAAAACCATAGAACACCAAGAATAATCAAATGAATACATTACAATCAACACAGCTACAACTATCTAATCAACTTTCATTTTATAAAGGTAAAGTCCGGGAAGTATACGAAATTTCTGATAACCGCCTACTCATGATTGCTACCGATAGGTTAAGTGCTTTCGATGTAGTTTTACCTCAAGGAATTCCATACAAAGGGCAAATTCTTAATCAGTTGGCTTGCTTTATGTTGGAACAGACGAAAGAGGTAGTGCCAAATTGGCTTATTGCTTCACCCGATCCAAATGTTAGTGTGGGCCATAAATGCGAACCTTTTAAGGTAGAAATGGTTATTCGTGGTTACTTAGCTGGACATGCTTGGCGAGAATACAAAGCAGGCAAAAGAGTGCTTTGTGGTGTTACTTTACCAGATGGCTTAAAGGAAAACGATGCTTTTCCTCAGCCAATTATAACCCCAACAACAAAGGCAGCCATCGGAACCCATGACGAAGATATTTCCAAAGAAGAAATTCTTAAGCAAGGCATTGTTACACCAGAAGATTATGCCATTTTAGAAGACTACACCCAAAAATTATTTGCCAAAGGCACAGAATTAGCAAATAAAGCAGGGTTGATTTTAGTGGATACTAAATATGAATTTGGCAAAACAAGTAATGGAGAGATAGTTGTTATCGATGAAATCCATACCCCAGACTCATCTCGCTACTTTTACAAAAACACTTATCAGGAATTGCAAGATAAAGGAGAAAAACAACGTCAACTTTCTAAAGAATTTGTTCGTGAGTGGTTAATTGAAAATGGTTTTCAAGGCAAGGAAGGACAAGAAATCCCTCACCTTACCGAAGCTTTTGTTTCATCGGTCACAAATCGTTACATCGAGCTGTATGAAACCATTACTCAACAAACTTTTTCGCGCGCTGATGTTACAAACATTAACAAACGCATACAACAAAACATAGATAATTACTTGAGTTAAGCACAGTAATCATAAATGCTCTTACAGTTGAAAGTAAGATTTTTCAAAAAAAAACAAGGATGCAAAACGGAAACACTTACCTATTAGCTATCGAGTCTTCATGCGACGACACTTCTGCAGCTGTTTTTTGTAACCGAAAAAAGTTAAGTAACATTATCGCTTCACAAAAAGTACATGAGCAATACGGAGGAGTAGTTCCAGAACTTGCTTCTCGTGCTCATCAACAAAACATTGTACCTGTTGTAGCGCAAGCAATTAAAGAGGCAGGAATCGACAAAAAACAGTTAAGTGCAATTGCTTATACGCAAGGCCCAGGTTTGCTTGGTTCTCTTTTAGTAGGAGCATCATTTGCCAAATCATTAGCTATTAGTTTAGGTATTCCCTTAATTGAAGTGAACCATATGCAAGCCCATATTTTGGCTCATTTTATAGAAGACGATGCCCAAAAAGCACCCTCTTTTCCTTTTCTAGGGGTAACCATTAGTGGAGGACATACACAAATTGTAAAGGTGAATGATTATTTTGATATGCAAGTTATTGGTGAAACTTTAGATGACGCCATTGGTGAAGCCTTCGATAAATGCGGAAAAATGCTTCAATTACCCTATCCTGCTGGACCTCATATTGATAAGCTAGCTAAAGAAGGAGACCCAAAAAAATTCCCTTTTTCTGAACCAAAGGTAAAAGGATTGGATTTTTCGTTTAGTGGACTAAAAACTGCTGTTTTGTATTTTTTACAACGCGAAAAGCAAAAGAATCCAAATTTTATAAGCGAAAATCTTTCGGACATTTGCGCTTCATTTCAGCATACTACAGTTGAAATTTTAATGAAAAAAATAAAAAAAGCAAGTAAGGAAACCGGTATTAAACGAGTGGCAATTGGTGGAGGTGTTTCTGCGAATTCAGCCATAAGGAGCGCCTTACTTTCAGCTGAAGAGAAAGGACAACTAGAAGCATTTATTCCAAAGTTCGAGTATTGCACAGATAATGCAGGTATGATAGCCATTGTAGGCTACTTAAAATACAGTACCAATCAATTTGTTTCAGAACAAAAATTAGCATCTGCAAGAAGTAAGTTTTGAGTCAATTTTATACAAAACTTTACTCTGTTTGAAATATTCCAAAAAGCAAGCTATTTCAGACATACAACATGAGGTTATTTCGCATAGTTGGAAAAAATTTATAGACGTGTGTAGTGTTGTGTATAAAACGTAGCATGTTTTTTTTTATGCTGAACGCTGAGGAAGCCAGTTTACAAATACTAATTTTGTTAATATGTGATGTTACGAAATTATTAATCGTTTAAAAAATACTTAATTTAGGGTTTATTAATGCACTTTTCTTAAATTTACACTTTTAAAAATACTAATATTTCAACAATATAATGGAGCAACAACAACCATATACACCCAAACATCAAATCCGAATAGTAACTGCTGCATCACTTTTTGATGGCCACGACGCAGCGATAAATGTAATGCGAAGAATAATTCAAGCTACAGGTGTAGAAGTTATTCATTTAGGACATGATAGAAGTGTAGAAGAGGTAGTAAATACCGCAATTCAGGAAGATGCAAATGCCATTGCAATGACTTCTTACCAAGGAGGGCACAACGAATACTTTAAGTATATGTATGATTTGCTTCAAGAAAAGGGAGCAACACACATCAAAATTTTTGGCGGCGGCGGCGGTGTAATCCTCACCGAAGAAATACAAGATTTAATGGCCTACGGAATTACCCGTATTTACTCGCCAGATGATGGTCGTGAAATGGGATTACAAGGAATGATTAACGATTTAGTTCAGAAATCTGATTTTCCAACACCAAAGCTCAATGACCCCGAAAAAATTGCTGAAAATTTGGAAGCAAAAGAAGTTAACACAATAGCTCGTTTAATTTCCATTGCAGAGAATAGACCAGAGGAATTCAAAACACTTTTCCCTCCTAAAGGGATGAAGGGTAATTTATCTGTACCCGTTTTAGGTATTACAGGAACAGGTGGTTCTGGAAAATCTTCCTTAGTAGATGAGTTAGTGAGACGCTTTTTAGTCGATTTTGAAGACAAGCAAATCGCTATTGTATCCGTAGATCCTTCCAAAAGAAAAACAGGCGGGGCGCTTTTAGGCGATAGAATTAGAATGAATGCAATAAATTCTTCTCGCGTTTACATGCGTTCTCTTGCCACTCGTCAGTCCAATTTAGCACTTTCTAAACATGTTCAGGAAGCAGTTGAAGTGTTGAAGGCTGCTAAATACGATTTAATTATTCTTGAAACTTCAGGAATTGGGCAAAGCGATACCGAAATACTAGAACACTCAGATGTTTCTTTATACGTAATGACGCCCGAATTTGGTGCAGCTACGCAATTGGAAAAAATCGATATGCTAGATTTTGCCGATTTGGTGGCGATTAACAAATTTGATAAACGTGGTTCGTTGGATGCCTTAAGAGACGTTAAAAAACAATACCAGCGCAACCATAATTTGTGGGATGTAGATGTGAATACTTTGCCTGTTTATGGTACAATAGCTTCACAATTTAATGATCCAGGAATGAATGTGTTGTACAAACACATTATGGATAAATTGGTGACAAAAACAAATGCTCCGTTAAAAAGCACCTATGAAATTACGGATGAAATGTCTGAGAAAATTTTCGTAATTCCACCTTCAAGAACTCGTTACCTTTCAGAAATTGCTGAAAATAACCGTGCGTATGATGCGAAAGCAATGCATCAAGTAGAGGTTGCTCAAAAATTATACGGAATATATAAAACCTTAGCCTCTGTTGTTGATTCGAAACTTGCTTTGGACAAAAATGGGATTGATGAAACAAAACTCACCAATTTAATCAACGAAGAAAACAAAGAATTAGTAGGACTACTTAAAAAAGAATTCGATAAGGTAAAAATGGATTTCGATCCTTACAACTGGGAAAAAATTCTTTCGTGGGAAGCGCAAGTTGAAAAATATACAGCCCCTATCTATTCTTTCAAAGTTAGGGATAAAGAAATAAAAATTGAAACCCACACCGAATCCTTATCTCACCTTCAAATTCCAAAAGTGGCGCTTCCAAAGTACCAAGCTTGGGGCGATTTACTAGCGTGGATTTTACAAGAAAATGTACCAGGAGAGTTTCCTTATACAGCTGGTTTGTATCCGTTTAAACGAACTGGAGAAGATCCTACGCGGATGTTTGCTGGCGAAGGCGGACCAGAAAGAACCAACCGAAGATTTCACTACGTTAGTGCGGGATTACCAGCCAAGCGTTTATCTACAGCATTCGACTCGGTTACTTTGTACGGAAACGATCCAGATTACCGACCTGACATCTATGGGAAAATTGGAAATGCTGGGGTTTCTATTTGTTGTTTAGATGATGCCAAAAAACTCTACTCAGGTTTCGATTTAGCAGATGCAATGACTTCAGTTAGTATGACCATTAATGGACCAGCCCCAATGCTACTAGGCTTCTTTATGAATGCCGCTATAGACCAGCAATGCGAAAAGTATATAAAAGCAAATGGACTTGAAGCTGAAATTGAAGCTAAAATTCAAAAAATTTACGAAGAAAAAGGGACTCCAAGACCAACTTACGTAGGAGACCTACCTGAAGGAAACAATGGTTTAGGTTTACTTTTATTAGGAGTTACAGGCGATCAAGTGCTTCCTTCGGAGGTGTACCAAAAAATAAAAGCAGAAACCATTGCTGTTGTAAGAGGTACGGTTCAAGCTGATATTTTAAAGGAAGACCAAGCCCAAAATACCTGTATATTTTCTACAGAATTTGCCCTGCGTTTGATGGGAGATGTTCAAGAATATTTCATCAAAGAGAATGTTCGGAATTTTTATTCAGTTTCTATTTCTGGCTATCACATCGCCGAAGCAGGAGCTAATCCCATTACTCAATTAGCCTTAACCTTGTCCAATGGATTTACTTATGTGGAATATTACCTGAGTAGAGGTATGGATATTAATAAATTTGGTCCCAATTTAAGCTTCTTTTTCTCCAACGGAATAGATCCTGAATACGCCGTAATTGGTAGGGTTGCCAGAAGAATTTGGGCAAAAGCAATGCGCGATAAGTACGGAGCTAATCCACGTGCCCAAATGCTTAAATACCACATTCAAACATCTGGGCGTTCGTTGCACGCACAAGAAATTGACTTCAACGACATTAGAACTACCTTACAAGCTTTATACGCTATATATGATAACTGTAACTCGTTGCATACCAATGCTTACGATGAAGCAATTACCACCCCAACAGAAGAATCTGTTCGACGTGCAATGGCTATTCAGCTGATTATTAATAAGGAACTTGGGTTAGCTAAAAACGAAAATCCAATTCAAGGGGCTTTTATAATAGAAGAACTTACTAATTTGGTAGAAGAGGCCGTATTGCTAGAGTTTGATAGACTCACCGAACGAGGCGGAGTTTTAGGAGCGATGGAAACCATGTACCAGCGCAGTAAAATTCAAGAAGAAAGTCTTTACTACGAAACGTTGAAACACACGGGAGAATTCCCTATTATTGGGGTGAATACCTTTTTAAGTTCGAAAGGATCGCCAACAGTTACTCCAAGAGAGGTTATTCGAGCTACTGAAGAGGAAAAAGAAAACCAAATTAAAACCTTACAAAATTTACACCAAGCACATGCAAAAAAAGCTGGTGAATACCTTCAAAAAATTCAGCATGCCGCCATTAATAACCAAAATATTTTTGCGGAGCTAATGGAAGCTACCAAATATTGCTCATTAGGTCAACTAACCGAGGCTTTGTTTGAAGTAGGAGGTCAGTATAGAAGAAATATGTAAGTTTAATACCATTTATCAATTGAAATTACTGGTATAAGTTAGGTTACCAATTAACGAATGTTTAACCTAAAATCAATCTCCCCATGTTTAAAGAACACGGGGAGATTGCATTTTAGCTTACTTCGTTATAATGGCTAAT
The DNA here is from genome assembly GCA_051859645.1 of Psychroflexus sp. Classification (GTDB taxonomy): domain Bacteria; phylum Bacteroidota; class Bacteroidia; order Flavobacteriales; family Flavobacteriaceae; genus Psychroflexus. Next base: position 73,563 of record JBHYFG010000001.1, on the reverse strand, counting down.
AGAAATAATTAAAAATTACTCGTTTTACTTTGTTTCCAACAAAATTATCTGATCGATATTTTTCTTGGTGTATTTTTTTATTTCTTCTTTGTTGGTAATTACAATTACACGCTTAAATTCACCTCCTTTTTCAAGTAGATTATCTACGTCCTTATCCTTCATTTTCTTTCCATTCATATAAAACAGATGCGCTTCGTTTTTTGAAAAGTCAAAGGTAGATGCATCATAAATTTTTACATTTTCAATTTCCATTTCATCGGCTTTGAATTCCACTTTATTACCATCTAATAAAAAATCGTTTATATTTTTGTCCTCTTCTTCGTCTTTCAATTCGATGTCGAACACTTCAATTTTTGGAGGTTTTGCAGCGATTTCTTTCAATGTGATTTTTACAACTCCGTCTACTTCTTTTTTGGTGTGTTTTTGAATTTCTTCTTTGTTTTTTAGTACTTCAATACTTTCAATATCAGCGGGATTAATTTCCCTTAGTATCGTTCGGTCGGTAACTTCGCCATTAATAAGGTAGAGTACGTTTTCGGTTTGAGAAACAGATACGTGATGTGGTTTAGTCGTGCCAAATAAGTTAATGTCGTTTTGGGAATTATCCTCTACTTCTGATACGTTTTGATAGGCATTAATTTCATTAGAAGTTATACTTGAATTGGACGAAACATGCATAACACTAATTTTTTGGTCTTGGTTAAATTCCGACTTGCTAATAATATAAAACGTAGGTTCTTGATTAACGAGCTTCATTACCTCTCTTAAATTGTCTAAAGCTTCAATAAAAGTGCCTTTCAAATACAGGCTTTTTTCAGTTTCTTTTTCAATTTCGTAGGTGGTAAATACATTCTTTTTAGTAATGTCTAACTTTTTTCCGTTGAAGTAAACTTCTTCTTTATCTTTAAGTACAGCTGTTAAAGCAGAAGAAGTATTTTTATTCTTAACTCCTTCTTTTTGACGAATAATTGCTTCGCTTGCAACGGCTAAAATGTCGTTTTCTTTTCCTTTTTTACGATAAACGATAATAGGGTCGATTCCGTTAGTGCTTTCAACTTTTTGTTCGGACACTAAATTCGCTTCTTTGTCTTCAACTTTAATGTGAATCTTAGTTATTTCACCTTTCTTGTTCCGTTTTAGGGCACTAATTTTTATGTCAACGTCCATGATTTCTTTAAAACTACTCACTAGTTGGCTAATTTCTTCATCGGAGGTTGTTTTGTTAATACTAGCTTCCATTTTTGTAGTTAAACTTGCCACAGCTAAGAAGGTTGAATCTTTTGGGATTTTGTTCTGTTGCTCATATGCTACCGATGTAATTTTTGCATTTTGCTGTGGTACTTGTTTGGCAATGGTTTCGGTCTGAAAAAGAAAGACAAATAAACTAAGTACTGGAAGTAAGACAAGGCTTTTTAACCTGTGGCTTGGTGCTGATTGTTTTTGGTTCATGTTCATAATTCGTTTTTTTAAAGATGAATAGGAAAAAAAGAAATTCCCAATAAATTTTGGTGATTGTGCTTGTACACTGTGAAGAAGAGTGTACTGGTATTGCTTCTTATCTTGAAGTTGATTGACTGTTTTTTTGTCGGCCAAAAACTCAAGGTTTTCAATGATGGATTTTCGGTAGAAATAGGCAAAGGGAAGAAACCACAAAGTTAGTTGAAGCAAATTTCCTAAAATCAAATCAATACTATGCAAATCGTTTATATGCACTTTTTCGTGGGTAATAATCATGTGCAGACTTTCGTCATCATGGCTGTTTTTGTGGTAAAAAATTCCTTTGAAAAATGAAAAAGAGGCAATTGGAATAGGAGCGTGGTAGTGGGTAATTCCTTCTATTTTTTCTGTTTTACATTTATTTGCAAGTTTACGTAAGCTAATTAATTGAATGATTAGTTTCAAAGACATTAGGCTTACGCCGAGAAGATAGATGAAAAAGAATAGGTTAAATGGGTCTAAGTTAGTGCGTAATTCCTCCTCGATGTTACCTCCAAAGCTATGTTTGTGTGTAATTACTTCCTGAAATTGAATTTGCTCTACCATTGGGATTTCTACTACCTTAGTTAATGTAACTAAAGGAAGTAAAAAGCTAATGCCAATTCCTGCGATTAAAAACCAGCGATTGAAATGTTTAAAACTTTCATTTTGCAATAAAAAATGATAAATCAGCCAACATATACTTATCAGTAAGCTTACTTTTCCTAGGTATACGAAGTTTTCCATGAGCTTATTTTTTTTCGATAAGGTGTAAAATTTCTCTTAATTCGTCTGCGCTAATTTTTTCGTTTTCAGCAAAAAAAGAAACCAGATTTTTATATGAGCCATCAAAAAAACGTTGCGTTGTTGTACTAACGATGGAAGAGGAATAAGCTTCTTGCGCTATAATGGGATAATATTGATGCGTTTTTCCAAAAGCATGGTAAGCAACAAATCCTTTTTCCTCTAAGTTCCTAACCATAGTTGATATGGTATTGTAATGCGCTTCTTCTTCCAAATGCGGAATAATTTCTTTTACAAAAGCTTTTTCAAGCTTCCATAAAATTCGCATGATCTCTTCTTCCTTTGCTGTTAATTTTTCCATAGGTTCACTTTTTCATTGAAAAAACAAAAGTAAACTATTTATTTAGTTATACAACTATTTAGTTAGTTTATTAACTAATTTTTTCGTTTTAGGTCTGTTGTTATTCGTATGTATACCAGTTATTATTAGAAATTACTGAAAAAGAAAACAGCCTATCCCCACTGCTTTGGGAATGATTTTTTACCTATTCTGATCAAAAAATATTCAACTTATTTTAGTCTCCTTTTAAGGTTACATTGGTATGATGGTTTTCTTTTGTCATTAAACAGAATGGAATAAATGTTTTTTATTGCGCTAATTTCAATTGATAAATGGTTTTATTCTAGCTATTTCATTTTCTGTATTTTTCTAATTGAATTTTTTAGTTTACATTTACAACATGCTGTAAATGTTGTCATTATTAAATACAGTCGAATTATTTTAATGAAAAAAGTCATTCAATATTAAGTGTAACTCAACCTAATTAACATGAAAGCCAAAAAGTCAAGATTTTCAATCCGCCTTAATTTACTTATGATCTTTTTTCTCATAAGTACAAGCTCTTATAGTCTATTGGCACAACACATTGAAATTCCAGATGCTGTTTTTTTACAAAAACTCATTGATGCAGGAGTGGATACAAACGGCGATGGATTAATTCAACACGAAGAGGCGTTGTCTAGAATACACTTAGGCGTATCTTCTAATCTTTGGGACGACGATGAAGACAAAATTCAATCCTTAGAAGGGATACAATACTTTACTAACCTAAAAACATTTTCGTGCAAAGGAAATAAAATTACGCACTTAGATGTAAGGGCATTGGACCAATTAGAAGTTCTGCATTGCTATTACAACGAATTAACGACCTTATTAGTAGATGGTCTGTCTGAATTACAGACTTTATGGGCTTTTAATAACCAGCTTTCCGAAGTGAACTTAACTGGACTAACCAGCCTATGGTTTTTATTCATTAGTAATAATGAACTTACACAACTAGATTTTTCTACCAATACCTCATTAGAGGCTTTATGGGGAGATAATAATCAACTAGAAAGTATTGATTTTACCCACAACCCATTGATGACAGATATAGGAGTTTCAAATAATATGCTAACAAGTATAGAAGTCGGTCATTTAAATGAGTTAATTAATTTAGGATGCATTAATAACCAAATAACTTCAATAGATGTTGCCAGTTTAGAAAATTTATATGCATTGCATATAGACAATAACTTAATTACTGAAATTGATGGAAGTTCAAGTCCTAATTTCACTAAGCTTCATTGTTCGAACAATCCAAATTTAACTTACATTAATATGAAAAATGGAGCCATTTCTTATACATACCCAGATGATATGCCCTATTGGAGTTTTGTTTTTGAAAACTTACCTTCATTGAGTTTTGTTTGTATAGATGAAGGGGAGGAGTACGCGTTGTCTGAAAGTGGTTATGATGCTGAAAACGTAATTATATCTACCGATGTTTGTGTTTTCTCAACCCAAAACTTTACTTCTTTAGAAACATCAATTTACCCGAATCCTGTTACTTCTAAGGTTTATTTAAACACGCAAGCCCAAACTATTAAGTCGCTTCAAGTGTTTGATATCTATGGTAAAAAACAGCTTAAGTTGGCTAATTACGACCAAGATTATTTAGATGTCAGCAATTTAGCTTCCGGTACTTACCTTGTTCAAATTGAAACAGAAGTAGGAACCTTTACACACAAAATGCAAAAAAAATAGCAAAAATAACAAACAGAAAACTCCTGCTATCATAGCAGGAGTTTTCTGTTTATTATACCTTTTAACCTCTAAAATTACTGCTTTAAATACCTTTTATTTCTTTTTTTTTCAATAAGAAAATTAAAACAAGGCGAATGGTTAATTCGAGACCGATTAATTTATTTAGCCGTAATTTAAACTATTAACGGGTATAATTGATTTCGGTCTAAATACTAATTATGCGTTTTTCTTGTGATCTTCTAAAAATTTAGCCAATCCAATATCGGTTAATGGATGGTTCAGTAAACCAACAATAGAAGATAAAGGTCCTGTCATTACATCGGCACCTAATTTGGCACAATCAATAACATGCATTGTGTGGCGCACAGAAGCCGCTAAAATTTGAGTGTCAAAACTATAATTGTCATAAATGTGTCTAATTTCTGAAATCAAGTTTAAGCCATCGGTTGAAATATCATCCAAACGTCCAATAAATGGTGAAACATAAGTTGCTCCAGCTTTGGCTGCTAAAAGCGCTTGACCGGCTGAAAAAACTAGGGTACAATTGGTTTTAATTCCTTTGTCAGAAAAGTATTTTAGGGCTTTTACCCCGTCTTTAATCATTGGAATTTTAACAACAATTTGTTCGTGAAGCGCAGCTAATTCTTCCCCTTCTTTAACCATTCCTTCAAAGTCGGTTGCAATTACTTCTGCACTTACATCACCATCTACAATAGTGCAAATGTCAATGTAGTGTTGTTTAACCTTGGCATCTCCGCTAATTCCTTCTTTAGCCATTAAAGATGGATTTGTGGTTACACCATCAAGAATACCAAGTGCTTGGGCTTCTTTAATTTGTTCTAAATTTGCTGTGTCTATAAAAAATTTCATGCGTATGTATTTGGGAGGTAAAGATATTACAATTTATAATGATTCATAAGCATCTTTTCATAAATATAATCGGGTAAAAAATGCTTTAAGTGAATTGAAAATCTCTGAAGAAAATTTCCCACTTTGTGGTGAATTCTTTTTGGTGAGGTAGTCATTATGGCTTCAATTTTTAAGGCAATTTCCAAGGGATCATCTCCGCTTGCCACATGCTCATTCATTTGCTGAAGCGTATCTTTATAAGTGGTGTATGGCGAATTTTCATAAGCTTCAACTGTGTATCTTCCCGCAGCAATATTTGTAGCAAAATCTCCTGGTGCAATACTTTTTATTCTAATATTGAAGGGTTTTACCTCTATACTTAGTCCTTCGATTAATGTAATAAGTGCTGCTTTGCTTGCTGAATAGTAAGCACGATAGGGCAATCCCATATAACCCGCTATGGAAGTAATAAAAAAAACATCACCATCAGATTGTCTTCGCATGTAGGGGAGTACTTCATTAGTAAGGGCAATACTTCCAAAGAGGTTGGTTTGAAAAACTTTTTTTGCAGCTTCAATTGGGGTTTCTTCAATGGGTCCTGTTATTCCAACACCTGCATTATTGATAAGCACATCTATTTTACCTTCTTTTTCAATTAAGCTAAGAACAGCATTTTTTATAGAGGATTCGTCATTTAAATCCAGCCTAATCATTTCGAAACCTTCACCCTTTGCAGAAGAATTTCTACTTGTTCCGTATACAATGTGTTTTTGGGCAAGGTAACTGGCAACTTGCCGACCAATTCCTGACGATGCACCAGTTATTAAAATAACTTTTTTCAAATCTTTAATTTTTCTACAAAAGAAAAAAATTAAAACGTAACAAGCACAACTTGTTTATTTTTTATCAATTGAGCAAATAAAGATGTTTGTTTAATTGCAATTAAATTTTAATTCAACCCCAATAGAAAACAATTTTAAAGAAAATTTTACTCTGTCGATTATAGTTAGAAATTTAGCTGGGCTTGTAAGCGCAGTAACCTACCTCTTTGTTCATTCATAGGATTTAAGGCATCTTCAAACGTTCGATCGGAGAAGGTGTACATGGCAACAAATTCAAGATTTTTAATCGGTTGCCATTCAATTCCAATTTCTAATTCGCTTACTCGATGCTTTCGAGCGTCACGTTCATGTTTTTTTCCGCCTTTGTAGTTATGGTAGCGAGTAAATGGAATAATTAAACCTTGTTTCGGGGTGTGAATGTAATAGGAAAGAGTGGCGTAACCACCGTTTAAGTTCCGTAATTCAATGGCGTTATTTTCTGGTACAAATTCAGGACCTCGTCCGATATTATACTCGGCTTGTATCCCAAAAGGTTGGGGGTACCAAACTGCGCTCACAGCAACACGCTGATCTAGGTACTCAAAATCAGGATTTACCAATACCCCTTCTGTAACATTTGGAAGTACAACTTTACCCGTGTATCCTTGAATACCTGGCTCAAACATCTGACCATTGGAAAGCTTGAACGGGTAACTTAATCTGGCCACCCAATGTGCATTTCTATTTCTATCGGGTTGATTTGCTGTTTGCCCATTAAACGCACCAAAACCCAAAACACCATAATCTCCTGAATGCTTCAAGTTTAATAAGGCAATTTCTCGCATACGCTCCCTAATTTTCTCGGGAGCCCAATAAAAAAATACACCGATGTCTCGTTCGTTGGCTACTGCTGAATTTAGCCCGTCGTTTCGGTCTAATGGAATTCTGTTCTGGCTAGATTGAAGGTTTTCAAAACCAAAAGGAACTTTACTTTGACCAAACCTAAATCGAAACTCCTTTTTACTATCCAATGCAACATCAAAATACGCATCGCGAATCTGAGAAAATTGCTGTCGATCACCACCAGGAGATGACGCAAAGTCTGGTTGAATGTAGAAAAAAACTCGCTCGTGAATGTTTCCAAAGAAAATAATACGAATTCTTCTAAAAAAGAAGCCACCATCTCCTCCCCAAGAGCGATCACATTGTTCGCATACTAAATCTGGATTTGTTTCGCCAATTCGGTTATATCTGAGCTGAGTATAACCTCTAATGTTTAGCAAATCGTTCCATTTAACCGTTGGCACCTTGGCTAGTACACCATCTTCTAGGTAAATAGTGTCTCTGTCTTTATTGTATTTTACTTCCTCTTGTGCATAGGAAAACACAACTAAAAACAAACTACATAAAAGTAGTATATTTTTTAATTTCATTACTTTGGCTTTTCGTTTGCAAAGCAACAAAAAAAACATACACATAACATTTAGTTGTTCATTATTAAAGATTTAATAAAGCTAGTTAAAATTTAAAACCCTGTAAATCAATACTCTAAATTTTTTGTTTTGTAATAATTTATTTAAAAAACCAACTTCTTAACCTTAAATTTACATTGAATTTTTTTGTTATTTTCATTTTAAAAGAAGCTTTACAAGTATTTTTTCTACTTTTACAACCACAGTTAATAGTTACTTCAACTCATGAAAATCTTACTACTTAGTGATACACATTCTTATATTGATGATGCAATACTAAAACATGTTTCGTTGGTTGATGAGGTTTGGCATGCAGGGGATATAGGTGACTCTAAAGTCACAGATACCCTTCAGCACTATGCAAAGCTAAGAGCCGTTTATGGTAATATTGATAACCATCTTATTCGGCAAGAGTTTCCAGAATTTTTGCATTTTAACGTTGAAGGCGTAAACGTTTTGATAACGCACATTGGTGGTTATCCAGGAAAGTATGCTCCTAAAGTGAGGGAGCAATTAATGCTTCATCGCCCAAAATTGTTTATATGTGGACACTCCCACATTCTTAAAGTGATGAACGACAAACATTACCACTTGTTACATATGAATCCCGGTGCTTGCGGCATTCATGGTTTTCATCAACAACGCACAATGCTAAAATTTGAAATTAATAATGGAAAAATTGAAAACCTTTTTGTTGTTGACTTAGGGAAAAGAGGCAAACTCGACTAACCCGTCCCGAACATAATATATTTACTAACAGAGATAGAGAAATAGATAGTTCTGTTAGTAAGCAAATTTTGATTTTACAGGTATTCGTTAAATCTACTTTAATTCGGCTTTTTTGGCTTGATTGATTCTTTACTTTTGAGCTTTAATTTAAATACAAATAAATGAAAGATATTAGCGGAAAAGTTGCTCTAATCACAGGAGGAAGCAAAGGTATAGGTTTTGGCATTGCCAACGAATTGATGAAAGCCGGTGTGAATGTTGTTTTAACAAGTCGATCTCAAGTAGCTGCTGATGAGGCAGCAAAGCAACTAAACACTCAAAATTCAGCAGTTAAAGCAGTTGGTGTAAAGGCAGATGTTCGAGTTCTTCTGGATCAAGAAGAAGCCGTAAAGACTTGTATCGCTAACTTTGGACAATTAGATTATGTTATTGCCAATGCAGGACTAACCCACTTCGCAAGTATTGAAGAATTAACAGATACTCAATGGAAAGAGGTGATAGATACCAATTTAACAGGTGTTTTCTACTCCATTAAAGCGTCGGTGAAGGAATTAATTGAAACAAAAGGCTATTTTGTGAGCATAGCAAGTTTGGCTGGAACTAACTTTTTTGCAAAAGGTGCTGCTTATAACGCAAGTAAGTTTGGAGTAACCGGGTTTACACAAGCCATTATGTTAGATTTAAGGGAAAAAGGGGTAAATGTAACTACCATTATGCCTGGATCTGTTTCATCTCATTTCAATGGAAATAATCCTGATCAAAATGATGCTTGGAAAATTCAACCTGAGGATATAGGGGAACTTATTGTAGATGTGTTTAAAATGAATGAACGAGCACTACCTAGTAAGATTGAAATCAGACCCTCAAGACCAGGAAAATAATTTCACTAAAATAAATCTCTACTTTTTGTAATTAATTAGAAAGGAAAAAAGGGCGTTTTATTAGAGTAATTCCAATTGGTAAATGCTCTCAAAGTCGTTTTAAAAAGTCCCTAGCTAATTGAAGTAAACTATAGAGTAACCAAAAAGCCTCTATATTTAAGAGGCTTTTTGGTTTATTCTAATTACATTAATTACTGTTCGCTATAAAATTTATTTTTCCCTTCTTTCAGCCAATTCAAGAATTCTTTGCTGTTTGGGGTATAACCGACTGTTTCATTAAGTAATTCTAAATCAGCGGTAAGCAATACATAATAAGGTTGCGAATTGTTCTTGAAATTCACTGTTTGGAAAGTTGACCACTTGTCTCCAATAGTTTCAATTTTCTTTACCGTTCCGTTTGGTTTCTCGTAAATAAATTGTTCTTCTTCAGGCAAGTAAGTTCGGTCATCTACGTATAAAGATATTAAAATATAATCTTCATTAATCATATCATATACCTCTGGAACGCTCCAAACTTGTTCTTCCATTTTTCGACAATTTACACATGCCCATCCTGTAAAATCAAGAAGAATAGGTTTGTTCTTTTGTAAAGCTACAGTAATTCCTTCGTCAAAATCTTTGTAAGCTTTTAAACCAAGTGGACCTGTCGCTTCTTTTTCGTAAACACTGTAGAAAAGAGGAGGAGGGAAGCCACTTAGTAACTTCAAGTTGGCATGCTCTGTATTGGTTAATCCCGGAATTAAGTAAATGACAAAAGCCGTGGTTACAATAGCAAAAATTAATCTTGGCTTACCTAATTTAGCCTTAGGTGGGTCATGTGGAAAACGAATTAAACCGAACAGATACAAAGCCATCAACGCGCCTACAATAATCCATATTCCGATAAAGACTTCTCTTTTTAATAATCCCCAATGTTCGACTAAATCTGCATTTGAAAGGAATTTGAAGGCCAACCCAAGTTCTAAGAAACCAAGAACAACTTTTAAAGTGTTCATCCAACCACCTGATTTTGGAAGTGAATTTAGCCAATTTGGGAAAAGCGCAAACAAACCAAAAGGTAGCGCTAAAGCAAGTCCAAATCCACCCATTCCATAGGTAAGTTGCGTTGCTCCCCCATCGGTAGTGAGCGAACCTCCTAAAAGTGAACCCAAAATTGGTCCGGTACAAGAAAAGGAGACTAGAGCTAATGTCAATGCCATAAAAAATACCCCAATAATCCCTCCGATACTCGACGCTTTTTGGTCTAATCGGTTGCTCCATGAGTTGGGTAAGGTGATTTCAAAGTACCCGAAAAATGAAAAAGCAAACACCATAAAGATGACGAAAAATAGAATATTTAAGTAAGTGTTTGTTGAAATATTATTCAGAATCTCAGGATTTACAGAGTCTAATAAGTGAAAAGGAATACTTAACAATAAGTAAATTGCCACGATAAAAACAGCGTACATTACTGCATTTATCAATCCAATACGACGAGTTCTTGCCCCTTTAGTAAAGAAGGAAACCGTAAGTGGAATCATAGGAAATACACAGGGCGTAAGCAAAGCAATCAATCCACCAATAAAGCCTAAAAAGAAAATAGTGCTGTGCGACTTGGTATTGTCTTCACTTTCCATGGCTTCGTAGAGGTCGCCTTTCAATTCTATTTTTAAGCTTGCTCCTTTTGCTTCGTCTTCTTCACTAATTTCAAAGTCTCTATCAATTTTAGTAAAGCTACCTTCTTCAATATTAAAAAGTAGGGTGTGGTAATCAAAATCAGGAGCAAGACATTTTTCATCATCACAAATCATGAAGAAAATATCCATTAAAAAGGCTGCATCAGGATTCAAAACCTTTACTCGTTGTTCAAATACAGCTTCCCCTTTAAAATTTTTAAGGTCTACTTTAAAGATAGGATCGAATTTAGCCTCCACCTCAGGCTCTTTGGTTGAACCCAAAAGTTCGAAGTCTTCTTCACTAACATCAAAAGTAAATTCTGTAGGAAGCGGACCATTTTCGTCCTCAGGAATTTCTTCTTGCGAGGGTAGTTTCCACCCTTCATCTAAGGTAGCAGTGATTAAGAGTTTAAAAATTGAATCGCCTTCATATTCGGCGTCCACATCAAATTTAACGTGGGATTCAACTTGATTTTGCGTTTGGTCTCCTCCAAATTGAGCACTCGCTGAAAAACTAAAAAGACTAATAAAAATTCCTAAGAGATAGGTAGAAAATCGGTGTGTATGATTAAACATTTTTTGGTATTTGTGGTTACTCTAAAGTCGTTATCAATTCGGTGATTTACGACACAAACTATTTTTTCGTTACTTGTAAGTACATAGGTTTCTTTTTTAAAGGAAGTAGGAACACCTTCATCCTTTAGAAATTTAAGCACTTTTTTATGTTGATTCATCCCCAAAGGTTTGAATTTGTCAGTAGATTTTACTTTTCGTAATTGAAGTGGGAAAACAACTTTTTCAGCATCTACAATTACTTCTTTTGAAGAAAAATCTTCTGTTTTTTCAACCTGATTAAAATTTAAAATTTGACTGCCAAAGGTAACGACTTCTTTTGAATTTTTTACTTCAAAAACAGCATTATCTGAGCTTGTGTTTTTCGTAAAAAGACAAAGTGAATCTTTGTCCTTTTCCAAGATGAATCTTTCGCTTACTACTTGCTTTCCTTTTTCAGCGGTTAAAAGGTCTTTCACATTATTCCATTCCCTAAAACCGTAGTCGGTTAGCAATTCATACAAGACTGCTTTTGGATTTTTGTGTTGAAGTAGAGGTGCAATTTTAAAGGAAATATAGCCTTGTTTTTCCTCTATAATTTCTTTTTTTAGTTGAAGCATATACGCATCAACAAGCGACTGTGTTTGTTGAAGGTGTTCAATGGTTTGCAGGAAACTTTCTTGCAATTGAGGATTTTCTTCTTTAAGAAGAGGAATCACTTCATGTCGTAGTTTATTCCTAAGATACTTACGTGATTTGTTGCTGCTATCTTCACGCCAAGAAATGTTTTCTTTTTTTGCGAAAGCTTCGATTTGTTCTCTCGAAAAAGGAAGTAGGGGACGTAGGTATTTTTCATTTTTCTCAGGAATTCCTTTTAATCCTTTCAATCCCGTGCCTCGTAGAAAGTTGATGAGAAAAGTTTCAACTTGATCGTCACAATGATGCGCTGTTATAATATAGTCGAATGAAAAATTTTCTTTTAGTTCGTCAAACCACGAATAGCGTAATTCCCTTGCCGCCATTTGTATCGAAACTTTGTTTTTTTCTGCGTATGTCTTTGTATCAAATTGAATGCAATGTGCATTGATTTGATTTTTTTTGCCCCACTGAATTACAAACTTTTTGTCTGCATCACTTTCTTCCTCACGTAATCCAAAATTACAATGGGCAATTTCAAAATTATGTTCTGTCCTTAACATTAAACAACACAAAACCATGCTGTCGATTCCTCCGCTAACAGCAAGCAAGAGCCGCTTGGACTCTTTGCCAAGTAAATTTTCTAAATGCGAATTGAATTCTTGCAGCATCTCGCAAAAATACGGAAAAGCAATTCAATTATTTGGTAACCTATGTTACAAGATTTTTCCATTGAATTTCATTACAAATCCATGAATAAAAAAATCTTTTTTCTATCTTGCTACTAAATATAAAACATGGAAAGTAGCTTATTAACAGAAATATTTTTGCCCTTAGCTTTGGCTGTAATTATGCTTGGAATGGGGTTAAGCCTGACTTTAGCCGATTTTAAACGTGTATTCGAGCAACCAAAAGCTGTATTTATTGGTTTGATAGCGCAGTTGATTTTACTTCCATTAACGGGTTTTTTGTTGATGCACTTTTGGGAAATTCAACCGGAATATGCCGTAGGAATTATTCTTTTAGCAGCTTGCCCGGGAGGTCCCACCTCTAATTTGTTTGCTTACTTAGGGAAATGCGATACTGCATTGTCTATTTCACTTACCGCCGTTTCGAGTTTTATTACTATTATTAGTATTCCATTTATAGTCAACTATGCGATGCTGCTTCATATGGAGCAAGAGCAATACGTAGCATTGCCTGTTTTGCAAACCATTTTGCAAATCATGTTTATTACAGTTATACCTGTGAGTTTGGGAATGTACCTAAAATCTAAAAAACCAAATTTTGCCCAAAAAAGTGAGCGACCTGTAAAAATTGCTTCAACAGTCTTTATTATCATTATCATTTTAGGAGCAATTTTAAAAAACAAAGAAATTATTGTAGATGCCTTTTTAACAACAGGCTTACCTGCTTTAACCTTGAATGTTTTGACCCTAGTAATCGGTTTTTTATTTGCGAAGTTACTAGGTTTAGGTTTTCAGCAAGCTTCAACGATTTCAATCGAATCGGGCATACAAAACGGAACCTTAGCTATTGCAATCGCCGCAAGCGCTACGCTACTGAATAATCCGCTTATTGCGATACCGCCTGCAGTTTACTCTATAATTATGTTTTTTACAGGTGGATTAGCTTCTCGAATTTTCGGAAGAAGAAACGCCAAAGAAGCGTAGTAAAAATCGAAAGCTATTATTTAAATTGATGAATACAAACTAAATGGAAGAAATAAATACTTCAAAAATTAAAAGACTTTTGGCTTAGGGATGTAAGCTTTGTCGCTCTTTTTTTGATTTTACAACTTTTTATATACATTATTCCAATTCTCACTGAATTTTACGAAGATGTAGATTTTTTGATTGAATTAAGCTATTTAATTCTTTACTCAACTTTAATTTTTTCGACTGAACAAAAATACCTTCGGAACTTTGTTTTGGTTTTATTCGCATCATTAACTTTACTTAAAGTCTATAGGCTTCATTTTGAAACAGAAAATCTTTTTGTTTCTGAATTAATTCTTTCATTAGTGATGGTAATGGTATTTATTTACATGAATCTTCAGCTCCTTTTTAGAAATAAGGAAATTAACCTTTATCGAATTTTAGGAGCGGTAAATATTTATTTACTGATGGGGGTGTATGGAGCGATTTCACTAACCTTAATAGGTCAATTTCATGATAACATACTCAGCGGAAATACTGATTTGTTTTCATCCGATAATGAATTTGGAATGTACATTTATTATAGTCTAGTTTCCATTACAAGTGTGGGTTACGGAGATGTGTACCCCAACAATGTAATTGTGAAGCAACTTTCCATATTCCTATCAACTTTTGGAATTTTATACCCTGCGATTGTCATTGCTTTGCTGATTAATGAAAAAGCAGCTAAAAAAAGAAGCTAATTTTACTAATCAATTTGGTTATCTGTTACTTAACAACCTGCTATTTTCAAGAACGCTCCTCATAGCGTTTGCTTTAATCAAGCATTCTTCGTATTCTTTTTCAGGTATTGAAAGTGATGTGATAGCGCTTCCAACGGAAAAACTTACATATTGGTTCGCTTGATTATACAAAATACTGCGAATAACTACATTGAAGTCAAAGTCCCCTTCAGGTGTAAAATAACCAATTGCCCCACTGTATAATCCTCTTTTGCTAACTTCTTGCTCTTCAATTAATTCCATAGCTGAAACTTTTGGAGCTCCCGTCATGCTTCCCATTGGGAAGCTTTCTCTTATTACATCAATAGGTGTCGCTTCTTCTTTAAGTTGAGAAGTAATGGTTGAAATCATTTGATGCACTTGCGGAAAGGTATATACTTTGCAAAGCTCTTCTACTTGAACGCTCCCTTTTTGCGCTGTTTTAGACAAATCATTTCTGACCAAGTCAACAATCATAATGTTTTCAGCAACCTCTTTTGGGTCGTTGGTTAAGTCTTTTTTTAGTTGTTCATCTTCCTGCGGATTTGCTCCTCTTTTCGCAGTTCCTTTGATGGGTTGAGAGATGATTTTTTGCCCTTCTTTCTTCAAATAGCGTTCAGGACTTGCGCAAAGTGCAAATTTGTCTTCAATTTTTATGAAAGAAGCAAAAGGCGGCGCCGAAATTCGATTCAATGCTTTATAAGTTTGAATTGGATCAATCAGCGTGTTTTCTGCAAAAAACTCTTGACAAAAATTTACCTCGTAAATATCGCCACGTTGAATGTGCTTCAACAGTGTGTTTACTTTCTCAAGATAGCTTGTTTTGCTAATTTTAGATTCAATTTTAATCGATGATGCTGAAACTTCATCTGAAATTAAAAAACCTTGAATTTCTTCAAAATCAGAATCTATTTCATCATCCACCATCCTTAAGTATTCAAAATTAAGTTGAAAACCTTCTAAGCGAATAATTTTTTGGGGTTGAAAGAAATATAATTCAGGAAAACAAAGTCCGTCATCTCCCTTTGAATGAAGCCGTTCTGTGTCGTTTTTTAGATCATAACTCAAGTACCCAAATAACCAATCTTTGGTGGTTTGTTGGTATGCATTAAGCTCGCTAAACGCATTCCACGAATCGGTTTTTATGGCTGTAAACTCACCTACCGCAACTAGTGTATCCACGGTGTGATAGGGGTGAGGGTGATTGTTAGAATCCAAGTAAAAGGCTACCTCAAACTGATTTGCCCAATGCAGCAACTTTGTTTTTATGTCTTGGCAACCTGAAACATCAAATGACTTTCTACTCCTCACTAATTCACAAAATTTTGTTCAAAATTACTCACTAAATCGTTGATTCCAATGGTCAGTATTTCATTGGACACTTCGTTTTTAGTCGTATCGAAATTCTTTTGAAATGAAGGAAATGTAAAACTATCCGTTATATCTGCGCCAAACCTGAAAAAGTAATGGTCTCTTACAAATTCTAGTGCACTTTTTCCTCCTCTTTCGCCAGGTGAAGTACTCATTAATAGGACTTTTTTGCCTTGTAGAAATTTAGGATTTATTCGGGACATCCAATCGAAGTAATTTTTGAAAAATGCAGAAACGTTACTATTGTGTTCACTTACCGAAACAATTAGTCCGTCAGCAGCAGCAATTTTCTCGTATACAAATTGTGTGTTGTGCGGAATTCCACTTTCTTTTTCTATATCGTAAGAATACATAGGAACATCAAAATGGCGAAGTTCAATAAGTTCGACTTCAGCCATGCTGATTTTATTGACGATATAGCTAACCAACTGATGATTAATAGAGTTAGAGGCGTTAGAGCCGGCAAATGCAAGTATTTTTTTCATGGTATAAAATTCAAATCAAAATTACGTTTTTTAGGTGAAGTTGTAAAGGCTTTAGCATAGAATTAGAACCATCTTTTTTTCAAGGGAAGAAGAAAAAGTAAAACTGTCTTTGTTTAGTTAGACTGCTTTCTAATTATTGTTTTTATCTTTTTAACAACTTTGTGAAACTCTGTGGAATTTTGAGTCTTTTGTGTTATAGCTTTTTCAAAAACCTATATGTCAAATATTTAGACATAGCAGTCAAAACCAGTTTAAAACAGGATAAAAAGTATAGATTAGATTTCTATTCTATAAATTATTTTATTCGAATTTTTCTTCCTCATCTTCACCCCAAACTTTTAAACCATATATGGCCTTGGCTTTTTCTTTGATATTTTCAAAATCGCCTAAACGAATAGGAATCGTAAATCTACAATCTTCCTGAAGAATCTGTTCACTTATAGTTAAGTTTTCTTCTTTAACTAAACGCATGACGGCGTTCATCAGGTCATAACTGCATTGAATGTAAAGCTTTTCTTGGATTTCTCTTTCTTCAATTTTGGAAGCCTCCAAGGCCATTTGAGCACTTGTTTTGTAAGCGGAAATGAGTCCACCAACCCCAAGTTTAGTCCCTCCAAAATAGCGAACTACCACTACAAGCGTGTTGGTTACATCAAAAGATTGTAGTTGACCATAAATCGGCATTCCTGCAGAGTTGGAAGGCTCGCCATCATCATTAGCTCGAAATTTTTCGTACTGCATTCCTATTTGATAAGCATAACAAAAATGCCTTGCTTTATGATGTATTTTTCTAAGCTCTTGAATGGCTTCTTCAACTTGAGTTTCGCTTTCAACAGTAAACACATAGCCAAAAAACTTACTGCCTTTTTCTTTTAACAGTATTTCTTCACTTGGTGAAACAACACAGCGATAGGTATCTTTCATTTAAATGAGTTAATCAAGAATTAAATTCATCAACAAAAATAAGCTTAAGGAATAATAACGAAACTTTTAAACGTCTTTATTTTGATTTTATAATTTAAAACTTTCCAATGAAGCCATATTTCATTTCCTTCTCGCCTCATTTTAAAATTTGCTTGGTTTTGGCATTACCCAAAATGTCCCGAATGGGAAGCAATTATCTACAACATAAATTTCCACTCATTAAAAATATTAACTGTTAATTTGATAAAAGCAGGACTCATAAAAAGGAAATTAAATTTGTATTTTTACCCTAAAAAATTTGAAAGCAAATTACCAAAAATATACGTTGCAATTTAAGCGTCCAAGCGGAACTTCCCGTGGGGTAATGTTTGAAAAGGAGACATATTTTTTGCAAATTTTTTCAGCCGATATGAAGGCTATTGGCGAATGTGGTATTCTTAAGGGACTTTCGATTGATGATCGTCCGGACTACGAAAACCAGTTGCAATGGGTGTGCGAAAATATAGCATTAGGTGAAGAAGAACTACTTGCCTCTTGCGTTGAATTTCCTTCCATTCAACTTGGCATTGAAACAGCGTTTGCATCGTTACGCGCCTTAAAGTCTGGAAGAGACGCCTTCGAGTTATTTCCTTCTGATTTCTTGAGTGGTAAACAACCAATGAAAATCAATGGTTTGATATGGATGGGAGCGTACCCTTTTATGCGTCAGCAGATTTTAGAAAAGATCGAAGCAGGATTTTCGTGTATAAAATTGAAAATCGGCGCCATCAATTTTGAAGACGAGTTGAAACTTCTAAAAATGGTACGCGATGATTTTTCCGCTAACGAAATTGAACTTAGGGTAGATGCAAATGGTGCTTTTAGCGCTAGTGAAGCTTTAGAAAAGTTGAAACGGTTAAGCGACCTTAACTTGCACAGTATTGAACAACCCATAGCCGTAAATCAGTGGGACAAGATGGCAGATTTATGTGCTAAAACACCATTGCCAATTGCGTTAGATGAGGAATTGATAGGAATTTTTGATAACCGCACTCGCCAAGAAATGCTTACGCAAATTAATCCGCAATACATCATTTTGAAACCGAGTTTAGTTGGTGGATTTGCACAAACCAAGAATTGGATTGACCTTGCAAATGCTCATCGGATAGGTTGGTGGATCACAAGTGCTTTAGAAAGTAATATAGGTTTAAACGCCATTGCACAATTTACTTACTTACAAGGAAATAAAATGCCGCAAGGTTTAGGTACGGGGAGCCTTTACACCAATAACTTCGATTCACCTTTAGAGATAAGGGGAGAAGAGATTTGGTACGACAAAAATTTAGGTTGGGAAGTAACGCAAATTGTCCCCTAAAGATAAATTAAGAGGTCGGCTTCTATTTCTTTTAGTTTTATTTTTAATGAAGCAAATATTACTTATAGGGTTCTTCTTCGTTGCTTTCGATACCTAATGCCTCGTAAATATAATCAAAGGTAGATAACAATTGAGGCTTTCCATTAACAATAGCAACGTCGTGTTCGAAATGTGCGCTAGGTAAGCTATCTTTTGTAAGTATTGTCCATCCGTCTTTGAGCTGAACGATATTTTTGGTACCCATATTTATCATTGGTTCAATGGCTACAACCATTCCTTCAATAAATTTTTTGCCTCGTCCTTTTTTTCCATAGTTAGGCATCTCTGGGTCTTCATGCATTTTTTTTCCAAGTCCGTGACCGACTAATTCGCGCACAACACCATAACCATTTTGTTCGGCGTGTTTTTGGATAGCAAATCCAACATCACCAACCCGATTTCCAACTTTTAATTCGGCAATTCCTTTGTATAAACTTTCTTTAGTTATCCGAAGAAGCCTTTCAGTTTTTGCATCAATTTCACCCACGGGGAAAGTATAGGCATGGTCACCATAAAAGCCATTTTTTATAGCGCCACAGTCAATTGATATTATATCGCCTTCAACTAAGGCTTTGTTGGTAGGAATACCGTGTACCACTTGTGCATTTGGACTTACACAAAGCGTATTAGGGAAGTCATATAAACCAAGGAAGCCTGGAATAGCGCCTTGTTCTCGTATAAAATCTTCTGCAAGCTTGTCTAAATATAATGTGGTTACGCCAGGTTTTACTTCCTTAGCTAGCATACCTAAGGTTTTAGAAACTACAAGCGCACTTTCTCTCATTAATTCAATTTCTTCAGGGGTTTTGGCTTTGATCATGAAATTGCGTTATTTCTTTTTAAAAATCTTTGAAAAAATTCCTTTTTTTGCAACGTAATCTTGGGGCAATTCATTGTTTACTAATTGTTTATAAACTTCTCCCCATCCGATAAATCCACCAACGTTTCTATCGTCAATAAAAATATCTGCTGCTATTTTTCTACTTATAGAATCGTCAAACTCTTCTTCTGGATAACTTTTATTTATTGCATAAAACTCTATCCCATTGTCGCGGCAAAATTCTACTGCTTCATCTAAGTATTTGCCACTTCTGTAGGTCCATAAAATAAGGGGATGTCCCATTTCTTGTAGCTTTTTCATTGTTTCGAAGGCAAACATCATGGGTTTACCAATCTTTGGGTATCGGCTTTCTACAATGGTACCATCAAAATCTACGGCTATAATTGCTTTATTAGAAGATATCATATTAATCTAAATAACTGTGTTTATACCCCTCGTTGCTTAAAATAAGCAGCAAGTCGTTTTCTAAGGTTGTTTGTGCATATTCCACATAACGGTTTACTTCTTCCCCTTTTTTATTGTATACAATCAGGGTTGGCACACGTTTTACATCCAGTTTTTTTCTTTCCTCATCAGAAATATTTGGTATTTTTTTGTCTCTGTCTACCCCAACAAGTTTGATGTTAGATTCGCTGTAGCCTGCCTCGTCGAGTATTTTATAAATTCGAGGCACTTCTCTTCGGCTATCTGGACACCATGTTCCAAAGTATATTTCAAAACTGTATTTCCCTTTTTTAAGCAATTTTTTAATTTTTTTGGTTTCCTCTTCATTAGGAAGGTAAGCTTGATAAATATCTTCGAACCATCCCTTGTTTTTGGACTTTAAGACGGCTTCTCTAGAGGTTTCTCCGACGATTAATTCTGTTTTTACACGTTGTCCAAAGCTAATGCTTGTAATTAAAAGACAACTTAAAAGTAGTGTTTTCATTGATCTATGATATTGTTTGTTTTTCAGATTTCCACGGAATTACATTTTTAAAAATTTGTTTAAATCTTCTATTGTTATGTTGTATCGCTAATTAAGTAAGGTAAATTACATTTTTTAGTAAATTAAACTTTCTCTTGTCATGTGTTCACTTTTTTCAACTCCCATTAGATGTAAAATAGTAGGAGCAATATCACCTAAGATTCCGTCGTTAATTTTTGTGATTTCTTTATCGACAAGTATCAATGGGACTGGGTTTGTAGTGTGTGCTGTATTTGGGCTTCCGTCCTCATTTTTCATTGTTTCTGAGTTTCCGTGGTCTGCAATAACAATCATCGTGTAGTCATTATTTTCGGCAGCATTAACCAATTCAGCTAGACATGAATCTACTGTTTCACAAGCTTTTACTGCGGCTTCAAAAACACCTGTATGCCCTACCATATCTGGATTTGCGAAATTAATACACATGAAATCTGCCGATTGTGAGTTAATTTCTTTTACCAATTTATCCTTCAATTCAACTGCGCTCATTTCGGGTTGTAAATCGTAGGTTGCAACTTTGGGTGAATTTACTAAAATTCGATTTTCGCCATTAAATACAGTTTCACGCCCTCCAGAAAAGAAAAAGGTAACATGCGGGTATTTTTCTGTTTCCGCTGCTCGAATTTGTGTTTTTTTATGGCGCTCAAGTACTTCTCCTAACGTATCTTGTAAATTATCTTTTTTGAAAATTACTTCAATTCCTTCAAAAGAATCGTCATAAGTGGTCATCGTAACGTAGTGAAGCTTAAGTTTTTTCATCCCAACTTCGTTAAAGTCATGTTGCGAGAGCGCTTCGGTTAATTGTCTACCACGGTCTGTTCTAAAATTAAAAAACACCACTACGTCCCCTTCTTTGAGTGTTGCAATTGGTTTGTCGTTTTCAGTAAAACAAATGGGCTGTATAAACTCGTCTGTTGTACCTTCTGCATAAGATTTTTCGATGCTTTCAATTGGATTTTGACTGTAATTAGAAGCTTTTCCGTTTACAATTGCGTCATAAGCAAGTTTTACACGTTCCCAACGTTTATCGCGGTCCATTGCATAATACCTTCCCACAAGAGTAGCTAGTTTGGCATTGTTTTTTTCTAAGTGAGGAAGTAAATCTGCGATATAATCTTTCGCTGAATGTGGGTCAACATCTCTACCATCTGTAAAGGCATGAACAAAAATTTCGTTGATATTTGCTTCGTTTGCTGCCGTTACCAATCCCTTTAAGTGGTTAATATGGGAGTGGACTCCACCATCGGAAACTAATCCTAAAAAATGAACGGCTTTGTTGTTTTTGGTTGCGTAATTGAAAGCATTTTTTAATACCGATTCGTCTTTTAGCGTATTATTTTCTACTGCTAAATTAATTTTTACAAGGTCTTGGTATACAATTCTGCCCGCGCCAAGGTTCATGTGTCCAACCTCAGAATTCCCCATTTGCCCTTCTGGAAGTCCTACATGTAGCCCATCAGTCCTTAGTGTTGCACTAGGATATGTTTGAAGTAATCGATCCATGGTTGGTGTATTTGCAACATCTACTGCAGATACTTCTTTATTGGGAGCTATTCCCCAACCATCTAAAATGGTTAGAATTACTTTTTTGTTCATAAAATATTTTTTGGTAAAAATAAGCATTCTGATTGTTCTAGCAAGGTTTATCCAATTTCTAGTTACAGGTAATTATCTAATACCATTTTATCAATTGAAACTACCATAATAAAACGACCTTTTTTATTTCTGTTTCATCAAAAAGAGAAACCATCATACCAATTGAACCTTAAAAAGAGACTAAAATAAATTGAATTATTTTTTGATTTTTCTAATTCACAAAAAATCATTGTTTTCTTTTCCAGTAATTTCAACAAATAACTGGTATAATTTCTTATTTATGAAACAATTTTTACCCTAGAGGTTAAGAGTGATTTGTTTTGTAAGATATTCGAATGTACTTAATAATGGTTTCGTAAACCTATATTAGTATGCTTAGGATGGTACAAAAAGCAGTTGTTTACTTACTTCGAATACGTATTCTTCTATATAATTAGGTAAAAAACTATTGGGAATTCTGTCTAAACCTTCAATTTGTTGAACATGAATTTCTTGGGTAAGTTCATGAACGTTTATTTTTTTTAAAATTCTTGAAGCCGTTGGTTGATAGCTGTAGTGCCAAGGTTCATGTGCAAAGCCTTTTCTGTAAGCGTCGTCTGTGTAAGGTAAGTAGAAACCAAATAGATGCGCATTATTTTCCATCCATTCAGTGAGCTGATGAAACATGCCTCCCTCCAAATAATGTTCCTCGTCTATCACGTAACCATGTGGAATGTTCACGTTTAAGTCTACCACATCAATCTCAGTTCCCCAATGGTAACGGGAGGCGCCTGGTATAGGTGTGTAATGAGAAATTTGATGATAGGCATCTAGCGCTGTATATCCTTTGTCGAGATGAGTAAAATATTCATGTTCAAAAATTGCCCTTTCGTACTCAAAACTCTTAAATCCCGTGATGGTTTGAAGTTGAATACCGTCTAAAGCAGCTGCTTCCTTCATTTTTCGGTAGGCTTGTAAGGTTTCGAATTCGAGTAAAATGTTGCTATAAGAGGCTAAATGCGAACTATCTATACCCATTATTTTTTCAATTGAAAAGCGAGCTTCTGCAACTATTGTTGGCATGAGCGGTAAAAACTTCAATCCTATGGAAGCTAAACCTAATTTTTTTATGAAAGCTCTTCTGTTCAAAACAATTTTAGTGAAATGTTAATACAAGGAATAATTTTCAAAAGTTATGCCAAACACCTGAAATTAGTAAAGTATTCTATCTTCATTTTTGGATATTACTCATTAATTTTTAGCTTTATTGGCTGGAATAAAGCTAAGGAAGTAATTCTGAGCTTATCCCGTACATGTAATCCTCAAGGTATGTATTTAAGTAATCTTCTGGCAATTGGTTTAATCCACTAATATTAGATTCTAGAAGTTTAGTTTTTAGATCTTCAATACTTAAGTCTTGTAAATTTCTTTTCGCCACAGGTTGGTAACTAAAATGCCAAGGCTCGTAAGCAAAGCCATTTCGCTCTTTTTGGTTAGTGTAAGCGAGGTAAAAACCGAATCGATGTGCGTTTTTTTTCATCCATTTACTGAGTTGGTAAAAAGCTCCTCCTTTTTGGTAGTGTTTTTCCAGTAAAAGATCTCCTTCTGGCAACTCCGATACAAGTTCAATTATATCGATATCCGTGCCCCAATGATGCCTTGATGTTCCGGGAATTGAAGAGTATAAAGTAATGTTTTGGTAAGCTTGTAAAGGAGTAAGTCCTTGCGCTATTTTTTTTGCATACTTAGTTTCAAATATTTGTTTTTGTCGTTGATAGCTTCGAAATCCTGAAACGATTTGAAGTTTTACACCTTCATGTAAGGCCGCTTCTTTCATGCGCAAAAAGGCAACCAAGGTTTCTTTTTCCAAAGCTGTGTTTTCGAAAGGAATCAAATGATTGGAGTCCATACCCATCAGTTGCTTTAACCGATTTGATTCTTGAGGCTTGGTAGCAAATGTAAATAGATGAGCAAACTTTAATCCAATCGCACTCCAACCAAGGTATTGTATAAATTCTTTACGTTTCATGCGGTTAAGGTTTACTTCATTGTTAATTTTAGGATTATTCTATAAGCTATTCAACCCATGCTGAAAATTATACAAATAGCCTTGTCTAACATTTTTTCTGCATTTTATAATGAATACCAACGCTTGGAATATCGAAGGCATAACCAATAATTTCAAACCCCATTTTTTGGTAAAATACATAAGCACTCTCACGCGCATTACACCACAAGATTGTAGCATTTTGGGCCTTTAGTAAAGGGAGTACATATTCAATAATTTTTCGTCCAATTCCCTTTCCTTGGTGGGTTTCCTCAACCGCCATTCCTCTTAATTGAAAATCTTTAAATTTATGATTTTCAGTATAATGAGGAATGAAAGTGGCTACTCCAACTAACTTGTTAAACTCAAAAGCACCTAAATGAAAGGTGCCTTTGCGATTATCTTCTTGAAAGTAACAAGTAGAAATGGGTTTATTTTTTCTAAGTATGCGATGCCGTAATGGAATTACTTCTTCAAGATTTATTTCTCTTACAAGCATGCCAATTATTTATCTGCGTAATGATGGTCTACTATTCCATAAGCAAGGGATTCTTCTGCGTCCATCCAATAATCTCTTGCGAAATCTTTCATTACTTTGTCAAATTCTTGTCCACAATTATCTGCTAAAATTTTAGCACTTAATTCCTTAGTTTTTAGAATTTCTTTAGCTTGAATTTCAATATTAGAGGCTTGTCCTCTTGCGCCTCCCATAGGTTGGTGAATCATTACTTTAGCATGTGGTTGAATAAATCTTCTGCCTTTTTCTCCAGCCGATAATAAAATTGAACCCATTGAAGCTGCTAAACCGGAACAAACAGTTGCAACTGGACTTTTAATGGATTTCATCGTGTCGTAAATGGCAAATCCATCAGTTACATAACCTCCTGGGCTATTGATGATTAATTCAATTTCTTCGTGGCTAATCATGTCTAAATAAAGCAACCTATCGATTACATGTTTAGCGGATTTACCATCTACTTGACCGTTCAGAAAAACTTTTCGGTGCTCTAGAAATTTTTGTTCAATAATATCTTCGACTTTCCCTTTTTTGGTACTCATAATATTTATTTTGTGTTAACGAATAAGTGGTTAAAAGTAATGCTATTTTCTCAGCACAAAGAAAAAATTTATTTACAATTAACAAAAATATTTTTGCTAGTAAATGGGAAATAATTTTATATTTGCAACGTCTTGCGGGAGTAGCTCAGTTGGTAGAGCGTCAGCCTTCCAAGCTGAATGTCGCCGGTTCGAACCCGGTCTCCCGCTCAAAAAAATCCCACTAGCTAGTGGGATTTTTTATTTTTCAGCGATTTTTCTTCTCTTTACTTATTGTGTTTACAGCTCGATTAGTACAAAAACCATTTACCAATTACAATTACTGCAATAAAACGTACTTTTTCCTTTCTGTTTCATTATCATAATAAAGAAACCATCATACCAATTGAACTTCAAAGTGAAACTAAAAAAAATTGAATTATTAGTTGATTTAATTAGGCAAAAAAATCATTTCCGAAAGGTAGGGACAGACTGTTTACTTTTCTAGTAATTTCAGCTAGTAACAGGTATAAAAAGGCTAAGAATTGTTGGTCTTGTGTTAAGGTATAATCGGAACCAATTTAGCCTCTATTTGTTTTAAGCTCAAAACCCATGTTTGGGTAATCTGTTATGATTGCATCAATTCCATAATCAATTAGCGTTTTCATTTCTTCTTTAGTGTTTACGGTCCATGCGAAAAGTTTGCATTTTTTTGCTTTCACTTTTTTTGCAAGTACTGCATCAATTTCCGTATGTCTTATGCCTAAGAAATAAGGCGTAAAATTTAACTCTTCAATGGCTTTGTCAACATCCTGGTTTTCTATTAAGTAGCCTAATTTAATGCCAGGGTAGTAGGTGTTAAAATGCTTCAAAATACGAGCGTCAAAACTCTGGATGTATACTTTGTTTTCGTCTACATATTTCCTGATAACCTCGATAACCAACCTACAAAACTTGGCTGGTTTAGGATGAAAAATACCATCGCCTTCTGGAAATGATTTTAGTTCGATGTTAAATTTTAGTTGTTTTCCATGATTTTTGGACAAGGCAACTCCCATTTGCAATACACTAGAAAGTAAAGGTTTAGTGGATTCTTCGTTCATTTGATGCGGAAATTTAATTGGACTTTTCATTCCACATTCGTATGCCTGAGTTTCTTCGAAAGTCATTTGGTAAATACGGTGTTTATCAAGTTCGGATAATTCAATTTCCGTACCGTTTGGAGCTAGACAAATTTCTGGGTTCATCCAAGCTTCGTGGGAGACCAAAACTTTTTCGTCTTTGGTGATTACTACATCCATTTCAATTGCATCTACACCAATTTCAATAGCTTGCTCAAAACTAGCTAACGTATTTTCGGGAGCTAGTCCGCGTGCCCCTCTGTGACCGTGTAATTCAAAATTTACAGACTTTTTCATATTCATCTTTTGAGGCTCATGTTGGTTAATTAATTTTTCTGCATGAACTAAATCGTAATTTCTTGAGGTGGAAAAATACTGAAACATATGCTTTAATTTTGAGAAAATCATTACTTTTTTATTTAGTGTAACTACTGCAACTCAAAGGTAGATGATTTTACCCCAAACATAGGTTAGCAAATAGCTATGCTATGGTTACTGTACGATTAAGTTTCGCTCAACATCATTTAAATAAAATTTAAAATACTAAAATCTATCCTTTAAAAAATCTTACTTTTGAAACTAATAATTTTTTTATTATGCAAAGCTTACTCAAGTTTATTTTTACTTTTTTGGTTGCTAATATTGCTTTTGGGCAAATCGAAGTAACACCTTCGTCGCTTAAAGCAAAGCAGCTTTCGAGTACTGGTTTTTCAATATACCCAGAAGTTTCAAAAGCCAGTTCGGTTAATGTTCGATTTCTGCCAATAAAAAACACGACAGATACGTTGTATTTTTCTTCAAACAATTCGTCAAAAAAACATCACATTCAGTTGGACGGTTTGGCACCCTCTCAGTTTTACAAAGCCGAATTCATTTTTTACAACGAAAAAGATACTTTAAAAATAGAAAAATACTATGTAACAAGTTCTTCTTCATCAGGAAAAATTTTAGCTTATTTTAATCATGAGGTGCAAACAAATTTGGCCACTTTTTCCGAAGCGAATGCGGTAGATAATGCATTAAGAGATACCTTGATAAATTATATAAATCGGGCTGAGGAAACTATAGACGTTGCTATTTATAATTCGTTTGGCAACAATCCAACCACCTTAATTGCAGGCGCATTAAACCAAGCTCATTTGGATGGTAAGCGTGTACGCGTTATTTACGATGGCTCTACTTCAAGCACCATGATTAATGTGTTAAATTCTTCTATTGGTTTACTTGAACGCCCAGAAACAGAGGAACAACCAGGAATTATGCACCATAAATTTATGATTATTGATGCTGAGCATTCCGATCCTACAAAAGCATTGGTTTGGACCGGAGGAACCAATTGGACAACAGGACAAATAAACGGACCTTCAAAGAATAATGTTACCATTGTGCAAGACCAGAGTTTAGCACAAACCTATCAAATAGAGTTTGAAGAAATGTGGGGCGGAAGTGGAAATTTTCCAAACTTCAACAATGTAAAGTTCGGCAACTTAAAAACAGATAATACGCCAAAAGAATTTGTAGTCGATGGGGTGGATATTGAATGTTATTTTAGTCCAACCGACGGAACAGAGGCTCAGATTTTAGACCTTATAAATGCGGCAGAAGAAAGTCTAGTTATTGCCACCATGCTTATTACAAGACAAAACTTAGCCCAAGCCGTTATCAATAAATTTAATGAGAATATAGCTGAATTAGCCTTTTTGATTGATACTGAAAATTATAGCGGACAACAAAAGGAATTTTTAGCACAAAACCTTTCTGATGAAGTTTATAAAGAATATGGCGGCGATGGTATAATGCACCATAAAATGATGGTTGTAGACCATGGTACTCCCAATGCTGTTGTGCTAAATGGTTCGCACAACTGGAGTTTTTCTGCGGAAAATAGAAATGATGAAAATACGCTCATTATTTACGATGAAGATTTAGCAAACCAATACTATCAAGCTATTGCTTTTATGTTTAGCGAATCAGGCGGAATTCTTTCAGTTGAAGAATTTGATGATTTAAATCTGCGTATTTTTCCTAATCCAGCTACAAGTTATGTAGAGATTAGCCTGAGTGATTTTTCAACTTTAAAGGAGGTTAGGATTTTTTCGACGCAAGGAAATTTAGTGTTGAATGAAAAGCTAAACTCCACAAATCGCGAACGTATTTCTGTAGAAGACTTAAGCAGTGGTGTTTATTTATTGCAACTAATTACCACCGATAACAAAATAATTAATCATCAACTAATAAAAAAATAACATGAGATTTCATGCCCGAAAATGGATAAAGCCACAAGATTTAAATCCTAATCAAACTCTTTTTGGGGGACGATTGCTAGAATGGATAGACGAAGAGGCGGCTTTATATGCCTGCATTCAATTGGAAAATAAGCGAGTTGTAACCAAGTATATTAACGAAATTAATTTTGTGAGTTCTGCAAAACAGGGCGATGTTATTGAAATTGGGATAGATGTTGTAAAGTTTGGAAAAAGCTCCTTAACCTTAGCTTGCGAAGTAAGAAATAAAATGACACGTCAAACCATTATTCGGATTGACGAAATTATTATGGTTAACCTAAGCGAAGATGGAAAACCAATGCCTCACGGGAAAACCAAAATTGAATTTGTAAAAGACAGACTAGGGGAGTAGTTAAGTAATCCCTTATATTACTTTTCTACTTTTTCTCCATTAAGTATTAATGAGTAATTTATCTCTGTCGACTTTTCTAGCATTTTTGAAACGGAACAATACGTGTTAAATGATAAATCTATTGCGCGCATTGCTTTTGAAGCAGAAATTTCACCGTTTATAATTACTTCTAAATCGATAGCCGTAAAATAACGTGGAATTTCATCTCGTCTCGTTCCGTTTACATTTACTTCTAAATGCGTTATTTTTAGTTTTTGTTTTTCTAAAATATGTACAATATCTATAGAGCTACAACCTGCAATGGCCATTAAAACAAGTTCCATAGGACTTGCAGCGCTTGGGTTTTCAACTGAAGAATTTTCCATGGAAACGCTGAGTCCCTTACTATTTTCGGCTATAAATTTAGTACTCGAACCTTCTTTTTTAGTTAATTTAATATTCATTTTTCTCGCTGTTAAGTGTATTATTTAAGGTATATGTGATGATAATCAGAGTTGATGTGGCTTACAAATTACTAAAATCACCAAATTATTCAAACAAATTTTCATGAGGTAATCGGATGTAACTAGGTAAAATACCTTTGGAGTCTTTGCTTGGGATTTCTTTTTCTTTTTCTCGCTTCAGTGCTTCCTGCTTTAACATCTTGCGAAGTAATTCCCTGAAAGAACTAAAATCTACGCTATAAGAAATTCCTACGCCTTGTGTATATTGTAACTCTTCCCCAATAAACTGAATGTCGCTTTCCCTATTAAACGCATTTGCTCTTAAACTACCTGTTTCGTTTAGTAATAAGTTTACTTCTACATCTCCAAAAATCACACTTTCAGTAGTCCCGCCTACGGGTACTCCAAACCTACCATTAATTAAAATTCGATCGCTAAGTTGAGTTTGAAAACTCATCCCAACTCGGTCGCCCGTTTGGTTTTGGTCAGGTACGCGTTGTGCTTGGGTATAATCTAGGCCTACTTTAAATTTGCCTTCATCATCAGAAAACAAACGATCCATAATACTGGATGCTCCTTCGACCAAATTCCCTGCAATGGCACCTTGTCCACCTATGCCATCCATGTTGTAAAAAGTTCCCTGAGTAACTAAGGATAGCGCTTGTATTTCGGTATTTTCTCTACCTTGTATGCGGTATTCTAACTCTGATTTCACAATTGAACTAAGGTTAGGATAATTAAGCTCAAAACTTATATTGGGTTGAATTAATTCACCACTTAAATTGATAAATACTTCAACGGGTATATCTCTGTTAATTAAAGGATTTTCGAGAATAAATGCGGGGTTTGCTGTGGTTCTGTATTTTGCTTGTACATTCATGTTGGCTTGAAGTGGGTCGCCATTCCACGTTAGTGTTCCGCCCGGTACAACGCTAAACTTTTTATTTACAATTCCTGCATACCTGAAATCGTAAATACCTTCGGCTGCTTCAAAATCTCCGAACATGGTAAACTTTCCATTGGTGTTAATTTCAATTAGTAAGTTCCCTGTACCACGCCCTCGAAGGCTACTTCCGCTTGCTTTATCTACTACAATTTCCACTTCCGCATCTTCGGTAATATCCAAGTCAAAATTCATGCTTAAGCCTTTCACCTCTCTTAATTGAATGCTTTTACCTTCTTCTTTCGCCAACTTATCAGCTTCACTTAAAAAATAAATAAAGGAGGCATCGGTTAAAAACTCGGTATCTTCTAGCGGAATTTTAAAAATGGTATTTTTAAGTGTTCTTGCGTTTACGTCTATTTCTAAATTATCAATTGGGCCATAAATTTCAGCATTTCCTGCAATAAAAGCAGTTCCGTAATACAGCGAGCCTTCTTTGTAAGGTGTATCCAAGGCAAGTAAATTACTTCCTCCCACGTTTAAATCCAGCTCCCAGTTATCAAAATTTTTATGCCTGATAAGGCCATCAAGTCTTCCGTTGGTCTTGTACTTGGTATCCTCTAATGAAACCCCCGTAAAAACAAATGCATTTGGCAGTATATTGATGGGAGTTGGTTGCGTAAAATCTACATCTACATTAAGGTAGGGAACGTTTAACCCACCATCAGTTAGGGTAAAGGTTCCTGTAAATTCTGGTGCTTTTAGTTTTCCTGAAAAATTTACATCTCCAGAAAGTTTTCCCCGCATTCGATCAATTACATCGCCACCAAGTGGACTAAGTGGGCTTACTTCAAAGTTGTTGGTAGTTAATTTTCCTCGAAGTAGTTGCGTATTGTTAAGCTGGTAAATTTCTCCTGAACTGTTGATTAGTGTTTTGTTTTCTTGAACAAGCGATGTTTTAAAATTAAATTTTTCTAATTTTTGATCGCCATCTGCAAATACGTTGAAATCACCGTAAATAAAATTGTTCACTGAAAATTCGCTTATTTTTAAATCTAAATTAGGAGCGTATAAGCCTTTTTCTTGAAAGAAATTAACCTTTCCATCTAAGATGCCATTGAGTTGAAGACTATCCAACTGAGGTGTAACTCTGGCAAGCTCTATTTTGTTAAAATTAAGCTGAATGTCTTTGTAAGTAGAATCCCTAATGCTTCCGTTTAGCTTAAAGAAAGCATCGTCGTGCGTAACTTTAATGCTATCAAATTCAAAGTTTCTGAATCCTTTTTCGATAATAAGGCGATTGTTTTCGGAAAAATCTTCTCCGATATTCCAATCGTAATTTTTAAAATTCACATATGAGGGTAAAAAACCAAAAATGAGCGATTTATCCTTAGTCGAAGTTTGGTATAATTGCAAATCGAACTCATCTCTGTTGTTAGGTCCTCCTTTTGTGTTTGCGCGAATAAATAAGGTATCGTTTTGGGTTTGATTAATTAAATTGAAGGCCGTTGTTTTATAAAACGCTGTTTGAATACTATCTATTGAAATAGAGGTGTTTATAAGTGGGTCTTTGTTGTCAACAAGTAAATTGATACCACTAAATGTATTATTGTAAACTTTAATTTCAGGAGAATCGAAGGCAAGTTTAAAGTAATTGTCATTAGCTACAATACTCCCTTCGATATTGGTATTGGGCGAAAAGTAGATTTCAGGAAAAATAGCTTCTACTATTTTGTTGTAGATGTTAAATTTGTAATCTAGGTAGGCAAAATTTGCATTTGCGTCGGGTGTTTCTCTGTAGTAAAGATTTTCAACCGCACTGCTTACAATAGTGGGTAATTCCGTAAGTTTAAAAATGCCTTTTAAGGTACCATTAATAACATCTGAGGATTGTACCTTTAAGCTTCTAATTTCGTTATCGATGGTGGAGGTTAGCTTTAAATCAGTAAAAAAGAAGTCGTCCAATTGGTTTTTGTACCTGAAATTTTGGAGTTCTACTTCACCTACAAAATCATCAATTTCATTCCCTTTCAGTTGAATTTTTATATCTCCTTTTATGTCTGAAATACTATCTTTTTTGTACCAGTTTATTTGGTTAAGTTCTACTTTATCTACGGTAGCACTAAAGTTGTAATTGTTTTCTTCTTCAGAAAAATCTACTAAACCGTTAAAATTTACAAGAAAATTTTTGTCGCTACTTATAAAGTTACCTTCAAACAAAGGGTGCTGTAAATTCCCGTTTATGGCAATGTTTCTATAGGTGTAATTACGGTAGCTCAATTTAGAAATGTTTCCTTTAACTTTGGTATTTAAACTTTCCCGAGTAAAGCCTTTTCCTTTTACCTTCAGATTGAAACTGGTAAGTCCTAAGTTTTCGTTTTGGGCAAGTTGGTTTACTTTGATGTTGTCAAAAACAAGCTCTCCGTTGTAGGTTACATTTTCTTTTTGATCTAGGTTTTTGAAGTCCAACTTTAAGCGTGCTTTTCCGACTTCTGTAAATGCTTCTGCGTTAGTCATTAAATCGGCGCCTTCAATTCGGATATATCCATTAAGGTTAAAAAGCCCGAATTTTGCTAAGTCATTAGGTAAATTGTCGCCTAAAATACGAGGTAGTAGGTTGGATAAGTCTTCGCGGTCCGTTGTAAGTTGGCTAAAATTACCTTCTAACACAAAGTCGGTAGTTGGATCTAATAAATGTTGAAAATTCACTTTTTGCGCCCTAATTTGACTTCTTCTTAATCCAGAAAGTTGAAGCTGATGCGCGTTGAAATCGTTTAAAACACCTTCTAATTTTCCGTTGAAGCTCAATTGTTCGTTGTAACCAAATTCGTTGTAAAATTTACCTAAATCTGTGGTAGAAATATCCGCATATTTAAAGCTTCCTTCAAAACGTACACAATTATTAAAATCTTTGAAATCCTCTATTTGATAAAATAGATTAATATCGGCTACCAGGTTAGACACATCGGTAGTTAATGAGGTGTTGGTAAAATTCATCTCATTAGGAGTGTACACAAAATTGGTTGTCAAATTCTCTAAATTAAAGCCTCTCCCAGTAAGTCCTTTAAGCCTTCTAACTTTTGCTTGTAGAAGGTTTTTCTCGATACTGAAGTTTTCGGCATCCAAAAAGAAATCGGAGAGTTTAAAAAGTTCAGGTCTTTTGTCTAATTCATCTTTAAGCAAAAAGTTTCCGTTGCTTATCAAGACATGTTTCAGTTCCATTTCAAAGGCTTTCCCCTGTTTTTCTGTAGAAGAATTTCCTTCAAGCTGATTTAAAAACAAATCAAAATTATCGGTTGTATCTCCTTCGTATCGGATAATATTAAACTGCATATTTTCCAATCGAACATGATCGATAATAATTTTATCCCTAAATAAATTTAAAATTGAATTGGCTGAAGAGGTAAGCTGTCCGACGTAAATCATGGTGTCTTGCTTATGGTCTTCAATGTATAAATCATTTATTTTGATGCTTCCATTGTACCCCAGCCTGATTTTTTTTAATTGAATTTGTGTATCGTATGTTGCGTTAAGTTGGCGCGTAAGTTTTTTTGCAGCTTCGGTTTGTACGCTTGGAATGCTAAAAACAATAAGCAATAAAATAAATAGCAAGACAAGGCCTACTATAGTTTTTGTTATTATTTTGAGTATTCGTTTGATGTATCGAGGTTTTGCACAAAATTAGTTTTTTGCTAGTTAATACACTCCTGTATTGCCTAAAATTTATGGTTGTTTTCTTTACCATGTAAAATGGAGAATAGAAATGCCTTAGCCGAAAATTATACCGATAATTCGTTGTAATTTAAAATGTTGAAATAGTATGCAAAAAACTTTCCTAAACCTGTTTTTTTATTTCCCCATCTGAAGAAGGGGGAATTAATTTTTTGGTGTTCATTACTACCATTTATCAATTGAAATGAGTGTATTAAAACGCCTTTTTTCCTTTCGGTTTCATTATAAGAAGAAACCATCACACCAATTAACCTTTAAAATGAGACTAAACTAAATTGAATTATTTTTTGCTAAGTACATGACAAAAAAATGAACTTCACCAAAGAAATATATAATTTGAAAATTTAAAAATTAATAGAAACGGGATTTATCCCCTTTAAAACGTACACCAAATAAAATGGCTTTAGCCAAATTTTCGTTCCTAATCATTTATCTCGATTTGAAATCGGGGCTATTGAATTGAAATTTCCTCGAATAATTCAATCACGAAGGGATGACGTAATCATAAAAATCGTCTAGTTGGATTTAGGTGGAATTTTTTGGTTGATCCATGCATTTAATTGTTCAATATTTTTAGGTTTTAAACGGATGTTTCTGTTTTTATCGAGTAAATAAAGTGTAGGAGTAGCATTTACAAAATAGTCCTTCACAGCTTTTGTTTCCCATTTTTTATAATCGCAATGACTTACGAAGGGAAAGTTTTTAGTGAAATTTTTATACTTGCGCTCTTCTGTGTCTAAGGATATAAAAATTACTTCTATACCTTTTTCTTGCCATTGTTTATAGGACTCTTGCAGTTTAGGGATTTCTTGTACACAAGCAGGACACCAACTAGAGCCAAAAGCAACTACATAATATTCAGCTCGGATGTCGCTCATTTTTTGGTAGTTTACGGATTTACCTTGTTGTAGTACATCTTTTGAAAATACAATATCTTCTGCGGTATTGCCTGTTTTCATTTTTCGATAAATTTCGAGTTGACTTGCTACCCCTTCATCCAACAAGCAAGCTTCGTCGTTCAGTAGACTTTTTGCCAAGTGTTCGGAGGCCTGAAAAAGACTTCTTTTTTCTAAGAATTGAAAAAGAAAGGCGGCTACATCATTCAATTTATCCGCATCTTCCTTTAGGTTCGAAATTAGCATATCACTAGAGGTATTCATTTTTTCAATGACTTGTGGTAGTGCTAAACCAGAATTTTCAATTAGCCAATAGTGCGCTTCAATAGCATCTTTGTACAATCCACTTTTATAAAATTTAGGGTCTGTATAATCTAAAGCTCTAAAAAAAGCAATACTTGGTTGGATTAGTTCTGGTTTCCGCTGTGCAATCTCACTTACTTCACTAACCAGCTTCCGAATTGGGATAAACCAAGAAATATAACTATCGGCAGGTAAATTTTTTAAAAACTCTTGATCTGCCTTCTGTATCCGGTCAATTTCATTTTCAATAAAACGAGCGGTCGAATTTTCAGCCTTAAAGGTTTCGGTATTCCTATACAATTGTTGCAGGTAATTCCATGCGCTTAAGGCGTTTTTCTCTATCGAATAGTTCGTTGAATAGGTAGCAAATAATTTATTTTCATTTCCTTCTAGATAGCTGATATTTTGAGTAGAAGCTAAATCGATCCCTTTTAAAACTATAGTTTCATTGGTTAACACAATAACCAAAGATTGATTTTCTCTCGCAGAAAGTATTCCCATGCCTTTTTCGTCAGCAGTAAAATTTAATTTGAAATTTCCATCGGCATCAGTCGTAACTTGGTCGATAATATAGTTTTCAAATCCTTCAAAACCAAGCAATTGAATTTGTGTGTTTTTTAATTCTGAAAATTGACCTTCAATTGTAAACTGACCAAAACTAAAGGTGTAAACTAACATGAGGAAGAAGGCGACTAAAAATTTCATAAGTATGCAATTTAATTTGTTGAACAAATATACAACTCAATTAGCAAAACGCTTTCAATTCAATTTTTATATCAGTTATTTCAATTGGTAAAAAGTATTATTGTAGTCATTTCAATTGAAAAACGATAAACCCGCTTTATGCGTTAGAAAATCTATTACAAGACATCCTTTTTTTTTAAAAAAAAAACGGGACAAAATCAAACAT
The DNA here is from genome assembly GCA_051859645.1 of Psychroflexus sp. Classification (GTDB taxonomy): domain Bacteria; phylum Bacteroidota; class Bacteroidia; order Flavobacteriales; family Flavobacteriaceae; genus Psychroflexus. Next base: position 37,680 of record JBHYFG010000001.1, on the reverse strand, counting down.
TTCATTGACTTTTGAGAAATAAGCATAGGGGTTACTATGCCGATTCTTCAAAAGTCTTGATTTATTGCAGGTTTAATCAAAATTTTAGTTGCTTTTTATCTGTATTCATGAAATTCCTTCGTCGGTATGCCTTTCATAACGAAGTTCAAATGCATAAACCTAGGTATAAATATAAGAAGTCATATACTTTCTATAAATTTAAAGTGAATTCGTTTAATTTTAATAATTTTGAGGCTTATTAAAAGAATATGGATTTAAAAAATGCGCAATTAGCAGTAGATAAATGGATAAATGAGCATGGCGTTCGTTATTTTAATGAGCTTACTAATATGGCTCAACTTACAGAAGAAGTAGGTGAAGTAGCACGAATCATTGCCCGTCGTTACGGCGAACAAAGTGAAAAAGAAAGCGACAAAAACAAAGATCTTGGCGAAGAATTAGCCGATGTGGTTTTTGTGGTTTTATGCCTAGCTAACCAAACAGGTGTTGATTTACAAGCCGCTTTTGATAAAAAAATGGATATCAAAACAAAACGGGATCACGATAGACACCACAACAACGAAAAATTGAAGTAATTTTTTATTTAGAAACCATGAAAAAAGTAATACAACAAGAAGGCTTTTGGAAATCAGTAGCGGGTTTGGCAGGACTTTTTATAGTCGTTTATAATGTAGTAGATGTTTTTTTGAAGTTTGATTCAAGTTTTTCAGCATACGCCGAATACCGTTTTGATCCTGATAATATTGTCCGCTTTATTTTTACAAACCTTGCGGGTGGCTTCGTTTATGGGTTTATTGTGACTTATTTTAAGTTCAAGCAAAATGTCAAGAAACAAGAAAAATAAATTTAATTAAGCTACATTAAACTCTATGGAAGCATTGAAACTGGATGCTACTTCCTTACAAGAAATTCGACAAACTTTTCAATTGACAGGCTCTAAAAGTGAGTCTAATAGAATGTTACTTCTACAAGCATTTCATCCTGAAATTAAGCTTTCTAATGTTTCAAATGCAGATGATACGCAGTTGCTTCAAAAAGCACTTTCGTCTCAAGAAGATGTCGTAGATATTCATCACGCAGGAACGGCGATGCGATTTTTGACTACCTACTTTGCTTTCAAAGAACATAGCGAAGTAGTTCTTACCGGAAGTCAACGTATGCAGCAGCGACCGATAGGCATTTTAGTGGACGCTTTACGCCAACTCGGAGCCGAAATAGAATACCTTGCAAACGACGGATTTCCACCACTTAAAATTACAGGAAAACAACCGACTAAAAACGAAGTAAACATAGATGCAGGAACAAGCAGTCAGTTTATAAGTTCTATTTTATTATCCTCTACTTATTTTACTAATGGACTAAGGCTGAATTTGGAAGGAACAATTACATCTCAACCTTATTTACAAATGACGCTGGATTTGATGAAGCAAATTGGCTATTCAATTCAAATGAATGAAAGTCAAATTGAAATTCATCCGCCAAAACAAGTTAGTGCTCAAGAAATTGCCATCGAGTCCGATTGGAGTTCAGCTTCTTACTTCTATAGTTTATTAGCGCTTGCAAATGAAGGTGAGATAGAATTGAAAAACTTCAGAAAAAGCAGTTTACAAGGAGATGCTGCCATTGTTTCTTATTTTGAGAAATTAGGAGTTTTTACGACATTCAAGGATTCAAATACCATCAAATTGACCAAAAAAAGGAGTAATGTCACCACGCTTGAATTGGACTTGAACAACACTCCTGATGTAGCTCAAACGCTTTGTGTAACGTGTCTAGGTTTAGGAATAAACGCATATTTTACAGGCTTGCATACGCTCAAAATTAAAGAAACAGATCGTTTAGTAGCCTTGCAAAATGAATTAGAAAAATTCGGTGCTATTGTTGAAATTACAGATTCGACATTGCGAATGATTTCCCCAAAACAACTCTCGCAAAACAAAACTATAGCTACGTATAATGACCACCGAATGGCGATGGCTTTTGCACCGCTTGCGCAAAAAGTTGCACTGCATATTGAAGACCCAATGGTGGTTACCAAGTCTTTCCCTGATTTCTGGGAGCAATTGAGTTTTTTGAAAGCATAGAGAATTTTTTGTAAATGTTAACGATTGATATTCTATTAACGTTTTGGTAACAATTAAAACTTAGCTATATTGCAAGGTCTTTAATTTATACAAATGAAAAGTTACCTTTACGCAATTATCCTCCTTTCTGTTGGTTTCTCTTTTGCTCAGCAAAATCCTTCAACTTCAGTTTTAATTCAACAAAACGATGCTGAAGCCGTCGAACTTACTGAATTACGTTCTGAATTTTCAAAAACATTTCAATTAAGTAATAAACTTAAGACGAAACAGGTGTCTTCTTCGCCAATTCATTTCCAAAACGATAATGGAACTTGGGAAGAAATAGATTATTCCATTCAAACGAGAGGAAATCAATGGACATATCCGAGTCACGATCCCATTCATGTTTTTGATGCAAATGCTGCTACTATTCAATTAAAGAAAAACGGAAATTCATTACTCATTGGTAACCCAAGCTTTCTTTTTGTTGATGAAGATTTTCAAAAAATCGATGAAATAAACTTTTCTGCTTCATCGGTAACAAAAGAAAGCGAAACAATTTCTATTACAAACAATGAATTTGATATCGAGGTTCAACATCAACTATACGATTTCTTTAGAAAAACGAATTATGTGTTGAATGATAAAAATATACTTCCTTCAAATGCAAGTTTTTTAGTGGTCAAAAACAAAGTTCAATTACCTCAAGATTGGCGAATAGAAGTAATAGGTGAGGAGTCTTCTCATATAAAAATTAGCGATTCTTACGGAAAAAAACAGTTTTTTGTAGGTTCGACCGTACTTACAGACGCACGAGATTTTTCTGCTAAAGAACGTTCTCTTTATCAACCTAATGTTGCTACTTACGAAATAAATCATACCTCTGAGGGGACAGAAATTCATACACTTATCCCTATGGAATGGCTTTTGGATGAGGATGTCGTTTTTCCACTATATATAGACCCTGTGGTTGGGATAGAAAACGATGAGGTATTTGGTAGTTGTTTTTTTCCAAATTTTTTGGAGAGTCAATTAAGCTTAGAAGTTCCTGAAGGAGAAACAGTCTTATGGTCGAATATAGAATACGACTATGTTGCAACGAGTAATACCCAAGCGTGGATGAGTGACCAAATTAGTTACGTCTCTAGTCATAATGGCGAAACAAATCAACAGGGTTCTAATATAAATACCGCCGGAACGAGTACTTTTGTGATTCATACATCGCAAATTGCCAACGGGGTTTCGACAGGGGAAGTGAGCTTTACTTTTCATACTTCACGAGATTGGGGAGGTTTTGGCTGTAACACTGTCTTTCAAATCATAAATCGACGCAAGGTAGAAGTAGTCTATGGAGACCTTGTTTTTGGTGAAGGCCCCGTAATTATTAACGAGTATAGCATTGCCAACCGAGGTAACATTACAGGAGCTCATACGGGACAAAGTTTTAATGATAACTTCAACAGAACCGAAAATTGGATTGAGTTATACAATACCGATACTGAAAACTTTTTCGATTTAACAGGCTATTATTTGAGTAATGATATCGAAAATCCTACCATGTGGCAGATTTCAGATGGGGTTATTCCACCTGGGTCTAAGGTGATGGTGTACGGCTCACGACGTGATATTTCAAGTGGAGTAGTTTTACACGCTAACTTCAACCTTCGCCAATTACGCCCCGATGACATTGTTTTTGCGAATCCTGAAGGTGAAATATTAGAGTCCTATACCATTGAAAAAACTCAGGTAAATCACTCTAGAGGTAGAGTAACAGACGGAGCAGAGGAGTGGGGGCTGTTTACTTTGCCAACTCCCGGTCAGCCAAATGAAGGAGCTTTTTCTTCTTACACATCAAAACCAATAATTGAAGTTGAAGCAGGAGTCTACGAAAGCCCTATAACAGTAAGTATATTAACCGAAAATGAAGATGAAATTATTCGTTACACCTTAGATGGTTCTACCCCTACAGAAACCTCTTCGATATACGAATCTCCGATTTTAATATCGGAAACAAGTGTGCTTCGAGCTAGATGTTTTAGTGATGAAGAATCAATAATTCCAGGCTTTATAGAAACAAATTCCTACATTATCGGCGAAGATCATACGCTTCCTATCTTTTCATTTTCAGGAGATTCAGATATGCTCTCGCTTTTCAATGGAAATGATAATTTAAGACCCTTGGGACATTTTGAGTATTTTGATGAAAACGGTGAATTTATCGATGAAAATTTCGGTGATTTCAACAAGCACGGAAACGACTCATGGCAATATGCACAACGAGGAGTAGATTTTATATCAAGAGACGAATTTGGTTACAATAGAAGATTAGAACATAAATTTTTTGCTACCTCTGACAGGACTAGGTTTAGAAGACTTATGGTAAAAGCAGCCGCTAACGATAATTATCCTTTTCAACAAGGCGGCGCCCATATTCGTGATTCTTATATTCAAACATTATCTCAATTAGCAAAGCTCGATTTGGATGAAAGAAGCTCTACCAATGTAGCCTTATATGTAAATGGTCAATACTGGGGAATCTATGATTTACGAGAAAGGGTAGATGATAACAATTTTACAGACTACTATTACAATCAAGATTACACTTTCAGCGAAAGCGATATTTACCTTCAATTCCTAAAAACATGGGGAAGTACTCAAGCACATTTTGGGAATCAATCTGCCATACAAGATTGGAGTAATTTGGTAAGCTTTGTGCAGAACAATTCAATGGCAGATGAGAGCAATCTTAGTCAAGTGGAAGAAACGCTAAATATGCAAAGTTTTATCGATCATTTTATACTTAATTCTTATGTAGTTTCCCGTGATTGGCTAAATTACAATACAGGTTGGTGGAGAGGTCTTGACCCTAATGGTGATGCGCAAAAATGGCGTTACATCGTTTGGGATATGGAAGCAGCTTTAGGACATTTTATCAATTATACGGGACTTCCTGATGCATCTGCCAACGCAAACCCTTGTCAAGTTGAAAATATTACAGTGGGTAATGGGCATGCGCAAATACTCAAGAAAATGATTGACGAAAACCCACAAGTAAAGGAGCGTTATGTCAATAGATATATCGATTTAATGAATACGCATTTTAAATACGAAAATGCAGTTGCTGTTTTAGACAGTATGGTGAACAACATTGCCCCTGAAATGCCAAAACAAATAGAACGTTGGGGTGGGAGTATAGATGAATGGCAAGATAATGTACAAGATATAAGAGACTTTTTACAAACAAGATCAGATGCTTTAGTGTCAGGTTTAATGAGTTGTTACGATTTAACTGGTCCTTATCCAACTGAAATAAATGTTATACCTGCAACGGGAGGTAAGGTTAAGTTGAATAATGAAGAGTTAAGTGAATTTCCTTTTGAAGCTACTTTATTCGGAGAAATCAATACTTATCTAACAGCCATACCAAATCCTGGATATTCTTTTGCTTTTTGGGTAGCCGATGGGGTAATTATTAATCCCGATGAAACTGAAGAACAAATATCTTTTATGCTTTCTGAAGCGGCAACCATCAACGCATATTTTGTCAATGAAAATCTTGGTGATGATACACTCATACATTATTGGCACTTCAATACACTCGATACGCCTGAAGATATTATTTCAGTTGAAAGTGATTTTAGTGTAGATGGAATGAACGCATTAATCACCTATGCAGGCTCAGGGAATAGAGATATGGATGCTTTTAATACAGGCTCTGAATTAAACTTGTATTTTGGTGAAGCAGAAGGAACTGCATTACGCGTAAGAAATAATTCACAAAACCGAAGTTTAGTTTTCGATTTGAATTCTACCGGTTACAAAGATTTAATCTTTTCTTATGCAGTGCAACGTTCAGGACAAGGTATGCTTCAAAATATACTTACGTATAGTATAGACGGAACCAACTTTATAAGTGATGGATTAACAACAAATTCTTTTACAATTACAGAAGACTATCAGCTCGTAGAAATTGATTTTTCAAGTATTTCGGGTGTCAATAACAATGAAAACTTCAAGATTAAAATAGAATTTGAAGGTAACACCAACCAAAACAATGGAAATAACAGGTATGATAATATATCTTTAAAAGGGCAACCATTTACCTTGGGAGCAAATGACTTCGAAAAGGTAGCTTTTCAAGTGTATCCAAATCCTTTTGTGGATTATATTCGAGTTCAGTCAACAGAGAGTGTTCAATCTTATAAATTAGTTGATTTAAAAGGAAGATTGATTCGTCAAAATAAGATAAACAATGAAGTGAATTTTAAAATCCAAGACTTAAATTCACTGCCAAATGGTATGTATTTACTTCAAATTGAAACTTCAACAAATACTCAATCGTTCAAAGTGATTAAATAAACCTGCAGCAGACGACAAATCAGTACCGTAACTTGTTTGAGTACCCTCCTGCAACTTACCATTTGGGTCTATCCAAAAGACAGGGTTATTGAAGGCGTAAAGCATCCCCCAACCCCCTCCAAAGGATGGGGCTTTTTGAAATTTCAATGCTAAGGTTGTTATTTGCACAAAATCGGTTTTATTTGTCTAACTTAGTAAAATAACTAAATTTTAATGAAAAAAAATATTTTTGATGTGGGAAGTTAAAAATCAGGTTTTGTAAAAAGTTGTTGCTGCGAAGTTGCAAACTTCGTAGAGCTGGTTTTTTTTCTGCTTTTTAATGGTTTTTCCTTGCAACGGTCTTTATTCTTTAAAGTAAAATCACCAAATAATAGTAAAATATAAGATATCTTTTGATTGATAGTTAATTATTGCTCCATTGGAATATCCTTTCCCTTCAAAGGTGTCTTCATCAGATTGTCTTGAATAGAAAAAATTTTTAATCCCTTTTTCAGTAAAATAGTTTCCTGACTCATAATTAAAAACATAAACTTCAGTCCCATCATTAATAAGAGTTTCGTAATAGTTATCTTTAAAATCGGCTATTCCGATTATGGGTATTTTGTTTTCATTATTTGGTTTTTTAAAACTTGGTACATAATATTTTGAAGTATCCGTCAAAAAGAAGTTAACCTTACTATTTTTTTTAATCTCCTTATAGGTAGATTCGATATTTTCGTCGTTTGCTTTATAAACATAAAATAAACGGCAATAACCACCAGCTAGTGAAATACCCGAAGGATTAGTGATTCCTAATAGATAGTTATCTTTACGTACTGACGCAATAGAGTTTAACGGTTCTTCGGTAAAATAAGTTTTAAAATCCTCAAGCAACTCTTCTTCGTCTACTTCTGTCCTATATGTATTTCTATTAAAATCACAAGCTGTAAAAGCAGATAAAAGAAAAATTATCATTAGTTTGTTATACTTAATCATATTACATAAATTATTTATTTAGGTATTTGTTTAATTCATCTAAAAGAGGGCCACTTTTATAATCTTCAGGATTTGTAATCACACGAATTTGATTCATATTATCTCTAGTACTATGCAAATCAAAATAACTAGCGAAATCTAAAAATTTACTTAAATTCTTTAAGAAAGCATTAGGCACTTTATATTCGAATGTAACAGTTTCAATTATACTATTTCCACCGCCTGGGTAAGTTACGTAACTCCGATAGCGCGGATTTGTAATCCGTGCCTATAAAGTATGTTAAAACAAGTTTTTACTAACACCTGCAATTCATAATCTAATTCTGCATGATAACCGTCTTGCCAGACTTTGTATTGTTGTTCTCTTATTAAATGCGATCAGGCTTTACTAAAATAATCTAAAAGCCACTCGCGCCGACTTTCTGGTTCTTCAATAATGGTTTGTATAATTTTTTTAGAAGTAAACTTTTTAAAGTCTCTAACCCTTTTTGTTCTTGACAGTATATTAAAGCGTTGGTAATAAAAAACTTTTGATTTAATCTTGTAAATACATCTATCCATCCCACAGTTGTAATGGTTATAAAATAGGTGTCTTCTGTGGTGTTGGCTTTGTATTTAGTTGACATAGATGTTTTATAGCAAAGATAATAATTATGACACTATTATCTTCTGAGTAGGCACGGATTGCAAATCCGCGCTATCGGGTTAATACTTATTCCTCTTCCCCCCAAAGATACTCTAATTCTGGAAAATCTTCTTTTCTGTAGTAGGGTGGGAAGTATTTAGTTAAACCGCCCGTAAGACTCTTTAAGAAAAAAGAATCCACCGAGCGTTGATAGGATTCTATTGGAAGCTGGCTAAGGCTTCCATTTTTAAAGTAGTGCTGTATAGAATCATGAACCTCAAGATTTAAAAAACAAATATTTTGGCTTGGGTTTTTGGAGTTGTAGACTACTATGTAATTTTTTCCTATTGTTGGGTTTGAGTTGTAAAAAGCCCTTTTTCCTTGTGTACTGTTTATGATAATATCATTTTTAATATAAAATTTATACTTTGTTTTTGACCCACCTCTACCAGAAATTACATCACTCAAATATATTCCGTAACTGAATTTAGTATTTTTAAATATCTTTAATTTTTCAGTTTTATTTATATATGATGAAACTGAAAAAACCAGATAAATTATAACAAATATAGAACCTAGTTTAATTGATTTCTTAACTATCATATATTGTAATTTTAATATTGTTCTTTTAGCATATAACTACCTAAAATACCAAATGCGTTACCCGTAAATTTTACTCCATTGGGTCCTAAATAATTTCCAGGTGATGATATTTTTTTGCCTAAATCAGGAGCATAAAAAGATCCAAAATCAGTAACACCGTCAATAAATGTTTTGTTCCCAAAAATAATGTCATCGTATCCGTTTTTAATCGAATAATCAAAATTAGCCCCTACAAATCTTGCTATGTGCCTGTATCGTCCAGTAATACCACTAGCTCCAGCACTAATCATATCAACATCTCCCGTAATGACAAACTGTAAAGTTGCGTCTTTTCCTATATTTGAAAGTATTCCAGTTGAGCCTGTAAAACCAAGTAATTTCCCTGCTATACCTGCTTTAAAATAAATGTCTGCATGTTCGAGGAGACCTGTATTGTAAAGGTATTTAAACCTTAAAAGAAATGCTTTTAATCGCTCTCGTTTGACAGACTCAATATACCATTCATTGTAAGCAACTGCATGTGCTGTAGTATAATCCGAAGGATCCATTCCGGTAAGACTTTTCCAAGCATCCATACTTCCACCAAAATCACTTTCATGAGATTCAGTTGTCCAATTACTACCTGATTCTGATTGGTTTTCAGGTTTATGTTGCTCTTCTTTTTTGGGTGCTACAACAATCACTTCATCAAGCTCACCTCCATCACAAGGGTCACACCACCCATCACCACCACCAATCTCAAAACCACCACTGCTTCCACCCCCAGCATCACCTTCCTCCGGCAATCTACCATCTGGGTCTATCCAAAAGACAGGGTTGTTGAAGGCGTAGTTGTATGGGCTTTGGTTTGGCATGAGTTCGGCTAAGGGGTCTATGTTCATACAGTTACTACGAAGTTGCAAACTTCGCAGAGCTGGTGGTGTTGGCTTTGTATTTAGTTGATATAGATGTTTTATAGCAAAGATAATAATTATGACACTATTATCTTCTGAGTAGGCACGGATTGCAAATCCGCGCTATCGGGTAGTCTATGTTCATCTAACAGTTACTGCGAAGTTGCAAACTTCGCAGAGCTGGAATCAGTATCCATTTGATTTTAAATTTGATTATTACTAGAAAAAATGTGCCTTACAATCTGAGAAAACTATGATTTTACTAAATTAACACGTCTCAAACCAAATGTCTAAAACTTTGTCAGAAAAATCTAGGCCGCTTTGAAATAGAGAGTAATCTACTACTATGGTTCTTTCTTCTGATTTGTGGAGAACCAATAGATTGTTGTCTTCTTCTTTCTTTGGCTTGTCTTCTATGAGTACATTATTAATGGACATTGCTTCATAATAATTATCATCAGCCCATTGCTTTAAAATAGCTCTGTCTTTTTCGTTATTAATATCAAGGTGCTTGATACTTTGTAATTTTTTTTCGTGTGTTTCTCTTGCAACATCAATAAATGTAATAATAATGCATTTGTTGAACACCTTAGTAAATTCATCTGCCCCATTTATTTTTAAATCAAGATTAAAAACGCCTGTAATAGATAGATTAGGAATTGAAAAAGTAATACTTTTATCTCTTGAAAAATTATCTATGTGTTCAGCGATATAATGATGCATAGTTTCTTTGACAAAATCATGAATCACACTTTTATCTACTCCCTTTTCAAATTTACTTAAGACTGTTAAGTAGGTTTCTGCTTTCTCTCTTCTTCTTTTTGCGTTATATTCTTTTAGTTCTTGGCTAGTCATTTTATTATGTTTTATTATTTTAATGATAATTATGCAACTATAAATTTTTAGTAGTTAATAATATTCCTTTATGTACCCATAGGCTCTGTCAAATAATACTTGATCTTTATGAAGTTTATATTTTAATAAAGCCTTGCGTAATGATTTTTGGACTTCTCTTTCGCCTGATGTAGTATTTTGCCATCCTGGAAAATTGACTACACGTACAATTGCATCAATGTCGTTTACAATTCTTTCGACAACGGCAGGGGTTTGTTCTGTTTTTAATTCAAAGAATAATTCTGTTAAAGCGGCCTTGGGTGACTTTTGAAGAATCATCTGTTCTATTTCCTTTTCGGCTTGAACGGTTTCTTTAGCTAACTGACAAAGCTCTTTCACAAATTCAATGGAATTAATAAGACCCTTTTCAGCTCTATCTCGCAGTTCTTCTAAACGCTCACTTAAACTTTTGAATTTGGGATTACTTTCGTGTTTCTTGAACCGCTTTACGAGAATTTTCTCTAATTTTTTAGCGTTCTTAGGGTCAGGATTATTAAAGATTTCTTCAATGATATTGGCATCCAACACAAACTCATTCAATTGATGCACCTCTCCTACATGGATATTTTCATGAATTAATTTCGTGGTTTGCGCTCCTAAAGTTAGCCACAACAATTTGCCAATATTGTCGGATGCAGGACGAACTGATTCATATACTTGTGATAACCATTTGTAATCATCCTGATATGCATTCAATATATTGTCTGGTGATAATGATTCCCATAATTTAGTAAGGTGTTTAAAATCTTGCGCAAAAGAATCTTTCTTCTCATCACTGTTTATTGCATTTTGAGCTGCTTCTAAGCCTTCAAAACCTTCGATTGTTCTATCTACACCTTTAAAATGTGCTAAGGCACTTTCCAATGCTTGAGGTAACTGACCTCTTAACTCGGATAGGTTTGTGATAATTTTCTTTACAGATGCTTCATCAAATTCCAATGCTTTCGCAGTGTCGTCAAAAACTCCAAAGTAATCTACTATGCGACCAAATGTTTTATTTGGATATAAACGGTTTGTTCTACAGATAGCTTGAAGCAAGGTATGGTCCTTTATGGACTTGTCCAAATACATCGTTTGAAGTATTGGTGCATCAAATCCTGTAAGAAGTTTTGCAGTTACGATTAAGAATTTCAAATCTGAATCTTTGTCGTTGAACTCATCTACAATGCGTTCTTGCTCTGATTTATCTACAGCCCATTTCTGCTTAAACTCGAAGTCATCGTTGGCCGAGGTTGAAATTACCACTCTACTTGCTTCAGTCGGGAAGTATTTATCTAACTCTTCTTTGTACTGAACGCAGGCAAAACGATCAGGAGTGACAATCATAGCTTTAAATCCATGCGGATCTACTTTTTCTTTGAAATGGGTCGCAATGTCCTCAACTATCTTTGAAATACGCTCTGGAGATTTCAGAAATGCAGCCATTCGTGCGGATTTTTTATTTAGAGCGTCTGCCTCTTCAACACTCAGAGCTGTCGATTCTTTGAACTCCTCAAATAGTTTATCGATGGTCTCTTTATCTACGTGAACATCGACTAAACGTGGCTCAAAGTGTAATTCAAGGGTTGCACCGTCTCGTATCGAATCTTGAAAGGTGTAGCGAGACATATAACCGCCTTCATCTTCCTCGGAACCAAATGCCCAAAAGGTATTCTTGTCGGCTTTGTTAACCGGTGTACCTGTTAATCCAAACAAAAATGCATTCGGCAAGGCAGCTCTCATTTGTCTTCCTAAATCACCTTCTTGTGTTCGGTGGGCTTCGTCTACTAAAACAATGATATTATCCCTGTCATTCATATTGGGTTTAGCATCTCTAAACTTATGAATCATCGATATAATAATCTTTCGCGTGTCATTTTGTAATAATCGCTGTAACTCTCGAATACTATCGGTTGTTGTCACATTAGCAATGTCTGCCGCATTGAAAGTTCCCGAAATTTGTGTGTCCAAATCCGTACGATCCACTAAAACTATAACAGTCGGGCTTTTCAACTTAGGAGACCTACGTAACTTTTGCGCAGCAAAAACCATCAAAAGTGATTTTCCAGAACCTTGAAAATGCCAGATTAATCCTTTTTTTAGCTTTCCTTCTTCAACACGCTCAACAATTTTGTTGGCACCTTCGTATTGTTGAAAACGAGGAATCACTTTGATTCGCTGCTTTTTTGAATTGGTTGTATAGAGCGAGAAATTAAGAAGGATATCTAACAACCTTTTTGGGTACAACAAATCACACAGTTCTTTTCCAATTTCACCTAAACCAAGTTGTTTTGCCAATTGTTCATCATCTCCTTCTAACCTCCATGGTGACCAAAAATCCAGTGGACAACGAACTCCTCCGTAATATAGCATTTTACCTTCGGTTGCGAACGAAAGTATATTTGGAACAAATAATTGAGGCACAGCATTTTCATACACAGCATTAACCTCATGCGCCCCATCCAGCCAAGAAATACTTGGGCGTATTGGAGTTTTTGCTTCACCCACAACAACAGGTAATCCATTGATGAAAAACACTAAATCAGGTATCTTCGTTTCACGATGATGAACACGGAATTGATTGGTGACAACATAAGAATTGTTTGTTAGATTTTCAAAGTCGATTAATCTTATAGGCACGTGCCGATTATTTTCACCAAAAGGCATGGTTTTATCTCCCACCATCCATTTATTGAATTCTTCGTTGGCTTTTACCAAGCCCACTTGGTTTACGGCAATTAAAACGGCTCGTAATTTATAAATCACTTCATCGGCCAATGCCGGTTTAGCAGATATTTCAGGGTTTAAACGGACTAAAGCTTCTTTCAATTCTTTCTCCAACAACACTTCGTTTAAACTTCGTTCCAAATCATTGGGTGCCACAAACTGCCATTGGGCGCCATAGCCCATTTGGGGTTCGGAAACTGTATTGTTATTCAAATTCACTCCAGTTAATTGGTGAATTATGAAATGTTCTACACTATTTAATTCGTTAAATCCCATAATTTTTATTGAGTATTTGGGTGATTTTTTCTTCTACAATAGGCAAGCGTTCGTCCCACATTAATGGGTGAATGTGCGCTATTAAAAGTTCTTGCATCATCCCCTTATTCGTGATAATTTGCAATTGCTCCTTTATAAAATTTGCAATGCGCGAATCATCATTTGCTACTTCTTCTACTATACCTATTCGATTATCTAGTACATAAACTATATCTTCTATATCGTGACTTGTGCGGTAATCAGTTCCTCTATCATTAAAAGCCTCAAATTTTGTGGCTAAATAACAAGGTGCAGATAGAATAAATATTTCCTGATTTTTGGCTTTTGCGGTCCACAAGTTTTCAAACCCAATTTTGTACCAGCGGTTGGCAGGCCCCAAGGGCCCATCTTCAGCCGCCATAATATCTACCGGAATATCTTTGTATTTGTAACTACAAATTGCATGACCAAAAGGATCGGGATAAAAACCTAATGCACTTAATTGTGTTTGCACTTTTTCCCAATGACTGAGGTTGATTATATTCAAGGTCATGTCAATATCTTGTGTGGGACGAATTTCTTCAGCAGCAGGATCATCGGTGTACAGACTCACCACAGCACCACCGACAAACACCATGTCTTGCCTGAAGTGTTGTAGTGCCTCTGCTACTTCGGCCACTACAGCTATATTGATTGTTCTATTCTCCAAGGTCAAAACGTTTTTTTAATGCCGCAATGGCTAATTCTTTTTCTCTTGCTCTACCTACGCGCAAAGCGTCTACCAAAGCTAATAGTTCATATAATTTAGCATCTTTTAATGCAGCTTCTGGCGCCGAGGGGTATAAAGGTAAAATGCTATGACCGCGAACAGCTCCTTTGCCATAAGGCCAAACATAGGCTTCGGTACTTTGGATCTCATTGCTAAGTGGTTTTGCTGAATGTGAAGTGGCTACACCACGCACTATGGCACCTGGTTTGACGGGAAAAACATAACGTAAGCCATATTGTAAAAACTCCAATAAAGCCATTTTCATTACTGTTTTCCCATTAGGAGCTAATAGACCTGCATATTTAGAGCGGTTAAGCGATTTGCTTATCTCTGACTGGCTTATGCCCAAAGCATCTGCTAAGGGTTTTTGAAACCAAGACTCATTACCGTAACCCACTATTTTAAGTAGAATAACGATATCGTGCGGACTCATTATTTGTTGTTTTCCTTTCATTTATTCCATATTCGAATATGCAATATTATGTATTTTGTAGCTGGTATACAATTTTTTAAACCATTTTATTCCGTATCGGAATATGGAATATCATGTTTTATTTCACCAAAGACGGTCACAGATTTACTCGGATTATTTCTGTGTTAATCTGTGTTATCTGTGGTGCTACGCTATTGAGTTCGTTGAAAGCCATAGCAATTAGATTTTAAATTTTTCCATTAGTATTTCTGGTATCAGATATAAATTTCCATTTGCTCTAGAACATGCAACATATAATTTATTTTTGGTTAATGGAGCCAACTCATGAAGTTTTCCTTTTTTAAAGTATTTTAAAGAAGTGTTATTTAAAACAACACAAACATTTTTAAAATGATCTGCTCCTTTAACTCTACCCCAGTTGTCTGAATAGCATCGATATTTGTTGTGGTTTTGATAAAACAATTTAACGATTCCTCCATCAAGGGCAATTTCTTCTACTCGCACTGGGTCATCAACAAACTGAACAATAGCCTGAGAATCTTTATGAGTTTCAATAGCTATACCTAAGTGCTCGGTGATAAAATCTGTAACTGCTTTTGGACATCGCCTACTTTTTAATAAGGATTCTTGGTCTACAGAGATTCCTGCTTTGGAAAAACGATTAAGATATCCTTCCAAACTAGAATGTAAAGACTTGTTTTTGTTAGCATCTCTACTCGTATCATATGTATGCTGAAAAAAATCACCGACCCAATTGAGTCGAATATTTAGCTTTGAAAAGTGCATTAATAAATCAAAATCATATCCGCCAAAATCTTGTACTTCATCTATGTGAAAATGGTCATAATATTTTTCAATACGCGAGTTGATTCTGTCTACTAAACCTTTCTTCAATAGATACTTGGAAAGGCGATTATGATAGATTCTACGATCTTTGGTAAAAAAATGTAAAGGCGCGCGTTCTGGCAATCTTCTTGTGAACTCAGGTGGATAATCCCAATACAAACCATTGGGCCTATCAATCCTACCCAAGAATGGTTTATAGCAAAAAGAATATAGGAACTCAAACAAAGAGTATAGTTTGATGTTTTCTGGAAAGTAGTTGAACTTTCTCTCTATTCCACTTTTTAGATTACGTATATTCTCACGAGTATATGTAACAATTAAATGTCTATTTTTTTCATCTAATTGATTTAGAATATGGGTTGTCTTTCCTGAACCAGCAACGGCAAGTATTAGGCGCTTATCCATTCTATTGCATTTATTATATAGCTTGGAACTATCAACTCATCACCCTTTTCTTCAAGTAACCTAAACGCACATTCTGCTTTGTTTTGGAGCATGTATTCTTGCACGGTTAACTTTGTTCGTCCTGACCCAAATAACTCATCACATATAGCAGTGTTTTCATTGTACAGACATACTTCAAATGTATATTGGTCATCGTCTGGGTCTGCAAAAATTTGCCAATTTTCATTAGAATAATTACTGTAGTTGTGAATTATGTTTTTATTGTAGCTTTTGTCATTATCAGTAATAACTGCAATTTTTATATCCAAATTCCGAGCTAAATCAAGGTATCTTTTGAAAGTCTTGCCGCCTACGGATATGATATGAACATTTAGTTGGTGTGGTTCAGCGCCAGTAATTTCTTTAAAAAATGACTCCATTAATATAAATTCAGCATCACCTTCCACTAAGATAACTTTGGGTGACATGACGAATTGAAGAACATTGTTGTCAGGAGCTTTCATGAAAAATCGAGAAGACGATTCATCAATGTCATTTAAACGGGTTGCGCCAATACCAGAGCTATTAAGCAGTATACATTCCTTCAACCCTAATCTAGCTGCAATCATATTGCTGTGCGTAGTAATGATAACTTGTTTATCTCCGGTTTCTTTTATTTTATCAATAAGTTGTAGGGTGTAATTATGGCTTAAATGATTTTCAGGTTCTTCGAGCAAAATTGTATCTAGTTCCATTTTACTTTTGTCTAAGGCAAAGTCTGTTTTAATAAAGCATTGTCTTCCTTTGCCTCTGTTTTCAATCTCGATATCATCTTCTGTTATTGTAATATCTGTTTCAAGATTAGATTTGGAGTTTGATTTTAAAGCAAATTGATAAGGCTTGCCATCATTTAATTCGCGTAGAATCTCGTGTTGAAAATGCTGTTTTAAACCTCGATAATGATTTTCGAAAACACTTCTACTTGCCACGTCTGCATTTCCATGAAAGAGCTTTTTTATATAGCTCTTTGTAGCGTATTCATTGTTAATTTGAGAGTTATCCAGTAGGACGTGATTGAAATATTTATTAAAACCGGAATAGCTCCTGCCATCAAATGTCTTGAATGAAATCGAGTAAAATTCGTAAGGAAAGTTTTCTCCTTCTTGATGCAAAACAGCTTTGATATCCTTACTAAATTCAATATTAGGCTCGCAAATAAGGGAGAGTCCATCTGAATTAATACCCAATAAATTGTTGTCTCCATTTAAATCAGAGTTGCCGCAATCATTTAAATAAAGTTCTATTATCATTACAGGAAGTTGTTCGTAGTGTTTCCCAGCATCAAAAAAGGCTCGAACCGCATTTTTATTAAGTAGGTTAGAAATTCCAATGGTTTCTACTTTACTTCTACTACCACTAAGCACAATATCAATAGCTTCTAGGATGCTACTCTTGCCCGATTCATTATCCCCAATAAATATATTTAACCTATTATTCAATGGAGAATCGAAGCTGTCAAACCTTTTGAAGTTTTGTAGAATTATGCGGTTAATTTTTTTCATTGGGACTAAATTAAAACACCTGATTAATTAAACTCTTTAATAATGCTTTGGAACTGGATATTTTGGATTCAAAGTTTAATCGGTTATTCTCAAAATCTACCAATATCCTTTCAACTTTTTGCTGAGTGGCTACATTTGGTATAAGCACTTTGAAATTCCTTATTGAACTTTTTGAAATCTCTAAAAAAGTACTACCGCCTGCAAGTCTTGTTAATTCAGGTGTTAAGTGTTTTAATAAAAAATACAAATAGTAATTTCGTACTTTATCATTAACTATAAAATTTGAAAAACCTTGATTTGTGGACATTGGAACTGCATTAATTACAGCATACCCGATTGTTGCCCTAGAACAAAATAATATAGCACCAGGAGGGTATATACGATTCGAAATATTCTTTAAACCAGCTTCTGTAATTTGTTCCTTCGTCTCTTCAAGTTCAATCCTATTGTGATTAGTTACATCAGTCGGTGTTAACCATGGAACAGTTCCATTCCAAAACTTAGGGTTGTCTCTAGAGGGTGTTGATCCACCAGTTATTTCAGCAATTTCCTCTAATTTATATACTTTATATCCGAAGGGTATCTCTTTGTCTCTCCTAAACTTCCGCAGGTTAGCTTTTTCAAAGGACCTTTTATTAATATTCAACCTCTCCAACACCTCCCTCTCCCGCTCAATCACTTCATCCATCGCCCAAAGCAATTCGGCTAAACGGGCCTGTTCGGCTTTGGGGGGGAGGAGGAATTCGTAGTTGGCTAAATCCTTAAACTTTACGCGAGGAGAGAGTCCACCAGCAGAATGTTTTACGGCATAGTCAAAGAACTTTTCGTTATTTACAATGAATGGCAAAAGTTCAGGCAATAGATTCGGTTTTGCTCTAAAAACAGTGATGTCCCCGGAACAAATTCCATCAAAATTAGCTTGAGCGGCCTTTTTCAAATAAGCTCTTCTTCTTCCAAAAAGTACATCACCCTTCGCAAATTTCTTGGTGAAAGTCGTGCTTTCTTCAATACTTGCTGAGTTACGTAAATGTATATCTCCAGAGGTAATGTGTTCTAAACCTACCACATGCTCAATACCTTCGGCTAATGGATCTTTGCAGTTTTCTTTTGGTTCTTTCACTACATCACCAAACTTAACAGGTGTCCAAGTACTTTTATCCAGTTGTAATTCTAATTTTTCAGTCATAACATCCATTAGCGTTCAATTAAAGTGAATAATTCTGTCATGGCCAACTTCAACTTTTGAGATTCATTCTCCCAGTTCGTGTAAGCCTCAGCAAACGGAATTTCTGCCTCTGCATTCGCTTTTTCAGGTTGCACATAGAGACTAATCGCCATATTTCCTTTGTTAGCCAACACATCATCTTTGGAAACCAAAGCCGCAAAATTATCCACGTCTATAAAATTTTGGTAAGCTGAAAAGATCTTATCAATGTGTCCATCTAAGAGATAACCCATTGTTTTTTCTTGCTTTACCTCATTTACGGCATTGATAAAAAGAATTTTATCTTTTTTGTGGGTGGGTTTATTGTTTCTAGTAATCAACAAACACGCCTCCATCGGAGAGTTGTAAAACAAGTTGGGACCTAAACCAATTACGCATTCCACCAAATCTTCCTCAATCATTTTTCTGCGCAT
Source organism: Psychroflexus sp. (assembly GCA_051859645.1). Classification (GTDB taxonomy): domain Bacteria; phylum Bacteroidota; class Bacteroidia; order Flavobacteriales; family Flavobacteriaceae; genus Psychroflexus. Next base: position 18,675 of record JBHYFG010000001.1, on the reverse strand, counting down.
TTCGGCTTCGCTATCTCTAAACAATACGCCATGCGGCCAAAGCGAAATGGAGCGTCCGTTGTGTTCGTCTAAGCTCTTTTGTATGTGCTGCTGAAACGCATAATCGGCACAACCTTGTGGTGGTGTTCCCCAAATATTTCGGCCGTAGGGGTCGTTTTCAAAACTCTTGCGGTCCCAGGCTTTTATGGAGTAAGGCGGGTTGGCCAGTATCACATTAAACTTTTTGAGTGTATCGTTGTGCAAAAAGGCGGGTTGTGCAAGCGTATCGCCACGTACAATGCTAAATTCCTCAATGCCGTGCATAAACATATTCATACGTGCAATGGCGGAGGTAATGAGGTTGATTTCTTGTCCGTATAATTTCAGGGTGCGGTATTCCTTGCCTTCGCTTTTCAGGTGCAAGGCGCAGTTTAACAACAAACCACCGGAGCCACAAGTAGGGTCGTACACACTTTCCCCCGGTTGCGGGTCCATGATTTTGGTCATGAGGGTCACCACGGTGCGGTTGGTGTAAAACTCCGCTGCGGTATGTCCGCTATCGTCTGCAAATTCTTTAATGAGGTATTCGTAGGCGTTACCGAGTTTGTCGTCGGGCACGTTACTCAGGCTCAGTTTGTGTTGCGAGAAATGCTCAATCAAATTGATTAGAGTTTCATCTGTAAGGCGGTTTTTATTGGTCCATGACGCATCTCCAAAAATGCCGTACAAAGTATCAGGATTGGCTTTTTCAATTTCACGCATGGCGTTTTGTATGGCCATCCCCACGTTGGTGGTGGTTTCGCGCACGTCGTTCCAATGTGCACCAGCTGGTACTTGAAAATGGTGGTGTTCAGCAAAGGCAGCGTATTCCATATCGCCATCGCTTTCGGCCAGGGCATTTTCAAATTCTTCGTCGTACACATCGCAAATGCGTTTGAAGAAGAGTAGGGGGAAGATGTACTGTTTGTAATCTCCTGCGTCTATGGTTCCGCGTAATGCGGTGGCTGCTCCCCAGAGGTATTTTTCGAGTTCCTTTTGTGTCATAGTATATTTTTTGCACCACAGAGGCCTCAGAGTTTCGCAGAGTTCTTTCTCTGTGTTTCTCTGTGCAATCTGTGGTGAATTTTTACATAATGATTCGTTTAATTCCTTGTTTCATTTGTTTTACATTAAAGTTTAGCAACAAACCAAGCTTCAATCCCGATAGCTTCAAATAGGTCATTACTTGCGCCTGATGGATGGGTGCTATTTCATCCACAGATTTTAATTCCAGAATAACTTGGTTGTTTACCAAAAGATCAATTCTGTAACCAGCATCTAATTTTACTTCATCATAAATAACGGGCAGCGCTTTTTGCCGCTCAACACTTAATCCTTCTTTTAACAATTCGTACTCAAGGCACACTTCATAGGTTGATTCCAATAACCCTGGACCAAGTTCGGAGTGTACCTTGTACACGCATCCGATTATTTTGTATGTTAAATCGTTTAATTCCATTTGTGCTAATCTGTGACCTCTGTGGTAAATTTCTTTAAAATCGTTTTAAATTTCTCCTCCGCTTTTTGACTTGCCTCCCAAGCTTGTTTCAAATCAGTCAATGCTTCATCTACACTTGGTAAATTGTCTTCTATTATTTTTTCCACATAAAGTGGAATGTTGAGGTTGTAATCGTTCTCCTTTAAATCCTCTTGAGTAGCTATTTTTACATAGTTTTCTACCTCTTCAAAAGCGGTATACCAAGAAAAGATTTGTTCCACGTGTTCTTTTTCGAGGTAGTTTTGTGCCCTTCCTACTCGAACTTGGTCGGAACCATCAATAAAGAGAACTTTTCCTTTTTTGTGGTCTTCTTTATTCTGTTTGAACACCATCACACAAGCAGCTAATTGAGTGCCATAGAAAATGTTTGGTCCTAAACCAATTACAGCCTCTAATAAATCCTGCTTTAACAAAGCCTCTCGGATTTTGCCTTCTGCACCTTTTCGGAATAAAGCTCCATGAGGTAGAACTACCGTCATTCGCCCTGTGCTATTCATGGATTTGATCATGTGCTGCACCCAAGCCATGTCTCCATTGCCCTTTGGGGGCACACCGGCAATGTTTCTGCCGTAGGGGTCATTGGCCCAGTTATCTGAACCCCAGTCTTTAAGTGAAAAGGGTGGATTTGCAATTACACAGTCAAAGGTTTTTAACCCATCTGCGCTAAAGAATGCCGGATTCCTTAGGGTATCCCCACGAACAATTTGAAAATCTTCGATGCCATGTAAGAACATGTTCATTCGCGCAATAGAACTGGAAGTCAAGTTCTTTTCTTGTCCATACAATTTCAATGTACGGTAATCCTCTTTGTTATCGCGAAGGTGGTCCACACATTCCAGCAGCATGCCTCCTGTTCCACACGCCGGGTCATAAATACTTTCACCTTCATGCGGATCGAGAATCAAACCTAGTAAATGAACAACTGAACGCGGTGTGTAGAACTCTCCCGCCTTTTTATTGGTCAAATCTGCAAAATGCTTGATTAGGTATTCGTAAGCATTCCCTAAAATATCGGGCTCCACTAAGGAATTGGATAAGGTGTATTGTGAAAAGTGTTCAATTAGGTCCGTGAGCAACCTATCCGACAATTTGTTTTTGTTGCTCCATTGCGCATCTCCAAAAATACCGTACAACAATTCTTGATTAGCTTGTTCTATACCACGAAAAGCTTTTTCAATCGCTTGACCTACATTGGTTGTTGTTTCACGTACATCCTTCCAATGGCAACCCTTTGGAATTTCAAAACGGTGAAATTCAGGAAGCAGGGCATATTCAACATCTCCATCCGATTCTTCTAAGGCTTGTTGGTATTCTTCATCATAGACATCGGAGAGTCGTTTGAAAAACAACAAGGGAAAAATATAGACCTTAAAATCGGATGCATCCACCGGTCCTTTTAGGATCCAAGCTGCTCGTGATAGGTATTGCTCTAGTTGGGAGAGTGTGAGTTTATCTTTTGTCATATAAATTCAATATTTTTAATTCTAGTTTTTGGATCTCCTGTGCGATTATCAATGTATTCTTCAATTTCTCCTTTTACTTTACACCCATTAGTTAAGGAAAAAGATGTAACTAAATTTGGTGGAATGAATTGATTTTCGGAACCATTGAAAGGAGATAAAAAGGCAAATCCCTTTATATTATTGTAATTAATTACTTCACCTTCAATCCAAGTCTCATTTTGCGAAGCATCATTATCTGCTTCAAGTGATTCCCAGTTTTTTGTTTTTGGTTTGGAATCAATATATTGCTTAAACCAAACTAATACATCTAATAATTGAAATAAGACACTTTTAAACAAATAAGGAGTTTTAAGTGAATTTATATGAGCGTCAACCTTTCCTCTATGGGATCCTGAATGAGTTAAAAGAATTATGTTTTTTAGGAGTTCCGAAATTTGTTTTGGAATGATTGATTCTTCTTTTAGTTTATAATTAGCAAATGCATCAACCGTGACTTGACCCGCTAAGAATTTACTTATTTCTGAAACAGCAGGGTTTGGCTTGAAGAATTCACAGGGTAATAAATCATGTTTAAGAAAAGCAAAAAAGAGGTCTTCAATTATTTTTCGCATCTGATTAAACTTTACAGTTTCACACCCATCATATTTTAAAAGTTCTAATAAATCGTGAGCAGCATTTAATCCAATATACTGTTCAGTGCATACATCAAAAACACGCTTATAAATATGACGAATCTGAGTGTCCTCCTGTGTTGCGGCAGCCTCTTTTATGTCCGAAAATAAACGGTTGATTTCCAGATCACTCCCTTTTTTATAAACCTTAGTAAACGCTTTTTTGAAGGTTTTGTCTTCATAAGCTTCAGCTTGACCAGTTAGGACAAAAACTTCAAATTTCTTTTTGAGCAGAAGTAATCTTTCTTTGGCTCTATGCACATTGTAAGTATCTTCTGTACCTTTTAAGTCATCTTCATTTTCAAAGAATTTGGCGTCTAACAACACGGCATCGTAGAATGGATAATTATTTTCCAATTCATCCATTCCGCTATTCAATGATTTGAAAGGTAACAAATTAATACCATTTCGTTTTGCGCGACCTTTTGTACCTGTGAGCGTTTCATGCTCATCATCAATCCATAAAACATTATAAAATACTTCTTCCATAATTTAGTTAATCAGTTTAATTGGATATTGGAATTTGAATTTCACTCTAAAGAGGGGGTCTTCTTCAAGTGCTAGTATCCAATCTGGATTATTAAAATCACATGCAATTCTATGTATATCATAACCACCTAAGCCACTTCCATTGCTGGAATCGGCAGTAGAGTATTTGGTTATAAACTTTTCTCTATCGAAGTTTTTGGGAAATGATTTACCGTTATTTCTGATTTCCATTGCAAGGTAATCATCAACCTCGGCCAACTCAATAACGACTTCATTACTCTTGTTTTTACTGTCAAATGCATATTTGTTGGCATTTGTTAGAATGTTGTCCAGTAACGTTCTAAAAAGCGTTTTGTTAGCAGAAATACCTCTTTCTTTGAGCTTTTCTCCTTCCAGCAACAGCTTTTTTATCTTGAATTTTAATCCATTATTCGACAAATCGCTAATGATACTGTTAATATCTGATAAAGGAATAACTTTCTTTTCGTAATCGGATAGCACGAGTCCGTTTTCTCCTTTTTCAAGAACATCAGTAATGAAGTTTACATCACGTTTGATTTCCTTTAAAGCCGAAATAATATCAATATCGTAGAATTCAGTGAAGGCATTATTTAATACTTCAAAGCCTTCCTTTTTCTTACTTAAAAAATCCAACAAGTTGTCAGACCAATCAAGAATATTTTGTCTGGGTCTGCCTAATGTATGCTTCAATGAAGCAAACTCACTGAATTGCTTTAAAGTCTTACCATGAGCCAAAGCATTACGCTCTTCCCTCAGCATCTTTAATTTATCTGATAATTCAAAGATTCCCTTAACTTTTGCTTTCTGTTCTTGTAAAGAAGGTAGTTTTATAGCAACTTTCAATAAATCATCTTTACGAATATAAGGAATAGTTGTCCCCATTCGATAAGCTTCTAGTTGTTCCTGAACATAATCAGCATGCAATTCATTAATAAGGTATCTATAATCTGCAATACTCTCATTTACTTTAAATGATAGTATGTCTTGATTTTTATAAATAGGGGTGCCATCAAAATCAAAATAGGTAGGCTTTAATGACTGCCAACGAATCGCTAACAATAAGCAAGTTTCATTTATTTGATGAATATCGCGTTTACGCAGCTCAACCTCTTCGATTTCTGAAATATTTAGGCGACTATCGAACTTATCATCTTTTAAGTCCCGAATTCTTACAAGCTTTCCTGTATTAGGTAAATTACCTCTAAGTCCCCTCACATACTCCAAAATATCCTTCAGCTTTACCAGTTTTTCGTTATTTTCTAACGGAATCTCTTCTTGGAAATATCTAGGAACATTAAGATTGTAACTAATTTTTTGTATTTCGCTAATCTTAACAGTCCGTTCGATATTAAGCTTGTTTATATCATATTGTTTACTACCAGCTAACTGATAATCCACAGTTGGCTCTGACACTGAGTTTTCGAAATGCGGATGTTTCTCTAAAAACGAATGGTCATCCTTGAGAATTAACTCTGCCAATATTCGATCATTAAGCACTTTTATTCTCCCATTTTTTGATTCAACAAAAGCATCTGCCTTGATAAGCCTTACCTTTCCTGGGTTATCTTTTTTGTTGTTGATAATAAGGATGATAACGGGAATGCCTGTATTGTACAGTAGGCCTCCGGGCAATGAAATAATGGTGTCAAGAATGTCTTCATCAACAAGTTTTTTTCTCAACTGCTCAGCTTTGCCTCCGTTAAACAAAAACCCTACGGGTAAAACGGCAATGAGTTTACCGTCACTTTTTAGAGACTTAATTCCCTGTTCTATGAGAAAGAGCTCTGTTGTTTGGGCTTCAGAGAAGGGTTTACCATAGTGCTTTCCTATGCGAAATCTAAACGGAGGATTCGAAACTATTAAGTCAAACTTTTGAGACTTGTCAGGCCAACTCGAAATCGAGTCATTACATACGTATTTTGTATAGTCTGTCTTTTTGTGTGCCATCAATCGTAAAGCACCAATAGCATGTGTTTTGGGATTAAATTCTTGCCCAAAATAATATTGGCCCTCTTGAATGTTAAGCGCAAATGAAGCTAAACCCGCAAAAGGATTGTATACCTTGGCATCTTTAGGAAGTTGACTTAATCGGTTAATCAAGCGTGTGATTTCAAGAGGCTGAATTGATTCGCCTCCCATTTTTCCTTGAGACTTGGAAAGATCGAAAAGAACGGAATCGAATAATTCGGGGAAGTTATTTGATACTATTGAATGGTCTAAATCGCAAATGGTTTGCGTAATTAATTTTAACGCATTTGAGCTTAAAGAATTTAAAGTAGGTTGAAAGAATTCGAGAATCTCCTTGTAAGGCTCTTTTACATCACTTTCTAATAAGGCTGTTTCAATATTCTCAAAAGAAAAATTGTCTTCAGCACGGGAATCTATCTTCAGGACTTTGTCCTTGTGCAATGAAAGAAGAAACAATATTACATAGTAGTCTTCGACTTGGACTTCAGGCCTTAGTGCGTCAAATGCTCTCCAAAGCTTTGTTTTTATTTCCAAAACTGACTTCTCATCATTAGGGATTAAATCTATCATCATCCAATAACTTTTTGATTACTGCGCAAAAGTCCGCATCATCTATGCAGTGCAAGTGCACAGTTCAGATATATTTTTTAATTAGGTTTTGACAAATGCTTTTAAACTTCTCTCTAAGGCTTAACGGCTCTATAATTTCAATGGCATCCATATACGAAAAGAGTAGGGCGATGAGCTCATGGTTAATCTTTACTTCTAACTCTAAAATGACGTATTCCTCCGTTATATTCTTTGTTTTTTGCGAACCGTGTAGCGGCTTACTCATTATATAAGGCCAAACAGCCTTATTTACTTTTAAAATTATTTTTTCCGTAAGAAGATTATCATTTACGGTTACGCCAATAACATTATCAAAGTACTCTTCAAAGTTGATAGTTTCGTTTTTGTGATATTCAATTTTTGCCTCTTGGAATGAGATAATCCTATCCAAAGCATAGTTGGATACCGTTTTGTAATCTTCATGATAGCCGAAAAGAAACCAACGATTATTGTATTGTTTTAAGTACCACGGGTGCAATATAGCTTCTATCTTTTCTTCATGTTTATAGCTTTTATACTGCAGCTTTAGAGCAGTACCGTTTTGTATGGCATGGAAAATTCCCGTAAAATGGTTAAGCCCTCTCAAATATGGATTTTGATCGAAACCAACCGCAGATTGTAAATCCCCTTTTAATTTAAATGAATCTTCAAGTCTGATTTGCATTTCTTCAATCCACTCAAACTGTGGCATGCCCTTAAAGCGCTTAAGTATAGTAAGGGTTTCCTGTAGTTGTTTAGCTTCATCGGAATTGATACCTTGGTTTTTTATGGAGAAGGATTTGTAAGCATATCGGTAGTACACTCTTCTTCCGTCTTTATGTCGTTCAAGCGGTATTGACCAACCTTGCTCACTTTCCATAAAGTTTATGTCGTCAAATACTTGTCTTCTTTTGACTCCGTCTCTAATTCCTGAAAATTCATAAATAGATTCATTACAAGCGTCGATTAAATCCTCAATAAAAAATTTGCGCCAGTGGTTACTGAAGCATTTATCTAAAGCGTGATATCTAATTGTCGCATGTTTATTAGTAGCCATTAAAATAGTTAATAATTAAGATAGATTGTATTCAGAATTTTTAAATTACACAATATTACTGAATTCTAATGATTTTTTAAGGCAGAAAACATTAATTATAATTTTAAACATAAATAATATGGTATTTGAATTAACTGAAAATGGTTAAATGATTACTTAATAATACACCTCAAACTCCACCCAAATAGGGATATGATCGGATATTTTTCTTGCTTTTTATTTAGGCTTGAAAAGTAATTTGCGTAAAATTAATACTCCTAAAAAAGTATGTGACCCGTTAATTGTATCCTTTTTCAATTCCTCAAATTCTTTAGTTGATACTTTTATAATTTTTAGTTTACCATTTGAAGCTAATGTATCAAAAGCCCCATAATGAGAATATATTTCTATTTGACTTTCATTCCATTTTGCTAATCCTGAATGCCATTCTAATAATTTATCAGCCTTAATATAATCAGTTTGAGGTTTTTTATCGGAGTGGTATTTTCCGTTTATCAAATACTTCGCGTTTTCAAGTTTTAAGATGGTTAAATGCTTTTCATCATTTTTTAAGCTGACTACTTTTTTGTCAATTTTCCAACAGTTGATAAAAAACAAAACTGTGATTAACATAGCTTTTTGAGATAAATTTTTCATTTATGGATTAAGAGTGTGTTTTTTGAATGTTGGTGTGACGTTTTGGCGCTTCGCGTAGTGGCGGATTTACTCACTTTTTTATAAGTTTTATGGGGTTCGTGATTTTCAATTCGGAGCATCCACCGCGGCGAATCAATACACCATCCGCCTGAGGCGGATTGATGTGAGGTAGAATATTCAATTAACCACGTCACCCGCCATTGAGCCAAAAGCCTGTTGTGCGTTCGGTGTTTTATCTGTCATCAAATTTGCCTTCAACTCAATTTCATTCATATTCATTGCCTTTTTGAATTCCCCAAAATTATTTATTGTGTTTGGAATTGGTACTGTCCAAATTTTTATCGCTCCTTGATAGCCATTCAATATTCCAATATGTTTAAGTGCTGCGTTGATTTTTTTAGTAGGGTAGATAAAACCCCCAATTGTAGCTTGCTTTACGTACATGTAAGAAATTATTTGATTTAAATCATTTCTGTCTATTGGTTCAGTGAAGTTTTTATACTTGGCATCTAGCACGAAATTCTCTTTCCAAAAATCGGGATAGCGTTTATAACCATTCACATCTGAGAATAAAAATATTGGATTCTTTTTTTTATTGTTCTCTGGATGTTTGAATCCACAGTCCTTTATAACCTTGTATAGATACTCTTCCCAAAGCCAAGCACCATCAAATAACAAGCCGTAAACTTTATCCTTGTCTTTACCAAATGTAATTTTCTCGTGACGAAGAATTTTTAAGCAGATTTTTTGCAATGCAGAATACTCAGTAAAATAAGGATGAGTAACAGTCTTTAAATTGGCTGTAATAATCTTTTGCCTCGAATTACTATTGTATGTCTTATTAGTTACAAAAATAAATTTACTCACAATGTCTCTTAGTTCACTGTCACCTGTCAGCACTCCACTACCATAAGGGTGGGTTCTGATAAACTCAATTGTATGCCTAATTAGTTGAGTTAGATTATTATTATAGCTGTGTTCTCTTGTAGCATAAGCTATTTTTCCTGTAAACGGAATATTTCTAAGTATATGGCGTTTAACATCAATACTTCCCTTAACATTTGAATCGTTATATTCTTCCTTTTTGTATGCTTTGTAGATTCCTTGGGAATAGGCTTTTTTGAGATAGTACGGAAAAAGGTAAAGAAGAAAATCCCAAATATTCTCCTTATTGGGTGTTTGGTCAAATTTTAAAAGGTTAATCGAAAAGACTTTTTGTAGCATATAATGCAAAAAATAGTCGTTGTTTTCATCTTTGGCAAAGCGAGATGATATTGTTAGTTGTGTTGAATTTCGTCCAATAAACCCCATTAAATTATATGTGGTCAAGTTTTCATTGTCAAGTGAGAAAATATGAGGTTTTTCAATATCGTCTTTATATTGACCAAATGAATGAGGAAAAACAAGCAAGTCAGGATTATCGTTTTGTAAATCCAAAAGGTTTCTATTTGCTATTACTGATAAATCCGCAATGTTTAAATTGTCAAATTTATCAATACTTTTTCCGCCATTATTATCGGTTGTTCTCATAAGGCTAAAAAAGTTTTTTTCAAAAGTTCAATTTTCTCAATGCTGTCAGGCATACCTCTCAAATATTCTTTTAAAAGTGGCTCGATTCGCAAATTCCAAACATTGTCTATATCTTGTCTTACATTACCGTTTGAGTCAAGAAAATAGGCCGCACCAATGTGATAAGAAGGATTAAGCCCATCTGTATCAGAAATTTGCTTGTTTAGATTAAGCATTCTTTCCTTAATGTCATTTGGTAAACTCATATTTTCAGCACTTTGTTCTGCTGTTATTTCAATCCAAGTAAAACGTCTTCGCATTGCAAAATCAAAACTTTCAACACTTCGGTCAATATCGTTCATTGAGCCGATTATATAGACGTTTTCGGGTACATAAAAAACCTCTTTTTCATCGCTATGCAAATTTGAATATTGCGTCTTAACTGAACCTTTTTTACCTCTATAACTTGGGTCAATGGAAAAGAAGAGTTCCCCAAAAATTTTTGAAATTTCACCCCTGTTAATTTCGTCAATGACAAAAACATAGTTTTTGATGCCATTATTTGAACTTTCTTCTTTGTTTACAAATTCTACTAATCCAAAATTGTCTTTTAGATAATCTACAACATCCTCCATATCTTTTTGAAAAGCACCTGAAGGTCTTGCTTGCTTTCCTTGATAGGCATCGTACACATTCTTTTTGGTGATAGTAAAATTGTATTGAGAAGGGGTGTTTACAGAGGAATATTTCAATGAGTCTTTTGAAGATAAACCATAATCCCAAGAACCAATAGTTGTTAGAACTGCTTGAGCAATATTATTTCTTACTGCTGTCAATAAACTTTCCCAAGCCACATCAAAATTGTCAACTATTTCGGAAAATTGTGCTTCAGAAGCTTTTTGACAAAATGATTTGAAAATTCCGTCTTTAATTTCAAAGCCAATTATTCCATTTTCATCTGGTGGAGTTGGCCTCAGACCTTCAACAAAGTCTGTATAGTCGTAAGAAGGATGAAATTGTACAAAATTAAATTGTCCGCTTTCTTCTAATTCTTCATCGGTTTTTGCCCCAATAAGTTGTTTTGCAATTTGTTTTGCTAAATAAGTTTTGCCTGTTCCTGGCGCTCCGGTTAAGATGATGTTTTTGTTTGTTTTCAGTAAGTCTACAAACATTTGTATGTCTTGTTCTTTTTTTGCCATTTCTAATTCCTTTTCTATAATTTCTACCAAACTTTTGTCATTCTCATTTCTATGAGGATGTAATTGATAAAGTGCAGGTATTTGTTTATTGGCACCATAATAGGCTGTTCCATTGAAATCTAAATTGAGTTTAGAAACTCTTTCTTTTGTCAAATACGGATTAAGTTGTCTGCAATATGCACCGCTTGGAGTATTTTCAATTTCTTGCCAATCGCATTTGTCATTTGAAACTATACCAATTCCAAAAACGTGGGGTTTCCAATTTTTCCTTTGAGCATTTAATATTACATCTCCTTTTTTTATTGTATTTATGAAAGTGTTTCCAAACTGATTGTCTTCGTCCCAACCAATAAAAGAATAAGGATTGTTTGAAAGAAATTCTTTCCATTTATTTTCTTCGTCATTATTTTTTACGTTTGGGGATACTACCCAATAATTTCTATTTTTCATTCTTGTCACTTTCTTTGTCGTTGTCTTTTTATACTGACGCACAACGTTTTGCGTGTATATGCAGTAGCGGATTAGAAGCACTTTCCTGACTGTTTAGTAGTTAGTTTACTTAATGTAATTACTTTCATATCAGCGCTTTCCCCCGCATTACGTATAGCCAATGTTGTGCGGTCGTACTTTTTCTTTTTTCGTCCGTGCGTTGGCTCAGAAACACTCTTTGACAAGCTTTGACTTGTGCGGCTGCTTTGAGCGGCTTGGCAATGTGTGTGGCTGTTGAGCGTTGGATTCATTAGTCAATCAGTTTTAATATTCTTGTTTGTTCTTTTTTTTCGTCAGTTGCTGGTATTACCTTAAAAACCACTTTCTTTCCAACAGTTAAATCAGGTGTTAAATGCCAATTTGGTGAAGCTGAAAAATAAAATTCATTGTTGTCCGATTTAATGAAACCATCTTTTCCACGTTCATTGTCGTGAAGCAACTTTGTGATTTCACCTTGTAAATTGTCAGAGTTGTTTCTGTGTTTTGGAGTCTTCTCTCTTTTGTCATTTTTATTGAACCCGTTCCAATATTTCTTTAATTCTGATTTGAGACTTTTAAGTTCGCTCAATGGAATTTCATTTTGGTCAAATTGATTTAATTTATCAAACAATTTTTGGGGAACTTTCCATTCTTCATCTTGGCGAACAAGTTTGGAAAGGCTAAAATGCTTAAATGCCAAGTCAGATTCACCTTGCTTCTTTAAAATTTTACCGATTAAGTAAAGTAGGTCAACTTTGAATTCAAGAGGACCGAAATTGTTAATGGCATCAATTGCCATTTTAAATGCTTTGTCCAAATCGTCTTTCTCAAAGTAGAGTTCTGCCAATTCCTTCTGAATGAACCATTCTCGTTTCCTTTTTAAGATGGTTTCAAGTTCTTCAATTGTATCATCTGTATTCCCAAGATTTTTCTTTGACAGAGCTACTCGTCTTGAGAACCAAACATCATTGGAATAGTGAAAATTTTCAATCTTTTCAAGTGCTTCTTTGGATGTGTCAAAACACTGTTGCCATTCGCCTAATTTCATTAAGGCTTTGGTTTTGTATGCATACCAATTTTCAAAGTCGGATGCCAATTCCATATCCTGGGTACGTCCTTTTCGTTCAACCTGAATAGTTGAACAGTCGGTTGAAAGAAGAGTAGGGTCAATCTGGTTGCAAAAATCATTTACAAGTTTCCAATTAGGAGCAGGTTTTTTCTTCTCCGATTTAAGGACTATTGAAAACAGATTTGAAACAAGTGTTTTTGAAAAGTCACTATTCAACCCCAGAAGAATGGGAATCAGCGTTTCTATTCTTTCAATGAGTTCGTTTTTGTCGTAGTGAAAATTCTGTTGCTGAAAATCATCTTCGTCTTCATCAAAGAATTGCGTTTCATCATCAAAGTTACTGGCGTTCTCATTTTCTGCTTTGTACTTTGACCATAAAAGCCAACCGTACGCAGTTAAGATTCTTTCCTTTTGGCTGTCATCAATTTTAATGTCATATATTTTTAAGAATTGAAATCCAGCATCAAATTGATTGGTGTATCTGAGGCAAGAAATAATGTCAGAAACAACATATTCATTATTAGAAAGCTGTTCTTTAGAAAAATTGGACTTGTTCTCTTTAAAGTGAGAAAGTGCTTCTGAATATCTTTTCACCTTTTTTAAGTCGGCAATTTGTCGGCTAAAATCAAATAAACTCATACATTAACATTTTTACTTAATAGTTCATTGATTTCATCCACTAAACCTGTTGTTCTTGACGGAATGATTTCCGTTTTTTTGAACCTAAATCTTCCGTCATACCAGAATTTGTATGTTGCTGTAAAACCGTTTTTCTGTATTTCATAAATCTCGTGATATTGTTTGTGTTCAATTTTGGCAATTTGAAAATGGAAAGGCTGTAATTTTTCCTTTAAGTTCTCGTAAAACTCTTTTTGAAATGATTGCTCAAACTCAAATTCTGTTTCGTCTGCTTCGGGTTCTGCAATTATGATTGTCTTGTTTTGAATTTTGGAAAGTTTGGTATAAATACTTTCAGTAAATTCAGTTGAATTTGCGGGCTTTTGTATTGTTGTAATTTTATTATGGCTGTTGTAGTTGATTTTGAAAACCGTTACTTCATTTCCTTGCGAAAAAGTATAATGTTCCAAATAACTTGTGTGGCGGATGCCGTTGATGTTTACATTTACATCTTTCAAACATTCACTAATTGTAAGATAAATGTGTTTTACAAAAGCCGTTTGATTTGAAAAATCAAATGGCAATTCTGTTCCTGAGATTTCTATGTTTAATTCAAGAATATCTTCTCTTGGTTTAATATTCTCAATTTTAGGTGGTTGAACATTGCTTGCAATACTAAAATGTGGTTCGTTAATCGTAAATAGATTTTGTTTTCCCCTTGTAATTCCTGTGTAAAGCCAACGGAAATAGCTTGAATTGAAATAGCCCATTGATGTTTTGCAATTCAAAAATGTGTTCGTCCATTCTCCGCCTTGTGCTTTGTGGCAAGTAATAGCATAGCCAAATTTTATTCGTAAAGAGTTAAAATATTTATCGCTTCGCAAAGCGTCTTTAAATTCTTCTGTTCCTGGTTTTAGTTTTGGATTTCGGATTTTAAAATCAATGTAAAGAGCTTTTAATTCATCTGAACTCAAATCTCTTTGATGTGAGTAAAGCAAGTTTTCTATGATTTTACATTCAATGTTGTGTTTCTTAAAATCTTCATCAGTAAATGTAATTGTAACATTCCTAAAAGTTAGAGGCACACTAATTTCTATTGTTTCGTTTCTTCTGTTCTTACGTTTTAATTTAATTGTTCTACTTTCATTTGTTGGCGATACTTCTTTTACAATGCCGAAATCGCCATTTAAAAGTTCCATTTGCGGATAATTGTAGTTATTGCTGACTAAAATTATTTTGTCGTTAACCGTTATCGTGTTTTGGTTCGGAAAAAAGTGATTTCTGACAAAATCGTTGTATTCCTTTACTGATGAATTTGAATATGCTACGATAATTGTTTCTTCGTCAATGGTATTATTGCAGGCTTCAAGATATTTTGGTAATAATTCTTCGTGTTTTGTATTGTTGATGTCTTTAAAATTGGTTTCAATATCAAGCTGATTGAAAATGTTTGCGTTTAATGCTTTACGTAGTTTGGTCGCATTGTGTAATATTCCGCTTTCTGATTTTTGTCTTATAACTTCTGTAAGTTCAAATTCACTCGAAATAAGATTGCAATTTTCCTGCAAATATTTCCCATCAAGCGCAGGCGAAAAGTTCATATTTACAGGTGGCAACTGTGCGTTATCTCCAATAAATATTATTTTCTTGTTGTGGTCATTGTTATCAAAGTTGATGTACTTAATAAGGTCATTAAGCAAAAAGCCCGAACCAAATCTAAAAAATTCGCCTTCTGAATATACATTAGATAGCATTGATGCTTCGTCTATAATGTAGATTGTATTGTTCGGGTCTTCGTTGTTTTTGAGTTCGTAGTAAAACTTAAAAGTCTCAGTTCCGTTTTCGTCTTTTGTTTTGAACTCTTTTAAGTCTTTATTTGAATAAATCGTTTTATGAATAGTATAAGCCTTTCGTTTCGTTTTTTGAGAAATCACTTTTGCAGCTCTTCCAGTCGGTGCAGCTATTCTAAAACTTCTTTTTGTTTCGGTCAGAAAATCGGTAAGTCCTTTCATCATAAAAGTTTTACCTGTTCCTGCATACCCTTTCAAGAGAAAACAAGTTGAGTTGTCGGACAGAAATTTGTCCAATTCGTCAATAAGAGAACTTTGTCCTGTTGTAAGCGTATATTCTGAAAAAGTTTCTTTAAGTGTTATTCTTTTTTGCATTTTATTTCAGTTTCAAGCGTTGGCAAAAAACAGCTCTTTTGGTTTTTTCAGCGTTGGCATTCGTGTCGGCAAAAACCAAATGTACTGTTTGTGCGTTGGCTTTTCTTGTATGCCGCACAACGTTTCGTGGCTTGCTACAGTGGCGGGCAAAATAGCAATTCACTTTCGTTTCAATTCTCAAAGTTAGTAAATATTCCTAAACCTTTCGTTTCAGCTCCAAAGCCCAGCCATTGTTGCAAACCGCTGTTGGCAGCTGTTTTTATAATCACTTATATTTTGAGTAGTAATCGTTTATCGTTTTTCCTGGATTATTTTTTTTCCATTCATTTATATTTGGTTTATTTTGTTTCACATATCCTTTGAATTTATTGTTGCTTTGCTGTTCCACTTTTATTTTTTGTCGGTCAGATAAATTTACATTATCATTATCTTCTGATTTGTCAAAACTTGTCAGAAAAAGTAAGAAAGAGAAAAATGCTGTGAGATAAATTCCGAGACCATATTCATAAGTCAAATCATCTGTTTCTTTATTCGGTAGGACTGTAAAAATAAAATCAAAAAAGCCATTCATTGAGAGATATATAAAAAAAGTCACACCACTTCCATATAGTCCATTTATTAAATATATCCATAAATTTCGGTTTGAATTATTGTAACTATTGTAAAATGCATATCCAGCCGTAAATATTGATAAGTAAAGTAAAATTGTCGAAGGTGTCCACGCTAAACCTGATAAAGAAAACATTATTATTTCTAAATCAATATCAATCCAATTAAGCATACAGGATATAATTATTCCAATTGATAATAATCCACGAAGAAAATTCATAAATTAAAATTTGTTTGTTAATTGTTAGTTTTCAAATGTTTGCTAACTAGTTTATGTACCCAACTTATATCTGTATGAACAACTATTTAAGGATAATAAACTTGGTTAAGTTAATAAATCACAATTATTATATACTACAATATTAAGCATTTTATTGTAGATATTAATTATTAATATGATACCCAAAACCCAAATACTAACAAATCACCCCAAATTTCTTACCAAATACTTATGCGTATCTTCTAACTCAGAAATATGGAAATAAGCTTGGTTGAGGTTTAATTTGTTTAAATAAGAAGTCTATTTCTGCTTAATTATGATTTGTGAATTTTGCCATTTTGATCCAAATTTAATCTCAAGGTGAGGTATTGACTCTTAGTATTAGACTCTATGTATAACTTGTATTTTTTTCGTTGTTTTAAAAAAAAATAGAAGAAAACAATTCCCATTTTTAAAGTTAATCTATTTCTATATTTTTTTCTAGAATGGGGTTTCTTTTTGATGTGTTTCCAAACGATTTTTCACCTGTTTTGTGACAATAATTTTCAGGATAATCACTATTTCTAAATTGTTGCCAAGTTTCCCAAGCTGCATCTGAAAATGGTCTATTTGGATTATAACTTATTTCGACTCCTCTTCTTATACAATATCCTTTTGTTTGTATAGGTGTTTTTACTGCCTTTTCAATTTTATTAAATCTTGGTTTTGTTTCTTTTTTAATTACTTCTCTATCTGGTCTTTCGGTTTTTAAAGAGCCAAGTTCTAACTCAGAGGGAAACTCGCTTAGGAGTACATTATCTTTTTGGTTAAGTCTACCTCTATAAGAATAAAAAAAGTCTGTGTTGTCATGAAGAACTTCTGATTTGACAAAAGTTTTACCAAGATTGACAAGAATCTTTTTGGTTTGGTAAATAGGACGTTTTATAAATACAACATCACTTTTTTCGGCTAATTCATAACATTCGTTCCAGGCGTCATTGTCTGCATTTTGAGTGAATTTATTGAATATACTTTGTTTTGAAAAAACACCAAATTCAATGTTGTTTTTGAATGAATAATCATAGAGATTTATAGAAGTTATTACTCCCATTTTTTCATTACCATAATACTTGGCGTGCAAATTTGGCGCATGAATTATAGAAACATTTAAAAAGTTTTTAAAAAACTCAAAATCATCCATACTCATGCTTTTTTTTACTTCGCTTTCGTTTTTTCCGAAAATAATTTTCAAGTGAATGTGTGGATTGTTTTTATGTTTATTGAATAATTCTTTAAAATAATCATCTAACTTTATGTAAGGGGAAACAATCATTAGTGTGTTTTCAGCTTCCCATATGATATTGTAAACAGCTTCTTCGAGCTCCTTACCAGTGATAAATTTACCCATTTTTTGATATGTTTTTTGCGATTTAAAGATGATAAAAATTCAAGCAAATTCTACTTTTTTTTCAAAATTAAATTGATTTAATTAATTATATGATAATCAATAATCTACCTCAAACTCCATCCAAATAGGAATATGATCAGATATTTTTCTTGCTAGTTGAATAGTAGTAAAGTCTTGGTAGAAGTGTAATACACCGCTATCGAGAAGGTTGATTTCACTTTTCTTGAAAATGATATGGTCGTAGACTTTAGACAGGCAGTCGTTTGGTTTTTGAGTATCGCATTTGGTTCTTAGTGATGTCTTTTGATTGGTGTGTGCTGTAGTAAAACCTAATGAACGTAATGGATTGAATACATTGTGTGTTTCAGGGAGATTGAAGTCGCCTAAGAAAATGAGACACTCATCCTGATATAACTCAGGGAAAGTTTTGAAGTATTTGACTTCGGTTTCGGGTTGTTTGGCGGTGGGAACTGCGTGAAAGTTAGCTATGGTGATTACCTCATCTTTGTACTTGAACCCAAATTATTCATTAGAATATCTTCAAATGAATAAACGATTAAGTAAATCAAGCCATTTGGTCGATTTTACAAATCACCCTCATGGTGATTTACTAAATCGGGATTAACCCGACTAAATGCAGGTAGTTCGGCTCATTCTTTAACTTCTACTGCATAAGTCGGTTTGAACCTAATCATATAGGGTTCGCGTTCAATTTCTTGTACGTAATTTTGGTCTAGCCATGCTTTGCCTACTATTTTTACTTTGCTAGGTTTCCATAGGTAGGCGTAGCGCTCACTTGAATAGGGTGAGCTTTTTGTTGGGTCGCTAATGGTGTATTCCCATTTGGCTCCTTTTCTATTTAGTTCGTCTGCTAATCTTGCTATTGCTTGAGCTCCTCCATTTCCTGCAACTACTTCTTGAATGGCAACTACATCAAAGTCTTTGAGTAAGTTGGCCATATAGCTTATGGTTTCGTCTGACTTGGATTTCCCCATGTGTTGAATGTTCCATGAGGTAAGTTT